>CAYOAL010000004.1:0-153690 GCA_964401935.1 uncultured Polyangiaceae bacterium
TCCGTGACTTGGCGCCCTCCGTGACTTGGCGCCCTCCGTGACTTGGCGCCCTCCGCGCCCTGGCGCCCTCCGTGACTTGGCGCCCTCCGTGGCCTGGCGCCCTCCGCGCCCTGGCGCCCTCCGCGCCCTGGCGCCCTCCGCGCCCTGGCGCCCTCCGCGCCCTCCGCGCCCTCCGTGACTTGGCGCCCTCCGCGCCCTGGCGCCGGCCCGCCCATGCGGCGCGCTCGTCCGAGCTCGTCGGACCGCGCCTCGAGGGGCCCCTCGAGGCAACGTCGGTCGGGCCTTCAGTCGAAATCGTCGATGTGCCAGAGGCCGTCTTGGCGCCGCAGCTTCACCTGGTGACCGCCGGGCACCGTGACGGTGGCGGAGTCGCCCACCACGTCGATCCGCAGCGCGTCGGGCTCGGTGAGCCCTTCGACCAGCGAGCGAAGATCTTCCTCCATCGCGGCACGGGTGCGCGGTGACAACACCCGGAGGAGCCCTGCGTAGCTGCGGCGAGCGAGCACCTTGCGCAGCTGCGACAGGGCCTGCTCGGGGGTCTTGGCGGACGCCGGGAGCCCGTCGGCAGCGGTCACCAGGAAGCGTCCGTCCACCAGATCGAGGCCCACGAGCTCACCGTCGGGGTAGCGGATCTCGGCGCGCGCCTCGACCGCTCGTCGCTCGGAGGCGAGGGCCTTGGCGTGCTCGCCGAGCTCGGCGCGTTGCTCCTTCAACACGCGCTCGAGCTGCTCGCGGGACACGGCGCGCCGGCTCTCCTCGCTCATGAGCGCGTAGATCGCGCCGGCGTCGCCCCGCTCGAGCGCCGCCACGTAGGCGTCGACCACGTCGTCCGGCTCGGGGACGGCCTCGACGGTCGCACAGCCAGAGGACGCAGCCGTTGCGAGGGCCGCGGCCACGAGCGCGTGGAGAGGACGGCGAGGCCGAGCGATGACGATCACCGGCGTTGGTCTAGCGCTGCGCCCACGGCGACGCTAGATCTGGTGCCCACATGCGTTGGCTGATGTTTTGGGCGCCGCGCGGGCTGCGCGGCTTGGGCTCGTGGAGCCGTGGGTGCGGCGCGATGCTCGCGCTTTGGGTGCTCGCGGCCGGCGCCGGCTGCGCTCCGGCCCAGGGTCCCGAAGCGGTGCTCAAGCCCCTCGAGGAGCGCCGCGCCCGCGCGATCATCGAAGAAGCCATCAAGAAGAGCGGGATGGAACCCACCGCGCCCCGCGTGATCAAGCTCAAGCGCAACGGGGCCGAGCTCTCCGAGGACATGCGCATCGGGGAGGGGCCCTACAGCGTGGCCTACCTCACGCGCGACGAAGAGAAGAAGCTCGCCGGATCCATCGCTCCTCGCGACCCCGACGACGATCAGCTGCGTCTCGAGCCGGGGGCGAACGGAGAGATCGTGCTCATCCTCTGGGCGCAGAACTATCGGTTCGACGAGAGCGTGAACCACACCGCCACCGCCATCACCGCCGAGCGCAAGCTGCGGCGCGACGTGACCGACTTCATCCAACACGTCGTCGTCCCGGGGAAGGGCAAGTGACCACGCCCGAGAAGCGCGCTCGCCGCGGTGGGGCGCCCCGCAAGTCGCGGTCACAAAGCGCCTCCCCCGACGCGCGCGAGGGCTCCGGTCCGGGGGCCGCCGACACCGACTCGCCGCGCCGAAAGAAGAAGTCGGGCCAGCGCGCGAGCAAGCGCGGTGGGCTCGAGGCGCATCTCCGTCGCGACGCGCAGCGCGTGTTGCAGCACCAGCGCCTGCTCGGCCTCGGCGCGTCCATCGCCATCGTCGGGCTCGCGCTCGTGGGCACCCACGACTCGAAGGTGGGGGGGCTCGTGGTCATCGTCGGCTCGCTCCTGTTGATGGGCGCGGTGCATCGCTTCGGGCGGCTCGGCACCGAACGCGTCGGTACCTGAACCCCGCCCGTGGCGGCGCGTGTTGGCGAGCCGCTCGGAGCGGGCCCTCCCCGCTTAGAACGCGCCGCTCGCGCCGAGCCCCATGAGCTCGTCGCCGAGCACGATGGGGGTGAGGTCGAACCCGAGCCGTTGCCGCACCCACACCTTCTCCGGATCGACCAGCCCGTAGATGAACATGCCGAGTCCGACGGTCTGCGCGAGCCCATCGAGCACGAGCACGGCGGTGGCGAACGGCGTCGGCGCCGCGGTCCCGACCGTGATGAAAGGACCGACCACCGGCACGAACAGCGGGACGAACGCCTCGGCGTCGTTGTCTTCCTGGAAGGCGGCCGCCACCCCCACCGAGATGAGGTAGGTGGAGCCGAGCGTGGTGCCGCCCGCGATCACGAAGCCCCGGCGGACCCGTGTGTCGAACCGATAGCCAGGGGGGGGAGGCTCGCCTTCGTGGTACTCGAGGGTCTTCGGCGGGATCGGCGGGCCGTAGGTCGGGCCATACCAACGATAGCCGTAGGGGGTGTTGGGGCCCCAGGAGGGCGGCGGCGGTCGAGGGTGCGACGGGGGCAGCGGCGCCCAAGCGGGGGGCGGGGGCGCCGCGGGTGCCGGCGGGGGCGGCGGCGCGGGTGGGTCTGGGGGCTCCGCGGGCCCCTCCGAGTCGGGGGGCTCCGGCGCGTCGGTGGGGAGCGGCGGCGGCGACGGCGCCTCGGCGGGCTCCTCAGCGCGCGCGACGCTCGCGCCGGTCGTCAGCACGAACAAGAACAACGCCAGCTGGGGGCCACGCGAGCTCATCGGTCCGTACACGCTAACGCATCCGCTCGGCGGGGCGAAGGGCGGAGCGTGGTAGGGTGCGCCGCGAGACGCAGCCATGCTGAAGATCGATCCCGCCGCCCTCCCCTCGCCCCACGCCATCGCCTACCTCGAGGCGCGACTCCGCGACGTACCCGACTTCCCCAAGCCGGGGATCGTGTTCAAGGACATCACCCCGCTGCTCGCCGAGCCGCGGGCGCTCCACATCGCGCTCGATCTCCTCAGCGAGCCGTTCATTGACAGCGGCGTCGATCATGTCGTGGCGATGGAAGCGCGAGGCTTCATCTTCGGCGGCGCGATGGCGGCCCGGCTCAACTGCGGCTTCGTGCCGGTGCGCAAACCGGGCAAGCTCCCCGCCGCCGTCGACGAGGTGAGCTACTCCCTCGAGTATGGCGAGAGCACCCTGCAGATGCACCAGGGCTCGCTCGCGCCAGGGGACGAGGTGCTCGTGGTCGACGACCTCCTCGCCACCGGAGGTACGGCGGCCGCGACCGTCGCCCTCGTGGAGCGACAGGGTGCGCGCGTGGTCGGCTTCGCGTTCGTGGTCGAGCTCGACTTCCTCCCTGGCCGCCAGAAGCTCCACGAGGTGACGAGCGCGAGCACCCTCGTCCACAGCCTCATCCACATCGCCTGAGCCCGGCACCTACGAGGCGGCGCGCGCGAGGCGAGACCTCGCTCGGCTCAGTAGCCGAGGAGCCGCGCCAGCTCGCGACTCGCCGACACCGGGCGTCGTGGCCCACCGAGAGGGAAGCGTATCGACACCGCGGCCCCGCCCGTCTTCGGACGGTGCGCGAACACGCGGCCACCCGCCTTGCGCAGGATGTCGTCGCGCGCCTCTGGATCGAGCGACGCGACCCCACGGCGGAGGTTCGTGAGCACGCCGCCGTCCTCGAGCTTGCGCAGCTCGAACGCGGGTGGGTCGACGAACTGGCCCGCGCCATAGAGGAGGCTGACGACCGCCGCCCGCTCGTCGTTCCCGCGGTACCACGCCCCGACGTCGCGCGTGCCCGGAAGGTGCGCACACCGCGCGAAGAGGGCGCCATACACCGCGCCCCCCGCGTCGGCGAGCCGCTCGGCCACCTCATGGTAACGCTCACGCCCGCTCGCGTCGAAGAACGGGGCCACATAGCCGCCCTCGAAGCGGACCGTCGCGGTGGCGAGGCCCAGCTCGCCGTCGCCGGGATGGAGCGTCACCTCGCTCGGGCCCTTGGCCCCGACGTCGGCCACGAACCCTCCGCCCACGAGCGCCCGGAGCCCTTCGTCCGAGGCCAGCGCGGCGCCGTCGCGCGCGAGCCACAGCTCCACCACGAACCCCTGGATGTCGACACCGAGCGCCGCCCCCTGAAAGAGGCGCTGCCGCGCCGCCTCGCACACCCTTCGCACCCGCGCGGCCTCATCGCGCGCCTCCACCTCCGCCGAGGCGCGCGCGCTCGCCGCCGACTCCGCAGCGTCCGCGTCCGCTTCGCCGCCCGGCCGACCGAAGAAGCTCGCGCGATAGAGCCAGTGGAGGGCGAGGGCCGCCACCACCACCCCCCCCAGATAGGTGGCCACGCGCTTGTAACGCGCGAGCAAGTCCGCGGCCGGGATGCGCACCGCCTTGCCCTGAGCCTCGCGCATCGCGTTGACCAGCCGGGTCGCCGCCTTCTCCGCGCGGTTGTCGCGGATGTCCTCGGGGAGCAAGTTCCACTGTCCCACCCAGTCGCCGAGCTCGATGGCGATGGGCGCGCCCTCGTTGTGCAGCTCACAGTGTTCGTCACGAACGACCACCGTGCCGCCGACCCCCTTGCGCGCCAGCGCCTGGGTGATCGCCCGCTCGATCTCCTGGGCCGTGGACGACTCCGCCATGCCGCTCGGACGCTATCACGCTCCGCCTCCGGAGGCGTGCTAGGGTGCGAAGCCGCATGCCGCCGCCCCGGCCTCCGGTCCGCATCTACCTCGCCCCAGGCATGTTCGGCTTCGCGCGCCTCGCGGCGTACGACTACTTCGAGCACGTGAAGAAGGCTCTCGCCGCGCGCTTCAAGGCGCGTGGCCACGCCACCGAAATCCGCGTCGTCGACGTGCACCCCACGGCGTCGATTCGCCGCCGCGCGGCGCGGCTCGCCCAGATGATGGCCCACACCTGCGGCACCGATGGTGGCCCGATCCACATCATCGGCCACTCCACCGGGGGCCTCGACGCGCGCCTCGTCGTCTCGCCGACCGTGCACCTCGACGAGCGCGCGAACCATCAGCTTGGGTGGATCGACCGCCTCGTCACCGTAACGACGATCAACACGCCGCACTACGGCACGCCCCTCGCCACGTTCTTCGCCACCGCCAAGGGGCAGCAGCTGCTCTACGCGGTGAGCGCGATCACGGTGACCGCGCTGAAGCTCGGCGCCCCTCCCCTCGCCACCGCCTCTGCGCTCGTGGCCGCGCTCGGGCGCACCGGCGAGACCGCTGGCGTGGAGCTGCGCTTGGTGGAGAACATCACCGACGGCCTCTCACGAGCCCTCGACGACGCCTCCAGCCGCGATCTCCGCGACTGGCTGCGCCAAGTGCGCGACGACCAGGGAGGCGTCGTGCAGCTGATGCCGGAGGCGATGGACCTGTTTCTTGCCGGCGTCGAAGACCGCCCCGGGGTGGTGTACCAGTGCGTGGCCAGCTACGCCCGCCCGAGCGGCGCCACCGACTGGATCCGCGCGATGCGATCGCCCTGGTCGGCCATCTCGGCGGCGCTCTTCAACCTCCTGTGGCGCGTCACCGCGGTTCAGGACGCACGCTACCCTTGCGGACCCCAGGATGGCTCCGAGGCCACGCTGCGGCGCGTGCTCGGGGAGGTGCCCGACAGCACCGCCAACGACGGCGTGGTCCCCCTGTCGTCGATGATCTGGGGCGAGCCAGTGTGGATCGGTATGGGCGATCACCTCGACGTGGTGGGGCACTTCCCGGGGCCGGGTGGACACAACGACTGGCTCTGCAGCTCCGCGCGGTTCGACGTGGTCCGCTTCGAGAGCATGATGGACCGCGTAGTCGACGGGATGCTCGCGGCCCACCCCACCTGAGCGACCGACGCGGTGCAGCCCAACAGCAGCGGTGCGACCCAACAGCAGCGGTGCGACCTTCGGGGGGACCATGCGGCCGGGGGGTGGGCCCGCGAAGCTGGCACTTCGCCCTGCGGATCGTATGATGCGCGCCGTATGCGCACGCCGCTGCCGTGGGCCGCGATCTCGGCCTTGCTCGTGATGGGCTGCCCTCCGGAGGAGCAGTCGGAGGCTCGACATCCCCAGCCCTACGGCCAGCAGGGCTACGGCCAGCAGGGCTACGGCCAGCAGCAGGGCTACGGCCAGCAGGGCTACGGCCAGCAGGGCTACGGCCAGCAGGGCCAGCAGCAGGGCTACGGCCAGGGCTACGGCCAGCCCGGCTCGCCGGGCCCCGGATACGCCCCTTCGCCTGCGCCCACCCCCGCCCCCCTCCTCGATCTCGGGCCGCCGGATCCGGGGGGCGCGGCGACCCCGATCGAGCTCTCGGTGATGGCGAGCGCGCTCCCCCAGCTCGAGCAGCTCGCCTCGCGCAACATGGTCAACATGCGCCCCGATGGCGACGCCTTCGCCGCCCAGCTCCGGAACGGGCAGCGTCACGAACAGTCGTTCGCGATCCTCCCCGGCCGCTGCTACGGGGTGGTGGCGGTGGCGGAGGGCATCACGGATCTCGAGCTCCGCATGGTGATCGGGGACGCCCCGGCAGACTACGTGATGGGCCAAGACGAGCTGAAGGGTCCCCAGGCGGTGATCGGGCCCTCGGGACAGTGCATCAACAATCCTCTGCCCAAACCCGACGAGGCCAAGGTGGTGCTCACCGCTGCCGAGGGCGCCGGCCGCGCGGTCGCCCGCGTCTATTCGCGTTGACCCGCACCCCGAGCCGGTGGGCGGCGCGCGCGTCGAGGAGCACACCTCCCGACGTGGGGGGGAGGCGCGGGCGCCCCGCGGGGAGGGGCTCGGTCAGTCTGGCTCCCACGGCGGCGCGACCAGCCGCCGCTTGCCGTCGCGGCTGAGGGCGCTGCCGGCGCTGGCGAGCCCCTCGCGATCCCAGAGCTGACAGGTGACCTGCTCGTGCTTCTGATCGAGCGCCTCGCAGTAATTGCGATAGATGCAGCGGCGCACCTCGTCCCCCCGCCCGAGCCGCAGCTTGAGAAACCAGTCGGGATCGGCCAGCGACTGGCGCGCGGCGGCGACGATGTCTCCCGCGCCTTCCCGCAGGTAGCCCTCGGCCTGATCGAAGTGAGTGATCCCGCCGCAGATCACGATCGGAGCCGTCCACCCCGCGGCCCTCACCGCCTGCCGGATGGCCGCCTGTTTGCCGATGTTCCGCCCGAACGGCCCGCGGGCGTCGGCGATCGTGGTGGGCATACACTCCCAGCCGCTCTGGCCGGTGTAAGGGTAGGCGGCCTGTCCTACCTTCGGCTGGGCCGCATCCTCGAACTTGCCACCGGTGCTCAGCGACACGTAGTCGATGCCCGCCCGCGCGAGCTCGGTCGCGTAGCCCGCCGCGTCCGTCACCTCGCTCCCGCCCGCGACGACCTCATCGCAGAGCAGCCGACAGCCCACCGTGCTCTCCGCCCCCACCCGCTCCCGCACCGCCGCGAGCACCTCGCGTGGGAGTCGGATACGCCCCTCGAAGGAGCCGCCGTAGCCGTCGTCGCGCGCGTTGAGGGTGGAGAGGAACGAAGCCATCGTGTAGGCGTGGGCGTAGTGGAGCTCCACACCGTCGAAGCCGGCGTGTTGCGCCCGCTCTGCCGCAGCCGCGAACAGCGGCGGCAACGTGCTGGGGAGGTCGCGGATGTGGGGGAGGGAGAGGTCGCCGACGTGCTCCCGCGCGCCGTGGGTGAGCGCCTCGAGCTCACGGGCAGTGAGCACCTCAGCCGCGCGCGCGGGCTCGAGCGAGAGCAGCGCTTCCCGCAGCGCGGCCTCGTGACACCGCCGCGGATCCGCATAGATCTCGTCGCCCGTGAGCGCCACCAGCCGGCGCCGGTGCTCTGCGGTGATGACCAAGAATTCACGCCAGAATCGTTCCTTCGTGGGCCGGCGCCGAATCCGCAAGAAGTCGATGAGCTGGATGAACAGCCGCGTCTCTCCGTCGCTGGCTTCACGGACGGTGCGCACGAGCTCGGCGAGACCCGCCACGAAGCGGTCGTGTCCGATGCGCAGCAACGGACCGCTCGGCACGTCGCGAATCCCAGTCGCCTCCACCACGATCGCGCCGGGCCGCCCGGCCGCGAACCGACGGTACCAGGCCAGGAGCTCGGGAGTGACCAGGCCCTCCTCGTTCGACCGCCAGGGGACCATCGCGGGCACCCACGTGCGCGTCTGCAAGCGGAGCCCCGACGGCAGGGTGATGGGCGAAAACAGGAGGGACGAAGCGGCCTCCGCCGCCGACGGAGCGCGCGCCGGGGGCAGCGGGTGCTTGATTCGCTCGGGGGGTTGGTACACCGACGCCACTCCGCGCCCCTCTCAGGGGCCGTCCTCGATGAGGACCGTGCCGAAGACCATGTCCATCCAACAGGCGTAGCGAAAGCTCCCCGCCTTCGACGTGTCGGGGATCACGATCCTCACCGTTTGTCGGAGCGGCAGGTCGATCACCTGGTCCGACCACGGGAATTTGACGGAGTCGACGCAGCTCGTCTCCTCGACGCGGGTGAGCTCGAGGATCGCCGGGCGGCCCTTCACGAAGCGGGCCGTCTCCGGATCGAAGCCCTTGGCGGTCACCGTGACCTGGACGACCACGGGCTCGCCCCGCCCCGGATCCCACGATGGATCGGCCGAGAACACCGGCGTCCGCACCGAGGGGGTCGTGCCCACGGTGCCGGCCCCTGCCCCCCCCTCCGGTGCGTCCGCTCGGGAACAGCCCCAGAGCAAAACAGCGCCCAGAACCAGGGTACACGCCACGACGAGCGTGTCCCGGCGCCTCCGACGCGCGCCACGGGGGGTCTCACCTTGCCAGCTTGCCATCACCGCACGTTGTCTACATCACACCACACAAAGCACCATACCAGACCTGCTGGGGCGACGCCTCTCGCGGCCGTCCCGATGCTCCGAAGCCGCAACGCAATTGTGTCTTTGCGTCCGCGGCACTAGCATCCCAGCACTGCCGAAGAACTTTGCTGGGTCAGCGATCCAGAGTGTCCCTGTCGTGAACGTCGGGAGTTACGCCTTTGCACAATTGCTGCGTGTGCTGCCGCGCACGCGGATCACCCGTGCCGTGGGCCGGCTGTGCGAGCTGCCGCTCTCACCGCTGGTCTCGCGCGCGGTCGTCGGGGCCTACGTGCGCGCGTACGATGTGGATCTCGACGAAGCCGCTCCCTTGAACGGCGGGCGCGCCTACCCCAGCTTCGACGCGTTCTTCACCCGACCGTTGCGTGCGGGTGCCCGCGACCTCGATGCCCCCGCCGACGTGCTCATCGCGCCTGCGGATGGCCGGCTCGACGAGGTGGGCCCGGTGGGGAACGACCTGATCACGGTGAAGGGCCGCCCCTACCGCGCCTCGGATCTGCTCGGCAGCGAAGCGGTGGCGGCGCGCTACGAGGGGGGACAGTTCGCGGTGATCTATCTGTCGCCTCGGGACTATCACCGCGTCCACGCCCCGGCGTCGGGAGACCTCGTGGAGGTCCGCTCGTACGCGGGCGACCTGTTCCCCGTCAACTCCATCAGCGAGCGCCACATCCCCAATTTTCTCGTGCGCAACCGCCGCGTGGCCATGCAGCTCGACACGCCGCGGCACGGCTCGCTGCAGGTGGTGATGGTGGCGGCGATGATCGTCGGCCGCATCACCGTGTGCGGGATCGACGCGCGGGATGTGCCCTTCGGGGAGCGTCGCTTCGAGCCCGCGCTCGCCCTGGAGCGCGGCGCCGAGCTTGGGATTTTCCACCTCGGCTCCACGGCCGTCATCTTCACCGAACCGGGGGCGGCCCCCCCGATCGACCGCGCCTTGGGGCCGGTGCGGCTCGGCGATCCCCTCACCGGCGCGAGGCACGATGGGTGAGCGCAAGCCGGGGGACTCGTTCACCGACGAGGACATCGCCGTCGACTTCGAGAGTGATGAGCTCGAGGGGTCGGGCGACCCGATGCAGACGACGATGGAGTCGGCGGCGGACGGGGACACGCCGCGCGTGGCGCAGCCCGAGCCTCCCGATCTCGACATCCCCGACGATCAGCCCACGCTCGTGGGCGAGGTGGGGCCCACCTCGGTCGACCCGATGACCGCCCTCACCGACGACGACGCCCAGCACGGCGAGGGCGTGGTAACGTCGAAGCCACCGCGCCCACCGCCCGTGCGCAAGTCGTTTGGCCCCGGCGCCTCCGCCCCCTCTCAACCCCTGCCGCCTCCGCGCAAGAAGATGTCCAGCCTGCTCGATGGGCCAAAGCCGCCGAGCTCCCCGCCGGAGGCCGCTCTGGCGGGGGGAGCCACCGCCTCCGGTGCAGAGAGCGGCGCTCCCGCGGCGCTCGGCTCCGGGCGCGGCCCCTCCAGCGTGAAGCCACCGTCGGTGCCCCCGCGGCCACGCAGCCGTCCGCCACGCTCCCTCAGCGCTCCTCCGGAGCCAGGCTCGGGCTATCCCAAGGTGCCGAGCCTGCGCGGACCGTTGTCGTCGGCGCCCATCGTCTCGCGCTCCAATCTGCCTCCGCCGCCGCCGGTGCCGACGAGCGGCGCTCTCTCTCCCAACGCTGCTCTTCCGCCGAGCCCTGCCGTGCCCCCGAGCGCTGCCGTGCCGCCGAGCGCGACGCCCCCGTTCGGGTCCCGTCCACCCCCGCCTCCTTATGAGACGGAGCCGTCCCCGTCGCCGCCACCGGCACGGAGCGGGTTTCAGAGCCAAGGCAGTCGCCCGCGGTCGCGACCGCCACAGCCGACGGGGACGCAGCCCGGGCTGCGCGACCTCGACGAACCGACCGCGGAGTCGCTGCTCGATCCAACCCACGCGGTCCCGAGCCAACCGCAGCCACGAGACGGCCGCGAGCTGATGGGGGACATGCACCTCCTGGGCGATGTGGACTTCGAGGGAGGCGACGACGACTCGATCGATCTCGCGAAGACGCAGAAGTTCGCGCGGCGCCCCTCCTACCACAGCGAGACCGACATCGACATCGACGCCCCTCCGCTCTTCGCGGACGACGACGGGGACGACGACGCCGCGGGTATGCGGCGACGGCGGAGCCGCAAGGGCAAGCGGCGCACGGTGAAGATCCCCGACGACGCGAAGCCCTCGACGCCGACGCCGGGTGCCGTGGCCTACGGCGAGGCCGACGACACCGAGCCGGAGCCCGACGACGACGCCTTCGACGCCATGGCCACCGTGCAGCGCCCCCTCGTCGGCCCTACGGAGGGTCCGTTCGCGCCGGCGGGGAGCGACCGACCGGGGCCGCCGAGAGAGGCCTCGCGGTCGGCCGCACTGCCCCCCAAGCCGCGCCGCAGGGTGCCCACGTCGGAGGACGACGAAATCTACGACGCGCCGACGGTGCTCCGTGGCCCCCCCGACGAGGAGCTCCGGCAGCGGCTCGCGGCGTTGCCCGATCCCACCGCCGGACCACGCTCCGCGCCCCCGGAGCCGACCTCGTCGCCCCCCGTCACCCCGGCGTCGTCGCCGCCGCAGGTTGCGTCGGTCCCCGCGGCCACCACCCCGACGTCGCCGGCGCCCACCCCGCCCCCGCCGCGACCGACGGACGACGAGCACCACGATCCTCACCGACGCGAGAGCGCGCCTGGGATCTACACCGACGAGGCTTCCATCGCGGTGCTGCGTCCCATCCAGGTCGTCAGCGACTTGCCCGCGATGCCGGGCACGACGAGCGAACGCGAAGACGACGGCAAGGCCTCGCACCGGCGAGGCTCGGAGCATCCCGCGACTCCACGTCGACCGTTGCCCCCCCCGCGGGTTCGACTCGCGAGCGAGCTCGACGAGATCGAAGAAATCATCCCCGACCGCATGAGCCTGCCTGGACCGAGCCCAGAGGCGGTCGCACTCGACTTCATGGCATCCCCGGTGATGCCGGCCATCGCCCCCGAGCGGCCGCCGGACCCTGCCGGCGACACCGCCCAGCAGCCAGCCGTCACGTCGGCCGAAGCAGCGCTCGCCGCGGCCGAGGCCCGGGCGCGCGAGGCGGAGGCCAAGGCCAAGGCGCTCGAGGCGAAGGCACGTGCGGCCGCCGCCAAAGCCGACGCGGCCCGAGGCGCCAAGGCCAGCGTCAAGCCCCCCAAGAAGCCTTGGTACCAGGTCATCTTCGAGGACGAGCTCATCCGCACCCTCGACAACCCGAAGAAGCGCGACGTCGAGCGTGAGTCGACCTTCATCGAAGAGAGCCTTCGCCTCGAGAAGGGCTCGCGGATCCTCGATCTCGCCTGCGGCACCGGCGTGCACGCGGTGGAGCTCGCGTCGCGCGGGTATCAGGTGGTCGGCGTCGATCTATCGACGACGATGCTGAGGCTCGCGCAGGACTACAACGCGTCGCGGGGCACGTCGGTGAGCTTCATCCAGGGCGACATGCGCAAGCTCAACCTCGAGGGCGTCTTCGACGGGATCTACTGCTGGTCGGCGAGCTTCGGCTTCTTCGACGAGAAGCAGAACGCCGAGGTGCTCGAACGCGTCGCGCGGGCGCTGCGCCCCGGGGGGATGTTCGCCCTCGACGTGGTCAACCGCGATTTCGTGGCCCCCAACTCGCCCACCATGGCGTGGTACGAAAAACCTGGCGTGGTGTGCATGGATGAGTCGCGCTTCGACTACTTCACGAGCCGCCTGCACACCAAGCGCATGGTGCTCTTCGACACCGGCAAGTCGCGTGAGATCGAGATGTCGATACGCCTGTACACGCTCACCGAGCTCGGGCGACTCCTGCAGAAGGTGGGCTTCGAGGTGCTCGAGGTGAGCGGACACTGCGTTCATCGCGGCGCATACTTCGGCGCCAACTCACCGCGCATCATCGTGACCAGCAGGCGCAAGGCAGAGGGCTGACCGGGTGGAGCTCGCGCGCGCGATCCGCGACGCGGTGGGGGTCGAGACGAGCGAGCGCGCTCCCGACCGCATCACCTACGCTCGCGACCTCTGGCCGAGACATCACATCGCGGTTCGGGCGGGACGCATCGCGGAGCACCGACCGCAGGCCATCGCCTGGCCGGAGTCGGTGGAGCAGGTCGCAGCCCTCTTGTCGTTCTGCGCGAGCGAAGGGATCGAGCTGGTCCCGTTCGGGGCCGGCAGCGGGGTTTGTGGCGGCGTCCTCCCCACCGGCAAGACGCTCGTGGTCGACCTCAAACGCCTCAACCGATGGCGCGAGCTCGCTCCCGAACAGGGCTACCTCGAGGTCGAGGCGGGCGCGCTCGGGATTCGCCTCGAGGAAGACCTCAACCGCCTCGGCTACACCGTGGGGCACTTCCCGTCGTCGATCTTGTGCTCCACCGTCGGGGGTTGGATCGCCGCGAGGGGCGCCGGTCAGATGTCCGGGCTCTACGGCAAGATCGAAGACATGACCGCGTCCATCGAGTGCGTCGATGGGCGAGGTGAGATCGCCACCCTCCGCCGGCGCGCCGTCGGCCCCGATCTGACACCGCTCATCGTCGGGAGCGAAGGGGTGCTCGCCGTGATCACCGCGGCGCGCCTCCGCCTCCACCCCCACCCCACGCGCCGGGCCTTCGCCGCCTTCTCGTTCGAGAGCATGGAGGCGGGCTACGAGACGATCCGCGCCATCTATCAGCGCGGCCTGCGTCCGGCGGTGTGCCGGCTCTACGATCCATTCGACTCGATGATGGCGCGGCGCAGCGAGCGAAAGAAGCGGGGCGGCGCGTCCCGCGGCGGCTCCGGCGTGCCGCTCGGCTCGATGGCCAACACCGCGTTGCGCTTCCCGAGCGCGCTGAACTTCGCCGTCGACCAGCTCGGGACGCGGGCCTTCGGCGGCGCGATGCTCGTGCTCGTGTTCGAAGGCGCCACCGAGCGCCCCGACGACGAGCTCTCGGTGGCCCGCGAGCTCGCCCGCGCTGGCCGCGGCGACGACCTCGGCGAAGGGCCGGCGCGGCACTGGCTCAGCCATCGCTACGCGGTCAGCTACCGGCAGGCGCCGATGTTCATGATGGGAGCCTTCGTCGACACCATGGAGGTGGCGGCGCCATGGTCACGCCTCGGCACCCTCTACGACGACGTGCGCGAGGCGCTCGGCGAGCACGTGATGGTGATGGCGCACATGTCCCACGCGTACCCCGACGGCTGCAGCATCTACTTCACGTTCGCCGGCTCGGCGAGCGACGCCGAGGCGGCGGAGGCGCGCTACGACGAGGCCTGGCGCGTGGCCATGGACGCCGCCATCAGCGCCGGCGGCACGCTGTCGCATCACCACGGGGTCGGTCGCAGCAAGGCACCGAGCATGGGCCGCGAGCTGGGCCTCGGGATCGAGCTGGTCGGCGCGCTGCGCACCGCCTTCGACCCCCACGCCGTGCTCAACCCCGGCAACCTCATGCCGCCCGCCTGGCCGCCACGCCACCCCCTCGAGCCCGCTCCCCTCACCCCCACGCTCGATCCCCTATCGCAGACGGTGCACGTCGCCGGCACCCATCGGCTGCGAGAGGTCGAGGCGGCGGTCCAGAAGCGCCAACTGTCGCTCGGCCTGTCGTCGGCTGCACACGCGGACACGACGGTGGAGGCGTGGCTCGCCGCCGGTGCCCCTGGCGCGCCCGATGGCTGGCTCGATCCGGTCGACCATCTCGTGGCCGGCTACGAGGTGGAGCTCCCGCGAGCGGGTGCGCTGCGCGTCCGACCGTGTCCGCGTCGAGCGGTGGGGCCCGACCTCTGGTCCCTCTTTCGGGCTACGGCGGGCAGGGCCGGGCGTATCCACACGGTGCACCTCAGGGTGCGCGAGCGGGCCCCCGCTCCGCTCGACACCCCGCTCGAGCGTGAGCCGGCGATCGACGCTGCCGAGGCCACGTGGATCGAGCGCGCGGTCACTGCCGCCGCCGAGCTCGCGTGAGGCGCCGCTCGAGGCTCACGCTTCTGGGAACAGGTTCGCGAGGTGCCGGAGGATCCGGTCCATCGCGCCGGTGTCCACGTCGCGCAAGACACCGGCATCACCGCTCCGCTCGAGCGCGATGGTGAGCACGGCCAGCTCGTCCTCGTCGAGCCGCGACAGTCGCGAGACGCCGACGTCGGGTAGCCGGTACCGCAGCGTCGAGACCTGCCCCTTGCGCTCGACGGTGAGCTCCGCCACCCCGCCCCGAAGCTCGGCGATGATGCCGCGAATCAAGGCCGCTCGGCGCCGCACCCGTCGCGCCGCCGGCTGGCGATAGAGCTCGAAGAAGCGATTCCGTGGGTAGCTCTCGGGCACCAACACCAGCGCGACCAAGAGCCCCGAGGTGTCGATGGCGGGCTCCCCACGCGGCGCGCACGAGGCGGGCTGCGTGGTCATGAGGTCGCCTCGAGCCGCAAGAGCTCCGCTTGACGGTGCGTTCGGAGGGCTCCGATGACCTCCTCGAGATCGCCCTGCATCACCTGATCGAGCCGGTGAAGCGTGAGGTTGATGCGATGATCGGTCACCCGGTTCTGAGGGTAGTTGTACGTGCGCACCTTCTCGCTGCGCTCCCCCGACCCCACCATGCCGCGGCGCTCGGCGGTGAGGGCGTCCTCACGCTTCTGCTGCTCGATCTCGAGCAGACGGCTCCGTAACACCTTGAGCGCGCGGGCCTTGTTCTTGTGTTGCGAGCGCTCGTCCTGACACTTCACGATGAGGCCACTCGGGATGTGCCGGATCTGCACCGCGCTGTTGGTGGTGTTGACCCCCTGCCCTCCCGGTCCGCCCGACGCCGCGATCGAGATGTCCAAATCCTGGTCGTCGATCACCACATCGAGCTCGTCGGCCTCCGGCAACACCGCCACGGTGGCGGTGGAGGTGTGGATGCGTCCCTGCGCCTCGGTGGCGGGGACGCGCTGCACGCGGTGCACGCCAGCCTCGAAGCGAAGGTGAGAGAACACCTCCTTGCCGCTCACGAGGGCGATGACCTCCTTGTAGCCTCCCGCCGAGGCGTCGCTCTCGCTGAGCACCTCGACCTTCCACCCCTTGGTCTCCGCGTAGCGCGCGTACATCCGGAACAAGTCGGCGGCGAACAGCGCCGCCTCCTCCCCCCCCGTTCCCGCGCGGATCTCGAGGATAGTGTTGCGCTCGTCGTTGGGGTCTTTGGGGAGCAGCAGCAACTTCAGCTGCTCGACGAGCCGCGCGCGCGCCTCTTCGTGCTCGGCGAGCTCGAGCTGGGCGAGCTCGAGGAGCTCAGGATCCTCGAGCGCCGCGCGGTCGTCGTCGATGGTGCGATCGAGCTGTTTGAGGCGCGCGAACGTGGCCACCAGAGGCTCGATGTCGCTGCGCTCCTTGTTGAGCTTGCGCAGCGTGTCGTGGCTTCTCACCACCTCCGGATCGCACAGCAGCTGCTCGATCTCCTGGAAGCGGCGCTCGATCGCATCGAGCTTGTCGAACGGCAGCATCGCGTGGAGCTTAGCGCGTAAGACGAGCCCGGTGGAGCCAGGTCCACCGGGACTCGGTCACGAGGCGTGGGCGCCCGATCAGCGCTTCATGCCGTACTTCTTGCGGAAGCGATCGACGCGGCCAGCCGTGTCCAAGAGCTTCTGCTTGCCCGTGAAGAAGGGATGACAGGCAGAGCACACGTCGATCGAATAGCTCCCGGTGGTGGAGTAGGTTTCGATCACGTTGCCGCACGCGCAGTTGATGGAGGCCTTCTCGTAGTTCGGGTGAATGCCGGTCTTCACAGCTAAGCTCCTCGGTTCGTCCCGGCGCGCACACGCGCTCGGGTGGGCCGAGGCTTATAGCGTCCACGCTCGGGTTCTGCAAGCGCTGTGCCCTTTGCCCCGGGCACGCTTGACGCTCTGGACCCCATGGTTAGGTTGCGATCGTGGCACAGGCGAGCTAACGAGTCGGCCGCAAAACCACCGCGAAAGCACTGCCGAAGCAATCCTGCCGACGCAACTCTGCGAAAGCATCACTGCGGAAGCATCAGCCGAAGCAAAACAACGTCTGCACACCCACGACGGCTCTGTCCGGTGACACACCGAGGGCCGGGTTGCAGGGGGCATGGGTGAGCTTTGTCCTCGGACGCGCTTGCCGTTCGCCAACACTCTGAGACTTTGGATCGAACAGGAGTCTGCAAAGCCATGGGCAAAATCATCGGAATCGATCTCGGCACCACCAACAGCGTCGTCGCCGTGATGGAAGGCAAAGAGCCAAAAGTCATCGTGAACGCGGAGGGCGCACGCACCACCCCGTCGGTGGTGGCGTGGGACGACAAGGGCGAGGTCTTGGTGGGCCAGATCGCGAAGCGCCAGGCCGTCACCAACCCCGAGAACACCATCTTCAGCGCCAAGCGTTTCATCGGCATGCGCTTCGAGGAGGCGGGTCGTGAGATCGACCGCGCGCCGTACAAGTGCATCCGCGGACAGAACGGCGACGTCTTCTTCGAGGTGCGCGGGAAGAAGGTGGCTCCCCCCGAGGTGAGCGCCAAGGTGCTCCAGAAGCTGAAGAAGGCCGCGGAAGACTATCTGGGCGAGAAGGTCACCGAGGCGGTGATCACGGTGCCCGCCTACTTCAACGACTCGCAGCGTCAAGCCACCAAGGACGCTGGGCGCATCGCCGGGCTCGACGTGAAGCGCATCGTCAACGAGCCCACCGCGGCCGCGCTCGCGTACGGCCTCGACAAGGAGAAGGACGAGGTCATCGCGGTCTACGACTTCGGCGGCGGCACGTTCGACATCTCGATCCTCGAGGTGGGCGACAACGTCGTGCAGGTGGTGTCGACCAACGGTGACACCCACCTCGGCGGCGACGACATCGACCGCGTGATCATGGATTGGCTCATCGCCGAGTTCAAGAAGGACAGCGGCATGGACGTGTCCAAAGACAAGATGGTGATCCAGCGCCTGAAGGACGCGGCCGAGCAGGCCAAGAAAGAGCTCTCGAGCGCCCAGGAGTCGACCATCAACCTCCCCTTCCTCACCGCTGACGCGAGCGGCCCGAAGCACCTGCAGAAGACGCTGTCGCGCTCCAAGTTCGAGCAGATGATCGGCAAGATCGTCGAACAGACGATGGAGCCGCTCAAGAAGGCCCTCGACGACGCGAAGAAGAAGCCGAGCGACATCGACGAGATCATCCTCGTCGGCGGCTCGACCCGTATCCCGCTCGTGCAAGAGACGGTGAAGAAGTTCTTCGGGAAAGATCCGCATCGCGGGGTGAACCCCGACGAGGTGGTGGCGGTGGGCGCGGCGGTACAGGCCGGCGTGCTCAGCGGCGAGGTGCAAGACATGGTGCTCCTCGACGTCACGCCGCTGTCGCTGGGCGTGGAGACGCTCGGCTCGGTGATGACGGTGATGATCCCGCGCAACACGACCATCCCCACCCAGAAGAAGGAGATCTTCTCGACGGCCGCCGACAACCAGCCGTCGGTGGAGGTGCACGTTCTGCAGGGTGAGCGCACCGAGGCCCGCTACAACCGCACCCTTGGGAAGTTCAGCCTCGATGGCATCATGCCCGCCCCGCGTGGCGTGCCGAAGATCGAGGTGGCGTTCGACATCGACGCCAACGGCATCCTCAACGTGAGCGCCAAGGACATGGCGACCGGGAAGCAACAGACGGTCACCATCAAGGAGGGCTCGGGCCTGAGCGACGACGAGGTCGATCGCATGGTTCGCGAGGCCAAGGATCACGAGGACGAAGACAAGAAGAAGCGCGAGGAGGTGGAGCGCCGCAACAAGCTCGACACCTTGTGCTACACGCTCGAGAAGAACATCAACGAGAACAAAGACAAGCTGGCCGAAGAGGACAAGAGCGCGATCGACGCCGCCATCGTCGAGGCACGCAAGGCGCTCGACGAGCAGGACGACGACAAGATCAAGGCGGCCATCGAGAAGCTCGAGCACGAGGCCCATCGCATCGCCCAGGTGATGTACGAGAAGGCCGGCGCTGGTGGCGGCGCAGCCGCACCCGGGAGCGCGCCCGGCGGCGACGCCCCTCCTGCGGGCGCCAAGGACGACGGCGTGATCGACGCCGAGTTCGAAGAGACCAACTGAATGTGTTGGAGGGTGCTGCCGCACCCTCCCCCCACGCTGCGCGTGGGAGCCCCCACCCACCGCGTTGCGCTTCTCGCCCCAACGCCCAAGCGCGCTTCGCGAGAGCTCCGGGCGTTTCCGGTCGGGTCTTGAGTGTCTTGGAGGGTGCTGCCGCACCCTCCAGGCTTTTCCGGTCGGCTCTCGCGTTTCATGGAGGGGGCTTCCGCTCCGCCACCCAACGTGTTCCGGTTGGGCTCGCTCCCCTACCGGTCGCTCAGTGGCTGCTCTCCTTCCTGCGCAGGCTCGGCTTTCTGCCGACTACGAGCTGGTCATCGTCGGTGGTGGTCCCGCAGGGGCCGCCACCGCGCTCTTTTTGTGCGCCCTCGCGCCGGACCTCGCCGCACGCACCCTGGTGCTCGACAAGGCCACGTTTCCTCGCGACAAGATCTGCGCGGGCGCGATCGGGGGTCGCGCCGACGCCGCCCTCGCGACGCTCGGCGTCGAGCTCGACGTGGAGTCGGTGACGGTGACGGGGCTCCACGTGCAGAGCTCGAGCGGCGAGCTCACCGCGCGCCGGTCTCGGTCCATCGGGCGGGTCATTCGACGACGGCAGTTCGACGCGGCGCTGCTCGAGCGGGTGCGTGAGCGCGGGGTGGCGGTGCACGACGGGGTGGGCATGCTCGGCCTCGAGCGCGGCGCGACGCGGGTGACGCTCCACACCGAGCGCGGCGCGGTGACCGCGCGGGCGGTGGTGGGGGCCGACGGGGTGGGCAGCGCGGTCCGGCGCGCGATGGGCTTTGCTTCGGGCCCATACCGGGCGCAGGCGGTCGAAATCGACACCCCCGCCGTCGCCACCGACAAGGCGCGCGATCTGCTGTCGTTCGATCTCGGCGACCCCACCTATCCCGGCTACGCCTGGGACTTTCCCACCGTCGTGGACGGGGTCCCCCTCGTGTGTCGCGGGGTCTACGCCCTCACCCGCGGCGTTACGGGCGAGCGGTGCGACGTGAGCGAGCTGCTCGCGCGTCGGCTCCGTGAGCGTGGCCTCGAGGCGGAGCCGCGTCGGTTCAAGCGCTTCGCGGAGCGGGGCCTCTCCCTGTACGAGCCGCTCGCCGTCGAGCGGGTGTTGCTCGTGGGTGAGGCGGCAGGGATCGATCCCGTGCTCGGAGAGGGCATCGCGCAGGCGGTGCTGTACGGGAAGATGGCGGCCACCTATCTCGCTCGCTGTGCCGAGGAGGGCGACTATCGATTCGGCGGCTACCGTCGCGCGATGCGGCGCGACCGGATCGGCGTCGATCTGCGCGTCCGCGCGGCGACGGTCGGCCTCGTGTACGGCCCCACCCGTCCGTGGGTCGAGCGCTGGGTCACGCGCTCCTCGGCGCTCGCACGAGCCGGCATGGCCTACTTCGCGGGTGAGCATGTGCCGCGGCGCGCGCTCGCCCGCGCAGGTCTCGATCTCGTCCGTCAGCTCGGACCGGCAGTCGTGGCGTGGAAGTAGAGCACCGGACCGATGGTGGGGATCTCGAACACGGCGGTGCGCTCCTCGGTCTCCTTGCCGTCGACGATCCCCACCGCCTTGTCGACGCGCTTCGGCGCGAGCACGGTCCACGTCGGCTTGCCCGATTCGTCCCCGTTGTTGTCGGTGGCCACCTCCCCGAGGGCCAAGTTGACGGTCTCGGCAGCGCCGGTGCCCACGCGGATTTCGAACGAGGCCTTCTTGCCGGTGACTTTGACGGCCTGGAGCTTGGTTCCCGGCGTGACCTTCAGGTAGCCGATGGAGCCGACCACCGGGCCCTTCTTGTGCGCCGACGACCCGGCGACCTTGAAGAGGATGTTGTACCCCGTGTCGAGGGCAAACTCCGGGATCACCAGGGTGAGGCCGCCGGTGAGCGTGAGCTTGGAGCCCGGGGTGACCCCGAACGTGCTCTCGATGCTGGCCTTGGGCCCGTATTGGATCATCGGGCGACCGCTCGACGGCGTCGCGGTGGGGGCGGGCTTGGGCGCCTCGGGCGCCGGCTCGGGCGCCGGCTCGGGCGCCGGGTCGGGCGCGTCGTCGTCGTCGTCGCCGAGCTCGGGCTTCGCGTTCGGGTCGACGGGCTTGAGGTTGTCGGTCCAGTCGCCCGACTTGGGCGGGGGCTTGTTGTCTCCGCAGCCCGTGGCCACGAGCGCGGCGAACGACACCAACCAGGCGACACGAAGAGCGCTTCTCATCCACCCCGACATACCCGAGATGTGGTGCGGCGGCGCGACAAAGTCAAAGAGGTGGGGCGCCCAGCGCAAATCGCGTGCACTGTGAGGGAGGCGCGCGGACGGTGCTTTTGCGCTACGGTGGAGCTCGGGTGGCGGGCGCGGCTTGCTGGGAGGAGCCGGCGACCACGAACCCGAGGCTTGGAATGTCGTGATCGGCGAAGTCCTCGACGGGAAGTACAGGGTCCTCGAGCAGATCGGCGAGGGCGGGATGGGGGCTGTGTTCGCGGCCGAGACCGTGGCCGGAGGCGCGCCGGTCGCGATCAAGGTGATCATCGCCGAGGATCTGCAGAAGAAGGCCGCCCACGTGCGCCGCTTCCATCGCGAGGCCCGCGCCGCGGGGACCATCGAGACCCCGCACATCGCACGGGTCACCGACACCGGCACCGACGCCGGGGGGCGCCCGTACATGGTCATGGAGCTGATGCGGGGGCGGGATCTGGGTGAGCTCTTGCGGCGCGAGAGTGTGCTGCGACCCGAGATCGCGGTGGCCATCGCGGCCCAGGCCTGCCGCGGCCTGGCCGCCGCCCACGCGGTGGGGGTGATCCACCGCGACATCAAGCCGGCCAACGTGTTCCTCGACGAGCGCGGCGGCACGGTCACGGTGAAGCTCTGCGACTTCGGCATCGCCAAGCTCGAGAACGACATGCTCAAGTCGTTCCATGAGTCGACGCTGACCAAAGACGGCGGCTTGCTCGGGTCGCCACACTATATGTCGCCCGAGCAAGCCCGCGGAGGACGCAACCTCGATCATCGGGGGGATGTGTGGTCGCTCGGCGTCGTGCTCTATCGCATGCTGGCCGGCCGCACGCCGTTTCAGGAGGTGAAGGCGTTCGGCGATCTCATCATCACCCTCTGCGGAACGCCCGCGCCGCCGCTCCAGGACGCGGCGCCGTGGGTCGCGGCCCCGATCGCCGCCGTCGTTCACAAGGCGCTGCGGCTCCGCCCCGACGAGCGCTTCCAGAGCGCGCAGGAGATGGCCGACGCCCTCACCGCGCTGGTTCCGAGCACCCACCTCACTCCGGCCAGCCTGACGGCGGTGACCGACAGCGTGAAGGCGGCGGTACAGAGTCGCGCCGAGCTCGCAGGCGAGGAGCCAGCGGTGCTCAGCAAGACCGAGACGAGCCTCGCTGCCGCGCCGACGCGGACCCACACCGAGAAGAGTCGCGCCCTCGTGCTCGTCGCGCTCGGGGCTGGGCTCGCGCTCGGCGCGGTCGCGGTGTACGGCTGGCTCGGGACGGGTGACCCCGGCGAGCCCCGCGCCTCGGCGGCCCCGAGCCCACCGGACCCCTCGATGACCGCGCCGACGACGAGGCCCTCGGTGAGCGCGAGCGCGACCGCCACCCACGCCGCGGCCTCGGCGGCCCCGAGCCCATCGGGCGCGACGTCACCGCCGGCCCCCACGCCATGAGGCGAGGCTCGCGCGGGCGAGCTCTGCGCGCTCCATGCGCTGGGCGCTCGGGTCGCCCCCGCACCTCGGACGGCGTCGCGCTGGAGACAACGCTCAGCTGGTGCGCCACGCCGTGAGGTCGAACGCGCGGCACGACGCCTCCACCAGCGCGATGGGCGCGCCAAACGCCGCGTCGTCGCGGACGAGCTCCCGTTCGCGGATCACGTCGGCGAGGTGGCGGGCCACCAACAGGCGCAGCGCCCGCTCGCGCAGGCTCGCCGCGAGGGGCACCCCGTCGAGCGCCCAGCCGTGGAGGTGCGAGAGCGCTCGGAGGTAGAGGGTCTCCCCCTCGAGGGCGCCCACGTCGCGGCCAATCCGTCGCGTGGCCACCAGCATGAGGTCGGGCAGGCCTCGCGCCAGATCCCGAGGATGCCGCCACGCGTGCAGCCGGCCGTGCTCCTCGAGCGCGCGCGCGAGCCTCCCGGCGAGCTCGGTGAGCGACACGTCGCTGTGGGCGAGCTCGGCCGCGGCCTCCCAGAGCGCGTCGACCCCGTTCGCGCTTGTGGCGAGGAGCTCGCCGCGCTCGGTGGCCCACGCGAGGTAGCGAGCCCGCGACCACGAGCTGCCATCACCCACCTGGATCGTCTCGTCGAGCCGCTCCACGAAGAGCGCGTGGTCCGGGCGAGGCGCGTCCATGGCCTCGTCGACCGCCGGGCTCGCGAAGACGCAGCTGCACTCGGGGGCGGGGCCGACGCGGATCACCTCGCCGTCGTCGACGAAGCGCAACGGGTAGGCCCGACAACCGGCCGGCTTGGCCCCCGCCCCTCCTCTTGCGTGAATCGAGCACGAATCGTCGGCGCCGAGGAAGGCGCAGCGCCCGTCGATCATGGCCACCGCCACTGGCTCCCACGAGTGAGCGTGGCTCGACGTGAGGGGGGTGAACAGTCGCTCTGGGTGGTGGCCTCCAGCGAGCACGTCGGGACAAAGCGCGCGCGCTCGCGCCACGTCGAGCGGCAAGAACGTGGTGGTCGTGTAGAGCCGACAACACGTGCCCGAGCCGTCGCAGCGCAGCCGAAACCGGGGCAGGCCCACACAGGGTCGCTCCGGTACCCCGGAGGTCGGCTCCGCCAGCGAGGCGCTCGTCGCCTCCTCGACGCCATCGGTGAGGAGCCCCGCCGCCGCGAGCTCCTCGAAGAGCCGCACGACGTGGGCTCGCGTGGCCCGCCGCCCGTCCCGCGCCGCCGCGAGCCGGATCCCCTCCAGATCTCGCGTGCCGTCGGCCGCGGCCACGAACGCCCACTCGCGCTCGCCGAGACAGGCCACCCCGCGCGAAGGCGGGGGGGCGTGCACGGTGGTCATGACCGCGTCGCCGACGACGTGTCGACGCGCCGCCACCTCCGGACGGAGGCGCGGGCGAGTGGGCAGCGCGCGCGGCGCGCCGCCGGGGGATGGTTCGTCGGACAGCGCGGCCATGTCGATCGCCTCGGCGCACGAACCTACCCCGACGCGACGCCCCCCGCTCCCCCGAGGCCCGCTTCACCGCGATCTGGGTACGACATTGTCGGGAACGCTGCCACGACCCCGCGCCGTTCGCCTCGCGACACGGGCCGAGAGCACCTTGCTGTCGGGATCGTCGGCGGTTAGCATGATGAGCTTGGGCCTGGCTTTGATATCCGCCCGCGAGGAGATGACACGGTGAACAGCAAGCTTCTGAGAGTGATTGCGGCGACCGCCGCGCTTTTTGTAGCGCCCGCCATCGGCCTGACCGCCTGCGGTGACGACGAGGGTGACACCGCGCAGACGGGCACCGGCGGCCAGGGAGGAAGCGGCGGCGGGACCACCAACGGGATCTGCCTGCTCAACAACTGTAGCGCCGACGAGCACTGCCTCGGTTGCGCGGACGGCCGTAACACCTGCCTCGAAGCCGAGAACCGCTGCGTGGCCTGCGATCCGAACACCGGCGAAGGCTGTCCCGACGGAGAGGAGTGCTCTCCGTTCGGCCTCTGCGTGCCCGAGGGTCTCACCTGCCCCACCGACGGCATGGGCACCCCCACCGTCACATGCACCAAGAACGCCGACTGCCTCGCGTGCAGCCCGATGCATCAGGTGTGCGACACGGTGACCGCGAAGTGCCAGGCCTGCACCGCGACGAACACCCAGCACTGCTTGCAGTCGGACATCTGCGTCGACACCAACGACGACGATCGACCCGATAGCTGCTCACCGAAGTGCCCTGCCACCTGCGACGAGGACAACGACTGCTCTTCGTGCGGCGGCACCGATCCCAACAACATGAGCACCTGGGCCCACGCGTGCTTCCAGCACAAGTGCGCGCAGTGCTCCGACACGTTCCCCTGCGCCGCCGGCCACCAGTGCGTGAAGGGCAAGTGCCACAAGCCGTGCGGCATCCTCGGCGCCGAGCCCGGCGCGTGCGAGGGCGATCCGGACTGCGCGGCTTGCGGCGATGGCGACGACCAGTGGGAATGCCGCACGCCCATCAACAGCGAGCGCGGCACCTGCATCCCGCCGATCACCGGCTGCTCCGATCTCGGCGGCATCGCGGTGTTGCCCGAGCCCTACAGCGACTTCACCAACACCTGCTCCAACGACAACGACTGCGCCAACGTCGGCATCCTGTACGACGTGGGCAAGCAGATCCAGGACCTCGTCGGGGGCACCGAGCTCGATCTCGGCTTCACCTCGGTGACCATCAGCTCGCCGGCCAACGTCGAGTACAAGATGCCGATCTGCGCCGAGATCAACTTCACCGATAGCCTCACCTGCGGCGTGTGCGTGCCTTGCGAGAAAGACGCCGACTGCGCGCCGATCGACGTGGATCCGCTCGTCGGTGATCTGTTCAAGGGCGAGCCCCTCGCCCAGATCGCGTTCGCGCTCCTCGCCGATCTGTTGTGGGGCAGCAGCAACGATCACAACCTCAACTTCTTCTGCCTGAAGGTCGCGGCCGGTTACGGCGCGTGCATCCCGTGCGCGAACCCGCTCTCCCCCTGCGGGGGCGGTGGCGGCGGCAGCGGCTCGTGCAACCACGACGTGTGCGTGGAGGGCGACCCCCTCGACGGCAGCTGCGACCCGTGCGCGAGCAACGTCTGCGACGAGGACTCCTATTGCTGCACCACGGAGTGGGACGACATCTGCGTGGATCTGGCCGATCAGTACTGCGCCAACATCTGCAGCGGTGGGAATCCCTGCACCAAGCACGACGAGTGCACCGCCGGCGACGCGCTGCTCTCGAGCTGCTCGTCCTGCACGGCTGCGGTCTGCGCCGTCGATCCCTACTGTTGCAGCACCGCCTGGGACAGCCTGTGCGTGGATCACGCGAGCGATCCGACCGATCCAGACTACCAGTCGGCTTGCGCTGCCACCTGCCCCTGACCGCTTCACGGAAGGCCGAGGCACGCCGACGGGCGTGCCTCGCCGTCACCCGTTCCGGGGCGTCGTGCGCCGGCTCGTGCCTCGCACGACGACCCGGAGGCATCTTGCTGCGAGTCTGCTAGAGTGAGGCCATGCGCGTGGGGTACGCCCATGGGATGATTCGAGTTGTCGCCCTCGCCGCCGCTGCCGTCGCGACGTCGGCAGCGCCGACGGCGGAGGCGTTTTGCCGGAGCACCACCTGCGTCGGCGAGTGCGCCCGCGACCTCGACGGCTGCAAGACCCAAGGGACGCCGCTCTCGTGGCCCGGGCTCTGCGTGAGCTTCTCACTCAACGAGCAAGGGAGCGAGTTCGTCGACTTCGCCGACTTCGAGCGCATCACGGAGGGCTCGGTGGCGGCCTGGAGCGACGTCACCTGTGAGGGGGGTGGCGTCGCCTCGATCAGCTTCGTGCGTGAGGCCAACGTCGCCTGTCATCGCGCGGAGTACAACCCCAGCGGCCCCAACGCCAACATCATCCTGTTTCAAGACACGCGGTGGGACTACGCGGGCGTCGACAACACGCTCGCGAAGACCACGGTCACTTACGACACCGAGACGGGCGAGATCCTCGATGCCGACATCGAGATGAACCACGCCTACAACGAGTACACCACTGGCGACGACTACGTGGTGTACGACATGCAGTCGATCCTCACCCACGAGTTCGGTCACTTCGTCGGGCTCGACCACACCGCGGATCTGAGCGCGACGATGAACGCGGGCTATCAGGAGGGGACGACCGAGCTCCGGACCATCGACTACGACGACGAGCAGGGGCTCTGCGCCGCCTACCCCCCGAGCCGCGACGTCACCTGTCGTCCGAAGCCGAACGGGGGCTTCAGCGGGCTGTGCGCTGATGAAGAGCCGGTGGTGCAGGACGAGACGTGCGCGGTGACGCCGGCACCGACCGCGGCCGGCCTCTCCGCGCGCCCGCTCGGCCTGTTCGCGCTCGGCCTCGGCGTGGCGTTGGGCGTCGCCCGGCGCCGGCGCGCGGCGCGGCGCACCTGAGCGCGACGCGACGGATCACTCGCTGCGCTCGGGGCGCCCGAGCGCGACGCGACCGAGCGCCGTCCCGTCGAAGAGAGCCAACACGTGGGGTGAATCGCGCTCGGAGCGAGGGTATACCGCGTGCCATGAAGTATCGGCAGCTCGGCCACACGGGCACCCGCGTCTCGGTTCTCTGTCTCGGCGCCATGACCTTCGGCGAGGCCGACGACAAGTCGTTCATGCACGGCGTGGGCTCCTCCGAGGAGGAGAGCTTCGCGGTGTTGGATCGCGCGATCGAGGGCGGGATCAACTTCGTGGACACCGCCGACGTGTATGGTCAAGACGGTCTCAGCGAGCGCGTCCTCGGGCGGTGGATGAAAGACAGACGAGCCCGCGATCGCGTCGTGCTCGCCACCAAGGGTCGCTTCCGCATGCACGAGGGGCCGAACGGCTCTGGCGCGTCGCGGCTGCGCATCCTGCGCGCCATCGACGCGAGCCTCGAGCGGCTCCAGACCGACCGCATCGATCTCTACCAGATCCACATGCAAGACATCACCACCAGCGAGGACGAGCTGCTCCGCGCGCTCGACGACGCGGTGCGGGCGGGCAAGATCGTCTATGTCGGCGCGTCCAACTACGCTGCCTACCGCCTCGTGGCCTCGATGCACATCGCCGACGCCCGCAACCTCACGCCGTTCTGCACGCTGCAGGCCCAGTACCACCTCGCCTGCCGCGACCTCGAGCGCGAGCACGTGCCCGCGTGCCGCGAGTACGACATCGGCATCCTGCCGTGGTCGCCGCTGGCCGGCGGGCTGCTCACGGGCAAGTACCGCCGCGGTCAGGCGGCCCCCGAGGGGAGCCGCATGGCCGCGTGGAAGGAGCGCTACGAGCGCTTCGACACCGAACCGAAGAACTGGGAGATCGTCGAGGCCCTCGTGAGCGTAGCCGAAGAGCACGGCTGCTCGGCGAGTCGGATCGCGCTCGCGTGGCTGCTCCACAAGGACGCGGTGTGCTCGGTGGTCATGGGCGCCCGCACCGTGGCTCAGCTCGAGGACAACCTCGGCGCGGCCGACCTCGAGCTCTCCGAGGAGCAGCTCGAGCGACTCGACAGCGCGAGCGCCGTCCCCCTCGGCTACCCCTACGACTTCATCGCGCGTATCGACGGGAGCTGGTGACCCCTCCCCTCGCCGCGCCCCCCCCCGAAGCGATCAGCCTCGGCGAAGCGGCCCTGCTCGGCGTCGTCGAGGGCCTCACCGAGCTGCTCCCCGTCTCGTCGACCGGCCACCTGATCTTGCTCGGGCACTGGCTCGGGCACGAGGGCGAAGCGGCCAAGTCGCTCGACGTGGTGATCCAGCTCGGGGCGGTGCTCGCGGTGGGCGCGTATTTCCGTGAGCGCATCGCCGCCACGGTGAGGGGGCTGTGGGGCGGCGAGAAGCGGTCGCTCCAGCTGCTCGGCGCCCTCTTCGCCGCGTTCGTGCCCACCGCGGTGGCGGGCCTCTTGCTCCACAAGGCGGTGAAGGCGCACCTGTTTGGCCCCTTGCCGGTGGCGGGCGCGCTCGCGGTGGGGGGATTGCTCATGGTCGCGGTGGAGCTCGGCATGCGCAAGCACCCGGGCGCGGCGGGGCTCGAGGCGGTGACGGTGACCAAGGGGTTCCTCATCGGCCTCTGCCAGTGCCTCGCGCTGTGGCCCGGTGCGTCGCGATCCATGACCACCATCGTGGGCGGGAGGCTGCTCGGCCTCGACACCAAGACCGCGGCCGAGTTCTCGTTCCTGCTCGCGCTCCCCACCCTCGGCGCGGCGACGCTCTACGACTTCTACAAGAACGGCCACCTCATCCTCGCGATGCCCGACGGCACCGCCGCGCTCGGGGTGGGGCTCGTGGTGTCGTTCGCGGTCACCTGGCTCGTGGTGGCCGTGTTCTTGCGCTACGTCGGCCGGATCGGCCTCGCCCCGTTCGGGGTGTATCGGGTGGCCCTCGCCGCGCTCGTGTTCATCGCGCTGTGAGCCCTGCCCTCACCGTCCGCGAAACTCGGGCTCGCGGCGCTGCATCCAAGCGGCCACGCCCTCCATGAAGTCTTGGCTGCGGAGGCACGCGAGCTGTCCCTCGCGCTCGGCGGCGAGCGCCGCTTCGAGCCCCGAGGAGAGGGCCCCCCGCACCGCGCGCTTGATCGCCGCCTGCGCGAGCGGAGGGCCCTTCGCGAGTCGCTCGGCGAGACGCCGGGCCTCGGGGAGGAGCGCCTCGGGCGGCACCACGTGATTGGCGATGCCGAGCTCGAGAGCCCGCGCCGCGGGGATGGGGTCCCCCGTGAGCAAGAGCTCGAGGGCGCGGCCCACCCCGATCGCGCGCGCGAGCCAGAGGGTGCCGCCGCCGTCGGGCATGAGCCCGATGCGCACGAACTTCTCCTGCAGATAGGCGCGGTCGGACAGGATCCGCAGGTCGCAGGACAGCGCCAGGTCGCAGCCGAAGCCCACCGCCGGGCCGTCCACCACGGCGATGACCGGTTGGGGCGCGGCCACGACGGCGCGGATGACGCGATGGTATTGCTCGAGCGCGGCGGCGACGTCGGCCTGGGCCGCGAGATCCGCCGTGGCCGCCTTCAGATCGGCGCCGGAGCAGAACGAGCCGCCCGCCCCGGTGAGGAGGATGCAGCGCACGTCGGCGTCGGCGGCGAGCGCCTCGAGCGTCGCGCCGAGCAACTCCACGAGCTCGCGGGTGAGCGCGTTCTTGGTGTGCGGGCGGTGGAGGGTGACCGTGGCGACGCGATCGACCACTTCGCAGAGGAGGATCGGGTCGGTCACGGCGTCTCGCCCTTCGCGTCTTGCCAGTAGGCCTCGAGCTCTCCGAGCGGCACCGCTCCCGCGGCGAAGCCGCCGTGTCGCTCGTCGACCCGTCGCTCCACGTGGCGGAACCGCGTCAAGAAGCGGTCGTTGGCTTTGACCAGCGCGCGGTCGGCGTCGACGCCGAGATGTCGCGCGAGGTTCACGACCGCGAACAGCACGTCGCCGAGCTCGTGCTCGAGCCGCGCGGCGCGCTCGCCCTCCGCGACGGCCTCCTCGGCCGCGACCGCGAGCTCCTCGAGCTCCTCGGCGAGCTTGTCGCGCGGCCCCTGCACGTCGGGCCAGTCGAAGCCCATGGTGGCGGCCTTCTCGCCGAGCCGCTGCGCCCGCACCAGCGTGGGGAGGCTGCGGGGGATGCTGTCGAGCACCCCCTCCCCCTGCCCCTTCGCCTTGCGCTCGCCGGCCTTGATGCGCTCCCAGTTGGTCAGCGCTTCGTCTGCGTCGCCCACCTCGACGTCGGCGAAGACGTGGGGGTGGCGCCGCACCAACTTGTCGACGATGCCCGCCACCACGTCGTCGTGGGCGAAGCGCTGCTCGCGCTGCGCGAGCTCGCCGAGGAACACCACCTGGAGCAGCAAATCCCCGAGCTCTGCGCAGAGCTCGCCGAAGTCTTCGCGGTCGATGGCGTCGACCACCTCGGCCGCCTCTTCGAGCACGTAGCGGCGCAGGCTCGCGAATGACTGCTCCCGATCCCAGGGGCAACCGTCCGGCTCCAACAGGCGCCGCATCAGCTCCACGAGCCGAACGAAGGTGGCTCCATCCTGCTGTGGCAGAGGCGGCGGTTTGACAGGGGGGAATGGACGAGGCACAGCGCTTTCTATCGCACAGGCCGGAGGTTCGCCAGCGCGGGCCCCCTTCGTTTCCATCATGTGCTCCGCCATGGGCCCTCGTATCGAGCTCACCGCCGCGACGCGACGGTTCGGCCCGTTGGTGGCCGTACGAAGCCTCGATCTGACCCTCGTCCCGGGGGTCATCCACGCCCTCGTGGGGGAGAACGGCGCGGGCAAGTCGACCGCGCTCAAGCTGATGGCCGGTCTCCTCGCGCCGAGCGAGGGCGGCGTGTCGATCGACGGGCAGCCGCTCACCCCGGCGACGCCCCACGAGGCGGGACGCCGGGGCGTGGGGATGGTGCATCAACACTTCATGCTCGTCTTGCGCATGACCGGGCTCGACAACCTGCTCCTCGGCGCCGAGCTCTCGTCCGGGGGCATCGGACGCTGGCTGGGCCGCCTCGATCGCGAGGCAGCCCGCCGCCGCGCCGAGGCCATCGCCGAAGACACCGGCCTCGCGGTGGATCTCACGCGACCGGTGGAGCAGCTGAGCGTGGGTGAGCGCCAGCGCCTAGAAATCTTGCGCGTGTTGTTTCGCGGGGCGCGCGGGCTGCTCCTCGACGAGCCGACGGCGGTGCTCTCCCCCATCGAAGTGGGCGAGCTCTACGCCACGCTGCGCAAGCTCGCCGACGACGGGAGCACCGTCGCCGTGGTCACCCATCGCCTCGACGAGGTGGTGCGCTACTGCGATCGGGTGACGGTGATGCGGCGCGGCGCGGGGGTGCTCGAGCAGCCCATCGAGCGCGACGCAGCAGGCCTCGAGAGACACCTCACCCGCGCCATCATGGGCGGCGACGTGCCCCCCCCCGCCACACCGCCCACGGTCCTCGCCGACAGCCCGGTGATGCTCGCGGTGGAGGGCGTGCGCGTGCAGCACCACGGCGGCACACCACGGCTCGATGACCTGAACCTCACGGTGCGAGCCGGAGAGGTGGTCGGTGTCGCGGGTGTGGAGGGCAACGGACAGCGCGAGCTCGCCCGGATGCTCGCTGGCCTCGAGGAGGTCGCGCAAGGGACGGTGCGGCTCGATGGGACGCCGCTCGACGACGGGGCCCGGCCCCCGAGCGCGCGGGTGGCGGCGCGGCGCGCGGGGGGCTTGGTGGTCGTGCACGAAGATCGCCACCGCGACGAGCTGATGGCGGACGCCACCGTGGCCGACAACCTGGTGATCGGCGACCTCGGCGGCCTCACCGACGAGGCGGCGGCGGTGGCGCGTCGTCTGGACCGCTTCGACGTGCAGCCGCGCGAGCCGGAGCGGCTCGCCTCCGAGCTATCCGGCGGCAACCAGCAGAAGCTCGTGATGGCGCGCGCCCTCGATCGCCAGACCCGGGTGCTGGTGCTGGCGCAACCCACCCGTGGGGTCGACGTCGGCACCGCCCGCACCATCCAACACGCGATCGCGGCCGCCGCCGCGGAGGGTGCCGCGGTGCTCGTGATCAGCGCCGATCTCGTGGAGCTGAAGAGCCTCTGTCATCGCCTCGTGGTGCTCCGTAAGGGTCGCGTCGTCGCCACCTTCCCGCCCGGCGCGACCGACGAGGCCATCGGCCGCGCCATGCTGGGCACGGCGGGCGCCGAGCTCGTGGAGGGCGCGGCGTGAGCGCCTCGCGCGATCGCATCCTCTTCGCGTTCGCGGGGGCGCTCTTCGTGTTCAACGCCCTCACCTTCCTCTTCGGCGAGGCCCCGAGCGCCACCCTCGCCCAGGCCTTCTGGGGCACGTGGGGCACCGCCTACGGCGTCGGGCAAGTGATGTTCAAGGCGACGCCGCTCCTGTTGACCGGCCTCGCGTTCGAGATCGCGCTCCGCACCGGTCTGTTCAACATCGGCACCGAGGGGCAGCTGGCGGTGGCGAGCCTCGCCGGCACCTGGCTCGCGACGAGCGTCGAGCTGCCAGCGCCCCTCTTGTTGCCGCTGGTGCTCGTCTTCGCAGCTGGCGTCGGCGCCGGCTACGCCGCCATCGCGGGCGCGATGCGGGCCAAGCTCGACGTGCACGAGATCATCAGCGGCATCATGCTCAACCGCTCCGCCGATGTGTTCTTGCCGTGGGCGCTCGCGATGGGGCTTGGGGTCACCGGCGTCCGCACCGCGGACGTGGCCACGGGCGCGCGCCTCCCCTCCCTCGACAGCTTCCTCGGCGCCTTCGCGGGGAGCGCGGTCAGCGTCGCCTTTCCCGGCGCCCTCGTCCTCACCTTCGCGATCTATCGCTGGCTCGACCGCTCGCGACTGGGTCGCGAGATGGCGTGGGTGGGCAAGAACGCACAGGCCTGCGAGGCCCAGGGCATCCCGGTGGCGCGACGGCGGGTTCAGGCGATGCTGCTGTCGGGGGCGCTCGCGGGTCTCGTGATCGCGCCCGCGGTCCTCGGCTACAAGGGTTACTTCGAGCTGGGTCTCGGCGCCGGCGCTGGCTTCTCGGGCATCGCGGTGGCGATGGTGGGACGAAACGGGCCGCTCCAGCTCGTGCTCGCGGCGCTCGTGTTCGGCACCCTCGCGCAGGCCGGTCTGGCGATCAACGCCCGCGTCCCCAAGGAGGCGATGGGGGTGCTCGAGGCGGTGGTCATCCTCCTGGTCTCGGCGGCGGCCTACGCGGAGAGACAGCGGCCGACGCCGCCTGCGAGCGAGCCGCCGGCGTTGCCCGCCGAGGGGGCCTCGCGGTGAGCCAGCTCCTCTCCGTGACGATGGTGGCCGAGAGCCTGCGGATCGCCATCCCCTACGCCTGCGCCGCGGTGGGCGGGGTGTGGGCCGAGCGGAGCGGCATCATTCAGATCGGCCTCGAGGGCGTGCTGCTCACCAGCGCGTTCTGCTCGGTCGCCGCGGCCTTGGCCAGCGGGAGCCTGCTCGTCGGGATCGTGGTCGGTGTCGCCGCCGGCGCGCTGCTCAGCGTGCTCCACGCGTGGCTCACGGAGCACACCCGCATCGACGCGGTGGTGAGCGGCATCGCCCTGAACCTCCTCGCCTACTCCGCGACGCGGCTCAGCCTGCGCGCGCTCTACGACAGCGCCTCGAACTCCCCATCGGTCGCAGGCTTCCGCCTCGGGCCGACGGGCAGCGCAGGCTGGCAGCTGCTCGTGCGCGTGCTCGTCGACCCCGTCACGATCGTCGCCCTCGCCGCCATCGCGGTGAGCCCATGGCTCCTCCACAACACCCGCCTCGGCCTGCGACTGCGCGCCTGCGGCGAGAACCCCACCGCGGCCCAAGCGGCGGGCATCGACGTTCGGCGTGTGCGCCTCACCGCCCTCGCGATCTCTGGCGCGATCTGCGCGCTCGGGGGGGTGCACCTCGCCTACGACCAGCACCGCTTCGAGTCGGGGATGAGCGGAGGGCGGGGCTTCATCGCCCTCGCCGCGGTGGTGCTGTCGGGGTGGCGCCCCGCTCGGGCCGCCGCGGCCTGCCTCGCCTTCGGGGCGCTCGAGGCGCTCCAGATCGGCCTCCAGGATCTGAGCCGTGCGTCGAACGCGGCCACCCTCGTGCAGCTGCTGCCGTTCGTGGCCACCTTGGTGGTGTTGGCGCTGGGGATCGGCAAGACCGCGACCCCCGCCGGCCTCGGTAAACACGCCGACTGAGGCCACCGACGACCGAGGGCGGCCATGAGCGAGCGCTTCAGCTTCGACGACAACGGGTGGGTGATGGGCGAGGTGTCCCCGCTCCCCGTCGACGCTTGCTACTCGCTGCTCGCCCCGAACACGAGCACCGTGCTCCACGCCGAAGCGCTGCGACACCGCGCCGAGCGCTTCTTCCGGCTCGAGCTCGAGCTGCTCACCTCGAAGCGCTATCCCGGCGGCGGCCACCCCCGCTCGGACGCCGCCGTCTTCCGGGTGCACCGGGGCGAGGAGGCCCGCGACCTCGAGGTGGTGACCTTTCCGCTCGAGCACGGAGAGCTGGCGCGCGCGGCCCACGTTGCCGGGGCCCACGTGGGCGCCGGCTTCGACGTGTTGATCGCGCGCGCGGTGCGGGCGTGGCAGGTGGCCCTCCCCCCTCACGGCGAGGCCTTCGCGCTCGCCCTCGCCACCGTGCTCGCCTCCTCCCTCCTCGCGCCGATCCTGCCCCCCGACGCTTCGGTGGTGTTCGGCGTGAAGACGGCGCGCGCCCGCCTCGAGGCGCTCGGCTGGCGTACTTGAGCCCGCGCCGCACAACCGGTATCGAGAGAGGGCCACGCTGGGTTCCATGCCGACTGCCGTCACCTCCGTCTCTCATCACGAGCGCGCGCTCCGCAGCCTCGGAGATGCCATCGACAAACACGCGGACGAGCCGCTCCGACCGCTGCTCGACGCGCGGGGCCTCGGCGGCTACCGCGGCTACCGCGAGCTGCTCGAGGAAATCGCCGATCTGTGCCGCCACAACGGGCGGGGCGCGCGGCTCGCGATCGCGGGTCGCAGCGTTCGCGGCGAGCCGATCCTCGCGCTCCTTCTGGGAAACCCCGAACCCTCCGAGGCCACGCGCACGAGCGTGGTCGTGGCGGGTCTCCATCCCATCGAGTGGATCGGCATCGAGACGGCGCTGGCGCTGGTCAACGAGCTCCGCGAGGCCGATCTCGGCGATCGATCGATCTTGGTGTTCCCCATCGCGAACCCCGATGGCCTGCTCAAGGTGGAGCGCAACCTCCGCCGCAAACGCCGGCGCTTCGTGCGTCACAACGCGCGCGGGGTGGATCTCAACCGCAACTTCGACACGCACTGGGGCCACAAGAACCTGCTCGCGAAGCTCGTCCCGTGGGTCTTCAAGCCGGGCGGCCACCCCGCCAGCGAGCCGGAGGTGGCCAGCATCGCCTACATGCTCGGGGGCCGACGCGTCGATCGTTCGCTGTCGCTGCACTCGTTCGGTGGGGTGGTTTTGTACCCGAGCTCCCACAGCCTCTGGCCGGTAGCCGACGCCGAGGAGCACCGCCGCTGGGCCAAGAGCATCGGGCGGCGCGCGGATCTGCGACCGTACATAACCCTCCCGTCGTCGTGGTTCGGGTTGGGGATGACGATGGGCGGGCTCGAGCTCGACTGGTTTCACGAGCGCCACGGCGCGCTGTCCTTGTTGATCGAGTGCTCGCGCGGCGGCCTCGGCCTGCACCCCGCCAAGCTCTTCGAGCCGTTCGCGTGGTTCAACCCTCCCGAGCTCGACGAGATGAAGACGCGCATCGCGCGGGCCGCGCTGCCGTTCGTACGCGGCGACGCCACGCCCACGTGAGCGGAGGCGGCGCGCCGGCTCGAGCGGTCAGAACACGCCGCCGGAGCCGGGGGTGAGCAGCTTCTGCGTCATCCCGAGCATCGTACCCATGAGCTGCGCGTCGATGGCGGTGGCGAACGACACGTTCTTTCCGAACGCCTGGGCGCTGACCTCGGGCGCGCTCCCTCCCCCCACGCCGAAGTTCGTCATGAGCGAGACGAAGTAGGCGAGCCGTCTCACCTCGGTCAGCGTCTGGGCGCCAGCGAGGGCCGCCGGCTCGTCGCGGTACGCGATGTTCCCCACCAGGTTCATGCCCGGCGCCGCGAAGTTGCCGACGCCGCGGAGCCGCTCGAGCCCGCGCAAGAAGGGCAGCCGGTCATCCGCCGCCGCCACCACCCCTTGGCGGCGCAGATCGCCGGCGAAGGCGAGCTCCCCGTCGTGGCCCGCCAAGAGCTCCGTCATCCACGCTGCGAGGCCGCGCTGTTCGCTGCCGTGGCGAAGGCGATCGAGCGTCCGCCGCAACCCGGTCTCGTTACCGGCGAGCATGGTGGTGGGGGTGAGGGCCACGAAGCCCATGTTCGAGACGGTGTACATGCCGAAGCCGGCGTACTGTGTCTCCACGACCGGTGCCCCAGAGGGCGTCGCCGCCCGCTGCTGCGCGGCGCGCTGGAGCGCGGCGGTGTCGAACGTCCCCTGTACGATGGCCGCGAAGTCGGCGCCCTGCATCGCGTAGGCCGCGCCGTACACCCGCTTGACGTCACGCGCTGGGGAGAAGCCCGACTCGGGGCCGAGGGGAAGCACGGTGCTCACGAGCTGCGCCACCTGGCCGCCGAAGGACGTGCGGAAGAGCGGCTCGGCGTCGAGTCTCCAGGCGAGCAGGGCCCCGCTCGGGAGCACCTCGAGCGGCGCCGTGTCGGCGGTGCTCACGTCGACCGGGCGCCCCGCCCTCGGCACCAAGGTCTGGCGGCTCTTGCAGGCGGTCCACCACGGCGCGGCGAGCAAGACGGACAGCGCTCGGCGGCGGTTCATCGGCAGGCGTCTCGGCTCGCGTCAGTCGGAGGCTTTGGGCTTCTTGGCCTTGCTCGCTCCGCTCTTGGCCGCCTTCGTCGTCGTGGTCGTCGTCTTGGGCTTGTCGCTGGTGTCGGCGCTGGAGGTCTCCACCTTCTCGGTGGCGCCGGCGTCGTCCTTCTTGGCGCCCTTGGCGGCGGGCGTCGCATACAGATCCGAGTACCAGCCGCCGCCCTTGAGGATGAAGCCGGTGCCCGCCGAGATTTGCCGCTTGGCCTTCAGCTTCTTGCAGCTCGGACACTTCTTCAGCGGGTCTTCTTTGATCGACTGGACGGCCTCCCATTGGTGGCCGCAGGCGTCGCACACGTACTCGTAGGTCGGCATGGGACAGAACGACCTCCTACGGACGGCGCGTTACGTTGTCAACCGCCGCGACAGGTCGACGATTTCTCTGGCGAATCAACGGGTGACCAGATACAAGACTGACACTAGTGTGCATCACGTGACACCACATAACCCTCTGTGACACTATGTTACGCCGAGGCGTGGGAGACGCGTGACCGGCCGGCAAAACTCGTGAAACTGCTTGCTCGGCCCGCCAAAAGGGCGGACACCGATCAGGCCCCCTTTCAGCGATGCATATCAAAAAGCTCGAGATCTGCGGCTTCAAGTCGTTCGTCGACCGAACCGTCATCCCCTTCGACCACGATCTGATCGGGGTCGTCGGGCCCAACGGTTGCGGCAAGTCCAACGTCGTGGACGCGATTCGCTGGGTCATGGGCGAACAGTCGGCCAAGGCGCTCCGCGGCAAGGGCATGTCCGACGTCATCTTCAACGGCTCCGAGACGCGGCCGCAAGGGGGCTTCGCGGAGGTGGCGATCACGTTCGACAACTCCGATCCGGTGATGGCGCAGGCGCTCCCTCTCGAGTACCGCGACTACCCGGAGATCTCGGTGACGCGCCGCATCTACCGCGGCGACGGGGCGAACGAGTACTTCATCAACAAGGTGCCGGTGCGGCTGCGCGACGTCACCGAGGTGTTCCTCGGCACCGGCGTCGGCAGGAAGGCCTACTCCATCGTCGAGCAGGGGAAGATCGGCCTCATCGTGAGCGCCCGCCCCGAAGATCGCCGCATCCTCATCGAGGAGGCGGCGGGCATCACGAAGTACAAGGCCCGCAAGCGTCAAGCGGAGGCCAAGATGGATCTCACGCGGGGCAACCTCACCCGCGTGAACGACATCGTCTCCGAGATCGAGCGACAGCTCGGGAGCCTGAAGCGCCAGGCGGCCAAGGCCGAGCGCTACGTCCGCTACCGCGAGGAGCTCGACGATCTGCTCCTCTGGGAGGCGTCGCACCGGCTGCTCGAGCTCGTGGCGTGCACCACGGTGGTCAAGAACGAGGTCGACGACTCGTCGGAGCGGGTCCGCTCGGAGCGCACCATGGTCGACACGCGCGACGCCGAGATCGAGGTGATGCGGCAGGAGGCGAAGTCGAAGGAGGCCAAGGCCGAGCGCGCCCAGAACGACGCCTTCCTCTCCGACAACGACGTCCGCGAGGAACAGACGCGCATCGAGCGGGCGTCCGACCGCTTCGATCACCTCGACGCACGCCTGTCGCAGGCGCGCGTGGAACAAGCAGAGCTCGAAGAGAAGGAGCGAGCGACCGCCGAGGAGCAGCGGGCGCTTCGCGAGCAGCTCGAGGCCGTGGAGAACGAGCAGACGCGAGAGCGCGAGCTGGTGGAGAGTGAAGCGCGCGAGCTCGAGGCGCTCAAGCAACAAGCAGAGCGCGACGAGTTGGAGCTGACGTCGCACCGCACGCAGATGAGCAACGCGGCGGCCGCCATCGCGCGGGCCGAAGCGGAGCTCGTGGGCCTCGAGAAGCGCGCGGCGGAGACGGAGGAGCGCCGAGGGCGCCTCGAGCTCGAGCTCGCCCGCCTCGAGGGGGAGCACGCCGGGCTGTTGCGCAAGCGCGACGAGGTGAACGAGCACGTGCGTCACCTCGTAGACCGCAAGCAGGCGATGTGCGACGCGCGCGACGCGCTCGGCGCGGAGCTGCCGAGCCTCCGCCTCGAGGTTCTGGCCCGCGAGAAGACGCTCGACGAGGAGCGTGGCGTGCTCCACGGCAAGCGCAGCCGCCTCCGCGCGCTCGAGGAGCTCGCCGAGCGGATGGATGGGGTGGGCGCCGGCGTGCGCCACTTGCTCGAGACGGGCGACGCGTCGCTCCGCGGGCTCGTCGCCGATCGCATCGAGGTACCGGCCGAGTACACCGCCGCCCTCGCCGGCCTCATCGGCGACCGCCTGCAGTGCGTGATCGTCGACGATCTCGACCACGCGCTCGAGCTGTTGCGCAGCCTCGCGGTGGATCGGCGCGGTCGGGCGACCATCATCCCGAGCCACATCTTGCCCGCGAGCCATCCCCCGCCCGCGACGATCTTCGGCGACGAGGGCGTGATCGGCTTGGTGGCCGATCGGATCCGCTTCGATCCGGCGGACACCACCGTGGTGCGCACGCTGGTCGGCGACGCGGTGCTGGTGGAGAACGCCGAGGTGGCCCAGCGCCTGCGGCGACATGAGCTCGAGTGCGACGTGGTGACGCTCGACGGCACGGTGTTCCACAGCGACGGCCGCGTCACCGGTGGAGCCGGCGACGCCCTCGCCTCGGGCATGCTCGACAGCAAGCGCGAGATGCGCGAGCTCGAGGGTGAGGTCGCGGATCGGGTGCTCTCCGTGGGCGCGAGCGAGGAGCAGGTGACGGCGCTCCGCGAGCGACTCTCACGGCTGCAGCAAGCGCTCGACGAGGCCAAGACCGAGGCCCACGAGGCCGAGATCGCGATGGTCACCGGGCAGCAGGATCTGCAGCGGCTGGAGCAGAAGGTCACCCTCGTCGGGCGCCGACGCGAGGAGGTGTTCACCGAGGTGAACCAGGTGCGGGCGGTGGCCGAGCAGGCGCGAACGGGCCAAGAGACCACCCTCGCCACCCTCGGCCGCGCTCGGGACACCGAGGCGGCGGCCCGCGCCGCAGCGACCGCGGCCGAGGCTCAGGCGCTCGAGAGCCGCGCGCAGCTCGCCGAGCAGCAGGCGACCTACACCGAGCGCAAGGTGCTGCTCGCTTCGGTGAGCGAGCGCGCGAGCGCCTCCCGCATCGCGATGGAACGGCTCGAGCGCGATCACGCCGAGCTCACGCGGCGCATCGCCGCCCTCGAGACCGAGCGCAACGCCAACGCCGAAGAGGCGGGACGCGTCGCGGCCGACATCTTCGACGCGCGGGCCGCCCTGCTCGACGCCAAGCGGCGGGCCCGGGAGGCGCAGCAGGCCTTCGAGAACGCCCGCCTCGGCCTGGACGACGCCCGCCACAGCCTCGCCCTCCGTGAGGCCGAGCTGCGCGAGCTGCGCGCGGGCCTCGATCGGCTCAGCCAACACCTCAGCGAGCACCAGATGCGGCTGCAGCGCCTGCATCTCGAGCGCGAGCACCTCGAGGAGGCCATCCGTGAGCGGTTCCGCGGCCTCGAGCTCGCGAAGATCGTGGGCGACTTCCACGCTCGCGCCCGCATCACCGAGGAGGAGCGGGGGCGCATCCAGATGCTCACTCAGCAGATCGATCGCATGGGCTCGGTCAACCTCGACGCGATGAAGGAGTACGAGGAGCAGTCGGAGCGCTTCACGTATTACACCGAGCACAAGGCCGATCTGGAGAAGGCCCTCGACGACTTGGAGCTGGCGATCTCGCAGATGAACCGCGAGTCCAAGCGCCTGTTCAAGCACGCCTTCGACGGCATCAACCGACGCTTCAAGGAGATCTTCCCGAAGATGTTCCGCGGGGGGAAGGCCGAGCTGCGCCTCACCAACCCCGACGACATGCTCGAGACCGGCATCGAGATCCTCGCCCAGCCGCCGGGCAAGCGCCTCGGAAACCTCGAGCTGATGAGCGGCGGGGAGAAGGCCTTCACGGCGGTGTCGCTGCTGCTCGCCATCTTCCGGTTCAAGCCCTCGCCCTTCTGCATCCTCGACGAGGTCGACGCTCCGCTCGACGACGCGAACATCGATCGCTACGTGGAGGGGATCCGCGCCATGACCGACCGCTCTCAGTTCATCGTCATCACGCACTCCAAGCGCACGATGCAAGCGGTCGACGTGCTCTACGGTGTCACCATGCAGGAGGCGGGGGTGTCCAAGCTCGTCGGCGTCCGCGTGGGCGACACCGTCACTCGCAGCGCGCGCAAGCGAAGCTCGGGCGCACCCGAGGCGAGCGTCACGGCCGACGACCAGGGCGAGACCGCGGTGGCGTGACGGAGAGAGCGTGCGCGCTGCCGCGGTTCGCGTCTCACCCTCACGTAACGCGATCTCTTGACCGACATCGGGACGCTCTCTAAGCTCGGAGGGTGAACAATCGTGCAGCAGAGCTGCCGCGCAACGACGGCAGCAAGCGCGCCGACGGTCTGTTGACGACCGGAGACATGGCGCGGATGACGGGCAACACGCTGCGCACGGTGCGATTCTACGAGGAGGCGGGGATCTTGCGCCCGGATCGACGGAGCGCCGGGGGGCACCGCCTCTTCAGCCGCAGGGAGCTCGATCGGCTCCAGTTCATCACCGACATGCGCGCCTCGGGCCTCTCGCTCGAGGCGATCCGGAGCATGCTCGAGCTCAAAGACCGCTCCGAGAGCGGACGCAAGGCGGCCGAAGGGACCCTCGGCGCGATCGACGAGCAGATCGCCTCCCTCGAGGAGAAGCTCGAGATCTTCACGCGACTGCGCCGTGAGCTCTTGCAAGCCAAGGAGATCCTCTCCGCCTGCAAAGACTGCACGAACAGTCGCTGCTTCCCCGACGCGTGTGACGAGTGCGACGTGGTGTCCGGGCGCAAGATCCCCACCAGCATGCGCGTGCTCTGGTCGGTGGGCGACAACGACGACGACGGTTAGCGGCGTCGCCGCTCCGCGAAGCGCCGCGCGACGCGCCCGCCCGCGAACGCCGGGCGGGGCCGCGGCCGGACGTTCGGGCTTCCGATTGTTCGTAAAAAGCATACACGTGTAGTCAGACAATTCTGATTCACTTGTCTATCGCGCGTGGTCATGATTCCCCGAGATGAAGACCATGACACCACCCCAAGCTCTCTTCGTGGCCCTGTCGCTGGCGCTCGGCTGCGCCCCCGAGGTGACGTTCGTCGGCTCGCCCGCGACCGCCGGCGAGGAGGAGAACGAACGACCCACCGTGCCCAGGCCGGAAGAGGAGGAGGACGACGTCGATCCCGGCTTCTGTGACGAGAGCTGCAGCGCCCGCGGCCCCGATGGCTGTCTCTCGCTCGAGCGCTGCGTGTCGCACTGCACGACCCACGTCGGGGGCTGGGCAGCCCCCGTTCGCGACGCCTTCGCCGCGTGCGTGGCCGACGATCCGCTCTGCTTCATCACGGTGGAGGGCTGCATGCTCGGCCAGCTCGGTCCGGAGGGACGCTCGGTGCGTGTGCAGGGGTACGAGTTTCATGCCCATGAGGGTCGCGCCGTCTCGGTGCGCAGCGCCTCCGGCGATCTCGAGGGCACGAGCACCATCGTGTCCGGAGCATTCACCTTCGAGTGGGTGCGCGCGGTGGAGACCTTCGACCAAGCGGGCCCGCTGATGCTGACGTACATCGACGTGGACGACGACGGCGCGTGCGTCGCCGCGCTCGACGTCACCGCCGCCGAGGAGGCGCTCTGGAACGGGAGCTTCGACTTCGTGGAGTTTGCCTTGACCCTCACGCCCCCGCTCGACGATCCCGACTTCGTGTGCGACTCGTTCTGAGGCGGCTCTCGGGTCGAGGTCGCTGCGGGCACGAGGTGGGGTGGCGCCGAGGTGCCCTCCGCGCCCTGGCGCACGTCGGTCGGGCCTTCAGTCGGTCTCGATGGACACGCCCTGGGTGGTGGCGGTGGGCACGCCGAACGCCTGGCGAAAGGTGAGGAGCAGCCCTTGGAAGGGGTTGAACGCGAGCACGTCCGGATCGAGCGGAAAGCCCCAGTCGATCCGCATGACCGCGCGCCCGAGCTGGGGGAAGAGCACCTGCAGCCCGAAGCCGGCGCCGTGCTTGAGGTCGAGGTCGCCGCCGTCGTAAGCGTCGGCCACGTCGTAGAACAGGGCTCCCCGCACCATCACCGACCACAGGGTGAAGGAGCGCGAGCGGAGCTCGAGGTTGCTCGCGACGAGGTTGTCGCCGCGAAAGGCGAGGCTCGGATAGCCCCGCAAGCGCGTGTCGCCCCCCACCCGCACGAAGCGGTTGCTGAAGTTGTCGGGTCGCACGAGCAGCGTGCCGTCGTACACCAGGCGGCCGATGTAAAACGGTGGCGAGACGACGCGAATCCCGGCGTGCAGGGTCGAGTCGGTGATCGTCGCCTCGCCCTTCGCGAGCTCGGTCTCGATATCCGCGGCGGCATAGATCCGAGCGTAGCCCTCCCCCAGCTGCTGGGTGTACATGCCCGTCGCCGAGTAGTTGAGAACGTCGCGCGTCGAGCCGAAGGCGCGCGAGATGGGCTGGAACCGCAGCACGAGATCAGGCCCGAGCTGATAGTTCTCTTGCAACCCCATCGTCTCCGCGTCGGTGATCGACAAGAACTCGTTGAGGAAGACGTTCCAGCTCACCACCGGGCCGTTCCGGATCTCACCGAACGGGAGCTCGGAAGCGACGAACTGCTCGAGGGCCTCGGGGCTCTCGGACGGCTCGGTCAGCTGGTGCTCGGTGGGGCGGTACACGGTGCGCGACCACGACATCCCCATCCGAAAATTGTTCTTCACCGCGTAGCCGTACGACCGCGTGAACGAGACGTCGCCCCCGAGCGACTCCTGCTCCCACTCGTAGGCCACGCTCGGTGTCGGGTTCGCCGGATCCTGCACCGGGAAACGCTGCTGGGTGACGCCCGAGAACTGCCGGGCGATGGACCGCGAGTAGGTCACGGCGGCGCCCCACGACCACGGCGTCGACAGCGAGAACAGTGGCCGCCCGAACGCGAACGCTCCCGAGCCTCCCTCCACCGCGCCGGTGCCGTGGTTCACGTTCACGTTGGCCGAGAGCGTCCAGGTGTGGCGCGAGCCGGCGAGGCGCGGATCCACGAAAGCGGTGCCGAACGTCACGGTGTCGGGTTCGTAGAGAAAGTTGAGGAGAGCCCGGCGGTGGGTGCCGGCCAGGTTCTCCTCCGCCGGCTGGAGCAGGAGGCGCTCGAGCTGGCCGTTCTGGATTCGATAGTCCGAGTTGAGTCGGAGGCTCCAGATGTCCTTGGCGATGACGAGCACGCGCACCGTGTCCGGCTCTCCGGTTTGGAGGGGCAAGATGAGCACGAGCGACTGCTGCCGAATGCCTCGGATGTTGCGCTCGCTCTCTTGGATCTTCTTCTGCAGGTAGGCCTGCCCCTGCCGAAACAACAGCTCTCGCCGGATGACGTAGTCTTTCGTGTTGGCGTGAAACACGTTGACGAAGCCGAACATCGGGTCGCGGTCCTCGAACACATCGAGCACGTCGATGTCGATGGCGACGATCCGCTTGCCTTCCGGGTTCGGCTCGAGCGTCGCCTCGTGACGCTCGAGGGCCATGTCGACGGTTTGTTGCTCGTACTCGGTGTACGTCTCCCCCTGCGCGTCGGCGCGGCCGAGACGACTCGGCGCTGCGATGAGAGCGAGCGCCAGCCACCCCAACAGCCGCTTGCCGACGCGCCGCATGACCGAGCCAGCCTAAAACGGCGCGCGGTACGTGGCTACCGCGAGCTCGTGGGGTGCTCGGAACGAAGGGAGCGGCCCGGTTCAACGCGCTGTCTTTCGTGACCTCGATCGACAATACTGCGCGGCCAATGAGTCCAGCGAGCAAGGTGCGAGAGCAGCACGTGGTGGTCGCTGCCCACGGGCACTGCTTCGACGGCCTCGCGAGCGCCGCGATGTTCACGCACCTGCGCCAGCGCATCTCGCCCGACAAGCGGTTCCGCTTCACGTACAAGTCGTGCGGCTACGGGCCGAACATGCAGAACGTCCCGCAGAAGTGGCTGCGGGGCGACGAAAACGCCATCGTCGACTTCCGCTACGTGGCCACGCCCCGGCTCACTTGGTACTTCGATCATCACGTCACCGCCTTCGCCTCGGAGGCGGTGGCCCGTGCCGCCCTCGCGGGTCGCGACCGCTACTTCTACGACCCAGCCTACAGCTCCTGCACCAAGCTCATCGCCGACGTTGGCCGCGAGCGTTATGGCGTCGACTTCGAGCCCTTCACCGACTTGGTGCGCTGGGCCGACCGCATCGACAGCGCGAGCTTCGCCTCGGCCGAGGAGGCAATCGACCGCCGCCCCGCGGTGATGCAGCTGGCCACCGTCGTGGAACAGCACGGCGACGCACCGCTCCTCGAGGAGCTCGTGTCTGCGCTCCTGACACGTCCCCTGCAAGACGTGGCCTCGGACGAGGCCGTGCTCCAGCGCTTCGAGCCGATTCGCGCGGCGCAGGAGGCCACCGAGGAGCGTATCGCTCGGGCGCTCGAGCGCCACGGACCCGTGGTGTACGTGGATCTGCACGACGCGCCGCTCAAGGCGAGCGGCAAGTTCGTCGCCTATGCGCTGGCCCCAACCGCGACCTATTCCGTCTCGCTGATCCGCATGAAGCAGCACTACAAGGTGTCCGTCGGCTACAACCCGTGGTCGGGGCACGAGCGAAACCACGACATCGCCGCGCTGTGCAAGGAGCACGGGGGGGGCGGCCACCCAGTGGTCGGCGCGGTGTCGGTAGCGCTCGACCGCCTCGACGACGCCCGCCGCATCGCCCGTGACATCATCGGCAAGCTCGGGGGCTGAGGTGTCGACGGTCAAGGCAGGCGCGGGCTACGAGAACGCGCGCACCCCCGTCCTCATCGGTCACCGTGGCAGCCGCACGCGCTTCACCGAGAACACGCTCGAAGCCATCGAGGAGGGCGCGCGGGGAGGCGCCGTCGGCGCCGAGATCGACGTGCGGACCACGGCCTCGGGCGTCCTCGTGGTGATGCACGACGAGACCCTCACGCGGGTGACGGCGGGCAGCGACGAGCGCTCGGTGGCGAGCCTCGAGCTCCCCGCCCTCGCGCGGGTTCGGCTCCCCTGCGGCGCCCACATTCCCACCCTCGACGAGGTGCTCGAGCTCTGTCGCGCCCGCGGCCTCCTCCTCAACGTCGAGCTCAAGCGCGACGTACCCGACCGCGCCGTCGCCACCCGCGCCGCGGCGGCCACGCTGCGCGCGAGCCCGTGGCGCGAGCACGTGGTCGTCTCGTCCTTCGATCCCCTCATGCTCGCCGGCGTGGCGGTGCTCGCTCCCCGGCTCGCACGCGCGCTGCTGCTCGAGCCAGAGCACCGCTACCTCGAGCTGGGCACCGGCCTCCTCGGCGCGCAAGCCATCCACCCTGCGGCCGCGCTGGTCACCCCGCCGCGCGTGCGGCGCTGGCAGGCGCGAGGCCTCCGCGTCGTGCCCTGGACGGTGAACGAGGTGCACGCCGCGCGCCGGCTGCTCACCCTCGGGGTCGACGGCGTCATCACCGACGACCCCGGCGCGCTGCGCCCCCTGTTCACGTCCGCCGCGTCATGAAGGAAACGAGGCTGAAGAGGCGAGGCTCGCGTGCGCGCGCAGCGAGCCCCGAGCGTCTTGGTCACCCTCCGGGGGCCGGCGGGCTGGGCGCTGGCGCGGCCGCGCTCGGCGTGTCCTCGCAGTCGACGAAGATCTTCCGAACGCCGCCGGGATCGGGCTGCGTGAACGCCCCCTCCGGGATCGGCGGATTGAAGTAGACGTCCTTGTACTCGAAGAGCACGTCGTCGTCGGTGTGCGGCACCTTCATGTGGATCGAGCGTGGGATCTCCACGTTGCAGGGGCCACCGCTGGGGGGGATGTCGGGCTCGAGGCCGTCCTCGTCGACCCGCGGGGCCGCCGTCTTGGCGAGCTCGTGATCACTCAGCTCGGCGCTGTAGAGCACCTCGCCGTGCTGGGAGGTGGTCACGCCGGTCACACGCAGCCGCTGCTCGCTCCAGGGCTTGTCCCAGTCCTCGTCGTACACCTCGAGGGTGATGAGCTGCTGCGCTCCTCGAGTGCTCGGGAGCTTCACTTCGTAGAAGCTCCCTGTCCACGCGAGGGTGGGCGCGCTCCGCTCGTGTACCAAGAGCGGCGCCTCGCCGCGGAGGAGCCACACCAACACGTGGCCCGGCACCGGCACCTTCGTCATCCGCGCCAGGTTGCAGGCTTTCGCCGGACCATGCAGAAACTGCTTCTCGTTGTTGTCGAGCATCAGGAAGTTCCGCCCGTCCGACGTCAGCGAGTAGACGACCGGGCCGAACGAGCTGAACACATCCACCCGCACCCTCGCCGGGTTGATGGCGAAGAGCGAGACGTTGCCCCGAATTCGCGCGTCGGGGCTGACGTGATCGATCTTGCCCTCCCCCTGGATGCCGTTGGCGCAGGCGTAGGTGGCCTTCATGCGATCGAGCGCGTCGGCCGCGGAGGGGAACTGCGAAGGGGGCGGCGACGGCGGACACCCCGCGAGCGCGAGGCCCATTGCTGCGACGACCGGTGTCGACCACCCCACGGTGCTACGCATGACGCCTCAGGACGACCGAAGGCCCTCGAAGAAGTCGACGTCGGGGATGCTCACCGGGTGAGACGCGCGGATCACCGCGACCTCGTGCTCGTCGCAGAGGCGGGCGAGCGTGGCCGCGTCGATCAGCGACACCGGCATCACCCCGTCGGCGTGTGCCTCCTCGCGGGCGCCCGACAACACCTGCCCGGTGCTGAAGATCCAGCCCATGCGCGCGTGGTTGTAGTGATGCGCGGCCCCGCGGAGCTCGGTCACCCGCTCGCGGCCCAGGTCGCGACCGTCTTTGCGAATCACGATCGCCACCGGCAGCCCGTCTCCCGCCGCGATCGAGGTGGGGAGCGTTCCGCCAGGGAGGTGCAGCACGCCCGAGAAGTGCACCTCGGCGCCCGAGGCCCCAGGAAACTTCACGAGCTGGAGCATGGTCACCCCAACGCGCTCGAGCACCGTGGCGCACAGCTCCACGAACGCATGCCCGGGGAGCTCGCCGCACTTGCGCGCGAACGCCCGACGAGCCGCCTCGCGATAGCGCTGAACGGCGGCACCGAGCTCGCGCTCGGCCCGCGCCAGCTCGCCATCGAGCAACCAGTCGGTGAGGCCCACGCGACCGCCTGCAAGCCGGAAGCGAGGCCGCAGCCCGGCGCTCAGGCGGCGGAGGTTGTCGGCGCGCACGGCGGCCGCGATCTGCGACTGGGCGAGCTGGACATCACCGCCCGTGAGCTTGCCCCTGCGCTGCGCGGTCTCGGTGATCTGTCGCAGTGAGACCGCCCCCACCGTGCGGTCGAAGGAGCCGAGGATCATGGCCACGCCGTCGGCGAGCTCACGACCGACGAGCCCGTCGAGCGGGGGACCGTCGCTCTGCGCGACCTCGATGACCTGAGGACCACGGGGTGCGCCGTTCCCCTCGTCGAAGGCCGGCGTCGCGGTGTAGGTGGGAAGCTCGCGCGACTTGCCGCTGCTCTGGACCTCCTCTTTCTCCCCGCGGGAGCCACGGCGCCGACGGCGGCGCCGGCGACGACGACCGCCCTCGGAGGGCTCGGCCGACTCGTCGTCACCCGTGCGCAAGATCGGCTGGTCGTCGTCGTCCTCTTCGGCGAACACCGCCCCCGCGCTGGCCGCGATGGCCGCGCGCTTCTCCTCCTCTGGGGAAGGAGGCGTATCGTCGAAGGGCACGTCGACTTTGGTGCTGGAATGGCGCACCGGCTCGTCATCGTCTTGTCCGTCGTCGAGCTCGTCCTCGTCGTCACCCTCCCCGGTCACCTCGACATCGACATCGTCGTCGTCGGCGTCCTCGTCGTCCGCCTTCTTCTTCGCCGCGCTGCGCTTGATGGCGAGGCCGCTGTCGATGGTCTCTTGATCCCAGTCGCTGAGCGCGAAAACGCCCGGCTTCACGCGGACGAGAGGGTTCTCTTCGCCGCCTTTCTTGAGCGTGGCGGCGAGCCGCGCCCCCATGGTCACCTCGGGGCTCTTGCCCACGTGGCTGAGGAGATTCTTCTCGATCGCGATCTCCGTGATCTCCTTGTAGTGGAGCGGGCGCCCAATCTGGCGGAGCACCTCGCGCGCAGCGTCGGTAAATGTCATCGAAAGCTCACCATCTTCGGCCGCCGAAGAAACCCTGGTCGGCCGTCCTCCGTTTCCCTCGCTCGGGAAGCGGTGTTTTGTGTTGTCAGTCTGAGACTGTCGTTGAGAGTCGGTCGCCGAGGCCCTCAGGCCGCGGGAGACGGCTCGTGATCGGAGACTGTCCGTTGGAACTGTCCGTTTGGAACTGTCGGTACGCGACACGTGCCGGGAAGCTCTGCCGCTCCCACCACAGCAATCATGCCGCGGCGAGGAGGTACCACCAGTCGCGGCCGGGGTCAAACCCGTGCGTGCGCTCGACGATCATCCGAGCGCGGCCTCGACCTCGCGGTACAACGCCCGAACCGCGTCGTCGATGCCCGCGAGGTTCGTGCCGCCGGCCTGGGCCATGTCGGGGCGCCCCCCTCCCGAGCCCCCCACGTGCTTGGCGATGGGCTTGATGAGCGCCCCGGCGGCGACGCTCGCGGTGGCGGCCTTGCTGACCGTGAGCGCGAGGTGCACCTTGTCGCCGCTCTTGGCGGCGGCGAGCACCACCGACTTGTCGCCGAGTTTGTCGCGAAGCTTCTCCCCGAGCTCGCGGAGCGTGGCCATGTTGGTGCCGTCGGCGACCTTCACCCCCAGCACCTGAATGTCTCCGATGGCTCTCGCGTGGGAGAGCATCGCGTCGATGCCGCCGCTCTCCCCGCCCCCTTCGACCAGCTGCTTCTCGAGCTCCTTGACGCGCTTCTGCAGCGCCCGCTCGCTCTGCAGGATCTTGCCGATCTTGTCGGCGAGATCCCCGGTGCTGGCCTTGGCCGCGCCTCGTGCCCGCGCGAGCTCGTCCTGGAGCGACCTCACGTAGGCGAGCGCGTTGTGGCCGGTCGCGGCGAGGATGCGCCGCACGCCCGCCGCGGTGCCCCCCTCGCTCATCACCTTGAAGAGCCCGATGTCGCCGAGGGCCCGGCAGTGCGTGCCGCCGCAGAGCTCCACCGAGTCGTCGGTCATCGTGAGCACCCGCACCACGTCGCCATACTTCTCTTCGAAGATGGCGACCGCACCCCGCGCCCTGGCCTCGTCGATCGCGAGCACGTCGGTCTGCACCGCCGCGTTGGTGAGGATCTTGTCGTTCACGAGCTTCTCGACCGCGGCGATCTCTTGGTCGGTCATCGGCTGGTTGTGCGCGAAGTCGAAGCGCAGCACGTCCGGGCCAACCAGCGATCCCTTCTGCTGCGCGTGCTGGCCGAGCACCTGCTTGAGCGCCCAGTGGAGCAGATGGGTGGCGGAGTGGTTGCGCCGGGTCGCCGCTCGCCGCCCGTGATCCACCTCGAGCTCCACCACGTCGCCCACCCGCAGCGCGCCCGTCTCGATCACCGCCCGATGCAGCGTGACCGCGCCGTGCGGGCGGTACGTGTCGAGCACCCGCGCCAAGGTCCCCTCGCGACGGATCGCGCCCCGATCCCCCACCTGCCCGCCAGCTTCGGCGTAGAAGGGCGTCTCGGCCACCGCGATCTCCACCTCGTCGCCCTTCGCGGCCTGCTCCACGAGCCGGCGCGCCTCCCGCGCCTCGCCACCTTCGCCCTGCTTGTCGACGCGCACCAGCGCCAACACCGTGCTCTTGCCCGCCTCCCCGTCGTAGCCCGTGAACACCGTCGACTGCGCGAGCTTCGTCACCTCGCGATGCGCCGGATCGAGACGCGCGGTCGGATCGATAGGTCCGTCCGCCTCCTCGGCGCCACGCACGATGGCGGTGGCCGCGTCGATGTTGACCACCACCGCGTGCTCGGCGGCGATCACCTCGGTGAGATCGAGCGGGAACCCGTAGGTGGTGTAGAGATCCGCGACCACCTCGGGATGGAGCTCGTTCACGCCCGTCTGCTGGATCTCGTCGAAGCGCTCCTCGAGGATCTTCATACCGCGGCGCAGCGTCTCGCGAAAGCGCGCCTCCTCCCCCTCCACCACGCGCTGGATGAGCTCGCTCCGCTCGCCGAGCTCGGGGTAGGCGTCGCCCATCAGCTTGACCACGGTGAGGGCCACGTCGTGGAGGAAGAGCTTCTCGATCCCGAGGCGATGTCCGTGGCGAATGGCACGCCGCATCACCCGACGCAGTACGTACTCGCGCTTCTGCTTGTCGGGCGTGACCCCCTCCGCGATGAGGAACGCCGTCGTCCGCGCGTGATCCGCGATCACGCGCATCGACACGTCGTCGTCCCCCGTCGAGCCCCCATACCGCTTCCCCGCGATGCCCGCCGTGTGCTCGACCAGGTGCCGCAGCACGTCCGTGTCGTAGTTCGACGCGACGCCCTGGAGCACCGCCGCCACGCGCTCGAGCCCAGCGCCGGTGTCGATGCTCGGGGCCGGCAGGAGCGTGGGCTCGGCGTCCTTCTCGGCCCGGTCGAACTGCATGAACACGAGGTTCCAGATCTCGGTCCAGCCTCTGCCGTCGATCCCCGGCTCCTGGCCGAAGGCGGACACGTCGACTTTGTCGCCGTGAAAGAAGTGGATCTCCGAACACGGGCCGCACGGGCCCGTGTCGCCCATCGACCAGAAGTTGTCGGCCATGCCGCAGCGGAGGATCCGGTCGTCGCCGAAGCCGGTGACCTTCTTCCAGATCTTCGCCGCCTCCTCGTCCGCCGCGAAGCCGCCCTCCCCTCCGAACACGGTGACCACGAGCCGCTCGCGGGGAACGCCCCACTCCCCGGTCAACAGCTCCCAGGAGCTCACGATCGCCTCCTCCTTGAAGTAGTCGCCAAAGGAGAAGTTGCCGAGCATCTCGAAGAAGGTGTGGTGGCGCGCCGTCACCCCCACGTTCTCGAGGTCGTTGTGCTTGCCGCTGATGCGAATGCACTTCTGCGACGAACAGGCCCGCGTGAACTCGCGCCGCTCCTTGCCGGTGAACACGTCTTTGAACTGCACCATGCCCGCGTTCACGAACATGAGGGTGGGATCGTTCTCTGGGATCAGCGGCGCGCTTGGCACCACCTCGTGACCCCTGCCCGCGTAGAAATCGAGGAACGCTTGGCGGATCTCGGAGGAGTTCATGTTGGGGCCGAGCTTAGCAAAGCGCCGGTCGGAGGGCGCCGGAATCGCTCCGATTGTTGTAGGCTGACGGGCGTGGAGAGCGACCTCTGCGTACGCCCGGGGCTCGTGGTGGGGTTCGCCCTCGCCGCGGCAGCGCTGCACGCGACGGGCTGCCCTCCCCGCGAGACGCGGATCGACGTCACCCCCGCGGGCGCCTCCACGCTGATCAACGCCTGTGGCCGGCCCCCGCTCGACGTCACCACCCTCTGCAATGGGTTGAGCGACACCTGCGCCGGGGCCGGCGCGCAGTTCGCCGAGACCTGCCGCGCCGCCGAGGCCGAGTGCCGCAAGCTCGAGGCGGAACAAGCGGCCACCATCTGCGTCGCGCCCGAGCTCCCGCAGCGCACCGCCGACATCGCGTCCTCGGCCAGCGTCATGGCCACTCGGGTGGTGCTCATGGCGCCTGGAGACGCGGACGCGCCGATCGCGCGCGCCGCGAGCGGCTGCGGGGCGATCACCTTCGCCTGCGAAGGGGCGACGCTTGACGATCGCTGCGCCGCGGAGGCCCTCAACCGGGGCATCGCGAGCGCGATCCCCGAAGACGGCCTCGGCTTCGACGGTCTCGAGGAGGCGGGCGACGCGGTGCCGGTGGTGCTCGTGTACTTCGACTTCGACCGCGACGGTGCGGTCGCGTGCACCACGAACGAGCTCTTCGCCTGCGGTGCGCTCGCTCAGCGGGTCGCGGGGGCCGACACCTACGATCTTGTCTGCGCCTCGTGCCAGGCCGGCGCCGCGGCCACCGTGGAGACGGCGCCGTGTCTCACCAAGTGTTTCCTGCAGACCTGCGCCCAGCTGTCCAGCCTGGTCGACGCCGATGACACCGGCTGACGGTGCGGCAGCACCCTCCAAGAAACGAACGCGGACCAAGACGACCCGGGGCCTTCTCGATGCGCGCTTGGGTGATGGGGCCCCGCGCGCAGCGTGGGGGGAGGGTGCGGAGCACCCTCCGGGAAACTCAAGAGCTGACCGGAAAAGACCGACGCTCTCGCGCAGCGCGCTTGGGCGTTGGGGCCCCAAGCGCAACGCGGTGGGAGGGGGGCCCCGTGCGCAGCGTGGGGGGAGGGTGCGGCAGCACCCTCCAAGAAACTCAGTAGAGCACGCCGATGTACCAGCGCAGCGTGTTCGCCGGTGACACGGAGAGCTCGTCGCCGGTGGCCGCCGCGTAGGCCGTCTGTTGCCCGGGCAGATAGCCGAGGCCGGGCAGCGGGAACAAGACGCCGTACTCGAGCGACGTGTAGAGTCCCCCCATCTCGCCCACGCCGTAGCCCACGTAGCCAGGCGTGAGCTGGTAATACACCTTGAGGTTCAGCTCGACGCCCAGATCCGGCTCGTGGCCAGGCGCCTGCACGGGCTCGCTCGCGCGGCTCCAGATGGCCGTGAGGCCTGCGCCCGCGCGTTGGCCGCCGCCGGCTTCGAGCGGATCGGTGCTCGCCTCACCCGGACACGGCCCACGCCCTTCACGCTGCACGCAGCCATCGGTGAAGAAGTCGTACTCGAGCGAGGGGCGGAAGTAGTAGGCGCCCTGCACCCGCGTGAGCAAGCTCCGGAAGAGGATGAGATCGATCTTGTAGTTCGGGTGAAAGCGAAACGTGGAGAAGGTGCGGTCGAGCGTGAGCTGCCGCTCGACGGCGCTCGCCGAGGACTGGCTCGAGGTGGGCTGGAGCGACACCACGTCGTCGTCGCCGGTGGAGTAGCCGAAGCCGAACCCGAGGCGGAGCCGGTCGCCGAGCGCCGAGTAGTCCATCTCGGTGGCGATGCCGAACTGCTGGATGGTCCAGCCGTCGTCGCGCGAGTTGCGCACGTTGCTGAAGTCGCTGTCGGTGGCGAGCGTATTGTCGATGGAGCCGTAGAGGAGGGCCGCCTCGAGCTCGACGCGAAACTTGCGGTAACGCAGCTGGAGCCAAATGTCGCCGAAGACCGCCTCGTAGCCGCGGCGCACGAAGCCCCCCGACTGGTCACGGGGCGAGTTCCCGAGCGAAGCGCCAGCTTCGGCGGCGGTGCTCTCGTTCGCGATCTCTTGCTGCTGATAGGCAAAGTACGCCCCGGCCGCGATCACCGGGTTGCCGAGCGCCAGGTCGCGGCGAGCGAGCTGCTCCTCGGGCTTGTACATGAGCATCAGCACCCAGTGGTCCATGTCGTCGATGCGCGCGAGGTCGTAGGGCTGGCCCCCCTGCTCGTACACCCCGGCGCCGTCCCCCGCCGCCTGGAAGCACTGCTCCTTCGCCGCCACCTCGGCGTCGGTGCGCTCGGGCAGCGACGCGCAGGCCTCGGGGCGCACGCCTTGCTGCGAGTGCAACGGGGAGCCGATGGCGCCCTCGTTGAAGAAGTCCCAGGCCGCCGACACGTAGAGGTTGTACTTGGGCAGCCCGGTGCTGAACATCAGCCGATCGACGTTGTCCCCGAAGTCGGCGTCGAAGTCTTGCCCGGCGTTGTAGACCATGCCGAGCCCCCAGTGATGGGGCATCCGGCCGAAGCTGAGCGTGCCGATCGGCGAGTGATACACGCCCCACACCCGCTTGACCATGACCGCGTCCTGGGTGGAGGTGACGCCCCCCACCGGTGACCACTGGGTGGCGGCGAAGGTGCCGATCGGGAAGTAGCCGCCGCGCGCCGACACCGCGTAGCCGCCGTCGGGCCCGGGCTCGTTGGAGTAGCCCTGGGGGTTCGAGCCGAGCACGATGTTGTCGAGGAGGTCCATCTGGGTGTGGACGCTGAGGTTGTCGCCGATGCGGAGCGTGGGCTCGAAACGCAGCCGCATGTTGGCGCCGGCCTGCACGTCGCTCTCGCAGGCCTCGAGCTCGGTGGGGCTCGACCCGCACAGGTTGATCCGGTGCACGGTGCCGTTGGTGTCGGTGTAGCTGTTCGACGGTGGCTGCGGCCACAGCGACGGGGAGCCCGAGTCTGCCAGCGGATCGAAGCTCGGCGCGTCGCGGCGCCCGAGCGTGAAGTTGTGAAACAGCTGGCTGCGGACGCGAAAGTAGCCGTCGAACTCGAGCGAGGGACTCGCGAGCTCGAACCAGTTGTCGGCCATGATGTCGGAGAACGGACCGGGCTTCGGCTTTGGCTTCTCGTCGTCGGATGCGGGCTTCTTGGCGTCGTCGCTCGCCTTGACGTCGAGCGCGCCGTCGCCCTCTCCCTGCGCGCGCACGTCACCGGCGAGCGTGAGGAGAGCCGGCACCAGGAGACCGGCGAGCAGCAGGGCAGGACGCGCGGCCATGACCTTAGAACAGGATGCCAAGGTACCAGCGCACGATCTGCGCCGTCTCCGTGTCGAGCGCCTCGTCGCCAGGCTGCTGGAAGGCGGCGTAGTCGTTGACCTCTCCGGGGAGGTACCCGAGGCCATCCAGCGGGAACAACACCCCGTACTCGAGCGACGTGAAGAAGCCGCCCATCTGATCCGGATCGTCGTTGAGGATGCCGTCCTTGGCCTGGTAGTGGAGCTTGAAGTTGAGCTCCACGCCGAGGTCGCGCGCGTGCCCGGGGGCCTGCACGAACTCGCTGGCGCGGCTCCACACCACCGCCGCATCACCGCCGATCTTCTGGCCGTCGGGATCCTTGACGAAGTCGTAGCCGATCTCGGGGCGGAAGTAGTAGGCGCCCTGCACGCGCGTCAGGATGTTGCGGAACAGGATGAGGTCGACCCGGTAGTTCGGGTGCATCCGGAAGGTGGAGAAGGTGCGGTCGAGCGTGAGCTGCGGCTGCAGCTCGTTGCCGATCGGCGCGAGCGCAGCCACGTCGTCGTCCCCGGTGCTGTAGCCGAACTTGAGGCCTATCCGCAGCCGCTCGTCGAGCGCCTTGTACTGGGCCTCGGTGGCGATGCCGAACTGGCGGATGTCCCAGCCCGGATTCTCCGGGTCGCGGGGGTTCGAGTAATTCGAGCTCGTCCGCAAGAGGTTCTCGACGCTGCCCCAGATCATCGCCGCCTCCGCCTCGAAGCGGAAGTGCTCGAACCGGAAGCGCAGCCACAGATCGGGGATCACCGCCTCCGCGCCGCGGCGGACGTAGCCGTTGGTGACGCTCGCGCTCTCTTGACCCAGCGAAGCGCCGGTGGCCGCGTCGGTGGTGTCGTTGGCGAGGTCTTGGGTGCGGTACACCACGTAGGCGCCGCCCTCGAACACCGGCGAGCCCTCGGCGAGCGCCTTCTTCGCGAGGTGGTCGCTCACGCGTCGCACGAGCACGAACACCCACTGATCGACGTCGTCGGCCTGGCCCAGGTCGTAGGGCTGACCCTCCTGCTCGTTGAACACCGCGCTGGTCGGGCCCTCGTTCGCGAAGTCCCACGCCGCGGCGAAGTACAGATCCCACGAACGGATCCCGGTGACGAACATCAGCCGGTCGGCGGTGGACTGCCAGTCGTCGTCGTGGTTGTCCCCCGCGTTGACGAACATGCCGAGACCCCAGTGGCTGGGCATGCGACCGAACCGCAGCTGCCCGATGGGCGTGGAGTATTCGCCCCACGCCCGCTTCACGAGGATGGAGTCGCGGGTGGAGTTGATGCCGCCCACCGGCGCCCACTGGGTGCTCGAGAAGGCGCCGATGGGCGCGTAGCCGCCGCGGGCCACGACCTGGTAGCCGCCGTCGGCACCGGGCGCGTTGGCGTAACCCTCGGGCGTCGAGCCGAGCACCAAGTTGTCGAGGAGATCGAGCTGAACGCGCACGCGGACGTTGTCGCTGATGTGCAGCTCCGGGTTGAGCCGGAAGCGCATGTTGGCCCCCGCCTGCGTGTTGTTGTCGCAGGCCTCCGGGCTCTCCGGATTGTCGCCGCAGAGCGACACGCGATGCGGGGTGCCCTCGGTGTCGATGAAGTCGTTGTCGGGCGGCTGCGGCCACAGCGGCTTGACGCCGTCGCGACGACCGAGCGCGAAGTTGTGGAAGAACTCCGAGCGGACGCGGTAGTAGCCGTGAATCTCGAACACGGGACGCGAGAGGTTCCACCAATCCTCGGCGTAGATCTCGCTCGAAGGACCCACGATGTCGGGGGTCACCGGACGCTCGCCGTCCTTCTTCGCCCCGTCCTTCTTCGCGCCGTCCTTCTTCGCCGTGCCGTCCTTCTGGCCGTCACCCTTGCCGTCCCCCGTGGCCTTGGTGTCGGGCTTCGGCGGCGGGTCTCCCATCAAGGGCTCGGGATCGGGCTGGGGCCGCGGCTGGTCGTCGTCGTCGTCGTCGCCGCCGCCGGTGTCGTCATCGCCGGTGTCGTCGTCGCCGTCAGCGTCCTCCGGCGGATCGTCGGCGCCGGCGTCTTCTTCTTCGGTGTCGTCCGCGGGCGGCGGTTTGGGCTGCGCCTCGACCGAGCTCGAGCAGAGCGCGATCGCAGCGCAACCCAGCAGCGACCAGACGAACTTGCATGGCATTCGCGTTGAGCCGTCGAGGCGATGAGCGACGAGTAATTCCACTGCGGGGCCGGTCATGCCCGAACATCCGGCTGACGTCGAGCACTTAGCTGGAAGACGACCCACCTCCATCGCGGCACCATCCTGCGGCTTAGTGATGCGCCCAGCGGCGGACATTCACGACCCGGCGAACACTGAACGGATACCCCGGTCGTCGCGGGATGCGACGGCACGAACCGACGGTGGCCGGCGGGCGCACCTCGGCGCGGGGCTCAGCGTCGTCGGCGCCGCTCGGTGGCGCGCCGGCCGCCGAGCAGGACCACACCGAAGAGGCCGAAGAGCAAGGCCCGCGTGACGGTCGCGCTGGCGTCGTCGGCGTGCGGCGGCACACGGCAACCGCACGAGCCGGAGCTGGGCTCGGTGATGGGCGTGCCGCCCGCCCCCCCGTCCGCCTCGCAGTCGCCGGCGTTCAGCTCGAGCTGCTCTTGAGGCCAGCGGCTCACACACTCCCTCCCCGTGCTCGTGTCGGCGCCGCAGGTGGGGGGCGGGCCGCACGGGCTCCCAAGCCGCGCGAGGGGTTCGAAGGTGACGCCCTCATCCCGCGACACGCCGAGCGTGTACTGATCCACGAACTCGTCGGCGCAGGCGTAGAGGCCGCTCGGCATCCAGCTGAGGCAACCCACCCGCACCTCGTTCACCTTCGAGAACGCGAGCGTCGTGATGGGTGCGGTGTAGAGCCCGAGCTTGGGCCCCCCGAGCGCGACCGTCGCCCCGTCCGGGGACAGCGCGAAGCCGGTCACCGCGTCGTCGGCTTCGAACACCGACTCCCAGCTCATGGCGCCGTCCGTCGACACCATCAGCTCGAAGTGCGTCACCACGTTGCTCCCCTCGGTGGTGACCAGGCCGATGAACAGCGTGTCCGGATCGTCGGCGGACACCGCGCCGATGTACGGCAGGATCTGCACGTCGGGGCTCGGCGGCGTGGCGTTGGGAACCGCGAGCCGCTGCCAGCTCTCCCCGCGATCATCGGTGCGAAAGAGCACCCCCGACAGCGCGTCGGCCGCCGTCCCGTCGCGCCCGGTGAGGTAGAGGCGCGTCGGATCGCTCCCTGCGACCCCCAAGCTCAACCCCAGGAAGTCTTCGGGCGGCGCCGTCCCGAAGCCCGACCACGACGCCGCGCCGTCGCTCGATTCCCAGAGCCTGACATCGAACGCGAAGCTGCCCAGGCCGTTGCTGCTCACCGCCACGCCCCCCTCGAAGTCGGCGGTCGTCTGAACGTCGACGAAGAACCGTCCGGCGAGGTCGCCCCCCTCACGCACGAAGTCACAGCCGAAGTCGTGGCTGACGCTGAGACCCCCGAAGGTGCCCGCCACCACCGTGCCGTCGGCCAGGATCACCACCGGAGGATCTTCCTGGTCGGAGTTGAAGCCGATGCTCTCCGGGCAGAGCCAGTACCAGGTGGCGCCCCCGTCGGTGGTGAGCGTGGCGCCATAGGTCGTGCGCACGAAGATGCGGTCCTCGTCGTTGGGATCCACCACCACTTGTCCAGCCTGCGGGAAGCGGCCGTGGGCTTCGGCCGAAGACGGGACGGTGAGGAGGCCCGCCGAGACGCAGAGCGCGGGCAAGGCGACGCCGAAGCGAGGGAAGCGGGAGGGAGCGCTCATCCGTGCCTCATCGTAGCACGAGCGGTGAGCGCGTCCTCCCCACACAAGGCGCGCTCCTCCCACCCTTTTGTGGCGGCGCCCCCTCCCGACCCGGAGAGACCTCGGACTTTCGCGAGAGGATAGGTATGCTTGCGATCGTGGGGCGTCCTCGCGTCATCCTTGCGTCTTCCGACGCCGAAGCTGCGGTTCGCATGATCGCGGCGCTGAACCCGAAACGATACCGCGTGGAGCACATTCACGATGTGAACGAAGGCCTCCTCCGGGCCCGCATCGTGCTCGCGCACGCCCTCGTGATCTACGGCGACACCCTCGACGAATCCGTGCTCCGCGAGGTGATTGCGCTGGCCGACCGCATCACGCCCGTCTTCGTCAGCCGGAGCGCGCGCATGCGCGACCTCGCCGAGCGACTCGACGCGCGCTACGTGGCCGAGCCGCTCGACGTGCCCACCTTCAAGCGCGCCGTCTATCGCGCGGTGTCCAAGACGCAAGACCGCCGCCACCGCGGGCCGAGCGGGATCCAGGGCGAACGCGACCGACCGCTCGTGTTGTTGATGCACGAGAATCCGGTGGAAGCGGCGGTGATGGCGGCGGTCTTGCGCAGTCAGCTCGGCGCCGACTGCGAGGTGGCCGTGAGCGCGCGTGACGCGCTCGAACGCATCCACGGCGATCCACGCTCGGTGGCGTGTGTGCTGGCCGATCCGGAGCTGTTGATGAACACCGCCGAGGGGGCCACGATCGCGCGAACCCTCGCGCGCGCTGGCGTTCCCGTGGTTCCGCTCAACAACCTCGGGGAGCTCGACGTGAGCTCTGCCGGCCAGGTCGCGTGGGACGTGGCGCCACAGGTGCGCCGCAGCTTGACCGCCCGCAAGACCCTGCGCGAAGCGGGCTGAGCCGCAGCGCAGCCGCAGGCCGGCCCCCCCTCTCCGTCAGCCGCTCCACGTCGAGGCGAGACCGCTCATACGCGCGAGGGCCTCGGCTTCGCCGTCCCACGCTACCCCCGCGAGCAGCGTGAGGCTCGCCGGCTTCGCCAAACAGGCCGCGCCGATCATGGGACCGAGATCGGCGCCGGTCACGTCGACGCCCAGCTCGCCCGCGAAGGGGATGCCGACGATGGCGGCGTCGGGGAACCGTCCGAGCACCACGCGACTGTCATCGCCGAGGGTCACCCGCAGCGAGCTCAGATCGCGCGCGATCTCCTGTTGGGGGGTGGCCACGGGCCACGCCCAGAGGGCCACCCCCGGGAGCTGGCCGAGCAAGGTGGCGGCGCTCTTGGGACTGGGGAGCGGTCGCTGGGTCGCGCCGATCGCTGCCGCCGCGATCGCTGCCACCTGGAGCCCCGGCGTCGCGAGGGTCTGGGCCGCGAGGCGCCCGAGGTTCCGCTGCCCGCCAATGCGGCGCGTCGCCATGAGCGCCACCGTGTCGGGCTCGGAGAGCACGAGCTCGACCTCCTGCGTGGTGGCGAGGTGGGTGAAGCTCTGGCTCGCGGCGGCGATGACCAGATCGAGGCGCTGGGCCCGTGCCGGCTCCGTGACCAGCGCCCGCAGATCGCGCATGACGTGAGCGACGCGGCTGGTGAGGCCGAGGTCCGCCAGCTTCGCGGCGCTCTCCTGCCACAGGGCGGCCCCTTCCCCGCTGGGCGACTTGGCGCCGAGGTGAGCGAGATCCCAGCGGACGAGCGCCTCGCCGAGCTGGTTGCCGATGCGCAAGAACAGGGCTTGGGCCGCGTCGAGCTCCTCGCGGGCGTCCTCGGCGCCCATCTCCACTTTCGCGCGTCCGATGGTACGGGTCGCGTAGGCCACCCACATGTGGAGCGGCGGGGTGACGCTCGCGGCGATGATCCGCGCTCGCGTCCCGAGCTCGATCGCGTCGTCGGGCCGCCCGAGATCGATGGCGAGGTCGCCGAGCAGCACCAGCGCCCGCGCCTGCCCGAAGTTGTCCCCCACGAGCGACGCGTACCACTCCTGCTTCTGGAGGTAGCGCCGAGCGTCCTCGAGCGCGCCCTGACCGAGCGCGGCGCTCCCGAGCTGGCCGTAGGAAATGGCCTCGCTCACCCGATCCCCGATCTGGTGGTTGAGCTCCGCCGCGTGCGACAGCACCGAGCCAGCGGCCCCGTAGGCGCCCATCACCACGTAGAGGGTCCCGAGCGAGTTGAGCACCTGGGCGCGCTCGGGGAGCAGTCCGTCGGAGCCGGCGAACGCCGCGAGCAGCTCCTTCAGGGTGCCTTCGGCCTGGCCGGCGTAGCGCATGGCGGTGGCGCGATAGTGGGACGCGACCACCCGCACGAGCTGGCTGTCGTGGCCGGCGGCGTCGGCGAGGGCTCCGAGCGCGTCGATGGCCTCGGTGACCACCTTGCGTGGGCCGCGGCGAATGGCGGCGAGCCAGCGCTCGGCGAGGCTCAGCGCGTGCTCCTCGGGGTGCGCGGCGGCGGCGAAGCCGGCGGCGGCCTCGTCGAGGTGGCGGTACGCGTCGTCGAGGCGGCCCTCGCGCAGCGCGAAGGCGCCGTGGGCGTGGGCTCGCGCGGCCGCCAAGGCGCCGTCGAGGGCCACGGCGTCGAGCCGCTCGAGCTCGTCCCGCACCTCGGCGGTCGGCGCCTCGCGCAGCAGGCGGGCGACCGGTGACGCCACCGGCTCTCGTTCGAGGCATTCGAGGGGCCGCATGCCAACTCTTCTAGCGACGTTCGGCCACAGCGTGAAGCGCGGCCTTGATGCGTTCGATGGGGAAGTCGGGGTGGGCGGCCCGGATCCGCGCGACGTGCGCGCTCACGAAGGGGGTGGCGAAGCTCGTGCCGGTCCAGCGCCGCTCGCCGCCATCGAGCGAGGGGGCCGTGATGTCGGTCCCGGGGGCGACGATCTCGTAGTCTTGGGTGCGCTCGCTCACCAGCTGCTCGTGATCGTCGAACGCGCCGCGACCCACCCCGATGAGCGACTTGAAGCGTCCAGGATAGGTGCGAAATTGGGCCACGTTGGGACCGGAGGCGACCAACACCACGCCCAGCGTGTACGCCGCGTCGGCGAGCTCGTAGAGGCTGAGGATGGGGTGGTGATCGGTGGCCTTGAGCGGGGCCTTGCGCGGCACGTCGATCCCGAGGCTCAGGTTCACCACGTCGATGCGCTCTTTGATGCAGTGCCGGAGCGCGCCGATGAGCGCGCCTCGACTGCAGCGACCGTCGGGGCCGAGGGCCCGCAGGCTGATGATGCGGGCAGCGGGCACCATGCGATGGATGATCCCGGCGCAGGCGGTGCCGTGCCCGCTCTGATCGCCGCCCCGATCCGGCTCCACCGCGAAGCCCGTGGTCGTCTTGTGAACACAATAGTGCGACAGCTCCGCGCCCTCGAACCACGGGTGGCGCGGTTCGACGCCGGAGTCGATGACGGCGACGGAGACGCCCCTCCCGTCACGCACGACCTCGAGCTCGCTCATTCGTACAGCTCGTCGGTGGTGAGCTCCTCCTCCGCCGCCATCCCCTCCTCCGCCGAGCCCGACGTGAGCTCCGTGAGGTAGGCGCTGACGCGCCCGAGGATGTCGCCGACGAGCCGGGTCTCCGCCGGCCCTGCCGCCGCGATCCGCCCCACCCGCTCTGCGAGCTCGATGCGACGTTGATACTCGGGCCCCATGCGAAGGGTGTGCAGGTAGCGCTCGAGGCTGGCGGCGAAATCGGTAGGGGGCTCCGGCCCGAACAGGTCGGGGAGCGCCATGGCGAACACCGACAAGAGCGCTCGCTCGGTGCGATAGCTCTCCACGGTGAGGGACAGCACCTCCCCCAGCCGCTCGCCCATCGTGAGCTCGGCGTCGCCGAAGGGCTCCTCCGAACGCAAGAGCGCCGCGCCGCCGAGGATGGACGCGCCGACGCGAATGGGCACGAAGATCGCGTGGCGCGGGCTGCTCGCGAGCGCGCCCCCGAGCGCCTCGAGCAAGGCGTCGCCCTCTTCGATCTCGGTGGCGAAGCCGCTCCCGCCGCCGAGGAGGAAGGCGAAGGGGGTGCCGCTCGGGAGCAGCTCGTGCTCGGTGGCCCGCCACGCCTCGCTCGTGGCCACGGAGGGGATGCTGAGCCGACCGAGGGAGCCGAGCTCGAGGGCCACCAACGCCTCGTCGCAAGGCACGGCCAGGCACGCGAACTGGAGCTGCTCGCCGAGCCCGCGCACCCGCAGGTCGACCGCCCCCAGCAGCGCCGTCGTCTCCAGCGTGCCCAACAGATCGCGCAGGCGCACCGCGAACGAGGAGATGAGCTTGTTGTGCATCGAGGGGAGCGTACCCACGCCCGCCCAGACGGGAAAGTGGGAGCCTCGGTCACCGCGCCGGCGTCGACTGCTCGCGGAGCGCCTCGGCGAGGAGCGACCGGTAGGCCTCCGAGCGCTCCTTGAGCTCTTGGTGGGTGCCCTGGGCGACGAGCTTGCCGTCCTCGAGCACCACGTTGAAGCTCGAGGGCAACAGGTGCGGCGCGTGGGTCACCACCAGCACGGTGCGGCCGTTGGCCTGGGCGGCCACGGTGGCGAGGATGTCCTCCGCGGTCCCGCTCGGGAGCCCTGCCTCGGGCTCGTCGAGCACGCACACTCGGGCGTCTTGCACCAACATCCGCGCGAGCAAGAGCCGCCGCTGCTCGCCGCCCGAGAAGTTCGGGGGTTGATGCCGCACCTCGGTGCCGAGATCGCGGAGGCCGCCATCGGCGAGCTCGGCGAGGTGAACGTCGGCGAGCGCCTGCTTCATGCGCGCGTCGTCGGGCGCCGGCTCGAGCCCGAGCGCCAGGTTCTCGCGGACCGAGCGCGAGAGCAGACGCGACGTCTGCCGCACCACGCCGAAGATCGCGGGGAGCTCGTCGGGAGGGATGTCGCGGACGTCGCGATCGTCGAGGCGGATGCTGCCGCCGTCGGGGTCGTCGAGGCGCAACAACAGGCGGAGCAGCGACGACTTCCCGGAGCCCGACGGCCCGCAGATCCCCACGATGGCGCCCGCCGGCACCTCGAAAGAGACGCCGTCGATGATGGCACGCGCGGCACCGGGGGGACGATAGTCGACCGCGTCGAAGACGATCCGACCACGGATCTCGCGGAGCGGGACCGAGCGCTGTGTGTCGGACGCGCGCGGCGAGGGCGGCAGCCCGAGGAGCTTGTCGACCACCGCGATCATCGGGGCGCGCTCGAGCAGACCCTGGCGCATGCCGTCGAGCGCCTCGAGCCGAATCATCAACAGGGGCACCAACAAGAGGAGCTTGGCCACCTCCGACGGACCGTAGGCGCGGCCGGTGAGCTGGATGGCGACCACGATGAGGAGCGGCGCCATGGCCGTGATGACGCTCTTGATCTGTCCGCTCACGGCGAGCGCGGTCGCGAAGCGTGCGCGGGCCGCGGCGCAGGCCTCGGCCACCTGGGCGAACTCGCGAACAGCCTGACCACGCGCGCCCCAGAGGCGGAGATCTTCGGAGGCGGAGAGCGTCTCCTGAAGGTGACCAAACACGGCAGAGTCGGCGCTCTGGAGCTCGTGCCGCGCCGCCCCGACGCGGCGCGAGCTGCGATCCGCGAGCAGGCGCGACATCACGAAGAGGCCCCCTCCCCCGAGCAGCACGACCCAGGCGTCGCTCACCACCAGCTCGTAGGTGAGCACGACGAGGGTGGCCACCGACTGGGGGAGGCCGCTGAGCACCGAGACGCCGAAGTCGGCCACGAGCGAGGCTTCGCGCGACACGGCGAGCTTCACCGCCGCGGCCCGCGTCGCCCCCGCGCCAGGCGCGCCAGCGGGAGCCTTCGCGCCAGCGGGAGCCTTCGCGCCAGCGGGAGCCTTCGCGCCGGGGGGAGCCTTTGCGCCCGGAGGCGCCTTCACGCCAGGGAGGGCGCTCGGGCCGGGAGGGGCGTTCGGGCCGGGAGGTGCGCCTGGGCCGAGGCCCGGTGGGCGCTTGGGCTGGGCGTGGGTGATGGCCTCCCCCGCCTCATCGACGTCGCGCTCGGACGCGCCGAGGACCGCCTGCATCATCTCCACGCGAAGGGCCGCGGTCACGTCACCGGAAAGCGACGTGCCGAGCTTGCTCGAGAACACCCCCGCCCCGACGGTGACGACGGTGGCCACGAGCGCCACGAGGACCACCGCCCAGGTGGCGCCGGACGGCATCAGCGCGACGAGCAGCCCTGCCGCGCCCACCGCCGGTCGCGGCGCCGACGCGCCCGCCCCCGCCACCACGCCCACCGCATGTCCGAGGACGGCGGGGAGCACCCCCGCCGTCGCGCCGGTCACCACCGCCATCGCGATCACCAGCGCCAGGCGCATGACGAGCGAGCCTCGGAACGAGCGGCGGGCGCGACGCAGGATGGAGTAGAGCGAAGCCAACGTCCGGCTATCGTGGCGACGTCGGCCGCCCGCGACAATGGCGCCGCGCGACTTGCGCGCTCGCGATGAAAGGTGGAGGCTCCGACCGTGCCGCGGGTGCGACGGTGGCCCCTCTCCTTTGTGTTGCTCGCTGCCTGCGATCCAGCAGGTCCAGCCGATCCCGAGCTCCACCCAGCGGCGCCGGTGGTGGCCACCCACGAGCCCGGAGCGTCGCGCTCCGCGGAGACGCCGAGCCCGGTCGCCCTCGCCGAGCTGCTCGATCACGTGCCCAGCGCCGGCGCGACGCTCGCCACCGCCCCCGACGGGGGCACGCTGGTGGGCACCGACAGCGGCACCCCCGGCGACGAACCCCCGCGCTCCCCAGAGCCCCCCAAGCCGCGCCGCCTCCGCCTCGGCGAACCGCGCTACCAGCCGCTCCTGAGCAACCCCGCCATCGAACGAGCGGCGCGCGCCCAGATCTACTGGCCGCTCCGTGTTTGCACCGACGACAAAGGCGCGCTCCCCGCGCCCGAGTCGATCACGCTGTCGTTCACCCTGCGCCCAGACGGGACCGTCGATCCCGCCACCGTCAGCGCCAAGCCGAAGCGCGCCGAGCTCGACGCGGTGGCCGATTGCGTCATCCGCACCTTCTCCTCCCTCGCCTTCCGGGGCCCGACGGCGGCGCTCGGCTCGTCGCCGAACATCGTCATCCTCTGGCCGAGCGTCGACTGACATGGCCGTCAGAGTTCTGTTCGATGCCACCATCCTCGGCACCGACACCCGCACCCGCGGGATCGGGCGCTACGTGATCGATCTGGCGCTCGAGATGGGCCGGCGCGCGAGCGCGCTCGGCATCGAGCTGTGCTTCTTGACGCGCGTCGAACGAACCCTCGCGACCCACCTCGACGACGACGCGGAGCGGGCGATCGCGCGCATCCTCGACGCCCCCGAGATCGGCTTCTACGAGTGGGCCTATCGCCTCCGTCTCGGCGCCTCGCTCGCCAGCCGCCGGGCCGCGGCAAACATCCTGCACGTGCCGCACACCGTCGCCACACCGCTGTTCGAGCCCCACGCGGTGCGGCTGGTCACCTGCCACGATCTGGTCCCGCTCCGGTTCCCGCAGCACTACGTGAACTACAAGGACGGCTTCACCGTGGGACGGAACCTGCTCGATCGGCGCCGCGCCCGACGCGCCGATCACATCATCGCCATCAGCGAGGCCACCGCGAGCGATCTCGAGCGGCTCCTCGCCGTGCCGCGCGACAAGATGACGGTCATCTACAACGGCCTCGACGCCGCGCGCTGGCCCGCCTCGGCCGACCCTCGCGACGCCGAGCGCGTGGCGGCGCTCGGCATCCGGGGACCGTACGCGCTCTACGTGGGCGGGGCCGACTGGCGCAAGAACCACGATGGCATGTTTCGCGCGGTGGCTCGAACCCGTCACCGCGGCCAGCCGGTGGAGCTCGTCTGGGCGGGACGCCTCCCGGACGATACCCGCGCCCGCGTCGAGCTCGATCGGGATCGCCTCGACGCGCCAGTCCGACTCGTCGGCTACGTCGACGACCCTACCCTCATGGCCCTGTACCGCCAGGCGGTGGCCACCCTCTTCTGCTCCTTCGCCGAGGGCTTCGGCTATCCGGTGCTCGAGGCGATGGCCCTCGGCAGCCCCGTCATCACCAGCCGCTGCTCGAGCATGCCGGAGGTCGCCGGCGACGCCGCGCTCCTCGTCGATCCGCACGACCCCGAGGCGATCGCGAGCGCGCTCCTCGAGCTCGCCGGCGACGACCTTCGCCGGGCCGAGCTCCGCCGCCTCGGTCGGGCCCGGGCCGAGACGTTCACCTGTGCGCGCATGGCCAGCGAGACCCTCGCGCTCTACCAACGCCTCGCCGCCACCCGTCGCTGAGGCGGCGACGTGCCCGCGCAGCTCGGTTCGGTGAGCGGCGCGCGTCCTACTCGTGGCCCACCCACTCGCGCTCGAGGGCGCGGCGGCTCACGGTGCGCAGCCCGTCGATCTGGGCCCGCTCGACGAGCGCGTCGCGGAGGGCGGCGCGGAGCCTCGGGAACGCGCCCAGCCCGTCGATCCGGAGCAACGTCCGGAGGCCCCCGAGGGTGCGGCCCGCGGTGCGGACGAGGAGCGGCATCGACGCGTTCTTCACCAACATCCGGATGCGGTTGGTCTCCTGGAGGCGGAGCAGCCAGTCGCGACCACGGCGCCGGGTGCTGCCGTGCCACACGTGCGAGACGCGCGCCTCCGGCACGTAGTCGGCCGTCCAGCCCGCGAGCCGCGCCCGCCAGCCGAGATCGAGATCTTCGTAGTACATGAAGTGCCGACGGTCGAAGTAGCCCCCCTCGACCCGGATCGCGTCGAGCATGCGCCGCCGGTACGCGGCCGCCCCCGCGGTTGGACAGAAGATGGGGGCCGGCTCGAGGGCGGCTGCGACCGGCGCCCCCTCGAGGCGGTCGTGCCCGGCCGCGTGGTCGTCGAGGCGGATGCCGGTGGAGTTCACCACCCCGGGTCGGGTGAGGTACACCATCAGCGACTGGAGCATCCCGCAGGCGGGGGCGGCCCGCTCCGCCGCCGCGACCAGCGCCCTCGCCCACCCCGGCTCGGCGACGGTGTCGTTGTTGAGCATCGTCACCCACTCACCGTGGCTCGCGTCGATGCCGAGGTTGCACGCCTCGGCGAAGCCGAGGTTCTCGGTCTGGGCGAGGAGGGTCACCGCCGGAAAGCGCTCCCGCACCATCGCCGCCGAGCCGTCGGTCGACCCGTTGTCCACCACGATCACCTCGAGCTCGGTGTGCTCCTGCGCGGCGAGCGAGGTGAGACACCGCGCCAGATCGTCGTGCGAGTTCCAGTTGACCACCACCACGCTGAGCAGCATCACCGTGTCTTCCCACCGTGCAGGCGCCCAGCGAGGAGCGCCCAGAGACGCTCGGCCCGCTCCCCGAAGCGCCGCTCCGCCTCGGCGCGCAGGGTCTCGAGACGGCTCGGCCGCGGGGCGCGGGCGTCGGGGTCCGGCGCCACCGCGAGGTGGGCCAACAGCGCCGTGATCACCGCCTCCGGCGCCGCCGCCGCGTGCTTGCGGATCAGCCGAGCGCGGAGCTCCCGATCCTGGGCCCGCGCCGTGGTGCGCACCATGCTCGCGTCGCGATAGCGGTAGAAGAAGCCCACCCGCGGCAACACGGCGGCCTGCATGCCCCTCGCGGCCATCGCGCACCACACGTCCCAGTCCTCGTAAGAAGGCCACGAGGGGTCGTAACCGCCGACCGCGTCGAGCGCGCTCCGGCGGATGAGCGCGCAGCACGTGGACGCGTAGTTTCCGAGGAACATGGTAGGAGCATGGAGGCCGAGCGGCACGTAGCCGAACCCGGGGAGGTCTCCCGGCGTCACCCGGAAGTGCTCTACGTACGACGTGATGAACGCGAGCCCCGGCACCCGCTCGTGGCCGAGGACGGCGGCGGCGATGTAGTCCTCCGCGATGAGATCGTCGGCGTCGAGGGGGAGGACGAGCTCGCCCCGCGCGGCGGCGAGACCCGCGTTGCGAGCGGCGGCGAGCCCCCCGTTGGCCTGCCGCACCTTCCGCAGGTTCGGCGCCTCCGCCCGCTCGAAGGCCTCCACGCTGGCGGCGTCGGTCGAGCCGTCGTCCACCAGCACGATCTCGAAGTCGCGGTAGCGCTGGCGAGCCACCGACGCGAGCGTCTCGGGCAGCCATGTGCCGAGGTTGTAGTGGGGCACGATGACGCTCACGAGCGGTCCCCGTGTCGGCAGCGGCGACGGGGGCGGCGTGGGGCCGAGGTGCCGCAGCGCGCCGTCGCGGAACGCCCCGTCCAACAGCGCTTCCCGCGTGGCGAGCGGCGATGGCTCGCCGGGGTCCCCAGCGAGGACCTCCACCGAGACGTCCGCCAACGCGCCGGTCAACGCCCGAGCCGTCACCGTCGTGAAGGCGTCCTCCGGCGCTTCGAACACCACCTTCACGAGCCGCCGCGCTGCCGCGACCCGCTCGATGGCGCGGAACAAGCGGTGGCTGCGCGCGTGGCGCGGAGCCATGAACGCGGTCGGATCGAGCGGGCTCTCACCTCCCGCCGGCTCCACCTCGACCACGTCGTGGTCGGCGGGCAGCGCCCGCGCGAGCGCTCCCGAAGCTCCGAGCGCCGCCGGCACCGCGGCCACCGTCGCTCGCCCCCGCATCATCCCTCGGCGACGCGCTCCCGCGGGGTGCGGCGCACCGCGCTGCCCTCGTGCTCGAGCTCGAAATCCATCGGCAAGAAATTCTTGGCGGTGGCGTGATCCACGCCCTCGAACTCCACCGGCACCCGCCACCAGAAGAGCTGCTCGGTGCGCTTCTCGTCCCACACCGCGAGCACGATCACCCCGATCGCGTTGTTGGGCTGCAGCCCCCGGAGCGTGACCCGGAGCCGCCCCCGTCCAGCCTCGAAGTCGATCCGTCGACCGTAGGCGTGGTTGGTGGCCTGGAAGTGGAGATCCGGATCCCGTGACGTGTACACGGCGACGTCGATCTCCGCGTTCTCGTAGGTCTGGCTGGCCTCGAAGCGCAGCGCGAAGCTGAAGCTCCCACCGGGGTGGATCACGCGCTCCGAGAGCTCCACGTCGGAGAAGCGAATGTGCGCGCCGGCGGTCACCAGCTGCTCCACCGGCTGCTCGTCCTTGTCCTCGCGGAAGCACCGGCTGTAGGCCCGAATCCCCTCGAAGACGTCGTCGTGGCGCTCGAAGTGCCCCTTGTTGAGGAGGGCCACCCAGTCCACGAAGCCAGCCACCGTGTGCATGTTGTGCGACACCACCACGAAGGTCGTGCCCTTGTCGCGCAGCTCCCCCATGCGGCGGAAGCACTTGGTCTGGAAGCCGGTGTCGCCCACCGCGAGCACTTCGTCCACGAGCATCACCTCGGGCTCGGCGTGCACCGCGACCGCGAAGCCGAGGCGCACGAACATCCCGCTCGAGTAGTGCTTCACCGGCGTGTCGATGAAGTCGCCGATGTCGGCAAAGTCGACGATAGAGTCGAAGGCGCCGTCGATCTGCCGCTTGTCCATGCCCATGATCGCGCCGTTGACGTAGACGTTCTCCCGTCCGGTCATGAGCGGGTGAAACCCGGCGCCGACGGCGATGAGCGCGCCCACCCTCCCTCGCACGTGGATGGCGCCCTTGTCGGGCCAGAAGATGCCGTTGAGCATCTTGAGCAGCGTGGTCTTGCCCGAGCCGTTGGGACCGATGAGCCCCACCGACTCCCCCCGCTTCACCGTGAAGCTGGCGTCGTCGACGGCCCAGAACTCGTCCTTGCGCAGCACCTCGCAGCGCGAGCGGAAGCCGAGCATGTTCCGCCCAAGGTCTTCGAGGCCGTACACCATCGAGCGGCGCAGCGACTTGCAGTACTTCTTCGAGACGTGCTCGATCGCGATCGCGGTGTCGGCGTCCATCAGATCCGCTCCGTGATGCGCGTCTCGGTGAGGTGAAAGCTCACGAGCGCGATGCAGAACACGACCACCGCCACCGCGCTCGAGACGAGGAAGCCGTTGAGCTCCGTGAACGTCCCGAGGAGCACGAGGTCGCGCGGGGCGGTCACCAAATAGTAGAGCGGGTTGTAGGTGGTGAGGGTGGCCATGAGCTGGGCCAGCTCGCCGGCGTCGGGCCCCACCACCGGTGCCTCGTACAGCACCGGGGTGAGGAGCATGAGGAACGTCACCATCACCCCCAGCATGTTCGCGATGTCGCGCATCACCGCGTTGATGAGGGCGAGGTAGAAGCCGAGACCGAGCGTGAGCAAGAGCGTCGGCAACAGCGTCAAGGGCACGAGCAAGAGGGCGGCGGTGGGGGTGTAGGCGTAGCCTCGCGCCACGTACACGGCGAACAGCACTGCCGAGAGGAGCACCAACACGCCGAACGACACCACCGCGCGCCCCATCGAGCCGATCACCAGCGCCTTCTTGGAGAAGTTGATGCGACTGATCATCTCGCCGCCGGCCACCAGCGACTGCGCCGCCGCCACCAGGCCCTGGGCGAAGAGCTGCCACACCGCCACCCCCAGCACCGCGAACAGCGGATACGGCGCCGCGATGGCCCCGGTGGCCACCACCCCCGAGCCCCGGAGCAGCACGAACGTGCCCACCGTGACGAGCGGGATGAGGAGGAGCCACACCCCGCCGAGCAGCGACTGCTTGTAGAACGCGGACAGATCGCGCTTGAACAGCTGGTAGGTGAGCCAGCGGGTGCTGATGAGCTCGACCACGATGTCCTTCACCAGCGACGCGTAGCCCTGGCGCACCGAGTTGTCGGGCAGGTATGTGGTGACCTCTTTCGCCATCGCCGCTCGCGGGACGCCGCCCGCTGCCACTCTCTAGGCCAGGACCATCGGAGTTGCCACGGAGAATGCCGGTCACCGTTGACAACCCGCCGTCGGCCGCGCCACAACCCGTCGTGCGATGAGCATCTCGAGGCGTGCCCTCTTGCGCGGGATGGAGCTCTGGGAGGAGGCACGCGCCCGTTTCTCCCCGCCCGCCGCGCTCGTCGACTTCGTGATCGTAACCACCGCCTACAAGGCCGAAGACTACATCGAGCGGAACCTCGCGTCGGTGTGGGGCCAGCGCTACCCGCGCGAGCGGATGCGGCAGGTGGTGATCGACGACGTGTCCCCCGACGGCTCCGCGGATCGGGTGCAGCGCTTCGCGGAGGACCACCCCCGGTTGGGCATCGAGCTGGTGCGGAACCGCGAGCGACTCGGAGGCTGCGCGAACCTCACCGGCGCGTTTCGACGGGCCCCCGACCACGCGATCGTGTTGCAGGTGGACGGCGACGACTGGCTCGCGGACCACGGGGTGCTGCCCTTTCTCAACCAGCTCTACCAGGACGAAGACCTCTGGATGACGTACAACACCTGGGTGTTCCCCGACGGCACGCCAGGCCGCGCGCTGCGACCCCACGCGAGAACAACGGTGGCGACGGGGAGCTACCGCGACGCGCCGTGGTGCTCCTCGCACCTGCACAGCTTTCGAGCGCGTCTCTTTCGCCACGTGAACGACGAGAGCCTCATCGATCCTCACACCGGCGAGCCGTGGAGCGCCGCCGTCGACATGTCGCACTATTTCCCCATGCTCGAGCTCGCCGGCTCGCATGCCCGCCACGTCGAGCGCCCGCTCTACGTGTACAACCTGCACCCCGGCTCGATCGAGAACTCCGACAAGAGCCGCCAACAGGGCTGCGAAGACCGAATCCGCGCCCTCCCCCGCTACGCGCCCCTCTCCTCCCTGTGAGCCCGGTCCCGCTGGCGTGCGCCCCGTGCGGCGCGCGGCGCGTTTTGGGAGCCGCGCTCGCGCCGCGAGCCGTGCTACGAGACGGGGGACCCGTCGTCGGCCCCTGCCGTCCCCGCACGTCCACTGGTAACGCCATGCGCTTGTTGGAACGCCTGCTCCGTTCGCGTTGGTTCGCCGAGGACGAGGGGCGGCTCCTCGAGCGCGCCCACGCGCGCTGGCGCGCCGAGCCAACCGTCGCGCGCCGCATCGAGCGCGTGCTCGCCCTCGATCCTACGGCCATCGGCGTCGACGCCGGCGAAGGCGACGAGCGCGGCCTCCCTGGCAACGCCGACTTCCTGGCCAGCGGCTGGACGCAGCACATGTTGCTGCGCTACTTCCTCGCGATGGACCAGGCGGCGGGCAAGCGCGTGCTCGACACCTGCTGCGGTCTGGGCTGGGGGGCTCACCTCGTCGCGACGGTGGCCGCCGAGCTCGTGGGGGTCGATCTCGATGGCGAGGCGGTGCGTTTCTGTCGCGACACCTGGGGCGACGACAACGCGCGCTACGTGGAGGGGAGCGTGCTCGCGCTACCCTTCGAGGATGAGAGCTTCGACGTGGTGCTCTCTATGGAGGCCATCGAGCACTTCACGGTGAGCGATGGCCGGCGCTACGTCGCCGAGCTCCACCGCGTGTGCCGCTCCGGCGGAGTGCTGCTCGGCAGCTCCACCTTCCCCGACACCCGCGAGGCGGCCGACGCGCTCTGTGCCCAGAACGAGCACCACCTGCACATCTACACGCGCGCGGAGATGCGCCGCCTCCTCACCGAGGTGTTCTCCCCCCCCCACCGCTTGACGCTGCACTACTTTGCCGCGAAAAAGCGCTGATCGCGTAGCACCCATGTCGGCCCCCGAGAGCTTCGAGCTCGCCACCCACTCCGTCGCGCCCGGGGAGCGCGCGCGCTTCCAGGTGCCGGTCGCCCGACTGCCCACCGACACGTGGGTGTCGCTGCCCGTGGAGGTAGTCCACGGGGCCACCGCCGGACCGCGCCTTTGGCTCGCCGCCGCGGTACACGGCGACGAGCTCAACGGGGTCGAGATCATCCACCGCGTGCTGTCTCGGATCGACGCCCCCACCCTGGTCGGCACGGTGGTCGCGGTGCCCATCGTCAACGTGTTCGGCTTCATCCACCAGCTGCGCTACCTGCCCGACCGTCGCGACCTGAACCGCTGCTTCCCCGGCTCTCGCAGCGGCTCGCTCGCGTCCCGCCTCGCCCACCTCATCATGACCGAGGTGGTGGAGCGCTGCACCCACGGCATCGATCTCCACACCGGGTCACACCACCGAGCCAACCTCCCTCAGATTCGGGCCGACCTCGACGACGCCCACACTCGGGAGCTCGCGCTCGCGTTCGGGGCGCCGGTGGTGATCCACGCCCGGACGCCCGACGGCTCCCTGCGTGGCGCGGCCGCTCAGCTCGGAAAGCCGGTGCTGCTGTTCGAGGGCGGCGAGGCGCTCCGGTTCGACGAGGCCTCCATCACGACGGGGGTGACGGGCGTGCTGCGTTGCATGGCCGCGCTCGGCATGTCGCCGGCGTCTCTCCCACCTCCCAAGGGCGCGCCGACCGCGATTTACAAGACACGGTGGCTTCGCGCCCGCCGCGGTGGGATCCTCCGGATGGTCTCAGCCCTGGGAGAACGCGTGGAGAAGGGTCAATCGCTCGGCACCATCAGCGACGCCTTCGGGAGCGACGCCGCCCACGTGCGCGCTCCGGCCCAGGGCGTCGTCCTCGGGCTCAACAAGAATCCGCTCGTGAACCAAGGGGATGCCTTGATCCACCTCGGTGTCTTGACCGACTCCGACGAACCGTCGGGCGGCGCCTCGCAACCCTCCGCCGCTCCACCCCAAACCTAGCCATGCGAATCGGTATTCTCACGAAAAGGCCAGACTCGTACTCAATCCGCCGTCTGGTCGACGCCGCCGTCTCGCGCGGTCACGAGGCCCTCGTGATCGACTACGAGCGCTGCTGGATGAACATCGCCGCCCACAAGCCGGTGGTCATGTTCGATGGCAAGCCGCTCGTGAACCTCGACGCCGTCATCCCTCGTATCGCCACCACCAGCACCTTCTATGGCGCCGCGGTGGTGCGGCAGTTCGAGATGATGAACGTGTTCTGTTGCAACTCGGCCATCGCGATCACCCGCGCCCGCGACAAGCTCCGCTCGCTGCAGATCCTTTCCCGCCACGGGATCGGCCTCCCCGTCACCGCGTTCAGCCACTCGACGCAGGACGTCGACGGCCTCATCGACTCGATCGGCACCCCGCCGCTCGTCGTCAAGCTGATCGAGGGGACCCAAGGCATGGGGGTGGTGCTGTGCGAGACGCGCAAGTCGGCCGAAGCGGTCATTCAGGCCTTCCGCGGGCTCAACGCGAACTTCCTCGTCCAAGAGTGCATCAAGGAGTCGGCGGGGAGCGACATCCGCTGCTTCGTCATCGCCGGCAAGGTGGTCGCGGCCATGATCCGGCGGGCCCCCGAGGGGGAGTTCCGCGCCAACATCCATCGTGGCGGCATCGGCGAGAAGGTCAAGCTCAACCCGGAGGAGCGGCAGACCGCGCTCCGCGCCGCCAAGTGCATGAACCTCCGCGTGTCGGGCGTCGATCTGATGCGCTCGAACCACGGGCCGGTGGTGCTCGAGGTGAACGCTTCGCCGGGCCTCGAGGGCATCGAGACCGCCACCGGCGTCGACGTGGCGGGGGCGATCATCGACCACGTGGAGAAGCACGCCCCCGAGGGCCGAAAGATGGACCGCACCGAGGTGTGATGCGCGAACGCCGAGGGCATGGCTGAGGGCGAGCACAAGGACGGTGAGGTCCTCGACGGGCGCTACCGCTTGAAGAAGCGGTTGGGGCGCGGCGGCTTCGGCGACGTGTGGCGCGCCGAGGAGCTCCTCCCCGACGGTACCGTCCTCCGCGAGGTGGCGCTCAAGCTGCTCCGCGGGTCGTCCCCCGACTGGAGCGCCGAGGCGCGCATCATCGCCTCGCTGCGGCACCCGGCGCTGGTGACGGTGTACGCGGCGGGCCTCCTCCAAGCTCGCCGCGCGATCCCGTTCGTCGCGATGGAGCTGCTCCTCGGCAAGAGCCTCGCCGAGCTCATCGCCGGAGACCGCACCATCCGGTGGCGACGGGTGCTCAGCTGGGCCCGGGAAGCAGCGGCCGCCCTCGACGTGATCCATCGCGCGGGCGTGGTGCACCTCGATCTCAAGCCCGCCAACTTGTTCCTGGCCGACGGAGCGATCAAGGTCCTCGACTTCGGGATCGCCCGCAAGGGGCTCGTGCGCCCCGGATCCGAGCCGGCGCCGCTGTCCGCCGACCCCGAGGACGACATGTCCACCGCCGCCTTCGTGGTGCACCACCTCGACGGTCCGGCCTCGCCGCCGCCGGGGGCGACCACCTCGGCCACGTCGCGCGCCGTCGTGGGCACTCCCGGGTTCATGGCCCCCGAGATCTTCGAAGATGGCGAGGCCTCTCCCGCCACCGACGCCTACGCCCTCGCCGCCTGCGTCGTCCAGCTCGCCACCGGACGGCTGCCCCAAGCGGTGACGTCGCGCCCCCCCGCCGTCGATCCGTCCACCACCGTCGGCGCCTGGTTCGCCGATGTGCAGGCCGCCACCGTGCGCGGCCAGATCCGCGACCTCCGCCGCGATCACCCCGAGCTACCGGCGGCGCTCACCGCGTTGCTCGAGCGTTGGCTGTCCCTCGATCCGGCCGCACGCGCGGTGGAGCGCGGGTCGCTGCGGCCATCGCTCGACGCGGTGTGGCGCTGCCCTCATGGCTGGCGCAAGAACCCCTACCGCGGGCTCGAGCCCCACGACCACACCGACGAGGGCAAGCTCTTCGGGCGCGACCACGACGTGGCGCGCCTCTCCCGAGAGCTGGTCGATCAGCCGGGGGTGGTGCTCTACGGGGAGGGCGCCATCGGGCTCACGAGCCTGGCAGTGGCCGGCGTCGTGCCCGGGCTCGCGCGACACTTCGCCGACGACAAGCACGACTGGCGCACCTGCCGCATCGCCCTCGCCGAGGTGGACGAGGAGACGACGGTCGACGACGTGGTAGAGCGGTCGCTGCGAGCGTTCCTCGACGAGGAGGGCGTCCACTACGACGACGTGGGCTCGGTGCTCACCTGGGCGGAGGGCGCGGAGGTGGGCGCGGTGGTGTTCGTCGACGACCTCGATCGGGTGCTCGAGGCCCCGCCTCGTGCCACCCACGAGCTCGAGAGCCTCTTCGCCGCGGTGGCCGAGGGGGCCGAGGGGGTGCGCGTGGTGGCCACGGTCAACGTCGAGCGCGTCGCCGCGCTCGCCGAGCGCCGAGGTCTGGGGGAGACGATTCGCCCGTGGCTCCGCTTCATCGGTCCCCTCCACGCCTCGGCCGTCGCGGAGCTCGTGCGGGGGCCGGCGACGGCCACCGGACGCGCCCTCCACGGTGAAGAGGTGGTCATCGAGGAGCTACAGGGCGAGCTCGCGGCCGACGGCGCGCGCCTCGCCCTCGTGTCCCTCGCCCTCGAGGCGTGGTGGGACGGCCCAACCCTCGACGCCCAGAGCTGGAGGAGCGGAGGCGGCATGCTCGGCCGCCTCCGCGCTCACGCGGACGCGACCCTCGAGGCGCTCGAGCCGAGCGAGCGGCGCGTCGCCGACGCTGTGCTGCTCCGCACGCTCACCGCCGACGGCTCGTCGTCGCCGGTGGCGGAGGGCGCGCTCCTCGAGGGGAGCGACGACCGCCCTCGCCTCCGCCGCGTGATCGGGACGCTGGTGAGGCGCCGGCTCGTGATGCGCAGCGGGGGGCAGCTCCGGCTCTCGCACATCGGCCTGGCCACGGCCTGGCCGCGGCTGTCGGATCTGCGGCTGCACGACCTCGACCGGCTGTCCTTCCTCGAGGAGCTGCGCACCGCGGCGAGTCGCTGGGCCATGTCGGGACGGGCCCGCAAGCTCCTGTGGTCGTCGGACGTGCTCGGCGCGCTCGACCGCCTTGAGCGGGGCATCGTCGGCGAGCTCGGCGACACCGAGCGCGCCTTCGTCGACGCGAGCCGCCACGCGCGCAAGCTTCGTCGCGTGCTGCAGAGCTTCGCCGTCGTCGCCTGTCTGACCACGGTGGCGCTCGGCTACTTCGTGAACCTCCGCATCGAGGAGCGCGAGGCGGAGCAGCGGCAGCGCCTGGTTCAGGCCCGCACCGTGGCCGCGCTCGGGCGCATGATCACCGAGTCGCGACGCACCACGGATCCATACCACCGGGTGGCGTTGCTCACCGGCGCGCTCGCCGAGGGGGCCAAAGATCCGGTGCTGGCCCTCGAGCTGCTCGACGCGGGGAGGCGCCTGCCCAGCGCCGAGTTTCTCAGCCTCGGCCCCATCGCGCGCCCCGACTTCCCGTGGGGCGAGCGCTGGCTCGTCGGCACCACCGCCGTCCACCTGGTGGTCTTCGACTTCGAGCCACCCGCCGGCCGCGAGTGGGCACCGCTGCACTACCGGTTCCAGCCCCACGCCGGCCACCTCACCGACGTGGTGCCGCTCGCCTTCGACTCCGCGGTGGTCACCCGCGACCAGCGCGGCGAAGTGCGGATCTGGCGCCTGCAAGAGCAAGGCACCGTGGCGCTCGCGGCGGAGGCCCCCGAGCGCTGCGCCTTCGGTCCCCTCGTGGTGGCCTCCGACGCTCCCGTGATCGCCTGCACCACACCGCGCGGCGTCGCCCGCTGGGATCTGCGCCACCCCCGCGAGGTGGAGCGGGCCGAGTTCGACGGTCGCGTCCTCGACGTGTCGCCCGACGGGGGCTGGGTGGTGGCGGCGCGGCTGGGCAAGCTCTTGCTCTGGAACGCGGCTCGAAAGCGACAGGTCGAGCTGAACCTGGACGACGCCGCGAGTGTTGCCCGCGTGAGCCCACGCGACCCGCTGGTGGCGGTGATCGCGGGCCTCTCCCTCGACGTCCTGCGCCTCGAGGACGGCGAACGGCTCCTTCGCCGCGACGTGCTCGTGGAGGAGCCGGTGTCCGCGCGCTGGGCACCGAGCGGCGTCGATGTGGCGGTGTGCGACTACGGCGGCGAGGGCGAGTGGCATTACCTGCGGGTGGGTGGGCGCGCTCCCGACGACCCGCCCCCGCCCGACTCCCCCAAGCCCTGCCGAGAGCGGCGGCATCGCTGGCCCAAGGTGATCGACGACGCGGCGGACTACGGATCGATCGCCAACGCCGAGGTGGGCCCACGTGTGCTCGAAGGCGGCTGGCAGCGACAGGATGGGAGCTTCGTCAGCCACGATCTGGTCCGCTTCGATCCGAACGACCACACCCTCCGCCATCACCTCGTGGTCGCGCCGACCCCACCCGAGAAGACCGCGAGGAGCGCCTCGGTCACCGCCGTCTTCCGCGACGACGAGGGCACGGTGTGGCAACTCGGCGAGAGCGTCGTGGTGTTCGACGCGATGGGGACACCGGTGCTCACGCGCGCGGGGCACCTGCTCGCGCGCTGCCCCAACGGCCGCCTGTTGGCGTGGCGCAAGAAGGAGCTGCGCGACGACGCGACCCAGTGGGAGATCTTCGGGGCGCGGGTAGACGTGGTGCTCGCCACCATCGAGCGCACGCCGGGCAACATCCTCGGCGCGGATCCAGCGTGTCGCCGGGTGGTCCTGCAGGGGCTCGACGGCACCCTCTCCTCCGTCGATCTCGCGAGCCCCGGCGAGCCGGTGGCGCTCACCCTCCCTGGCGGCGGCTTCGTCTTCGAAGGCTACGTGTTCGACGTGTGGCCGAGCCAGGCGCGCGCGGGTCGCGCCGCCGGCTTGTGGCTCGCCGCGAGCGGCGGCGCCATGCTCCACGTCGACGGCGCCACCGGGAAGGTGACCGCCTACGGCCACGCGCTCGGCCGCGCGGACGCGATGGCCGACGGCCCAGCGGCCGGGGAGCTCTTGTTCGCCGACGAGCGCGGCGTCGTGCTCCGCCGGATCGACGGCGCCGATCGCGTGGTTTTGGCCGGACGCACCGATCGGCCGTGGGACGACATCGCGCTCTCCCCCGACGGCGGCACCGCGTGGCTCAGCTGGGCCCACGGCGTGGCCGCGCTCGACATCGCCCACGGCGACGTGCTCGGCGAGCTCGAGGTCGCGGCGCACGACCGGCTCACCCCCTGGGACGACGCGGGCTCGCTGCTCCTCTGGCCCTTCAGCTACAAGGGTCCGCCGCGGGGTCTGGTGGTGCCGAACGGGCCCGAGCTCGTGCGCGCGATCGGCGAGGCCGCCTCGAACGTGCGCGCGAGCCTCGGCGAGGACCGTCGCGCCGTGATTCGCCTCGACGACTGATCGGTGTGAGCGCCCAAGAGGGCTGTCGCGTCAGCCCTTTCGGCGCGCCGCCGCGTGCTCGCGGAGCCGCGCCCGGATGGCCTGCACCGGCACGAGCGGCCCTCGTCCGCTGCCCGGGCACACCTCGCACGTCTCCTCCCACGCCTCGGGGCTCGCGAGGTTGTCGGACCAGAAGGGCCACGTGCGGCACTGCACCGGTCGCGCCTCGTACACCGTGCAGCGACGCGTGGCCGGGTCGAAGAGCACGCAGTCACCGCTCATGCGCTCGAACAGCGAGCGCCGGCTCCCCACCTTGCGGACGTGCTCCGCCTCGAAGGCGGCGGGGGTGAGCCCGAGGTGGGCGGCGAGGCGCGCGATCTCGTCGTCGTTCACCCACACGTAGCCCGGGTCGCCGGTGCAGCAGTCGCCGCACGCGGTGCACTCGAACGGCAACCCGTCGGGCTCGTAGAAGGCGGTCATTCGACGAGCGCGCGGAGGAGCGGCGGGAGGCGGCGTACGTCGCAAGCGCCCTTCTGCGGCTCACCCGACACCACCGAGCTGAAGTTGCAGAGCCCCGGTCGGGGCAGGTGATCGATCCAATACAGATCGAAGCGATCCTCGCTCGCGAGCCGGCGCACCCACGGCTCGAGCGGCAACACCAGACCGTCGCGCCAGCGCGCGAGATACACCACGTTGGCGAGGCGCATGGGGCTGTTGAAGCCGATGCGCCGGCGCGCCCCGGTGGCGTAAGGACCGGTGTGATCGATGAACTCGACCGTCTGCGACTCGCCGTAGAGATCGGGCTCGGTGCGCTGCACGGTCACCAGCGTCCACGCCGCGAGCGGGCGCAGCGCGCGGAGGAAAGAGCGCGTCATCTGCTCGAACTCGTGCACGTCGGCCCCCGCCCGCGCCTCGTTGTAGTGTCCGTGCGCGAAGTTGTTGCGCTCGTTGTGGAGCAGGTTGCTCAGCGTGTCGAACGTCTGGTTCGGCGTGAGCTTCACGTTGAGGAGCTGTCGAGCCAGCACCCCCATCGGGTCGTCGTTGCCGACGAAGCCCTTCGCCGCGAGGCGCGCGAGCTCCCGCCAGGCACCGAGCGGCAGCCCCGCGCGCGTCTTCACGCGCCCATGAAACGCCCGCAGCTGCTCGAGGGCCTTGTCGATCGAGGCGGCCCCCGTTCGTTCGCTCCCCTGGGTGCCCCCCTCGGTGAAATAGGCGGCCGCGAGCACGAGGGCGATGAAGCGCCAGGTCCCCTCGAGCACGTCGAAGAGCATCTTCACCCGCTCCACCGCGCTCGCCGCCCCGATCGCCGAGTGCACCCTCCCCGCGATGGGATACGGCAGCCCCCCGCTGAGCGCGCTCAACACACCATGCGCGTCGGCGCACTCGCGGCTCAGCTCGAGCGCGCGGCTCTCGGGGCGCTCGCCGACCGCCTCCTCCCAGGAGAGGGTGCGCGGGAGCTCCACCTTGCCGTCGGTGATGGGCGACCGGGCGTGCCACTCACACTGCACGTCGACGCCGATCTCGGCCGCCTCGAGCTTGCGCGGGATGCACGCGCCGATCACCCCTGGCGCCAGCCGCGTCACCTTCGCCGAGGGGCCCACCCGGGTGGCGATGATGGCGGCGAGCTCCTGCTCGAGGGCGGGCACCACCTTCGGACCGATGAGATCGAGCGCCGCCTGCTCCTCGATGCCGAAGAGGAGCAGCTGGTTCTTCGGTTGTCTCGCCCAGTCGAGCACCGCGCTCGACGACGAGAGGTGAATGCTCGGGTTGTGGGCGCGCAGCGACACCACCTCGCCCTCCGCCTTGACCACCGGCCCCGCCACCGCCTCCACCGCGTTGAGCGCGAGCTCCACCTCGCTCCCGGCGTTGGCGGCGTCGCCCTCCAGCATCCAGAAACCGCAGCCCAGCGGCTTGGCGTTCACGCTGCGCGTCACCGCCGCGAGGCGCGCCGCCTCCGTGCCCACGAGCTCGGCGTCGCCGCGCACCAACACCGCGACCACGTCGCCATCGCGAGCCACCACCGAGCTCGGCCACTGCCGATGGGCCGCGACCGCCGCGTACACCGCGAGCGGATAGGGCGCGGGTGCGGTGGGTGGCACGTCCACCCCCACCATCACCAGCGCGAGCCCGAACGCGCTCTGGTGCTGCATCGCGGTGGCGACCTCCTGCTCGAGCCCGGCGCGCGCGAGCAGACCCGAGAGTTGGTCGACGGTGCCCGCCGGCACCGAGCGCGACACGTAGCGGCGATCGACCATCGTGGCCCGCATCGCCCCCACCGTGACGAAGGCGCCGTGCACGAGGGGCGCCTCTTCGCCGCGTGCGAGCGCCCGCGTGCCCACCTGCACCGGCACCGAGCACTCGGAACGCCGCGCGAGCCACCACCGCACGCCGTCGTGACGCAGCCGCGCCGCGAGCCGCGAGGCCACGTCGGCGTAGACGAGGTCGTTCACCTCATCGCCCACCTGCTTGACGCGGCCGAGGGTGAGCGGACCGACCGGCTCGAGGCGCAGATCCCGCACCGAGCCGTCGCGCGCCTCGATGCGCAGGCGATCCGGCGAGTCGACCTCCCCGCGCCAGATGGAGAACACCGGCGCGTCGGAGAGCCACATCGTGGCCGCCCCCTTGGTGTGCGCGGCGATGGTCGCGTCGAGCGGCCCCCCCGGCGACTCGAGGGTGCTGCTCGGCGACGGGGCCGGCGTGGAGCCGGGCGACGGCGTGGCCGCGGCGGCGACGTGGATCACCGCCTCCGGCACCGCGTCCAAGGCGGGGAGGGTCTTGTCACTGGCGATGCGCAGCGCCGGCGGCAGCTCCATGGCTGGCTGAGCGATGGTGTGCGGAACGTTCACCCCGCTCGACATCACGTCGATGGGCACCGCCAGCGCGAGCCCGTTGAGGAACGCGTCCGCGCTCTGAAGGCGCTTGTCGCGCTCACGGGTGAGCGCTTCCCGGATCACTTGGGAGAGCGCGGGGGGCACCTCGGGGTTGACGGTGGTGAGCTCCACCGGGTCGCGCTGGCAGATGGCCATCACGAGGCGGGCGTAGGAGCGGTCCATGAACGGCGGCGCGCCCGCGAGCATCTCGTGGAGGATCGCTCCCATGGCCCAGATGTCGGCGCGATGATCGATCTCGACCACCGCCTCGATTTGCTCCGGCGACATGTAGAGCGGCGTGCCCACCACCGCCCCAGCCTGGGTGAGGCGCGCCGACTTCTCGAAGCTCGGCGCCTCGAGCTCGGCGCCGTCGACGAGCTTGCTCAGCCCAAAATCCACGATCTTGACGTGGAGCAGATCGTCGTCGCCGGTCACCAAGAACAGGTTCTCGGGCTTCAGGTCGCGGTGCACGATGCCGGCCGCGTGCACCTTGCGCAGGCCGCGCAGCGCCTCCACCGCGAAGCGCACCGCGTCCCCCACCGGGATCCGCCCCGACTGCTCGATGCGCTGGCCGAGGTCGCGCCCGTCGAGCAGCTCCATCACGAGGAACGGCTGACCCCGATCGTCCTGCCCCCAGTCGAACACCTGCACGATGTGGGCGCTCTCCACCGCGCTGATCGCCCGCGCCTCGCGGTGAAACCGCAAGAGCGACGTCTCGTCCTTCTGGGCGCTCATGTGCAAGAACTTGAGCGCCACCCGCTTGCCGATGACCACGTTCTCGGCCTCGTACACGCTCCCCATGCCGCCGGAGCCGATGAGCCGCACCACCTTGTACTTGCCGCCGATGGTCTGGCCCACGCGCTCAACGGCCGTGTCTGGTGCGATGGAAGTCATGCCTGCTCGGGAGCCGCCATTATTGCCAAGACGGTAGCCCGTTGCGAGCGGGTTGTACCCTCTTGTTCAGACTTTGTGTCTCGGCGTCGAGACCCCTCGCTCCGCTCCCCGGCGCGGTGCGAGCGACGCTCGAGGAGGGTCCCGAGGTGGCGGGGGGCGAGCAGGAGTCCGACGGCGGCGAAATACAAAATAATGGAGCGCGGTTGGAACAAACCGAGGCCGAGCGCCGTCTCTCCCCTCCTGGCCTGTTGAACCCGCCGGGACCGCGAGCGCCATTTGGCACTGTGCTTCCCGAGCACGATCCGCGGTATGCTCCGGGAGCTACCATGGCCGCGACATCCAACAGCGCTTCCGATCAGCCGTCCGTCTGCTTCACCATCCCGCTCCCAGGGGGACGCGTCGCGCGCATCCCCGAGGACGTCGTGGCGCAGTATGTCGTCGCGGACGCGCGGACGGTGCACGGCCCGGCTCCCTCCGCCCCCGCCACCGCGGGAGGCGCCCCCCACACCACGACTGTACGCGCAGGAGAGAGCATGATCACAATCAACATCTACGCCGGCAAGGGTGAGGTCGCCGTCGAGCGCCACGACGAAGGGGACGACGTCGTGGCCCACTCGCTCAGCATGGACGCCACCACCGGCACCAGCGAGTACCACACCGATTGGGAATTCGGGGAATGCGAGTACACGGACGAGACTGGGTTTCCGCAGCGTCTCCAGGCGTGGCACCGACATCCGTTCGGCACCGAATACAGCGAGATCTACGACGGCTGAGTCGGGCGCTCGCGCCGGGAGCGGCGGCGGCCCGAGGGCCGGCGGCGCTCGTGCTCGCGCTCTGTGCCAGCGTCGGCCTCGCTGGCTGCGTGGCCGACAACCATCCCCTCGGTGAGGGGGACCTCCAGTTCCTCGTCGACGACACGCCGATCTACGCGGCCGACGTGCTCGACGAGAACGGGCGTCCCGTGCTGCCGCGGCAGGCGCCGTACGAGAAATCGGTGCAGCTTTACATGACCAGCGGCAACTCGGCGGACCGCGGCGCCTACGTCGATCTCCAGGTCGACCCCCCCGTGGCTTTCCGCTTCATCCCCGTCGACGACACCTGCGTGCACCTCGCCGGCACCTTCCGCTGCACCGCCGAGGAAGACGGCTTCGCCAACTTCCTGGTCCGCAGCGAGTCGGACTGGTCGGGCACCGCCGAGATCCGGGTGGTAGGCCGCAACGCCGACACCGAGACGATCCTCGTGCGACCGGCCGGGCTCCCGGTCGAGGCCAACAACTTCGATCTGGTCATCGAGGGGGTGGAGAACGCGCGCGTCGTGGCCCGCTACGACAGCCTCCAGTGCACCTTGACCCCCACCCCGGACAACACCTTCGACAAGTGGCAGCGGCCCCGCGTGCGGGAGGCGCGAGTGCTCGCGACGCCGCCCCAGAACGCCCCCACCGTGATCGAGCACGCCCCCGTCATCGTGCGCTCGCTCCACCCGGAGGTGTTCGTGACCCTCGATCCCAGCTGCCCGGCGCCGCGCACGAGCGTGCTGCGCGTGCAGCTCGACGCGACCGGCAACTCCCCGCCGTTCTTCTTCTGCTTCAGCGACGTGGGCGGCAGCAACGTGGCGATCGCGTTCGACTCCGGCGCGCTGAGCGCCGGGCCACGCACCCTGCAAGTCGACGCCGAGCCCCGCCTCTTGCGCGTGGTGACGCTCGACGACGCGATCCCGGTCACGGAGCTTTCGGCGGTGCCCATCGCGGTGAGCGCCTTCGACGCGGATCTGCGCAAGGTCGCCTTCGACGTGGACATCCGCACCACCGACGCCGACGTGCTCGCGCTGCCGCGGGCCAACGACCGCCTCCCCGGCGAGGGCGCCGACGCGCTCCTCATCGAGGTGCGGCCAGTCGGCCCCGGCACCGCGCGCATCCAGATCACCCCCGAGCTCTTCGCGTCCCCGGTCTGTTCTTCCGATCCGATCACGGTCACCGATCTCTGACGAGCGCCGATGAACATCCGACACCTCGCGCCGCTAGCGGCCCTTACCATCCTCCTGTTCAGCGCTCCGGCGCACACCCAGCCGGAGGACGACGAGTACTCCCCGGACGAAGAGCCACCGATCCCGACGCTGGTCCCGACGGATTCGGGCGGGGCCACCGCCCAAGACTGGACCGGCGCGGTCCGCATCCTCAAGGTGCGAGGCGCCGCTTCCACCGCAGAGCAGCAGGCTGCCGCGGAGATCTTCCCCGACGCCAACAAGGTGTGGCTGCACGTGTACGGCACCGATCCGCGGCCCATCGAAGCGGCCCGACGGGGCGCTCGGAAGTGGCTCTGCAGCGAGGGCTGCGACGTCGAGAGCCCGGCCGATCCGGAGGGGAACCTCGGGCGCACCGGGGTCGCCGCCGGCCAACAGGCGGCCAGCAGCGGCGACGCGATGCTGCGGTCCATCAAGGTGCAGACGCCGACGCAGCCGCTGCCCCTCACGATCTGGCGCCCCACGCCGAAATTGCTCGGCCAGCTGCTCTTCGATCCGGTGCTGCTCGGCCGCCGCAGCTACAAGCACGTCTGCGCCTACCCTCCGGTCGCCCAGAAGGCACAGCTCGGCGACACGGTGCCGCTCTGCCGTGAGGGCCGACAGGTAGCGCCCACCCCCGACTCCGCGGAGCTGCGGCTCGGCTTCCGCTGGCCGCGCTCGAGCGAGTTCGCCAACTTCCAGTACCTGGCGATCACCGACACCTGCGGCAACGCGCGGGTCATCCCGTTTCAGCGCACCTTCGCGGTGCCCGTCTACCACGTGGCGAGCGGCGGCTGCGGCAACCCCGACGGCCGCGTGCTGCGCGTGTTTCCGTCCGGCGGCTGGGTGCGCGTCACCGCGTTCAACCTCGACACCCCGGCCGCGGGCAACGTGGTGAGCGCGACCTTTCGCGTCACCGTGCCGCCCCTCGAAGATCTGGTGAGCGCCAAGACCCCGCCCATGTTGTTCCCAGATCCGCGCATCGACGATCTGATGATCGACTGCGGACCGATGGTCCTCAAGGCGCGCACCGGCCCCGGCGGCGTCCCGCGGGAGGCCCCGAGCGGTGGCGCGTTGCCGGGCCAGACGCCCCCGCCGGGCATGTCGCTCCCCGGCCAGACCCCGCCTCCCGGCAAGTCGATGCCGAAGCCCCCGAGCGCGAAGCCGCCAGCGAGCGAGCAGCCGCCCAAGACACCAGGCGAGCCACCGAGCACGGGCGGGGGCAACGGGAGCGGCGCCCCGAAGACGCCCCCCGTCGTGCGCCAGCCGCGCGTGCTCCCCGCCAGCACCCCCACCGGCCAGCCCCTCGCCAACGAAGGCCTCGTCATCGGACCCGAGCCGCTGTTTCGCGGCAACTGTCGCATCGAGCTGCGCGGCCAGACGAAGCGACGGCTGGTGGCCCCCCTCGCCCTCCGGATCCGCATCACGCGCACCGACGTCCCGGGCACGCCGGTGGTGCTCGAGGAGCCGTGGATCGTCACCCCCACCGACTCCATCTTCCGCATCCCTCCCCTCGATCCGTCGGTCTTCACGGGTGAGTCCCGGCTTCAGCTCGAGGTGTTCAGCGACCCGATGTCGAGCGAGGGGAACGTCATCCTGTTGAGCGACGCGGGGCGGGTGTCCCGGGTGGAGAACGAGGTGGTGGCCCAAGCGCAGCCGGAGAAGTTCCGACGCCTCATCGGCTCGGTGACCATCCACTCCGCGCCCCTCTGCGGCGAGTCGAACTTCGAGACCATCGAGGCGGCGGGCAGCTGTTTCCGCGGCTACTTCACGGTGATCGCGATGCTCGCGACCCTTCAGGTCACCCGCGCCCCGTGGGTGGAGCGGCCGCTCATCACACGCAACGTGCTCAGCGCGGTAGGAGTGGCCTTCGCGATGGACAGCTACGATCCGGTGGAGCGCGAGGCCTTCCCGATCGCGCTCCAGGTGGGGGGCTTCGTACAAGACCTCGGGGAGGATCGGGTCGGGCTCCTAAGCTACGTGGGCATCGCCCCCACGCTGCCGATCCTCGGAGAGGGCGGCAACACGACCAGCATCGGCTTGCTCGGCGGCCTTGGCATCGAGTACATCGCCAAGCAGAACGGTCCCGACGAGGGCTTCAAGCCGGCCGCGTTCCTCTCCATCGTCGTGCAGGTCGGACAAGCGAACCCCGCCCTCCCCAGCGACAGCGGCGCCCTCGGGAGCTACGCGCCGCCCCCCATGCAGAGCGGCACTTACTGAAGCCCCGGCCCGCGCCGGTCGTCGACACGGTCGAGGTGGCCCGCGACCGACGCGGTCCGTGTCGCTCGTCGACGCGTTTGGGGGTGGCGCGCGACCGATTCCGTTCCTATGAGTGCAAGAGCTCGCCGGCGCACGTGCGCGGGCGCGCTGTCCGTCCCTTCCCCCTCGCCCCGCCGCGAGGATGAAACGCCTTGCAGCGCCGCCTCCTCACCTTCGCCGCGTTCTTCACGTTCGCGACCGCCCTCGTGGCCGGCGCGCACTACTATCTCTACCGGCGGCTCTTCGTGGCTCCCGCCCTCGGCGACGAGGCCGCGCAGCTCGGGGCGGTCTTGTGCACCGCACTCGCGATGGTCACCCCGGCGGGGATGGTCGCCGCGCGCGCGCTGCCCCGCCGCCTCGGCAAGCCCATCGGACAGCTCGCCTACGTGTGGCTCGGGACGTTGTGGCTCGCGCTCAGCTCGCTGTGGGTGAGCGAGCTCTTGCGCCTCGTTCTGCCGAGTCACCTCGAGGAGCCCACGCTCTCGCGCTGGTTGGCCCTCGCGGTGGCGGCCTGGGCCCTCGGAGGCGCCGCCTACGGCTTGAGGAGCGCGGTCGGAGACGTCGCGGTGCGCGAGGTGCCGGTGGCGCTGCGACGCTTCCCCCCCGAGCTCGCCGGCTATCGGCTCGTGCAGCTGAGCGATCTGCACATCGGGCCCACCCTCGGCAAAGAGTGGGTGGAGCGGCTGGTGGAGCGGGTGAACGCGCTCGAGCCCCACGCGGTGGTGATCACCGGGGATCTCGTCGACGGCTCGGTGGCCCGCCTGCGCGAGCATGTGGCCCCCCTCGGCGGCATCGTGGCGCGCGACGGCGTGTTCTTCGTCACCGGCAACCACGAGTATTACGCCGGCGCCGACGCCTGGCTCGCGGAGCTCGAGCGGCTCGGCATCGTCCCGCTCCGCAACGAGCGCGTCACCCTCGGCGACGGAGAGGCCTCGTTCGATCTGGCCGGCGTCGACGACTGGCAGGCGTTCGGCGCGGGGCACGGCCCCGATCTCGAGCGCGCGCTCGCCGGCCGCGACGAGTCGAAGGAGCTGGTGCTGCTCGCGCACCAGCCGCGACAGATCCACGAGGCCGCCGAGCGCGGAGTGGGCTTGCAGCTGAGCGGCCACACCCACGGGGGTCAGATCGTGCCCTGGAACTTCTTCGTGCGCCTCCAGCAACCCTACATCGCGGGCCTCCAGCGCCACGGCGACGCCCAGATCTACGTGAGCCGAGGCACCGGCTTCTGGGGCCCCCCGATGCGCGTCCTGGCGCCGGCCGAGATCACGCTCTTGTCGCTGTCGCCGGCCAGCTGACGGGCCCGCCTGCCCCGAAGAAACGCGCAGCCTGGTCGCCGCGGCGCACAGCGTAGTCACCGCGGCGCTCATGTGGTAAAGCGGCTCCGCTTTATGCGGTATCGTAGATTCGGTCTGTGCATGGCCGCCCTGCTGCTCTTGGCGGGCTGTCCGGACGCCGAAGGCGAGTTCTGCGCCTTCGACGACCGCTTCAAAGAAATCAAGAACGACGGACAGGGGGTGGGGACCTGCGAATCGGCGGTCATCCAGACCACGTGCGAGACGTGCGACGTGCTCCCCACGGACGCCGACGTGACGGGCGAGTACCTGTTCACGCTCTCGACGAACATCGCCCCGGTGCTCCCGTTCATCTTCGCCGCCGACGTGTCGCTGACGAACGGCCAGCTGCGGATCGAGGCCCAGCCGCTCGCGGCGGCGGACCGCACCACGCCGGTCGGTTCTCGCTTCACCATCGGCCCGATCCCCCTCGACGGGGGCTACTGCATCGATCAGGACCTGCCGGCCATCGACGTCCCGGGCGAGACCAACGGCATCAGCGGGAGCCCTGCCCGCGCCACCGTGCAGCTCGTCGGCTCCGTGTGCGGCCCCGGCGACTTCATCTGCGGTGTGATCCCGATGGGCACCGCCGACGTGGCCGGAAACATGTTGATGCTCGCGGGCTCGACCTGGACGCTCGAGCGCCTCTCGGCGCCGGGCGTGTACCCCGAGCCGCCCACCATCAACTGCGCCATGGAGAAGGGGGCCCCGCTATGAGCCGCAGCACGACCCGACTCGGGGTGTCGACGTCCACCGTCGCGTTGGGGCTTCTGGCCGCCTCGACCACACACGCCTCGGGCTTCAGCACCGCCCGCTTCGGCTTCGAGCACGGTCACCCGATGACCGACGAGCCGACCGCGATCTACTACAACCCCTCGGGCCTCTCGCTCAAGCCAGGCATCGACATCATGGCCGACGGGGCGATCGCCTACCGGCTCGCGTCGTACACCAAGAGCCCCGACGCCAGCGACTCCCCCGAGCTCGCCGGGCAGCCGCTGGCCAACACCGGCGAGGCGTCGCTCACCAACCTCGCCGCCGCGCCGTTCATCGGCCTCCGCGCCGGCATCCCCGTAAGCGACGACATCGACATCGGCTTCGGGGCCTCCTTCATGGTGCCGTTCGGCGGCGCCGCGGTGTGGGATCAGAACGACGCCTGGTCGAACAGCGGGGTCGCCCCCGGACCGGTCGACGGCGTGCAGCGCTGGTACAGCATCCACGGCACGCTCCGCTCGCTCTACGTGGCGGGCGCGTTCTCGATCAGCTTCAGCAAGCTCGTCCACATCGGCCTCTCCGGCGGCGCGGCGCTCACCCAGATCGACTCGCTCAGGGCGCGCAACGGCGACGGCAGCAACAACCTCGACACCGAAGGCCGCGCCTGGTTCAAGGGCGAGAAGTGGAACGGGCACATCGGCGGCGGGATCATGCTCACCCCGCTCGAAGGCAGGCTGCGGATCGGCGCGAGCTACCAGGCCCCCCCCGGCCTCGGGGAGCAGAAGCTCGAGGGCAACCTCGTCACGCAGCTCGGCGGACAGATCAGCGGCCGCGACGTGCCCGCCGAGATGACCCAACACCTGCCCGATGTGTTTCGCCTCGGAGTCTCCTACCGCTTCACGGATCTCGAGCTCCGAGCGTTCGCCGATTTTCAGCGCTGGAGCCTGTTCGCCGATCAGTGCATCGCCCCGACGGGTCAGTCGTGCGCGGTGAACGCCGACGGCTCCGACGCCGAGGGCTCGACGACCATCGCCAACCTGCCCCGTCGCTGGAAAGACGCGGGCGGCGTGCGGGTGGGCGCGAGCTACTGGTTCGGCCCGGAGGTGGAGCTGATGGGCGGCCTCGGCTACGACTCCAACGCCATCCCGTCCAAGAACCTCGATCCGGCCCTCACCGACTTTCACGACATCAGCGTGGCCCTCGGCGTGAAGTTTCAGCCGATCAAGCAGTTCGGCGCGATGCTCGGCTACACCCACCTGTTCTACATCCCCCGCGACACCACGGGAGAGTCGGACAACCCGCGCTTTCAGGGCACCTCGACCGGCCCCGACGCCGGCGGCGAGTACACGCAGACCATCGGCGTGTTCCACATCAACGTGATGGGCTCGTTCGATCCTTTCACCTCGTCCACCGCGGAGACCGCAGAGGCCCGCACCGAGTCCGCGCGCGCCACGACACGCTGAGCCCGGGGTCGTGAACGTACTCCACCGCTTCCCGCTCGGGCCGCGCTCGGAGCTCTCGCTCGTGCGCGGCGACATCACGCGGCTGTCGGTGGACGCCATCGTCAACGCCGCCAACGAGCTCATGCTCGGCGGCGGTGGGGTGGACGGCGCCATTCACCGCGCGGCCGGGCCCGAGCTCCGGGTGGCTTGCGAGCGTGTCCCCGAGGTGCGGCCCGGTGTGCGCTGTCCCACCGGCGAGGCACGCATCACCCCCGGCTTCGCCCTCCCCGCCCGCTTCGTGATCCACACCGTGGGCCCAATCTATCGCAGCCCCTCGGTGAGCGCGCCCATGCTCGCGAGCGCTTACCGCTCGTCGCTCTCCCTCGCCAACGAAAATGCCTTGAAAACGATCGCGTTCCCCGCCATCTCATGCGGAGTGTTCGGCTACCCCATGGACGAGGCTGCGGAGATCGCCATCCGCACCTGCCAGGAGCACCACGGCGCCCTCCACGAGGTGCGGTTCGCGCTCTTTGGCGACGACGCCGAGGCGGCGTTCGAGGCGGCGGCACGGCGATGCCTCGGTTGACGTTCGTCTCCCTCGTGCTCGGCTCGCTCGCCGCCTTCGCGTGCTCGAGCGAGCCGAGCCCTTCCTCGGTGGACGACGATGCGTCCACCTCGCCCTCATCGAGCAGCTCGACCGGCGGCGCGGGGGGCGAGGGCGGAGCGGGTGGCGGTGAGGGCGGCGCCGGCGGCGTGACCACCCCTCCGCTCGAGGTGCTGTTGGCCGACCTCCGCAGCGACGTCGAGGCCACGATGCTCGCCCAGTCGCGGGGCAGCGGCTGGCCGGCCCCGGTCGACGGGGGGTACCTCGTGGTGAGCACCGACGCGTCCCTCACCGAAGTGGCGGGCGACCACGACGACTGGGCCGGCACCCCGATGACCGCGGATCGGGGCTTCTCCTGGCTCGTGCTCCCCATGGCCCCCGGCGATCGCTACAAGTTCACGGACGGCACCGACTACGTCGCCGATCCTTGGGGGCGAGCCTACGCTCACGACGCGTTCGGGGTGATGACCATGCTCGCCCCCACGAGCGCTCACCTCGAGCGCTTCTTCGCGGTGGGGAACCGCACCGTGCGGGTGTGGGTGCCGGAGGGCACGCCCACCCACGTGCTCTACGTCCACGACGGGCAGAACCTGTTCGATCCCGCCGCGGGCTGGGGTGGCTGGACCCTCGAGGACGAGATCCTTCTGGCGATGATGGTGGTCGGCATCGACAACACGCCGGCGCGGTTCGACGAGTACACCCACGTGCCCGACGACTTCGGCAGCGGGGTGGTGGGAGGCGACGGCGACGCCTACGCCGCCTTCGTGAACGAGACGGTGCGGGCCCTGGTGGCCACCCACTACGGGGAGCCGCCCACCCTCGGGGTGATGGGCTCTTCGCTCGGCGGCCTCATCAGCCTCCACATCGTCGACCGCTTCCCGAGCGAGTTTCACTTCGCGGCGAGCCTGAGCGGCACGCTGGGCTGGGGCTCGATCGGCCTCGACAACGAGACGATGATCGAACGCCTTCAGACCGCCGGCCTCCGCGACGTGGCCCTCTACGTAGACTCTGGCGGCAGCGGGACCTGCTACGACGACGACGGAGACGGCATCGAGGACGACGGCCCCGACTCGGACAATTACTGCGAAAATCGTCAGCTTGCGAACGTGCTGGAGGGCGTCGGCTACACCACCGGGGTCGATCTCTGGTACTGGCACGAGCCCGACGCGCCCCACAACGAGGCGGCTTGGGGCGCGCGCGTCTTTCGACCCCTGTCGATCTTCTCGAACCTGTGAACCCCGTCGCCGGCCACTACTTCACGATCGCGCCGGTGGCGAAGGCCCTCCTGCGTTCGCCGCCGGTGAGCCCGTTCCGGCCCTGGCGGGCCGAGCTCGACGACCCGGCGGTGGGCACCGTGCGGCTCAGCGGCGCGCTCCACTGCCCTCGGCCCGACACCGACACCGTCGTCGTAACGCTCCATGGGCTCGGCGGCGACATCGACAGCCACTACGTCCGGAGCCTCGCGATGACCGCGCACCGCGCTGGCTGCGCCTGCCTCCGGCTCAACATGCGCGGCGCCGACATGTCGGGCGACGACTACTACCACGCCGGCCTCACCGCCGATCTGCGGGCCGCCCTCGCGAGCCCAGCGCTCCGCCGGTTCCGTCGCATCGCGCTGCTCGGCTACTCCATCGGCGGGCACCTCGTGCTGCGCCTCGCCACCGAGCCAGGCCTCGATCCGCGGGTGGTGGCGGTGGCCGCGGTCTGCCCGCCCCTCGATCTCGGCCAGGCGGTGACGGACATCGATCACCACCTCCGCTGGCCCTATCGCCGCCACGTCCTCGGCTCGCTGCGCGCGATGGTGCGCGCCGTCGATCGGCGCCGACCCTTGCCCGTGCCGCTCTCCGAGGTGCTGCGGATCGGCCGCTTCCGCGCCTGGGACGAGGCGCTCGTCGCGCCGCGCTTCGGGTTTCGAGACGCCAGCGACTACTACCAGAGGATGAGCGTGGGCCGGCGCCTGCACCACCTCGCGGTGCCCGCGCTGGTGGTGGGCGCACACCACGATCCGATGGTGCCGCGCCGGTCCATCGAGAGCGCCCTCCCCCGCCGCGCGACGCCCAAGCTCGAGGTGCGCTGGCTCGAGCGCGCGGGGCACGTGGGCTTCCCCCCCGACCTCGAGTTCGAGCGCTCGACGCTCGCCTGGCTGCTGTCGCGATGACCCGCTACCTCCTCGTCGCCAACCCCACCGCCCAGTCGGGGCGGGCTGCCCGCTGGATCGAACAGACCGTGCTCGCGATGGGCGAGCGCGGGATGGCGGTGGAGGTGATGCACACCCTCCCCGACGGCCAGACGGCAGCGGCGGTCACGGCGCGCCTGAACCGCGGCGGCGTCGACGTGGTGGTGTACCTCGGCGGTGACGGCACGTTCCACGAGGTGGCGGTGGGGATCCTCGGCGCGCGCGAGAAGGTGCCGCTCGGCATGCAGCCGGCGGGCACCGCCAACGACCAGGGCCTGAGCTTCGGGATCAAGCGCGGGGAGATCGCCCGCAACGTTGAGGTGATCGCGGCTGCGCACCTCACCGCCCTCGACGTGGGCTGGGTGGAGCGCCTTCGTCACGACGGGAGCGTGGTCGCCGCGTCGTACTTCTTCGACTCGTGCGGGTGGGGGCTCAACCCCGACATCCTCGCGCTGCGCAACCGGCAGCGGCGCCAAGTCGCGAAGATCCCGCTCCTCGGCCACGTGTATCGCGACAAGGCGATCTACGTGGCCTCGTCGCTCGGGAAGCTGCTCGCGTCGTACACCACCCCCGTGAAGTTCGCCTGCGATGTGGTGGCCGACGGCACGCGACGCGAGCTCAAGGGGCTCACCGACGTCATCATCAGCGCCACCCCGATCTACGCGGGGCACTGGGTGCTCGACCGCACCGCCGAGCCCGACGACGGCAAGTTCGAGCTCGCGCCGATGCAGGGGCGGCGCGACTGGGCGAGCAAGACCCTGCGGGATCTCGCCGCGAGCCCGATCTGGCAGGAGCAGCTCGACTGGCTCGGCCTCACCCACTCCGAGGGCTTCGCCGCGAGCACCTTCGACCTCGACTTCTTCCGCCCGGAGAAGAGCACGGTGAAGGCGCAGGTCGACGGCGAAGAGTGGGGCGAGGGCGATCGCTACCGGGTGCGGGTGTTGAAAAACCTCCTCCCTGTCATCACACCCGCCGACTTCTCCCCGCCTTGGAAGCGCTGACCAGACATGCTAAGCCGCCCTCCCCTGGGGAGCTCTGACATGGCAAGCGACACCATCATCCATCGGTTCATCCAACAGGCCAAGGTGCGCGGCAGCGCGCCCGCCTACCACGCGAAGAAAAACGGCAGCTGGAAGGCGACCAGCTGGAAGACCTACGTCGACCAGACCCGAACCGCCGCCCGCGCCCTCCTCACCCTCGGCGTGGGGCAGAAGCAGCAGAACGGCGGCTCCACCCACGCCGCGTCGTGCGTCTGCATTCTCGGCTTCAACCGACCCGAATGGTGCATCTTCGATCTGGCCGCGATGATGTGTGGCGGGGTCCCTGCCGGCATCTACACCACCTGCTCCCCGACCGAGGTCGCCTACATCGTGGGCCACACCGAGGCCAAGGTGGTGCTCGTGGAAGATCTCGAGCAGTGGAAGAAGATCGAGAAGGAGCGCGGAAACCTCCCCAAGCTCGAGAAGGTGGTCCTCATGGAGGGCGCCGGCGACGTCGACGACGACATGGTCCTCACCTGGGACGAGTTCAACGCGCTCGCCGAGAAGACGAGCGAGGAGATCCTCGAAGAGCACATCGAGGCGCTGTCCCCCTCCGCGCTCGCCACCCTCATCTACACCTCGGGCACCACCGGTCCCCCGAAGGGCGTGATGCTCTCGCACAAGAACCTCTCCTGGACCGCACAGTGCGCCATCGACATGGTGGGCGCCGGCCCTTCTGACTCGAGCCTCTCGTACCTGCCGCTCTCGCACATCGCCGAGCAGATGTTCACGCTGCACGTGCCCGCCACCTGCGGCGCCTCGGTGTACTTCGCCGAGTCGATCCTCAAGGTGGCCGACAACCTCAAGGAGGTGCAGCCGACCATCCTGTTCGCGGTGCCCCGCATCTGGGAGAAGTTCTACGCCGGCGTCAGCGACAAGCTCGCCCTGGCCACCGGCCTGAAGGCCAAGCTCGTGGGCTGGGCCCGCGCCACCGGCGCCGACGTGAACGCCCTCCGAAACCGCGGCGAGGAGCCGGCTGGCTGGCTCGCGATGAAGTACAACTTCTTCAACAAGAAGGTGTACGGCCCGCTCAAGGAGGCGCTCGGCCTCGGACGCACCAAGATCTGCGTGTCTGGCGCCGCGCCGATCTCGGCTGAGATCATCAGCTTCTTCGCCGGACTCGACGTGATGATCCGCGAGGTCTATGGCCAGTCGGAAGACACCGGACCGACCAGCTTCAACCTCCCCGGCAAGACCAAGATTGGCAGCGTGGGCGCACCGATCCCTGGCTGCGAGGTGAAGATCGCCGAGGACGACGAGATCCTCGTGCGCGGCCCCAACGTGTTCATGGGCTACTACAAAGACGAGGCGGCCACCCAGGAGACGCTCATCGACGGCTGGCTGCACTCTGGCGATCTCGGCAAGCTCGACAGCGAGGGCTACCTCCACATCACCGGCCGCAAGAAGGACCTCATCATCACCGCCGGTGGCAAGAACATCGCGCCGAAGAACATCGAGAGCGCGCTCAAAGACCTCGGCCTCATCGGCGAGGCGGTGGTCATCGGCGACCGCCGCAAGTTCCTCAGCGCCCTCATCTCGCTCGATCCGGAGAAGGCGGCCGCCTTCGCCTCCGAGCACGGCCTCGATGTGGAGAAGCTGCACGAGAGCCCGCAGCTCCGGGGCATCATCCAGGAGCACGTCGACAAGGTGAACGCCGACCTCGCGCGGGTGGAGCAAGTGAAGAAGTTCACCATCGTGGAAAAACCCTTCTCCATCGACGGCGGCGAGCTCACGCCCACCCTCAAGGTGAAGCGCAACGTGGTGAACAAGAACTACACGGATCTCATCGAGACCATGTACGCCGACGACGAAAAGTCGGCCGGCGCCTCCGCCTGAGCGATCGACCGCCCGCGACCAGCTGGCGGCGTCGTACGCCTCAACTGCGCGAACCCCAGCTGGCCGCGTCGTACGCACGGTCGGCCAGCCTCGCCGCCGCCACGCAGCCGGCAGCCGCTGCTGCCGCCGCCCGCATCAGGTCCTCGTCGTGCTCGCGCGGACCGAGCCCGCCGAGCGCGGCGCACACCGCGTCGCCCGCGTTCCGCGCGAGCACCACGTGCCCCTCCTCGTGCTCCTCGAGCTCGCGCAGACACTCGCGCCACCGCGCGATGAGCGGTGGAGACGTGAGCTACGAGAACTCGGTCGTCTGCACGCTCGCGGATGCGCCGCTCACGAGCCCCGTCCCAGCACGCCAACTCCAGCAGGTCATGGAAAGCGCCACCGTCACCGGCCCCCCCGGAGAAGAGGTTCACGTCGACGCGATGGGGCGCGTGAAGGTGCGCTTTCACTGGGACCGCGAAGGCCCACACGACGATCGCAGCTCGTGCTGGCTGCGCGTGCTACAGCCCTGGGCCGGAAAGGCCTGGGGAACCCAGTTCCTGCCTCGGGTCGGGATGGAAGTCCTCGTAGCGTTCGTGGGCGGCGACGTCGACTGCCCGGTGGTGCTCGGATCCGTCTACGACGGCGTATCGCCCGTTCCGTTCCCGCTGCCCGAGCACCAGACGCAGAGCGGCATCGTGTCCCGCAGCACTCCCGGAGGCGACGGCGCCAACGTGTTGTGTTTCGACGATGCGGCGGGCAGGGAACGGATCTACGTCCACGCGCAGCGCGATCTCCAGGAGGTGGTCAACCACGACCGCACTGTCCGGATCGGACCTCGCGGTCGCCGAAGAGACGTCGCGTTGCGACGCCGAGCTGGTCCTCGAGACCGCGTTGATGGATTCGCCGCGGCGCGAAGTGGCCCGGCTCATTGCATGGCATCGCGACGACGCAGCCGCACGGCTCGAGACGCTGCGGGAGCTGAGCCGCGCCACACGAGGCTTCGCGGCGCATGCGTCGCAACAGCTCTCGACCATCGACGCCGCAAACCGCGCGCTGCTCGGCTTCGAGGTTGCCGTTGAGCTAGCGGCACGCTCGCGCCAGCTCGACGCGAGCGCCCACGACTTCCGCCGCAAGCTCAACGACGTGCTGCGCACGCTCGCCCACCTCGGAGAGAACGAGCACGCCCGCCACGCCCACGCGTCACTCGAGCGCTACTTCGGTCAGCTCGCCAACGAGTCTGCCTACCATGCGCATGCGGCGCAGAGAGTCGCCGAGGAGGCTCGCGTTCGCGGCCGCGCCACGGGCGGGGCGGGCGCGACGCCCGCGTTCGAGCAGTCTCGGTTGCACTTCCTGCTACCGCCGAACGCGATGGGGGTGCGCAACCTCGCCACAGTGTCGGGGGCCTCGGTCATGAAGATCGATGGCGGAGGCGCCATACACTCCCCTGACGGTCTCCAGTTGTCGGCAAATGGCTGCTCGGTTTCGCTGTACGACGGGGTCGTGACCGTTCATGGGGCGATGATCCATCTCCTCGGCGACCGAGTCCGCCTCGCGGGCAATGCGATCGAGCTTCAAGGTGACACGGTGAAGATCAACGGCGGCACCGTGGACATTGTTGGAAAGCCCATTCGACTCAACTGAACCATGTCGACCGACCCCCAGCTCGAGCTCGTGGCGCGGCTCGCCGCGGCGTGCGAGCGCACCGATTTCTCCGACCTGCTCGCGGCGGCAGGGCTCACGCTTGATGGGTGGTCGCGCCTGCGGCGCGCGACCCTCGAGCGCCTCCGCGCCGAGGCGGCCGCAGGGAGGCACGCCGACGTGCTCACCTTCGCTCGCATCTATCGGGAGGAGGAGAGACAGCCCCTCTCCTGCTCGAACCCGTCGGACGAGACCGCGTTCTTGACGGAGCCGCCGGTGGCCGCGCGGCTCCCCTTCGAGCCCGCGCTAGAGAGCGCGCCGCCCGAGCGGGCCTCCCTGCCCCCCGAGCCTCACGCAGACGTCGGCGACACCCAGTCGCTGCGCATCGAGGACATCGATCTCACGCTCCCCTTCACGGGGAAATTCTAGCGTCGCCGCTGACGCTGGGGCGCCAACGCATGGACCGTTCCGGATCGCGCTGGAAGAACGACACGGGTGATCATGTGCTGCACCTACGTGCGCCCTCGCTCAACGACCTCTGGGACGTTGCGATGGAGCTCACCCTGCGGGTCACGCCGCCGCGCATTTTTCGTCGCCGTACCTTCAGGAGGAGAACCACACCCTCCGCGGCCTCTCGGTAAGCGCTGGGCTTCACTGTTCTCATTGGTCTTGGGGTCAGAGGCCCACGGGTGCGGCTCTTTCTGGGTAATGCGAATTTCATCGGAGGCGCTCCACGTTGGTCGTCGGGGCGGGGTGTATCCCCGCACGCAACCGGCGGCACCTGTCGACCATTGGGAGGGGATCAACCCTCCCCTACACGACCCCACGTCGCCCAGATGGAGCCGCACCCGAGGCCCACTCGCCACGAGCCGCCATTGCGGAGTGGGCCCACGCCAGGTGGCGGGATAATGTCGGAGCCGGTGATCGGAGCGCAATGCGCGCCATTCGCGGGGTAGAACCACGCTTCCGCGAGTGCGAGGGTTGGAATTCATCAACGGGAGCTCGGGCGGCTGCTGCCGGTCGCTCGCGCGGCGACGTCTCAATCGTGCTCTTCATTGCCCGCTTGGGGACGCGGCACCCTGCCGTGTACACTGTTCCTCGGTGACGTATTTGCTTCTCGCCTCGCTCGTGGCGCTCGCGTGGACGATTTGGTTCATCCTCCAGATCGGGCTCGCCATGCCCGTCGTCGCCACCCTCGCCCTCGGAGCGTTCGGAGCCGTGGTGTTCTTCGTGCGCTCGCGGCGTGAGCGCCGGGCCGCGCAGGCGCTCTCGGCTGGGATCCTCGCGGAGGGAGCGCGCGAGCAAGCCCTCTCTCCCGAGCGACGGGCGCGGCTCGAGGCGCTCCGTGCGGAGATGCGGGCGAGCGTGGCGGCGCTGAGGACGGCGGACGTGACCGGGAAACGTCGCGGCGCGGCCGCGCTCTACGCCCTCCCGTGGTACGCCATCATCGGCCCTCCTGGAGCGGGAAAGACCACCGCGCTCCGTCACTCCGGCCTCTCCTTCCCTCATCATGATTCGGCCGTGCGAGGGGTGGGTGGCACCAGGAACTGCGACTTTTGGTTTACCCAGGAGGCCGTCCTGCTCGACACCGCCGGCCGCTACGCCACCCTGCACGACGATCGACAGGAGTGGCTCGAGTTTCTCGATCTGCTCCGCAAGCACCGCGGCGCCCGCCCCCTCGACGGGCTCATCGTCGCGGTCGCGCTCCCCGACGTGGTGGGCGCAAGCGACGCAGAGCTCGACGCGATGGGTCACAAGATCCGCGCCCGCCTCGACGAGGTGACGACGCGTCTCGGCATGAGCCTGCCGGTGTATCTCTTCGTGACCAAGTGTGACCTCGCCGCCGGCTTCGTGGAGCTGTTCGGCGACCTCAAGAGGCAGGACCGGGCGCGTGCGTGGGGGGCCACCCTCCCCCTCGACGCGGATCGGAGCGATCCAGGGGCGCTGTTCGCGCGCGAGCTCGACGTCCTCGTCGAGCGGCTGCACCAACGCGCGGTGCGCCGCCTCCACGACGAGCGCGATCGTCGGGTGCGGGAGTCGATCTTTCGCTTCCCCCTCGAGATAGACGCCGCGAAGGGGCGCCTGCGGCGGCTCGTCGAGCGCTTGTTCGACGAGAACGCCTACCGCCAGCAGTCGCTCTTTCGGGGCTTCTATCTCATGAGCGGAACCCAAGAGGCGCTTCCGCTCGCCGGAGCTCTCGCCGGCGCGCGTGGCCCCGGTGCCCCGCCGCCGCGGCCGCGCCCCGAGCCGCGGGGCTACTTCCTGCACGACGTCTTCACCAAGGTCGTCTTTCCCGACGCGGAGCTCGCGTCGCGCAGCCCCGCCGAGCTACGGCGCCAGCGCGCCACGCGCCTCGCCATCGCGGCCACGGCGGTGGCGCTCGCGCTGACGCTGGTGCTCCCGTCGGTACGTTCTTACCAACACAACCGCGCGCTGGTGGCGGACACCGAGCGGCTGGCGAAGGTGGCCGCGGCCCTCGACTGGGAGAGCTCACAGCCGATCAGCGGAAAGCTCGAGGCGCTCGCGCCGGTGCTCGCCGCGCTTCAGCAGCTCGACGCCTTCGGGCAGCGCCCTCCGCTGAGCCATCGCTTCGGCATGTACACCGGCGACCGGGTCGCCGAACCGCTGCGTGCGGTCTACGTCGCACAGCTGGAGGCCGGCTTCGTGCGCCCGGTGATGCGCGGGCTCGAGACGGAGCTCAACGACTCCGGAGGCGAGCGCTACCATCGCGCGAAAGACACGCTCAAGCTCTACCTGATGCTCGCTGACGGTGAGCACCTCGACCTCGACTGGGCCACCGAGCGACTCACCCACCGCTGGGCGGGGGAGCTCACCCCAGCGAGCGATCTCGGCCGCGCCGCGCTTCGCAGAGCGCTGCGCCCCCACGTGGCCTACTACCTGGGCCTCGTGGGCGCGGGGCGCGAGGCGCCGAGCCGCGCGGTGGGGGCCGACGCCGAGGTGGTCGCCGCGGCCCGGGCGTGGCTCGCGAGGGTGCCGCTGGCGGAGCGCTTGGAGTCGCTCTTCGTGAGCTCGCTCGAGGACGCGCTCTACGATCCGGTGGAGGGTCCCACGCGACACAACCTCCAGTTCCCGCCGCTGTCGCTCGCCGATCTCTTCGCGGATCAGCCAGACGTTCTCACCGTGTTCCGAAGCCGTCAGCAGCAGAAGACCGGTCGACCGTATGCGGTGCCCGGGCCCTTCACCGACAAGGGTCACCTCGTGGTCCTGGCCAACATCGAGGAGGCGAAGAAGCTCCTCGCCGCCGACGCCTGGGTGGTTCCGCTCGACGAGGAAGAGAAGGGTGCGCGGCTCCTCACGCATCTCGACCGCCTCGCCGCCGACTACGAAGCCGGCTACGTGCGCCACTGGCGCGCGTGGCTGGCCGACATCGAGGTGACGCCCCCCACCTCCCTCACCGAAGCCGTCGCGCTCCTTCGCGCGTTGAGGGGTGACGCAGAGTCGCCTTACCTGCGGATCCTCCGCGCGCTGGAAGACCACACCCAGTGGACGCGCGGGCTCGACGCGATCCTCGAGAACGACAAGGCCGCGAGGCTGGTGAACCGCGAGGTGAACGCTCGGCTCTCACGCCGGCTGCGAGGGCTTCGCGTGGGCGTCGACGTGCGCGAGATCCGCGGACGGGTGAGCACGGTCCCGCCCGCGTTCGCCGATCTCGTGGCGTTCGGCGTTCCCACCACCGGCGACCTCGCCGACGCGCCCCTGCACCAGCACCTCTCACGGCTCGACATGCTTCGCGCCATGGGGGAGACGCGCCTCGCTCAGGATCCCGGGGCCCGGCTCGAGGGGCTCGCCCGCGAGCTGAAGCAAGCCCGCGACACCACCGAGGCCCAGCTCTCGTCGCGTGATGCGATCACGCAGGGCGTGTTGCGCTCGCTCCTGCTCGATCCGCTCTCGATCGGCGAGGGCTGACGGCGGGCGCTCCGGCGGCGCACACCGAGGGCCGAGACCGCTCGCTCGCGCTCAGCGGGCGGGTCGCTTGCGTGACGCGAACCACGCGCGGTACTGCGCCATCTTCGCGAGCTGATGCTGCGGCGCGTGGCGCCGGCAGGTGCTGCGCTCGGGCGAGCCCTCCGGCGCCGCCCAGCGGATCTCGACGCAGTCGTTGGGGTTATAGGCCATCTCGAGCGCCTTCATGCGAACGACGAGGTCCTTCAGGCTGAGCTCGACCGCTTGGCCGGCGCTGTTCTTGTAGCTGAAGCGGTGCGCTCCGAGCGAGGCCTCGAGCGTGGTGCGAAGCGCGGCCACGGTGGCGTCCGCCCCGCCGGCGATGCCGAACCGCGCCGGGTTGCGCTTCACCGCGTCGGGAAACCCGAGGACCGTATCGAGCGCGATGAGCAGGCGCATGTCCCGCGAGGGCGTGGAGTAGTCTTCCCACGCCCCGGTGGTCTCGAAGATGGAGTGACCGCTCGGCATATCGATCGCGCCGCCCCGACTCGCGAGGTAGTCCACCGCGTTCTGAACGCTCAACACGCGACCCTTCGCTTGCTCGTGGAGCGCGGTCACCAGCACCTCGAGCATCGCCTCGGGATCGAGGGGGCGCGGGTTGATGAGGGCCTCGACCTTGTCGTAGAAATCGTGGACGCTGCCCTGGTACTGCTCCTTGCTGTAGCCCGGCAGCTCTCCGTTCTTGAGCTGGCGCGTGCGCCCGCCGCGGTAGACCGCCGTCCGGAACGCCTTGAAGCCAGCCGCAAACTCCTTGGTCTCGGGTGAGAAGAGGAACGTGCCCGGCCAGAACCGCCGGCGCGCGATGGTGCCGTCGGGCTGAGCGTCGGCGCCGACGAGGATGCCGTACGTGCCGACCCCTTGGGGCACCCAGTCGGCGATCATGTACAGGTGCCCGTAGGGATCGGCGAAGATCGTGCCCGGCCGGATCGCCTCCCGCGTGAGCGCGATGGGGTAATAGTCGCTGTGATCGGTGTCGACCTCGGCGCGGCCGCTGCCCGAGTGCACCCCGTTCGCCACCTTGTCCCGCGCGAAGAGCGCGAAGGCCCCCACCTCCGTCGAGGCCTCCACTCCCGTGAGCTGGTCGTGAAGCTCGCGATCGCAGTAGGGCGCCTTCCCCTTGAAGCCGCGGTTGCAGTGCCGGTAGGCAAACGGGAGGCGCAGCTTCCACGCGAAGTAGGCGCGCAAAAAATACGGCAGATCGGCGCAGTCGGGCGAGAGGGAGAGGGTGTCGTCCTCCCCCTGACCGAGGTGATCGTAGAGGAGGTTCTTGTCGCGGTTGCCGAGCAGATCCTGGAGGTTATCCCACGTGCGATCGTCGAGCGGGTAGTCGAACAGCTGCTCGATGAAGTTGGCGAAGAGGTTCTCGGTAGCTTCGGTCCAAGCCAGGCGCGGCAGCCACACCGCGCCGCCGCTGGCCTGCCGCTTGTCGCCCTTGTCGTGCACCGTCACCCGGGCGCAGGCGTCGAGCCGACCCCCATCGCCGATCTGCGCGGTGTAGGTGCCCGCCGCGGGCGCGGCCAGGTCGACCCAGTAGCCGTAGGGCGGTCCGCCCAGGGTGTGCATCGTGGGCACGTGCTGCTGTCCGCTCGGATCGGTGAGGACGATCTGGGCAGAGCCGAGATCGCGCGGGGAGGACACGATCACCCGCAGCGGCGCGCCCACGTGCGGCCGCCGCGGTGAGGTGACGAGCGCGACCTCCGGCGAGTCCTTGCAGAGCGCGGGGCTCGCCGTCGCCATCGGCGCCGCGGTGCGGCGCGTGACCGCCCCTTGGAGCTCCACGCCGGGCACCTCGCCGAGGATGGTCACCCCCGTGATGCGCTCGAGGAACGAGCGACGGCTGGTGCCCCGACCGAGGGACAGATCGCTCACCTGGATGCGATCGACCACGCGCAGCGACTCCCCGCCGCCGGGACAGGCCTCGAGGTACTCGGCGAAGGCGTGGATGGCCATCGGCGTGCCCTCTTGGCTGCGCCCGAGGTAGAGCATGATGTGCCCCGGGAAGTGCAGGAGCACCGCGCCGCGGCGGTGCGCGCCGTCGATCAGCGACAGCCGCTCCTCGCTCGCCTGCACCGTCGAGAGATCGATCGCCATGGATCCAGCCTTGGCCTGCAGCCCGCTGTGACGAGGGAGCTCGAGCCCGAACGACTCGAACACGTCCATCACGAACCGAGAGCAGTCGCGCCCCCCGTTCTGGCCACCCCAGCCGTAGGGTTGATCGAGGAGCGAGAACGCCTTCTCGAGGAGGGCGCGCCGCGTGAGCGGGGCCGACCTCGCCACGAGCGCGGACGCGAGGGCGTCGGCGGAGAGCGGCGCCGAGAGCTTGGCGTCGGGGCCGAGCCAGCCCAGCGCGTAGCGGGTGCGCACGAGCGACATGCCCCCCTCCCAGCGCTGGATCACCCGAACGAGCTCACCCTTTCGGACGGTGCTGCAGCTGTTGCGATCGAAGGCGGGATCGACGACGGGTCCCTTGAAGAGCGGTGCGTCTCGCGGCCCGCATCGGAGCGGGGTGTCGGCCTCGGCCCAGTGCACCGCCTGTCCCGGACTCGCCACGGTCGCGGGCTTGCCGAACGGCGCCTGCTCCGCCGGCGAGAGGGGCTTGCCCGCGGCGTCGACGTAGGTGCCGTCTTCGAGGCGCTCCCGCAGGTACGCGAGGCGCTCCTCGAGGTCTCTCTCGAGGCGTCGCGGATCTTCGGGGGCACCGAGATCGTAGCGAGCGAGCGGGTCGTCGGCGGGGTGGGCGCGGTCGTGGGCGGCGAGGGCCGCGTTGTGGTGGGTCACCGCCTCGGCGCTGAGGATCACGCGGTCCGCGTCGTCGGCAAGCGCGATCCAATAGGCGGCGCTGCGGTGGGCCTCGGTCACATGGGGCAGGACGGCGGGGGCGGCCACCTTGGCAGGACACACGCCTCCATCGGGGGGCTGCCCGCCGTCGCCGCTCTGCGACGACATCGGGGCGCTGCTGCACGCGCCGAGCGCGAAGGCCCCGAGCGCGGCACCGATCCCCGCTGCAGCCATCAGGCCGAGCGCGAGCCTACGAGCGCGCCTCATACGCACCCTGTAGCGCACGCCACACGGTCGGGCCAACTCGGAGCCGCCCGCTCCGCGCTCACGGCGCCGACAGGCGCTTCTTCGCGTCGTCGGCGAGCTCTCGGGTCGGGGGGTGTTTGCGCTGGGCAGCGCTCAGCCCCTCGTACGTCGCGACCAGGGCCTCGAGCGACTGCTTCTCGCCGGCCCCGTCCTTCAGCTTCCGCAAGAGATCGGCTTGCATGGACAGATAGCGAAGCTTGCGAGGGCCGTACGACTTCGCGACCGCGTCGGCCATCGGCGCCTTCGCCTCCGCCGGGCGCCCCATGGCCATGAGCGCCTGGGCGAGTCGGGCCGGTGGCTCGTAGGTGTCGGGGAGCTCTTTCACCCGCGCGGCGAGCAAGGTCACCGCCTCTTCACCGCGGCCGAGGGAGAGGTAGGCGCCCATGCGCGCGTAGTCGAACGTGGCGGCCTCTTTGGGGCCTGGCGCGGCTTTGGCCGCAGCCTCGAGCAACGCGAGCTGCTTCTCGCGCGCCGCGCGCGCCCCTTGCTTGTCGCCGCGCTCCTGCAAGATGTTGGCGTACATCGCGAGCGCGTCGCTCTTGTCGTCGACCGAAGCCTCCACCGGGGGCGAGAGCACATGCTTCTCCAGGCGCGCCACCGCGTGCTCCCGCGCCGTCTTCCGCAGGGCCGGATCGGTCACCTTCGCCGCGCAGCCGAGCATCACCGCCGAAAAGTCGGCCGGGAGCGCCGCGCCTTGGATGGAACCGACGTGCGCGATCCCGAGCTCGACACAGCGCTGCCAGTTGCCCCGTCGGTACTCGCTGAAGAGCAGCCCAGACAATGCCTCGCTCTTTCGCGGCCACGCCGAGCCGCCCCGATCGAGGGCTTGTTGGTAGGCTCTCGCCGCCTCCTTCCAGCGGCCCGCCGCGTGGGCCTGGCGTGCGCTGCGAAGCGCCGCCACCGGACCGTTGGGGCTCCCCTGTGCGTCGCGATCGTCGAGGGCCGAGGTGATGAAGCCGTGGAGCTCCTTCACCGAGGCGGCCCCTTGCCACAGGCCGAGCACCTTGCCGTCCGCCGGATCGAGGACGTAGAGGGTGGGCCACACCGTGACCGCGTACCGATCCACGAACGCCTCGTTCTCCGGTCGGTCGCTGTCGACCGCGGCGAACACCACGCGCGGCTCGAGCGCCGCGATCGAAGGATCGGGCAGCACGAAGTTCTTCATGCTCAAACACGTGTGGCACCACGGCGCCCACACCTCGACGAAGAGCGCGCGCTGGCTCTTCTTCGCCTCCGCCTCGGCCGCCGCGATGTCGTCCTCGATCATCGTCAAGGTCGGCGCAGCGGGGGCCGGTGGCTCGAGCACGGGCGCGGGCGTGGGGTCGGTCAACGGCGCCGGCATCGTCGCGCTCGTAGGGGGGAGCGTGGTCGGCGCAACGCTCGGCTGCGCGTGGGGCGCGGGAGCTGGGCCGCAGGCGCACAAGAGCACAAGAGCGAGCGCCGGCGCCGCGTGATGGGAGACGCGCTCGAGCAGCCTGACCACGGCGTTCCTCCAGGTGGTGGCCTGCTCCTCGGTCTCGAGGGTGCCGATGTCGATCGGACCGTGGCTCGAGTGGGCCCTCAGCGTGAAGCCGTCGCCATCGGGGATCACGTCGATGCGCTCGAGCTCGCGAACGCGGAGCGCGGCCCCGTAGCGGCCCTCGGGTTTGTGATCGACGGCGCCGCTGCGGCTGTGCCACGGCGCGACCACGAAGCGGTCGCGAGCCGCGTACAGGAGCGCCTCGCTCTTGGCGCGATACCGTGTGGAGTGCATGGCGATGTGAAACGTAGCGTAGGCGGCGAGGGTGAGCACGAGCCCGATGGCGCCGGCGATGGCCAGCGTCTGGAAGCGCTCGGTGCGGTAGGCGTCGTAGGCGGCGACCCACGCGATCCCCGCTCCGAGCGCCATGGCCGCCATCCCCACCCACTCCTTGAGCGCCGCCTCTCGCGGCCCGCGGCTCGCGAGATCCCGCAGCACGAACAGCTCCCCTTCGCGCCGCAACATCCAGCGCGCCAACGACGAGGCGCTCAGCGGCGGCGCCGGCGCCGCGTCCCCGTCCGCGTCGAGGGCGGGCGCGTCGCACGGCACCTCGAGCCGCCGCGCGAGCGCGTGGGCGACCCGGGTGAGCCCCACCGGCTCGAGGGCCTCGCCGAGGGTCAGCGCGTCGCCGTCGCCCTCGAGGCGGAGCTCGCGAACGGCGCGCGTGGCCTCACACTTCGGCGAGTCGCAGCACGGCTCGTCGACGGTGACGAGGCGCAGCCGGCGGGCGGTGAACGAACGAGGCGCTCCCTCGAGCGGACACACGCGAACCGTGGCGCCGGAGCGTACGAGCATGAACAGCGGCTGGGGAGGGGCCGCCGCGAAGCCGTCCTCGTCGGCGGCGGCGAGGGGATCGCCGACGCGGAGCAGCACTCCATCGGTCGTGTCGCCCTCGAGCGCGGAGGCGAGCGCCAGGGGCGCGAGCCACGCGTCGTGAGCCGGCGTGTCAGCCGGCAGCTCGAGATGTTGGAGCGTCCGTGAGACCGCGCTCGAGAGCTCCTGCACTCGCCGTTTTCGGAACATGGCCCCACGGGTCTACCCCTTTTTCGCGGCCTGTGGGGCGAAGAGTTTTCGCGACCGTCGCCCTCGAGCCCCACGTTGGAATGGGCGCACCGGGTCCCGGGTTGCTACACCACCCTATGCTCTCCCTCACCCGTTGGTTGGCGGTCGGCCTCCTCGCCGTCTTTGCCGTCATGGAAGCGCAGACCGCGATGATGGTGAGCGGCTGGCGCCAAGCGCTCTTCGCGTTGTTCGCGGCCACGCTCGTCGTGACCACGATCGGCGTGGCGCGGCGCTCGCCGTGGGCGCGCTGGGTCGCGCTCGGGGGTGCGCTGACGACCACGATCAACGTCGCCATCTTCATCGCCGGGGTGGGCACCGAGCACCTCAGCGGCGACACGCTGCTGTCGGCGTCGGTCGCGGCTGGTTTGCTGCTCACCCTCGGCCCCCCTCCGATGGCGGTGCATTTCACCGAGCGGCTGCCTCTCACCTCTGTGTGGCGTCGCCATGGGGATCTGCGCGTGCGCGCGGCCGCAGCGGCCGTGGTGACGGCGGTGGCGGCGGTGGCGATGCTCCTCGTGACGGCCACCATCACCCACGACGGCACCCTCTTCGTCGCGCTCGCGGCGCTGCTCGGCGGGGGTGCGCTGCTCCTCGCAGCCGAGCGTGTCGTGGGCCTCCTGGTCCTCGGTGCCGGCGCCATCGCCGGGGGTCTCATGGCCCACGCGCTCGCGGCCGTCACCATGCAGCACGGCTGCGGGTTCTCGCACCGCCTGTCGTGGGTCGCCGCGTTCACGTACCCCACCCTCGCTCTGGCCGCGGTGACGAGCGCCGTCGCGGTGGCCGCCTTCGCCGGTCCCATCGCTCGGTTCCTCGCCCGCCCCGGCCGCCAAGAGCCCTGAGCCGGCCGCGATCCGCGTCCGGTCGCTGCCGCCTCGCGAGGGTGGTCAGCTCCGCGCCGGTGCCGTACACTCCGAGCTGCCGCTCGCTTGGCCCCCGCTTGGCCCCACGGCAGTTCCTTTCGGCACCGGAGCACCACCATGACCCTCAACCACGCGGCTCGCGCCGCTCTACTGGCGCTTGTGATCGCGGCTGGCTGCAACGCCGGCGACGACCTCTTCAGCGGCGGCGATCCCCTCGACGGACCCGCAGCTGGGGGATCGAGCTCGAGCAGCAGCCCCTCGAGCTCCTCGGCCGGCGGCACGACGAGCACGTCCTCGTCTTCGTCGTCGTCCTCGTCGTCGTCTCAGCAGAGCAGCTCGCAGAGCAGCTCGCAGAGCAGCTCTTCGGCCGGCGGCGGCACCGTCTCGACCACGTCGGCCGGGGGCGCGGGAGGAGCGCCCGGAGAGGTGCTGAAGTGCGGCACCGAGGCGTGCCCGGTCGGCGAGGGGAGCGCGTGCTGCTGGGACGAATACGCCCAACACGGGGAGCCCCAAGCCGAGTGCGTGACGGGGAGCTTCACCGAGGACGGCTGCCAGACGGCCGTCGACGGGGACGACTTCGGCTACGAGACACGGATCGAGTGCCAAGTCCCCGACCACTGTGACTCGGGCGTGTGCTGCGCCAACCGTCGCTACAGCCAGTCGCTCGGCGGCAGCCTCTACATCTCGGTGGAGTGCGTCGCCTCCGAGGACGACTGTCAGATCCAGAGCGGCGGCCTCGAGCTCTGCGCCAACCCCGGGAGCACGGTGGGATGCCCGATGTTGCCCGTCCAGAACGGCGGCCAGATCCAGAGCGTGTGCGTGCAGAGCCAGCTCCTGCCCGACGGCTACTACGTGTGCGGCTACCCCTGAGGCGCGCTCACCGCCGCGGCCCCATCGCCGCGTCCCCACCCCGCAGCGACGCTCTCCCGCGAGCGGCGCCGCGTGATGCTCACGGCTCCACGCGCAGGAGCTTGCCCTTCGGATCGAGCGGCACGGTGACGCGGAGCCCCTCGCCAGCGTGGAAATAGTCGTTCACCACGTGGCGTGAGGGCGCGCCCTCGCCTCCCGTCGCGACGACGGTGAGCGAGCGCTGGAGCGCGTCGCTGCCGTTGTAGAGGCACGCCTCGAACCCACCCTGCTCTCTCGGCACGATGTCGCAGAGCGCGAGCGGGCTCAGGGTCCGCAGGATCTCCTCCCGAGTGGCGGCCGCCCGGCCGTCGAGCTCCCCGGCCGCGGCCACCATCGACGCGGCCCGCGCGTCCCCCAACATCGCCAACATCATCGCCGCGTGCAGGCGCACCTCGGGGACCCGCGCTTGGCTCAGCGGGTAGAACTTCTCCGGTGGCGCCACCCCCACCTGCTCGAGCTTCTTGTCGTGACGCGTCTCGATCTTCACCTCGGTACCGGGCGCCTCCACCCGCCACTTCACGGTCTCGCCCGGCCCCAGCCGCCCCGGCCAGTGCAACCCGCGCTCGCGGAGATTGCGGCGCTGTCCCGCTTCGTCGCGGAAGGCGAAGGTCATCACCAGATCGAGCGACCGCAGCGTCGCGACGGAGTTGTTCACGATGGCCAGATCCAGCGCGGCCAGGGGCTTGTCGTCAGCGCCGTGACGAATCGCGTAGGTCTCTCCCAGCGACAGCCACACCGCGTCGATCTGCCCGCGCACCGGGCTCACCACCACGCTGAGCTGCGGCAGCCCCTCGCGCCACAGGGCAGAGTCGACGCGGGCGCACGCACAGCTCGGGTGCTGCGTGGCGCCGTCTCTGGCCCCCGCGGAGGCCAGCGCGCGCACCGGCTCCGAGAGCCCGGTCTCTGCGTCGGCCACGGGCAGCACCACCTCCTCGGCGACCCCGTAGCGCCGCACCGTCAGCACCGAGGCCACCGCCGCCCCGAGCGCGAGCGACCCCACGAGCGCGAACGCCACGGGCCGCGCGAACGCGCCCAGGGCCTGGGTGGGGCGAATCGCCTCGTCTGCGACGGGCGGCGGGCGTGGCGTCGGCGCCGCCGCTCCAGCCACCAGCTCCGGCGCCGGCGTCAGCCCGAGACGCTCCGACACCTCTTGCTCGAACGCGGTCAACAGCCGATCCGAGAGCGGCCCCCCCCAGCTCAGCCAGCCCACCCAGCCGCGCAAGAGCCGAAACACCACCATCGCGGTGGCGATCGCCACCACCGCCGCCCCCAGCGAGCCGACGAGCTCGCGGCGCCACACCTCCCACCCAGCCGCGGCGGCCGCCGGGAAGGGCAGCACGTAGCTCACCGCGCTCGCCGCGGCGCGCACCCGAAACGCGCGCATGAGGGCGCCGAGAGGGGCGTTGCTGAAACGCACCAGCGCGAGCCGGCTGTACGGCGCGGCCACCCGAGGATCGAGCGACAAGAGGAGCGAGCGTCCGTTGCGGATCATGCCCCGCACCGCGCGATAGGGCACGCGGAAGCTCACCGCGCTCGCGAGCGTCCCAAAGGCGAACCCGGCGGCGAAGCGACCCACCCCGAAGAGCTCGACGCGCAAGCCGTCGCGTTCGCACGACAACCGGATCGGGCCCACCGCGTTCGCGCGAACGTCACCGACCGCGAGCGCGCCCACCGTGAGCGCGCGTGCAGCCGTCGGGTGGTCCGACTCCCTGAAGCGACGGCGCGACCCCATCCGTCACTCCGAGAGCACGCGCTCGAGCGACGCGAGGAACAGCTCGTAGGTGTGGAGGGAATACTCCCCCATGTGGAACACGCGGAAGACGGTGTCGCTGAGCCGCCCCTGCGCCGCGTAGATCTCGAAGGTGTGGTCGTCGTAGGGGCGCGTCGCCAACGCGTGAGCGAGCTCCTCGTAGCCGCACGTGGCCGGGATGCGCAGGGCGGTGCCGATGGAGCAGAGCGGCATGCCGTCCCAGCGCGCGACGGAGAGACCCAGGCGCTCGTAGCCCGCGCGCAAGAGGTGCGCGCGAGCCTGATACATCCGGTGGCGACCGGCGATCCCTCCCTCCGTGGCGAGGTGTTCGAGCGCGGCCTGCACCTGACACAGACTCATCGGATCGATGGTGTAGGGGTGGGCCCCGTCGCGCTGCCGTTGCCACGTCTGGAAGAGCTCGAGGCTCGGGGCGCGGGGCGCGATGTGTTCCATCTCCGCGAGCAGGTCGCGCCGCACCAAGGCGAAGGTGAGGTTGGGGTGGCTGTGCAGCCCCTTGTTGCAGCTGCCCATCACCGCCGCCGGCGACACCGTGTCGAACTCGAGGGGTTCGACGAAGAGCGCGCTCACCCCGTCGATGAACAGCTTCTTGCCCGTCTCGCGGGCGATGGCGGCGATCTCCTCGATGGGATTCAGGCTGCACGACGTGGTGCAGCCGTACACCACCGCCAGCGCGTCGACCTCCCCCCGCGCGCACAGCGACCGCACGCGCTCGAGATCCGGTCGCACCCCATACGGCATCTCCAGATCCACCACCGGCTGCCCAATACGCTCCGCGAAGGTCTTGATGCGATCGCCGTAGGCGCCGTTGCGGATCACCAGGAGCCGCTCCGACGGAGCGAGGCACGAGCCGAGCACGGCGGCCATCGCCGTCGAGCCCGAGCCGGTCATCATGATGGGCTCGTAGTCGGTGGCGCCGAGCGCGGCGCGGATCCCGTTCCGCACGCCGTCGAGCAGCGGCGCGAGGCGCGGGCCGCGGGGCACGATGGGCTGCTCGCCGTAGCTTCGAGACACGGCGTTCACCGCCTCCGGCAGGTGAAACACCGCCGGCGTCATGCTCACCACCTTCGTCATCGCGGGTATGGCTCTCCCCGGGACGAGGACGCGCGCAGCTGCCGCAGATCTTCCCAGACCTCTCGTCCCGACTGGTATCGATAGGCGTCGCGCCGCCGCAACAGCTTGGCGATGACGTTGCCGATGGGCGTCCCGAGCTGCTCGGCGCGCATGCGCGGGGCCCCCTCCGCGATGAGCCTCGTGATGTCGTGGTACGACACCCCCTCGGGGATCGCCGAGTAGCCGGTGTGCATCCGAAACATCAGCAGGCCGAGCTGATAGAGATCGCTCTGCCGCGTGGTGTAGCCGGCGGTGATGAGCTCGGGGGTGAGGATCTTGGGGTTCGCGACCTGAGGCCTGAACCAGTGTTGTCCCTCGAGCTGGTGGGCCACGCCGAAATCGGTAATCTTCACGATCGGCCGGGTGGTCACTTGCGAGATGAGCACGTTGCCCGCGTGCAGATCGCTGTGCACCAAGCCGTTGTCGTGCAGGTAGGTGAGCGCCATCAACAGCTGCCGCGCAAACTCGAACAAGGTCTCGTCGGGAAAGGGCTGCCCGAGCATCGCACGCAAGCTCGTGTCACAGCGCTCGAGCGCGATGTAGAACAGGTGGTGCACCTCGAACGCGTCGAAGATGTAGACGATGTTGGGGTGGCGGAAGCTCTCGAGGCGCTTCATCTCCGCCGCCCACTCGTGCTTCACCGTCTCGTAGTGGCGGTTCGCCGGACGAAACATCTTCAGCGCGTAGGTCTGATCGAACGGACCGATGGCGTCGTACACCGAGCCGTACTGACCATCCCCGATGAGCGAACCGACCTGGTAGGTGCCGCGCGACGAGGTCAAGCTCGCCCCCAAGGTGGGGAACGGGATGATCTGCGAGCCGGTGTTGTGAGGATCCACGAGATGTGAGCTCCCTCGAGGGCGTCAAGCGCGGGTGATGTCTCGCACCATGTCCGCCGCCTCGTCCCGATCCACCTCGAGCGCCTCCGCGAGCTCCAGGATGAGCTCCCGCTCGCTGGTGCGCACGATCCCATCGGCGGCGCTGATCGAGATGGCGAGGCCGAGCGCTGCGCGCCGCGCGTCGTCGTCGTGAAGGCGGCTCTTCACTTGAAGGATCAGGGCCTCTCGCCCTCGCTCGGCGATCGCGGCGCGGGCCCGATCGAGCAGCTCGTGGAGGCGCTCCGGCGTCACCGTGTCGACCAGCGCAGAGCCCTCCGCCATCGAGCGCAAGCTCGAGACCATCTGCGCTCTCTCCTCCTCCGCGATCTCCCCGTCGGCGTCGGCCGCGAGCACCATGGTGTCGATCAGCGCGTCGAGTTTGTCGCCGTCGAAGTTTGCGAGCAAGGCGCTGGGATCGAAGGGCATGGTCGGATGATGACCCAACTGGGCGTGAGGGGCTAGCGTCGACTTCCTCGTGGTTTTCGCGGGGTTCGCGGGGTCCGCAGGCCTCGCGGAGGAGGCCGAGGGCGCCGCGCCGGGCGGCTACTGCGAAGGATTGCCGGACTCGCCGGCCTCGTGTTTGGCGACGCACAGCCCCTGCTTGCAGTACATCAACGGCACGTCGGGGCAGGTGATGTCGGAGGGCTCCGTGCAGCTCCCCGCGTCGAACTTCTCCTTGAACGGGGCCATGCGCTCGTGGTTCTTGGTATTGAGGGGCTTGGCGCAGCCCGGCCAGTCGCTCGGGAGGCAGTCTGCGTCGTCGTTGCAGGTGTGGGCCTCGTTGAGGATCTCGTAGGCCTCCGCGCGCAGCTTGTCGCACTCTTGCACGGAGAGATCGTCGCAGGCCACGACGGCGACCGAGACGAACCAAGTCGAGAGCCCGAGAACCACTTTCCTTCGCATCGACCGTGGGCTAACACGCCCGCTTTCAGGCTTGTAGCCCCAGCATGGCCGACCCGCTGAAAGTTCTGACGATCAACATCTGGAACCGGCACGGTCCGTGGGATCGACGCTTCCCCCTCCTGCGCGCCGGGATCGAGGCGCTGGCGCCGGACGTGATCGGCATGCAAGAGGTGATGAGCGACGGCACCACCCACCTCGCCCACGAAATCGCGGACGGCTTGGGCTACGAGGCGGTGTTCGGCGCGGCCAAGGCCCTCGGCGCGGGCATCTCCTTCGGCAACGCGATCCTGTCGCGCTGGTCGATCGCGAGCCACCTCGTGGTCCCCCTCCCTGGCGCCGGCACCGACGAGTCGCGGAGCCTCCTCCTCGCCGAGCTCGCGCACCCCGCCGGCCCCCTCCCCTTCGCCTCCACCCACCTCGCGTGGCGCTTCCATCACGGCTTCGTCCGCGAGGAGCAGGTGCAGGTGATCGCCGAGGCGTTCCACACCTCCGCCCCCCCGCGCCCGGACGCGCTCCCGCTGGTGATGGTGGGCGACTTCAACGCGGTGCCGGACGCCACCGAGATCCGCTTCCTCAAGGGGCTGCACGCCCTCGGGGGAAAGAGCGTGTACCTCGCCGACTGCTTCGGCGAGGTGGGCGAGGGCCCCGGCTTCACCTACGACGAACGTCGCAACCCCTTCGCGGCGACCTACCGCGAGTTTCCACGCCGCATCGACTACGTGTTCGTGCGCGGACCCGACAGCCGCGGCCGCGGCAAGCCGCTCACTTGCCGGGTGGTGCTCGACGACGTGGTCGACGGCGTCGCGCCCTCCGATCACTTCGGCGTCTACGCCGAGATCAGCACCTGACCCCGGCGTCACAGGCCCGCGGGCACCGGCGCGCGGGTGGAAGGCTCCACCTCTTGGCTCGCGTCGACGCCGATGTAGCCGTTGTCGTCCACCACCACCGCGAAGTGAGCGAGCGCCGCGGTCGCCGGCCCTTGGATCGGGCTGCCGAAGGCGTCGAACCGCGAGCCGTGACACGCGCAGCGGATGACGCCGGGGGCCACGATCCCCTCGTTGTTGATCATGTTGCACTGCTGATGGGTGCAGCGGCTGGTCATGGCGTACACCCCCGCCGCGTCGCGCCCGAAGAGCAGGTCCTTGCCCACCCCCTCCACCAGCGCCCCCACCGGGAGCCCGCTCACGTTGCCCACGAGCTCGAAGCCGGGCGGGAGCTCCGGCTCCGCCATCGCCCCGCCGGCGCCGCCCACGCCCCCCGTCAGGCCCGTTCCGCCGCTCGTCGTCTCGTCCGGTTCGCCGCACGCGGCGGCGACGGAGGCCAGAGCGAGCACGCGGAGGAAGCGACGCCGATCGGACATCCTCCGATGATAGCGTCATTCCGCCAGGCGCAAGCCCACCGGAAGGTCCTCCCCGTAGAAGGCCGCGCGGTCCTCGTCGTCGAGCGGCACGAGCTCGAGCACCGGTCGCACCCGGTCCTCGTCGAACCCGAGCTCACGGAGCCGTGACGCCACCTTCACCCGGGTCGCGTCGGACACGTCGCGTGCCCGATCGCCGGTGACCCGACACATCGCCACCGCCGCGCGCGGCGCGCTCGGGACCTCGGCCCAACGCTCGCGCAGCAGGTGGTCGAGCCAGCGCTCGATGGTGCGTGCGCTCACCACGTGATGAGCGCTCCCGTAGGTGGGAAGCCGCGCCCCGACGCGCCCGAGCGCGGCCCAGAGGCGTGGATCGCGCTCGGTCCAGGTTCGCTCCAAGATCCAACCCCCGAGCTCGCCTCGGCGCGCGGCAGGCACGCGCTCCAGGCTCGCCGCGAGCTCGAGCATCTCCCACGTCGCGTCGTTGCGGAATGGCTTGGCCTTCTTCAAGCCCTGCTCCGACGGGGCGAGGAACGGATCGAGCACGCCGCGCAGCGCGACCTGGGCGTCTTCGGACAGGCCGGCGGCGACGCGTCGCCAGGCGATCCAGAACTGCTGCCAGCTGCGGAGCTCGGCGTGCGCGAGCCGCTGCTCGAACAGGCCGAACAGCGCGCGCCCGCGCTCCTCGTCGCGCGCGTGGCCCGTGCCCGGTCGGAGACAGAAGCCGGCCAGCATGAAGAACACCCGCTCGTGCTCCGCCGACGTGCGGCGTCCGCGGTGATGGGTCCACAGCACGTCGTAGAGGGCACGCAAGAGGGACGCCTCCCACTTGGCGCGCTTGCCGAAGATGCTCTCGAGCCGGCGCACGAGGCCCTTCACCTCTCTGGCCTCCACCTCTGTGCGGGTGCGCTTGGAGTAGACCCGATCCACCGCCGCCCGGGCCTCCTCGAGGCGCTTGCCGTAGCGCGAGGCGGCGGTGCTCACCTCGTGGCCTCCCGCCGTCTCGTCCACCCGCAGATCGAAGGCGAGCGCGAAACGCCGTGGGCGCTCGGGCGCCACCTCCACGCAAGCAAGCTCGAGCGTGCCGATCGCGCTGAGCTCGGCCTCGAGCACCACCGGAAGCGTGCCTCTCCCGCCGCGCTCCTCGAGCGTGGTGACGAGCGGAGCCAGCCGCTCCGCCTCCTCCTCCACCGCCGCCACCTCCCCGAGGGTGGCGGCGCGATCGGCGGCATAGATCTCGAAGCGCACCGGCTGGTTCACCATCACCTCGAGCGCGCGATCGACGCGGCACGGGGAGCCCTCCTCCGTCCCTCGCGGGAGCACACAGACCATGCGCTGGCCGCTGAGCCCGAGGAACAGGCTCTGCGCGGCGCCGCCGGCGATGCGCCGCCCCTTGCCGCGGAGCGCGAGGCCGTAGGCCACCGCCCCGAGGGCCACGCTCGTGTCGGGATCCGTCGAGGTGAGCACCGTCACCTCTGCCCCACGCCAGCGACTCAGCGTGTTCTTCACGCGCTCGGCGATCGCGCGCGCCCGAAACACACCACCGTTGAACAACACCGCCGACGGCAGCCCCTCCTCGACGTGACGGCGGAGGAAGGCGGCGAGGTGGCGGGTGATGGCCACGTCGCGCTCGTAGGGCAGACCGAAGGCGACGATGCCCGCACGGGCGCCGAGCGCAGCCGGCCCGTCGTAGGCCACCTCCGGAAAGAAGCCCTCGATCACCACCTGCTCCACCTCGTCCCGGGTGAGCTCGGTGCGGAGCGTTCCTCCCACCAGCTTGGCGCCACGACCGGCGAGCGCGATCGGCCACGCCGCGGGCCCGTCGCCGACGAGGAGCTGCTCCTTGGCGACCCGGCAGGCGGCGGTGAGAGCCGCAAAGCGGCGCGGCTCGAGGCGGTCCCCGGCCCCGGAGACGAGCCGGCGCTCGGCGAGGTGAGCGAGCGCCAAGTCCATGTTGTCGCCACCGAGCAAGAGGTGCTTGCCCACCGCCACCCGCTCCACCTCGAGCGGCTCGCGGCGCACCTTCAAGAGCGACAGATCGGTGGTGCCGCCCCCCACGTCGCAGACGAGCACCAAGGCCTCTTCGCCCCCGGCGAGGACGGCCTCGAGCGCGTCGTCGCCGCCGATCCGGAGCAGATCGTAGAACGCAGCCTGAGGCTCCTCCAGCAGGCGAACCGCGAGGCCGGCGGCGCGGGCCGCCTCCACCGTGAGCTCGCGCGCCACCGCGTCGAAAGAGGCGGGCACGGTGAGGACGATCTCTTGGGTGTGGAGCGGGCGCGTCGGGAAGGCGTCGTTCCAGGCGCGCTCCACGTGGCGGAGGATGAGCGTGCTCGCCTCCACCGGAGAGAGCCGCGAGAGCGCCTCGGTCCCCTCTCCGGCCGCCGGGTCGCCGGCCAGCTCCCACGGCAAGATCGCAGCCCGACGATCCACGCCACCATACGACAGCCAGCTCTTGGCGGAGCTGACGTGCCGCTCCGTCACCTCGCCGCCGCGCGCGCGGGCCAGCTCGCCGCAGATCCACCGCTCCGACGCCCCCTCCGCCGGCGCCGGCGCGTAGAGGTTCGAAGGCAAGAGCCGCTGCGCATCCTCGCGCCCCACCCCGACCAGCTGCCGAATCGGGAACAGGCGGACGGTGTGCTTCGTGTTCGCGAACGCGACCACGGTGTGGGTCGTCCCGAGATCGATGCCGACGATGTAGGGCCGGGCCGCCATCGCTCGTCACGCGCTCTGTTCGCGCACGCTGAGCTCCACCTTCCAGCGCTCGTCCTCGGTGCGCGCTTCGAGCGCGATGGCCTCGAGCAGCAGCGTCCCCACCTCGGTGACCTTGGCGCTGAGCTGAACCGGCACCACGTCTCCCTCGGGGCGCGCTGCGGCCGGCAGCGTGATCTCGATGGGCGGCAGCTCCTCGATCTCGTGCTGCGCCCAGCGCTCGAAGGTCGTGCCCGCGTCGTCGTGGCGTCTCACCGACGATCCGAAGAAGCGAAACCGGACCGGCTCTCCCACCACCACCGCGAGCTGGTGAGGGGGCAGATCGGCGCCGGTCCCCTCCTCCATCCCGAACGGCGCCACGCACATCAGCGTGATCGGTGGCTCCATCCCCGGCACCGCCGGCACCGCACTCTCGATGCCCACGTAGTAGGCGCGCGCGGTGCCGCCCCGGATGCGGATCCCGTGACCGGCGCGCGTCCGCCCGTAACAGGCCGCGCCACGTGCGACCGCGAGATCGAGATCACCGCCGAGGAGGGTGCGGGTGGCCGGCGCACCCGAGCTCGCGAGCCAGCCGTTGAGGGTGGCGCGGAGGCGCTCGCGCAACAGCTCGCTCCGCATCACGCCGCCGTTGAAGAGGAGGCTCGTGGGCTTGAGCAGCGCCTCGCCCCCCGCGACTGCACCTGCCTGCCGCGTGAGGAAGGCGGCGAGGTGTTTGGTGACCGCCGGATCCGAGGCGTAGGGCAGCCCCACCTGGGTGAGACCCATGCGCGAGCGCGTGGCCGGTAGCGCGCCGTGATCCACCTGTGGGAAGAAGCCCTCGAGGATGAGCTCGCTCAGCTGCTCGCGCTCCACCTCGGTGCGGATGCTCCCGCCCACGAGCTTGCTGCCTCGGCGGGGCACCACCACCGGCACCGAACGACAGTCGGGATCGCCGAGGAGCTTCTCCTTCGCGCCGCGCGCGCCGTGGGTGAGCGCGGCCATCTGCCAGCTGTCGAGGCTCACCCCCTCCGCCTCGAGCTTCTGGCGCACCGCGTGGGCGAGCGCGAGATCCATGTTGTCGCCGCCGAGGAGGATGTGGTCGCCCACCGCCACCCGCACGAGCTCGAGCTCGCCGTCCTGGTCGCGCGCTTCGATCGCGGAGAAGTCGCTGGTGCCGCCGCCGATGTCGACCACGAGCACGATGTCCCCCGGCTTGAGGTGGTTGCGCCAGCCGTCGCCCATCTGCTCGAGCCACGCGTAGAGCGCGGCCTGAGGCTCCTCGAGCAGGGTGAGGTCGTCGATCCCGGCCGCGATCGCCGCCTCGACCGTGAGCTCTCGCGCCGCCGCGTCGAACGAGGCGGGTACGGTGAGCACCACCTGCTGCTCGGTGAGCGAGCCTCCCTCCTTCGCGAAGCGCGCGTCGTAGGCCTCGATGATGTGCTCGAGGTAGCGCCACGACGCCTCCACCGGCGAGATCTTCTCCACATCGGCGGCGGCAGCCACCGGGAGCACGCCGGCCCTGCGATCGGCGCTCGGGTGGCAGAGCCAGCTCTTGGCGCTGGAGATCACCCGGCCTGGCACCTCCGCCGCCCGCGACCGCGCATACGCGCCGACCGCGAAGGAGCGCTTCTTGTCCCACGGCAGGGCTTGCGCTCCCTCCGCCGCCGGCGGCAGGTAGAGAAACGAGGGCAGGAGCCGCTGTGGCTCGACGCTGCCCGCCGCGACGAGCTGCGGGATCTCGAGCACCTCCGACCGCGCGTCCTCGACCTCGAGCTCCACCCGGGCCACCGCACAGTGGGTCGTTCCCAGATCGATCCCCACCGCGTAGCGGCTCACAGCTCCACCTCCGCGGGAGCCACGACGCGGGGATCGTGACCGGCGACGGGGGTGGGCAGCGACAGCCGGGCGACGCGCCAGCCGCGATGCCTCAGCACGCCCTGGTACGGCGGCTCCCCGCTCAGATCTCCGGTGAGCTTGACCGCGCCCGTGTCCATACCTTCCTTCACCACCACGCGACTCTCTTCCTCTTCGCTCCGCACCGGCTCCACCTGCGCGTGGCCCCGCAGCACGCTGCGACACCCCTCGTGAACCACCCGCACCGCCGCGCCAATCTCGGCGTCGTCGAAGGTCTCGATGTCCTGCTCGAGAAAATCGATGAGGCGCCCCTTCTCTTGAAGCAGGCCGAGCAGCATCAACGCCGGCGACAGATCGGGCGCATCGCGCTCGGACCGCGACGACGCCTCGGGCGCCGCGCCCTCGGGCTTGGCGGACGCCGAGCTCTTTGGCGCCGAGCTCTTGGGCGCCGCGCTCTTGGACGCCGCGCCCTTGGATGCGGTGTCCGTGCGCTTCGACGCTCGCTGCGGCGTCGTCTCGGCCTTGCTGCGTCGCGGGCGGGAGACGTCCTCGGCGCGGGGCAGCGAGGGCATGGCGTCTCGAACCGAGAAGGCGCGCCACGCGAAGCGGCCATCGGTGAGGACGCGAAGGCAACAGGCGAAGGCAAACCAGAGTCGGGTCACCCACGGGAGGCTGGGCTCGGACACGGGCGGAGACTTAACACAAGGGCAGAGAGACGCCAGCACAGCACGGCAGGCGACGGCGATTGTTTGGGGATCTGGGCCGTTTGCCCGTAGGCTTCGTATCAGACGCTCTTGGCACTCCTGGGGATCGACTTCGGCACGGCATCGGTACGGGTGGCGGTGGCGCCGCAGACCGGCGAGCCACGAGTCGCCACCGTCACCACCGCGCCCGCCGTCGTGAGCTTCAACGACGGCCACGTGAGCACCGGCGACGCGGTGCTGATGATGGCGGGGGTGGTCCCCGACTTGGTCGTGCCCGGGGTCAAGCGCCTGCTCGGTCGCGACCCCACCGAGGAGGTTGTCACGCGGCTGGCCGAGCGCTGCGGCTTCGTGGCGACCACGCGCGCCGGCGATCTCGCCCTCGCCCCCGCCCCCGAGGAGGTGGGCGTGTCGGGCCTCGTCACGGTGGAGCACGTGGTCACCTCCCTCCTCCAGTACGTCGTGGAGGAGGCCGCAGGGGGGGGCGCCCACCAAGCGGTGGTGGCCATCCCCGGCTGGTTCGGCCCGCTCCAGCGCGCCGCGCTCGTCCGCGCGGCCAAGCGGGCGCGGATCCGTATCCTCCGCTTCGTGCAGGACGTGGTCGCCGCGTCGTTGTGGGCCGCCCACGCCCACCGCGTGGTCGGGCGGGTGTTGGCCATCGACGTGGGGGCCGGCGGCGTGAGCGGCGCGGTGTTGGACATCGGGCCACGGTCGGTGGTGCTCGGACGGACCGGAGGCTCGCTGAGCTGCGGCGGCGACGACCTCGACGCCCAACTCGCGGCGACCGCGATCGAGGCCCCCACGCGCCGCACCCGAGAGCTCGCGCGCCAGGCGTGCCAGGCGCTCAAGCGGGAGCTCGCAAGCCGCGAGAGCGCCGACAAATCGCTCACGGTGGACGGCCGAACGGTGCAGCTGAGCCTTCAGCGCTGGGAGCTCGATCTGATGCTCGGAGGCGTGAGCCAGGCCATCGGGGAGGTGGCCAAACAGCTCCTCGGGGGTCCGTCCGACGCGACGGGGGAGCTCACGCGATTGCTGCCCTTCGGCGGCATGACCTCACTCCCGGGCGTGCTGCGCGAGCTCGAGAGCCTCGCGGAGGTGCCGCTCGACACGCAAGCGCCGCGCCTCGAGTCGGCGGTGTTGGGAGCCGTCCGCATCGGCATGGCCCTCACCGGTCAGCGGCCCATCCGCCACGTCGTCAGCGACGGGGAGAGCGAGGAGACAGCCACCGATCTCACCACCCCGCCGGCCGACGCGCGTGAAGCGAGCGGCCTCGTGCGGGGAGCCCCGGTCGTGCGGAAAAAGGCGGTGCTGCGCCAACGCCCCGACGTGGTGAGGAGGCGGCTCGATCCGAAGGAGACTCGCAGGGGCCGCGGCGACAGCGTGCGCCCGGAGAGCCCCGCCCCGTCCACCGCACACGACGCTCTCGACGCCGAGGCGGAACGCGCGAGCGCGGCCGAGGGACCGTCGGCCAAGGCGAGCTCGGCGCCCCCCGCCGCGGTTGACGTCGCCGACGAAATCCCCCGCGTGCTCACCACCCCAGAGCGGGGCCGGCGCCTGATCCCCACGAGCATCCCCCCCGCGCAGCCTGCGGCACGTCGTTCGAGCGTGCCGACGCGCGCCGGCCCCAGCGCCCCGCCGCGAACCCGCGATCCCCGCGCCCCGAGCGTCCCACCGCCCGCTCAACGTCGACCGACCGTTCCCCCCGAGGCAGCGCCAAGCCCGCCCGTGCGAGCGGCCACCACGCCCCCCGGTGGGCCCCGCCCGAGCGCGGCCCCTCCCAACCCCCGCGCCGACGCGAGCGGCGCTTCGGCCGCGGCCGCCCCTAGCCTCGCCGCGGCGGCCGACGCTCGCGTCCCCTCCAGACCTCCGGCGCGACAGCCGGCCATCCCCCCGCCGCCGACGGAGGCGCCGAAGTACCCCGCGCGGGACGGCATGCCGCGCTTCCCACCGCGCGACGCGGCGCTGCGCGCGCCGGCCATCCCCGACACCAGCCCGCGCCGACAGGCGAACACCCAGCCCAGCGTGCGGCCCCCACCCCCGGCGGCGCCGACGTCCAGTCCCCCTGGCGACCCCCTCGAGCGGCTGAGCGATCCCGGCAGCCAACCGCCGCTGCGCGGGGCCACCTTCCCGCCGCCAAGCTACCCGCCGTTCACGAACCCACCGGCCGGCGCGCAGATGAGCATCCCACCGAGCGCCCTTCCCACCGAGGGCACCATCATCGGTCTGACCAGCGCGGCCCAGATCCTCGCTCAGCCGATCACCGCGCCGCTCGACCCCGCAGCCCTCGACCCCATCACGTTGCCGGTGCTCCTGCGCCGCGTGCTCGCCCGCACCAACGTGTTCGGGACCTGCGTGATCCGCACCGCCGACTTCGAGCTGCGGCTCGACTGCGAGGGGGGGAGCGCGTCGCTCACCAAGAGCGAATACAACGACCTCATCCGCGCGTTCGAGCTCCCACGCGCGGAGTGGCGCCTCTCGTCCACCCGCGAAGAGGAGCCGATGCGCGAGGCCGTGCCCCTCGCCCGCCTCGCGCTCGAGGGTCTGCGGCGTCGGCTGCGCGAGCTCCCCACCGAAGACTGCGAGCGGGCCCTGGCCGACCGCCTCCGCCTCGCCCCCGTGATCCGCGCAGATCGGACGCGGATCCCGAAGCGACTCGGCCTCCGTGGCCGTGAGCAGCGCTTCATCGAGAGCTACTTCGATGGCCTCCAGAGCGCCGCGGAGCTGGCAGGGACCGGGCCCCTCGGCCCCTCGACGTGTTTCCAGCTGTTGATCCTGCTCGAGCTCTACGGCGCCCTCGAGTGGAACGAAGTCGACGCCTGAGCACGCCGGGAGCGTCTCGAGCCGACCGCTCGCACCGCGCCCGAGCGGGCGACCTAATATGTTCCGCAACGGAACATAATGCTTGCTCGCGCCGCGACGCATGAGCACGCTCAAGCGCATGACCGCGATGAGCTGGAGAGAGCGACTCGCAGGCGACATGCCCGCTGAGCTCGCGGCCGAGATCGACGTCTTCGAGACGCAGATCGAGCTGCGCAAGCAAGGCAAGCTCGACGAGAAGGTGTTCGCCGAGACGCGCCTGCGCCGCGGCGTGTACGGGCAGCGCTACGACAACGGTCAGCGCCACGACGGCGAGAAGACGCAGCGGCTCGCCTTCCCCTCGGGCGACCTGGTGAAGGGGCCGGAGACGATGTGGGACGCGCCGGGGATGCAGCGCATCAAGATCCCGTACGGTCAGCTCACACCCGAGCAGCTCGAGAGCTTGGCCGACCTCGCCGAGGAGTACGCCGACGGGATCTGCCACATCACCACGCGGCAAGACATCCAGCTGCACTTCGTGCACATCGACGACACCCCCGATCTGATGCGCCGGCTCGCGGCGGCGGGGATCACCACGCGGGAGGCCTGCGGCAACACGGTGCGCAACGTGTGTGCGTGCCCGATCGCCGGCGTTTGTCACAGCGAGACCTTCGACGTGACCCCCCACGCCGACGCGCTCACGCAGTATCTGTTGGGACACGACGACACCCAAGGCTTCGGCCGAAAGTTCAAGATCGCGTTCAGCGGCTGCGCCCACGAGGCCTGCGGGCTGGTGACGATGCACGACCTCGGCTTCATCGCGAAGGTGCGCGAGCTCGACGGGGTGACGCAGCGCGGCTTCGAGGTCCACATCGGCGGCGGGCTCGGGGCGGTGCCTCACACCGCGCAGCTGTTCGAGCCGTTCATCCCCGAGGCCGAGCTCTTGCCGCTCTCGCTCGCCGTCTGCCGCGTGTTCACCCGCCTCGGCGAGAAGCGCAACCGTGCGCGCGCACGGATGAAGTTCGTCGTCAGAAAGCTCGGCGTCGACGAGCTCCGCAAGGTGGTCGCCGAGGAGCGCGCGGGCCTCCGCGACGACCCACGCTGGACGGCACACCTCACCGACGAGGCCGAGGCCGCCTTCGAGGAGCGCGGCCTGAAGCCAAGAGAGAGCCTCGTGCGGCGCGCGGGCGCGCCCAACCCGGCGTTCGACCACTGGCGCGCCACCAACGCGCGCGCGCAGAAGCAGGCGGGCTACAGCGTGGTCACCATCACCTGTCCCCTCGGCGATCTCTCCTCGCAGCAGATGCGACAGGTGGCCGACATCGCGCGCCGCTACACGAACGGCACCGTGCGCGCCACGGTGGAGCAGAACCTCGTCTTGCGGTGGGTGAGCGACGCCGATCTCCCCGCGCTGTTCGACGACCTCCGCACCGTAGGCCTCGGCGCGCCCGGCGCCGGCACCATCGTCGACGTGACCGCGTGCCCCGGCACCGACACCTGCAAGCTCGGCATCGCCTCCTCGCGCGGCCTCGGCGCCACCCTCGGCGAGCGCCTCGCCGCGCAGGCCCACACCCTCGACGCGGCCGTTCAGAACCTGCGCATCAAGATCAGCGGTTGCTTCAACTCCTGCGGTCAACATCACATCGCCGACATCGGCTTCTGGGGTGTGAGCCGCAAGGTCGGCTCGCACACCGTGCCGCACTTTCAGGTGGTGCTCGGCGGGCAGTGGACCGAAAACGCGAAGCGCTACGGGGTGGCGATCGGCGCCATCCCCTCCAAGCGCATCCCCGACGCCGTCGATCGGCTGACGACCGCCTTCATCACCGAGCGCGAGGGCAACGAGTCGTTCCAAGACTACGTCCAGCGCCTCGGCAAGGCGAAGATGCGCAAGAGCCTCGAGGACCTGTTCGTCGTGCCCGCCTATGACGTCGATCGCAGCTTCTACAGCGACTGGGGCGATCCCCGCGAGTTCAGCATCGGCGATCTCGGCATCGGAGAGTGCGCGGGCGAGGTGGTGAGCGCGGTTCAGTTCGGCCTGGCCAAGAGCGAGCGGCAGATCTTCGAGGCCCAGGATCTGCTCGACGGCGGCGACAGCGAGGGCGCCGCGACCCGCAGCTACGAAGCGATGCTCGCTGCAGCCAAGGCCCTCGCCCGCGAGATCGACACCAACCTCGGCGACGACGCTGGCGAGATCATCGAGAGCTTCCGCACCCACCTCTACGACACCGAGCTGTTCAACGACCCCTTCGCCGGCGGAAAGTTCGGGAGCTACCTCTTCCAGGCCCACGACACCGCCGAGAAGACCGACGCACAGACCGCTCGTCAGCGCATCGAGGAGGCCCAGCTCTTCGTGGAGGCGGCCCACAGCTGTTACAACCGCCTCGTGGCGGCGGGCAAGGCCACCTGAGCCGCGGCCCGCGGGTCACGGGATGGAGCCGGGGAACGGTCGCGCCGGCGCGGTCACCGTCGCGCAGCCATCCGCGCCCGGCTCCGCCACGTCCGAGCCCGCCACCCGATCGCTGAGGGCGCGGAGCTTGCGAAAGAACTGGCCCTGTTGCCCCCCGTAGGCGGGGTCCGACAGCGGCTTGGGCGTGAAGTAGTCGATGAGGAACGGACACACCGCGATGGCCGGAACGCTCCTCCGACCGCCGGGGCGCTGTTTCGCGAACGTGACCCGCGCGAGGTAACCGAAGCGGCTCCACGGGTGTTCACCCTTCATGCCCATCGTGAAGTTGCCCAGGCTGTAGAGGACCGGCTTGCCGCCATACCAGCTGATGCCCTGCGCCACGTGCGGGTGGTGACCGAGCACCACGTCGGCCCCCGCGTCCACCGCGGCGTGGATCACCTCGCGCGTCTGTAGCGTCGGCTCCTCCATGTACTCGCTGCCGCCGTGGTAGCTGAACACCACCGCGTCGATGTTCGGATCGGCGGCGAGCGGCGCGATGGTCTCGCGCACCAGCGCGGGATCGGCGCGCGCGACGAACTCGCGCGCCGGGTGGCGGCTCAGCGCACCCATGTTCCAGATGTCGGTGACCGCGACGAACGCGAGCTTGAACCCGTGACGCTCGAGCATCACCGCCCCGTAGGCGCGCTCGCGCTCACGCCCCGCTCCCACGTAGGCCACTCCGACCCGCTCGAGGTGAGTGAACGTCTCCCACAGCGCGTCTTTGCCGAAATCCCACATGTGGTTGTTCGCGAGCGACACGATGTCGAAGCGCGCGCGCTTCAGCGCGTCCGCACCCTGCGGAGGACCGGTGAAGACGAGGTGGTTCTCGGGGTGCACGGTCACGCCCTTCTGATCGCTCAGCTGGCACTCGAGGTTGCCGAAGCGGACGTCCGCGCCGTCGAGCCAGCCCCGCACATGCTCGAACACGTCGAGGTCGCGCTTGGCGAGCAGCACCTGGCCGACCACGCGCCCGAAGAAGATGTCGCCCCCCGCGATGAGGGTGAGCGTGTCGCGCCCCGTCGGCGCGGGATCGCCAGGGGATGGGAGCGCCAGCGAAGCGCTCGGCGCGACCTCCGCCGTGCCCGTGTCGGCGGGCGGGCTCCCGCTCCCGTCGCCTCGAGCCGGCGAACCACTCGCGCGCGGGCTCCCCTCGCGAGGTGCCTCGTCGCAGGCCCCGAGCGCGAGCGCCCACGCCAAGGCGAGCGCGAGGCCGCGCCGCTCACGGCGTCTTCGGGGGTCTGGGGGGCTTCCCATCGTTCGCTGGCCACCCCTTCTCGTTCAGGGCCTTCTGATCATGATTCATGGCGCAGCGAAAGCCCAACCCGGGGACGCGATATCCCGCCACCGCCGCCCCCCGGAACGCCGCCTTGATCCCCTGGTGGCTGCGGTTCCAGCCCCCACCGCGAACCGCGTGCGGCACATCCTCCCCCTTCCACACCAACGGATCGGTGAGGGTCCGCTGCGGGTAGGGCTCGTAGTTGTCGAGGCACCACTCCCACACGTTGCCCGCCAGATCCTGGATTCTGCCGTCTGGCCAGACCTTGTCCCCCTTGGGGTGGCTGCCGACGGGTGAGGGGCCGCCCCCGTGGCAGCCGGCGTCCCCTGCCGGATGGCCGAGCACGCCGGGCACGTAGTCGGCCCGCTCGCAGTTGGCGGGCTCGTTCCCCCACGGGTACGTGCGCCCGTCTCCTTCGGTGGCTGCCCACTCCCACTGCGCCTCGGTGGGCAGGGTCTTGCCCTTCAGCGAGCAAAAGTAGCGCGCGTCCTTGAAGCTCACCGCGTTGATCGGGTGATCCTCCTTGTCGGGCCAGGTGATGAAGCGATGCTCGAGCTCGGGGCGCCGACAGCCGTGATCTCGCATGCACAGCTTGTATTCGGCCACCGTCGTCTCCTTCTTGTCGATGCAGAACGGCTTGGTGAGGATGACCCGGTGGGGGATGTCGGTGTTGCTCATGTGGCCCTTGCCGAAGTCTCGGCTGGGTCCGTCGGGGCCTTGCATGAAGTTCTTGCCCATCACGAAGCCCTCGGGGCTCGTCGGCGGGATGTACACCATCTCCTCGGGGCAGCCGGGGGCGCAGGTCGCGGCGACCGCGTCGCACCGTTCTATGTCGAGGCAGGTGCGCACGGTCTCGGCGCTCGCGACGCCGCAGGTGACGAGCTCGGGCCCGTCGCAGGCGTGCGCTCCGACGGGCTGGCCCTGACACGGGCCCGCGGCCGTGCTCCGCGGGAGCGCGGGCGCGGCGGGGGCTGGGGAAGACGCCGACGGCGCGGGATCCGTCGCTGACGACAGCGCGGCGGCCGAGGGCGTTCGAGGCCCTCCCTCGGTCGGCGGCAGATCGCCCTCGCAGGCGGCCACCGCCACCAGGGCGCCGCTCGCGAAAGCCGCTCGAGACCTCATCGCGCGCACGCCCGGAGGCGTAGCGCCGATCGCGGCGAGGCGCGAGCCAAGGCGGCCCCGCGCGAGAAATCCTCACCACCGCCCGTTCCAAACGCTATCGTGAAGGACCCGGTACGTGCTCATGGGAAATAGCCTCGATCGGTCTCGGTGGACGTCTCCTCAACAGGGTGGGGTCGGCGCGGCGACGCCGAGTGTGGCAGCGAGGCTGGGGGGGCTCTTGCTCGGTGCCCTCCTGTCGAGCGCGGCGGTCCTGGGCGCCCTCCTGTCGAGCGCGGCGCTCGTGGGCTGCCATCCCGAGGCCTCGCCGACCAGCCCCTCCGCGGGGATCCCCGACGACTGCGCGACGCGTCCGTTCAGCGCGACGGAGGTGCAGCGGGGGGTGCGTCCGAGCATCGTGCGCGTGGTGGCCGGTGAGGCGACGGGGACGGGCTTCGTGCTCGAAGACGCCTCCGACGCGATGCTCATCGTGACCAACCACCACGTCATCGCCGAGGGCGACACCTTTCGCGCCATCTTCCCCTCGGAGGAGGGCAAGGGCACCGAGCTCGGTGGCCTCGAGGTGGTCAAGGTCGACATCGAGAGCGATCTCGCGCTGCTCCGCGGACCGAAGCTCGCCGGCAACCAGGGGCTGAGGATCAACCCCCAAGGGGTCGAGCTCGGCCAGCGCGTCGCGGCGATGGGCTACCCCTTCGTGGCTGGCTCGAGAGACTTCACGCTCACCTTCGAGCCCGGCGACGTGTCCGCGGTCAAGCGCGTCATCAATGAGCGCGAGTTCGTGCAGACCAACGCCAACATCAACCCCGGCAACAGCGGCGGCCCGGTGGTGGACGCCTGCGGCACCGTGGTGGGCGTGGTCGTCGCCACCTCGGCCCAGGCCGAACGGGTGGGCTTGGTGGTGCCCGTGAAGCGCCTCCTCGAGCTGCGCAATCGGTACCACGAGAAGCCGCCGCCTCCGGAAAAGGGGATCCGCGTGGCGCTCCGCCACCTCGAGAAGGCCGTGCAGTACAAGCGGGGCAAGGACGCCGCTGCCCTCTTCTCGCGCGGCTTCGTCCGGAGCGTGGTGATGCCCGACTTTCGCACCCAGATCATCCGCGCCGAGACCCGCGAGCAGGAGTACGCCAAGCTCCTCGCCGCGCGAGGCGTCGACTACTTCGGGGTCGACGTGAAGACCCGCATGCAGTTCCTCCGTGAGGAGCTCCCCCGCCCCGAGTTCGAGGCGTGGCTCGTGGCGCAGCTCCTGCGGCTCAAGCGCGTCGGGATCTACGAGGCGATGGGCGACTACCTCTCGTTCTGGATCACCGACATGTTTGGCGACGTGCAGAGCCTCACCGTCGACGAGGTCTCGAGCGCAGGCGACGGCACGGGGCGCGCGAACGTGAAGGTCACCCTCCCCGGCAGCGCCACCTTCTGGGAGTTCGAGATGGTGCACGAGTGGGGCGACTGGCGGATCGAGAAACCCACCTGTCTCCGCGGCTGCGCCCCCCCGCCCCAGTGACCGACCCCGCCGCCTCCCCTGGCCAGCGGGATCGTCGGCTCGGAGCTCAGTCCTTGTAGATGATCGTTCCCACGTCCTCACCGGCGAGCGCGGCCGTGAGCTGCCCGCGTTGGAGGCCGTTGATCACCTGCAGCTCGTGCGTGTAGCGAGCGCGCGTGAGGTACTGGAACACCACCCGCTCGAGCACCAGGTCGTTGAGGTTTCGCTCGATGAGCTCCTTGGCTCCGATCCGGCGAATGAGCTCGGCCGACTTGTTCTTCTTGGGGTCGTCCGTGTAGAGGCCATCCTCGTCCTTGACGTAGATGACGCGCCGCGAGCCGAGCGCCTCCGCGCTCAAGAACACCCCCGCGTCGGTGCGGTTCTCCGGGATGCGGCCGCCCCCCCCCGGCTTCTCCCAGTAGGAGAACGGGGGCATGCCGGTCATGATCGGGATGCAGCCCAGCCGAAAGTAGAGCGGCAGCTTCTCGAAGTCGTCGTGCATCACGTAGATCCCGCCGTGCTTGGCGAGCAACATCTGCAACATGCGCGCGTTCTGCATCGGCACGTAGCCGCCCAGCGCCGCGAGCACCCCGGTGGGCATCTCGAGATCGGAAGCGATCGAATACACGTGTCGCGCCCGAGTGCCGCCGCCCGCGCCGAGGAGCAGCATGTGTTTGTCTTTGAGCGAGGCGATCTCCTCCACCAGCGGGAAGAGCGCGGCGCGCCCGCGATCCATGATCGACTGGCCACCGATCTTGATCACGTGCACCTCGGGCATCATCGCGACGCCGTCGTAAGGGACGTGGGTAGCGCTCGTGGTCAGCGCGTGGCCGGACAGGGAGCTCTCGATGGTGGATCGCTCAGACATGGCGCGCTCCTTTGGTGATCACGGTGCCGACCTTCTCGCCGTCGAGGGCGCGCTGCAGCATCCCCGGCTTGAGGCCGTTGACGATCTGAACCTCCTCGACGTGCCGCGCGAGCTTCCAGCACGTGAAGAGCTGCTTGTCCACCACGAGCTCCTCGGGCAGATTCTCGAGCAGCGCCTCGAGGGTGATGCTCGGGATGAGCTTGGCGTCGTCGTGACGCTTGGGGTCTTTGTCGTAGAGGCCGTCTTCGTCTTTGACGAAGATGATCTTCTTCATGCCGAGCACCTCGGCGTGGATGAAGAGCCCAAAATCGGAGCCGTGCATGGGGAGGGGCCCCTCCTCCGGTGGCGGCTCCCAGAAGTGGTAAGGGGGAATGCTGATGACGATGGGGAGCATGCCCGTCGACAGGTAGAGCGGCAGCTCCCAGAAGTGCTCGCGCTGCATCACGATCGAGCCGTGTTTGGCGAGGAGGGCGTTGAGGAAGACCGCGTTGCACTCCTCCATCGCGCCCACCAGCTGGGCGATCCCGCCGGTGGGGAGACCGAGATCCACGGCCACCGCGAGGGTGTGGCGCACCCGCGTGCCCCCGCCCACCCCGAGCACCATGCGGTGCTTCGTGCGCGCCGCGCTCAGCTCCTCCACGAGGGGCAGGAGCGCGTCACGCCCGCGGTCGAAGATCGACTGGCCGCCAATCCCGACGAGGATGACGTCGGGCATGATCTGAAACTCGCGCTCCGAGTCGGTGCGCGCGAGCACCGCCCGATCCTGCAGCGACTCGCGCATCAGATCGGACTTGATGTGGGTACGGCCATCGCCGGTGACGAGCTTGCTCATGGTACTGCCTTCGCTTCTTTGGGGTCGGTGGGATCGGGGTCGATGGGGGCTTGGAGTTGGGAGTCGGCGGCGTCGGGGTCGGGCGCGCCGGGCCCGGGGCGTGTCGGTGCCTCGAGCTCTGCACGTTGGGTCGACAGCGGGTTGGAGGAGGGCTGGGCGAGCCGCAGCGCGGCGCGCGCCAGGTGATAGCTTACGTAGCCGCTCATCAGACCAAAGAAAACATTCACCGCCAAGAGCGGCAGAAATGCGGCCCAAGCGGCGGCTGGCGGGCGCAAGCCGTAGGTCACCGAGAAGATGGTGGCGTACCGCGCCACCCCCACCACCAGCCCCACCAGCGACCACGCCCAGGCCCCCACCACGCGCCCATGGCGCACGCAGAGCGGCACCAAGAGGTCGCAGACCAGGCCGGGGGCGAGGTGCTTGAGCACCTCGAGGATGCCGAACCGCCCATCGCCCATGAGGAACGCCACCATGCCCATCGTCAGGCCGGTCAACGTCGCCCCGAAGCGCGTCTTGGTGACGACCGACGCCACGACGTAGAGCGGCACGAGGAGCACGAGCTTGTGGCCTGGGGCGACGGGGAGCCCAGGGAACAGCTTGAGCATCTTGATGGCGAGAATCGTGAGCGACACGCCCGCGATGACGCTCACGTCGTGCACCAAGGTGGCGCTCGCGCCCTCGATCCCGCTCTGCTCGGCGTGCTGCTTGGCCCGCTCGATGTGCCGCTCGAGCCGCTCGACGATGGGGCTCACGTCGCCCTTCGCCATCTGCTTGACCGACTCCCAGAACGAAGGGCGCGGGCCATCCTCCGCGGCTTGGTGGCGCCGACGACGCCCCCCGCCGCCACCTCCCCCGCCGCCGCCTCCCCCGCCGCCGCCACCGCGACCGCCGTCGCCCAGCAGCGCCAACACCACGTCGAGGGGCATCGCGATGAGGGTCGGCACGCGCAGCTTCAACAGGCCGCTCGCGATGGCGCGCGGATCCCCGGCGCGCGCCACGTGGGACGCGAGCACCACCGCGAGCAGCCGGAGCACCATCACGCCGCCGATCGCCGCGCCGGTGACGTTGAGGTGGAGCCCGGTGCCGGGGATCTCCCACCAGCGATCGGTGGCCGGATCGAGCTCGAACACCGTGTAGCTGACCACGATGAACGCGGCGAACACCCAGAGCTTGACGATCTGGCGTAAGAGACGCTTGGCCCCGAGGCCCACCCCGAGCCACAGCGCCACCTGCAACCCGAGCACACCCGCGAGCAGCCACGCGCCGTCGAGCAGGAACACCCCCACCGCGATCCCCAGCAGGTAGGCCACCCGCAGGCGGGGATCGAGGGTGCGCCGCTCGCTCATTGGCGCATCATAGCGCTTCGCTCAGGGCGTCCAGTGCCAAACCCGCGCTCCGCCCGCGATCGCAAAGATCGACTCCGGCCCCGCGAAATGGAAGGCGGTGTTCAGCGCGCTCAGCTCCGTGGTGTAGGGGCTCCACGTCGACCCGTTCCACACGCACACCTGGCTCCCGATCACCGCGTAGATCTCCGTCGGCGCCACGAAATGGAGCTCTGGCTCGAGCCCCTCCATCGGAGCCGCATGATCGAGCCACGCGGCTCCATCCCAGCGCTGGATCTGCGCCCCCGTCTCGTTCCCTGCCACGGCATAGATTTCGAGATCGCTCACCCAGTGAAAGCCGCGCGTCATCGTGAGCGGCTCGGGCAGATCATCGGTCACCGGCAGCCACGCCGCGGCGAGCCCGTCCCATCGCTGGATCTGCTGGCCGACCGGCGCGTAGATGGTGTCGAGATCGACGTACTGGAGACCCGCGTGCAAGCCAGGTGCGTCGGCGGTGAGGATGTTCCAGTCGAGGCCATCCCAGAGCTCGAGGTGCTGGAGCACGACCGCCACATAGTGGGCGGGCTCGAGCTCGAGCGGGGGGATGTAGTGGAAGGCGGGGCGCAGCCCGCCCGCGCCGTCGGTCATCGACGACCAGCCGATGCCGTTCCAGAGCGCGATGACGTCGCCCACCTCGAGTGGATCGCCGGCCACCGCGTGGATCTCGTCGGGCGCCACCACGTACAGCGCAGCGCGCAGGTCGTGGCTCTGACCGTGCGGCGCCCAGTCGTTCATCGGCTCCGGGAGCGCTCCTCCCGCTCCCCCGCTGCCGACGGGTCCCGCACCCACCCCGCTCGCCACCACCGCCGCGCCACCGCCGCCGGTCGCCTGGTGGTTTGGCGCCTCCGGGATCACCGGCTCCGAGCCGCCGCCGTTCCCACAAGCCAACGCCGTGGCCACGATCCCCGTCGGCGCCCAGCGCACGAGCTTCGCCAGCGCTCTGTTCATCACTTCCCTTCTCGAGCCGGCGCGCTCGCCCTCGCGATCGCGCTCGACGCGCTCACCGATCCCTCGGCGTCGTTCAGTTCGCGTCGCCGCCGCCGGCGCCGCCCTCCCCGCCGCCACCGTCATCCGGTGGGTCGCCGCAGGTGCCGTTCTTCCACGCCGTGTGCACGGCCGTGAAGAAGTTCGTGAGGTTCGCGTCGATGTTCGGGTTCAGCGAATACTTGGGGTGGCACAAGGCCTGGTCCTCGAACGTGCAGATCTCGCTGCCCTTGAAGCGCATGCGCTCCGACGGGATGAGATCCTCGAACGCGCCGTTCTCGCCGATCCTCGCCGTCACCAGCTTCAAGAGGTACGGCCGCTTCTTCGTCTCCTCGTAGGTGAGGGTCTCGTCGTCGTCGAGGAACGCGCCGGCGTAGCCACGGTTGTGACAGCCTCGGCACGGTCCCCAGCCCGCGGTCTGGTTGTGCGCGAGCAGGTACATCTCGTTCTGATCCCAGAGCTCCCGCGTCATGCACTCGGCAAACTCCGCGAGCGCGTCCTCGGCAGTGATCACCGGCGGACCGCCGGGCTCCACCGGATCGGTGGGGGTGGGGAGCCCCCGCTCTTCCACCTCCATGAGGAGCCACTCTTGCACCACCTGCGCCTGCTTCGGCTGCAGCGCCGGCCCCATGTGCTCGCCCTGGAGGAGGAGGAGGCTGTTCTTGGGATGCGCGATGAGCGTTCCGTAGGCCTCGATGTTGGCGTACGACGTGTCGGGGTCGAGGCCCAGCCACTGGGGCGCGTTGCCCGGGGCCACCTCCCCCGCCTCGGTCGCCGCGTGACACCAGGTGCACGTGAGATCCAAGGCGGGGTGGACCTTCTCTTTGTAGAAGGCGAAGGCACTGTCATCGTTCTGCGTGCCTCCGCCAGAGCCCGGCGGCGTGCCCGGGATGAGGATGTCGTTGCCGCCCTTATCACACGCAAGGACCGACAATCCCATCACCGCAACAAAGCAAGTCGTCCGCCAGGTCATCGTCAGCTCCTACTGCAGCTCTCCAGGTTTCGTCGCCAGCTCACACTCGTTCGCCTTGTAGCGCTCGTAGGTCGCATCGTAGAGACCGTTGATCGCCGCGATGACGTTCTGATCGAGGTTGCCGCCAACACACGGCGGGTGGGGGTTGCCCACCAGCTGCGACTCGACACACTTCTCCACCCAGCGGTTCGCGCGCACGATGTCCCTGAACGTGCCGTCCTCGTTGAGCGTCACCGTCGCGAACTTCATGATCCACGGCATCTGTTGGGTGAGCTCGAACATGCGATCCATCACTGGGGTGATCGCGGTCCCCGCCAGGCCGGTGTCGCCGTTGTTGCTGTCGTGACAGCTGTCGCACTCCACCGGGTTGTTCTGGTAGATGACCTCTTGGTTCGCGAGCTGGGCGATGTTGTAGATCTCCATGTCTGCGTAGCTCATGCAGCTACCAAACTTCTGGAGCTCCTGGAGCGGCGTCAGCTCGACCGGGCCGCCGCCTGGATCCGGGTCGGCCTCGAGCTCGAGCTCGAGCCACGCCGTGACGCGATCCGTCTCGTCGAGGGTCAACGCCGGACCATCGCCGCCGTAGTGCTCCCCTTTGACGATGAGCCGGCTGAGGCCCGGCTCCGTGACGTAGCCGGGGAGCGCCTTGACGAGCGTGTAGGACGCCGTCGCCGACGCATCGAGGAAGTAGGGCGTGCCCACCCCCAAGATGCTCTTGTCGTGACAGCTCCCGCAGCTCGACGAGAGCTGGGGGTACACGTTCTGCTCGAAGTAGTCCTGGGGTGAGCCCGACGGCGGCGGGGCGCCCGTCCCCGTCGAGGAGCCACCACCGTCACCCCCCGAGCCCGAGCCGGAGCCCGTGCTCGGATTCGGGGCGAGGTTGATGGTCGTCGGTCCCTCGGAAGCGCACCCCACGAGCGCGAGGCTGGCGGCGAGGCTTACCGTGTGCGCCCAACGGGGTGACATCTTCAGACCTCCTCCTCACGACGACGACGACGACTGGCCACGGCGATACCGAGACCGAGCGCCAGCAGCGCGAGCGCACCGCTGTTGTCGTCGGCGGCGCCGACCGCAGCGCAGGCGCAGCCGCTGGCCGTGCCACCGGGGAGCAGCGGGGTCTCGGGGGTCTGCTCGCCCTCGCCCTCACCCTCACCTTCGCCCTCACCTTCGCCCTCACCGGGGATGGTGCCGGGATCCGGCGGCTCGGCCGGGGGAGCGGGCACGACCTCTTGCGCGGTCACGCCGGGCACCAGACCGAAGAACAGCGCGTTCTTGGGCTCTTCCTCGTCCTCGTAAATGCGCCCGGAGTGAGGGGTACCCACGAAGGTCTTGACGTGAGGCATCCAGCCGCCGTCCACGCCGTAGCCCGGGTTCGGGATGTCGGCGCAGATCTCGAGGTAGTCACGGCCCTGATCGTTCGGGTTGTGGCCGTAGATGTTGGCGAGCATGCCCGAGTCGCCGTACCAGCCCACTTGCCACTGCTCGCGCTGCATGTCCACGTTGGCCTGCCGAAGGATCGGGTCGAACTGCACGTACTGGAGCGTTGGCTGCCCGGCGCCGGTGATCGGCGCCTGGAAGGTGAGCACGCGGAGCTCCTCGGAGCCGTCCACGCCGAAGTGGGCCGAGTCCATGCCGCCGTGGCGCGGATACGGACCGATCGACGAGATCTCGGTCACCAGCACGGGGCCCGTGTCGGTGATGTCGTAGTAGCCCAAGAAGTTGGAGTTCTCGCCGGCGTCGTTGGTGTTCTTGCCGTCGCCCGAGGACATGACGCTCATGATCGCGACCTGGCCGGTGCCCGCGAGCGCGAGGGTCGGCTGCCCCCAGTAGTCGGCGTTGCCCTGCCGCTCCTTGACGCGCTGGGTCCAGAGCTCGAGCCCGTTGGCCGTGTCGTAGAAGGAGCACTCGATGTTGTCGGACGGGCGGACGTTGCCCTCCGCGGCGCAGACGAGCGCGCGGTTGTCGCGAACCTTGAGGACCTCGGGGCGGCCGATGTTCGACGGCGCCACGGCCACCTCGAGGAAGCCGTTGCTGAGCACCGGCGTCTCGGGGTTCGACATGTCCAGGTTGATGCGACGCGCGTAGGTGCGGGCGTCGTTGTTGTCGTAGTAGCCAGCGAAGAACACCATGACGCCGGGCTCGGCGCCGGCCTCGGTCCCCATGCCCATGTAGGTGGCTTCCGGGGCACCCTGGTTGTTGTTGTTGTTGTTGCTGAAGCGCAGGCGGTTGCCGAGGAGCGTGCCGTCGGCCTTCATCACCTGCGCGTACGACTGCGTGTTGCCGTTGACCTCGTTGGTTCCGTAGAAGAGCAGGAAGTAGCCGGGGTGGCCGGAGATGGCGATGAGATCGGGGTGGTTGAACGGCTGCTCGTTGTTGTTGTTGGGATCACCGTTGCTCGTGATCTGGAGCTGATCCACCATGAGCGTCGGCTTCGCGGTCGGCGTGAGCTCGAGCACCGAGAGCTTGCCCTGCCACGGACGGTCGGCGGCGGAGACGTCGCTCGACATCCACACGGTGGCCACGTAGGTGTTGCCGCCCATCTGGTACCAGTCGCAGACAGACTGCTCGGAGCCGGGGCCGGCGTCCTTGAGGCCGGTCTCTTGACCCTTTGGTTGGTAGGGTCCACCGATGCCGTTCTGCATCATGATGACGGATGCCGATGCAGCGATTTGTCCCGACGCGATCGCCGGAGTCGCAAGCACCATCGCAGCACCGAGAGAAGCGAGCCAATGTGAACGTGTGAACCTCATGATACTCCTTTAGAACCTCTGAAACGTCGCCCCGAGCTTCGCCTACGAGCCTTTGCGCGCAGACGACCCTGAATTTTCTGTTCTTGCGTCATCGATGACGGGCCGAAGGCCTGGGCGCCTCAGCTCGTCGGGGGGTGGGCCGGCGTGGTCCACCGGCTTCGCAGCCACGAACAGCAACAACGCATCGACAGCCTTGCCTTCGGCCACGCCCTCGATGGCGATGCGCCCGCCGTCCGTCCCCAGCACGGTCCATGCGCTGAGCTCGTCACCCGCGAGCTCGCGCTGAATTTCGTCTCGCGCCACGATGCGTGCCGCCTTGACCGAGGCGATCTTCACGCCACGCTCCGCGAGCACGCTCGCCAAGTCTTTCGCGTCGGCCTCGGCCACGTGGCGGCGCTTGAGATGAGCGACCACCTTGCCGTCGACGTACACGCGCGTCCCGCCGCCCTCTTTGGCCGCCACGTAAGGGATGCCCTCTTGCGGCTGTCCGTCCACGTAGAGCACGCCGCTCTTCAGCTCGGGAACCGCCTTGTGGAGGTAGATCGCCACCGCGCCCACCTTGTCGATCGACGTGTTCGTCTTGATCGGGCCGTCGTGCCGATATTGCGGTCGTCCCGAGGTGAGGCGGCTGAACTGGAAGTGAACGCGGTCGCCAGCGGCCCGCACCTCGTCGCCGTCGAGGGCGGTGATGCGCCGCCCCCCGTGGAGGTGCACGGCCTTCACGTCGGCGAGCTCGACCCCGAGCGCGACGAGGTAGTCGGACAGCGCGAAGCGACGCACCAAGTTGTCGTCGTCGAGCGGATGCCACTTCACGGGCATCGTGGGGGGCAGCTCGGCGAAGCGCAGCGAGGCCACCAGCTCACCGTCGATGTACACTGGCGTGGCGCGGTCGCGACCCGGCGAGCGCTGCCGCTGGCCGTGCCCGCTCTTGGCCGACGCCACCGTCGCGGGCGCCGTCTCGGCCGCGGCGGGAGCTTCCTCTTGCGCCGGCTCGACCACGGGCACCTTGTCCTCGACGCAGCCCACCACCGAAGCGAAGGCGGCCATGCCAAGGGTCAGCAGGGTGATGGGTCGGAGCACGAAAAAGACCAATGCACGAGGTGTGCCGTCCCCGCCATGACACATCTTCGCACCATTCGGCCCGCGGGCCGACTCTTGAACACCAAAGAATCGCTACTTAGGCGGCTTCGGCGCGAGCGGGTCGAGACACCTGGATGGACATCACCAACACCACCTGAACACGTTGGAGTTCGGCGTCGAAGTCGATATAGGTACGCGTATGTGCGACACTATTCCCGTAAACCTCGAACTTTCCACGTTGTGCGAGGTGTCACGCCCGGTGCAAACGGCGAGCGCCATTTCAACTCTGCAAGCGCGCGGACGCGGCCAGCGAGGACTTCGGCCTGCGGGCCGATCCTCTGGCCCTCTCGCGATCCAGCCCGTCGAGGCCCCCGCCGACTCGCGCTTCCGGCCCAGAGGCCGACACCGCGAGTCCTCACAGGTCGAAGGAACCTCGGGCACACCGGGAGGCTCGAGGTGCTCGCCCGGCCACGGTGCGACGTGGCCGCCGGGGCCGCGCGCCATCCCAGAGCTCCGGTGCTAAAGGGAAGGCGATGCTCACGCATGCGGCCATCCAGGAGGCGCTGTCGAACCAGCGGCTGCCCGCCGCGTTCGTGGATCTCGCCGCCTTCGACCGCAACGTGGAGCGGGTCGTGGCGCAAGTGCGCGCCCACGACCTGCCGTGCCGCGTGGCGAGCAAGTCGATCCGGGTCGTCGAGCTCCTGCGCCGCGTCGTGGCGCGCAGCCAAGGCTGCTTCCGTGGCGTGCTCTGCTTCGCGGTGGCGGAGGCAGCGCACCTGTTCGAGCACGGCTTCGATGATCTGGTGGTCGCCTACCCCGCCGTGCAGCGCTGCGATCTGCTCAGCGCGAGCGAGCTCACCGCGCGCGGCGCGACCCTGAGCCTCATGGTCGACGACTGGGCCGGGGTCGACCGCGTCGCCGAGATCGGCGTGAGCGAAGGTGTCGAGCTGGCGGTGTCGCTCTGCGTGGACATGTCCCTCGAGCTCGGACGCGGGCGCATCCACCTCGGCGTGCGGCGCTCCCCGCTCCGTGAGCCAGACCAGGTGGTGGCCCTCGCGCGCTACATCGCCGACAAGCGCGGGGTGCGCTTCGACGGCGTCATGGGCTACGAGGCCCAGGTCGCAGGTCTCGGCGACGCCAACCCTTACGCGCCGCTGCTCAACCCGGTGAAGGGATGGATCCGGAGCGCCAGCGTCCGCGAGCTCGGCGCGCGCAGACGCGCCATCGTCGCGGCGCTCGACGCGGCCGAGCTCACGCCGCGTTTCGTCAACGGCGGCGGCACCGGCTCGCTCGACAGCACCACCAAGGAAACCGGGGTCACCGAGGTGACGGCGGGCTCGGCGTTCTTCAAGCCCCACCTCTTCGACTATTTCTCGAGCCCTCACGTTCGAGAGCTCGAGCCCGCCGCCTTCTTCGCCCTCGAGGTCACCCGCAAACCGGGCCCCGGCCTGGTCTGCTGCCTCGGTGGCGGCTACGTCGCGTCCGGCCCCCCAGGCGTCGACAAAGTGCCGCGCCCGTGGCTGCCGGAGGGCGTCGCGCTGCTCCGCGAGGAGATGTGCGGGGAGGTCCAGACGCCGCTCACGGTGCCAAGCGAGGTCACGCTCGAGCTCGGCGATGTGGTGATCTTCCGCCACGCCAAGGCCGGCGAGCTCGCCGAACGTTTCGACGCGTTCTTGCTGCTGGAAAACGGCGCGATCACGGGTCGTGCGCCCACCTACCGAGGACAGGGACGATGTTTCTTCTGAAGCACAAAGCGCGCGAGCGACGCTCGCCGGTGGACAGGACGCGGCTCTCGAGGCTCCTCGTCTGCATCGCCGGCGCGGCGACGTGGGGCTGCACCGATCCTCCGCCGCGGGGGGTGTCGGCGGTGATGAACCTCGACGGGGCGTTCTTCGAGGCGCCCTTCCCGAGCGCCCATCGCGATCGCGGCGACGGCACCCTCGCGGTGGCCGACTTCCCAACCCACGACAACGCGGCGCTAGCGCAGCTCGTCGAGCTGTTGGAGAGCGGCACGAGCGGGTTCGGCCCGAGCGGCGCGGTGTTCGTGCCCTTCGATGGCGCGGTGGACACGAGCCGTCTCCCCGCAACGCCGGAGGCGTCGCTCGAGCCCGACGCGTCCGTGTTCCTCGTGAACGTCGATCCCGACTCGGAGGCTTATGGGGAGCGTATCCCCATCGAGGTGAGCTTCAAGGCCGCTGCCGAGACCTACACCCCACCCAACCTGTTGGTGGTGTTGCCGTTCGCGGGCGTGGTGCTCGAGCCCAACACCCTGCACGCGGTGATCGTGCGGCGGGGTCTGGGCGACACCGAAGGTCGCGCGCTCTTCCGCGCGCCGCTCCTCGACGAGCTCCTCACCGACGACCCCATCGCGGGCCCTCACGCCGAGGCGCTGACCGGTGCGTTTGCCGTCATGAACGCGTGGCGGGGCGACGCGGGGGGGCCGTATCTCGACGACATCGCCGCCGCCACCGTGTGGAAGACCGGCGACCCGCTCTCGGAGCACCACCGCTGGCACAAACAGCTCCGCGCCCAGCCGGTGGAGCCGAGCACCGACCACGCGCTCGTCGACACCCACGACGGGCTCTGTGTGGTGCGAGCGACGGTGCGCCTGCCCATTTTCCAGCAGGGCGCCAAGCCCTACGCCAAGTACCCCTCGGGGCACCTCGTGGTCGACGACGACGGGCTCCTCGTGGAGCAAGCGCGCGACGAGGTCGAGCTCATGCTGAGCATCCCCCACGCCGAGATGCCAAGCGCGGGCTTCCCCTTGGTGCTGTACGCCGCCGGTCGCGAGGGCACCGCGCGCGAGGTCATCGATCGCACCAAGCTCGCCGAAGACCCCGATCGAGGTGGGAGCGGCCCCCGCGGCCAGGGTCCGGCGCGGCAGCTCGCGGCCCGCGGCGTGGCCGCGCTCGGCTTCCCCGCTCCCCTCGCGTGGGAGCGCCACCCCGACGGAGACGGCGGCGGCTCCGACGTGGAGAACGTGGAAAACCTCGCCACCTATCGCGACGTGATCCGTCAGGGCATCCTCGACTTCGCGACCCTCGTGCCGCTCGTCGAGTCGCTCGAGCTCGACGCGGCGCTCTGTGTGGAGGCCACCTCGCCGGACGGGACGTTCCGCTTCGACGACGAGCACCTCTTCCTGTTCGGCCACTCCACGGGCAGCACCCTCGCCGGCGCCGTCATCGCGCTCGAGCCCGACGTCCGCGCCACCATCCTGTCCGGCATCGGCGGCAGCTTCATCTACGACGTCGCCCTCGATCGCGGAGGGCTCGACCGCACGCTGCTCGGCTACAGCGAAGGGGATGAGCTCGACCGCTTCGATCCGGCGCTCACGTTGTTCCAGACCGCGCTGTCTTCGGTCGAGGTGATGAGCTGGGGCCGCGCCACCGCGCTCCACCCTCTCCCAGGATTGCTGCCGAAACAGGTCTTGATGATCCAAGGCGTGGTCGACTCCTTCCGCCCCCCGCGCATGGCCAACGCCTACGCCATGAGCGTTGGCCTCGATCTGGTCGAGCCCATGGAGGAGCCCACCGCCGCCAGCGAATATCCGCTGGTGGGTCGCGGCGTGATCCCGGCGCCGGGCCGCGCCAATCTGCTCGTGGGCGGAGGGCTCACCGCCGTCTCCGTGCAGCACGCGCAGAACGAGCAGGATGGCCACTTCGTCGTCTTCGAGCTCGACGAGGTGAAGCACCGCTACGGGTGCTTCATCGCCTCCTTGGTGCAAGACGGCATCGCCACCGTCCCCCCGCCCGTGCGCGACCCCTTCGCCCCCTGCCCCTGACCGGCTGCTGCCGTCCGCCGCTGACGTCGTCGACGGAGAATGTGGCGAGCGCCGCCGCCTCCCGGCAGCGCGTCGCCGCCGCTGGACAGCGCTCCTGGGCCTCGTCGCTCCTGGGCCTCGTCGCTCCTGGGCCTCGTCGCTACTGGGCCTCGTCCTCGATGTAGAGATACGTCGACGCCTTCAGCGTGCCGGTGACCGGGTTGATCTTGCCCGTGCGCGCGATGTAGCTGAAGTCGGCGCCATCGCCGTTGAGATCGCCCACCGCCACCGCCTCGTAACAGTCGGTCACGCAGAGGGTCGGGTTGTTCACCGCCACCGCGGGCCCATTACGGTTGTAGTTGTACTGGTAGTAGATCGGGCTCGTGACCTGGAAGCGGACGCACTCCCAGCCAGCGGTGGTGGTGCCCGAGTGGAAGTCGTTGGGGGGCACGGTGTTCGGCTGGTACTTCTTGCCCGCGGGAGGTGCGCCGGCCGGAACGGGGAGCGCGTCGTCGCACAACGAGTGCTCCTCGACGCTGCTGAGCCCAGCCTCGGCCACCACGTCCGACGACGCGAAGGTGCGTTCGTAGGCGGCGTTCGCGCCGCGAGAGATCGCGCCGATGTGGTGTTTGGCCTCCGCCGCCTTGGAGTTCGCGATATAGCGCTCCACACCGTAGATGGCCAACGCGGCCAAGATCCCGATGATCGCCACCACGATCATCAGCTCCACGAGCGTGAAGCCTCGACGGAGACGCGCGGTGCCGCGCAGCTTCGGGCTGTTCATGAGTGTTCTCGGCACGATTGCGCCCATGCTGAATGCATAACCCGTGCCCTGGCACCTGTCACCCGATTTCCACACGTTGGAGGTGATCGGGTGGTACCTGTTTCCACACGTTGGAGGTGATCGGGTGGTACCTGGTGACACCTTTTGTCACCCAGCCGGGTGGGGGGCTGACCGATGTTCGGGCCGGTGGCCCCCGCGCCCGAGGCGCGAGGCGCCCTCAGGCCTTGATGACGTCGAGAGGCGTGGACGACCCGCATTGGCCGTCGCCGACCGACGTCGCGGTGTCGTCGAAACACTGCAAGAGCGCGAGGAGCGCGTCGCTCGGGTTCGCGCCCCCCGAGGCGTAATGGATCCCGGGGTGGGTGAGCATGCCGTTGGCGGTGCCCGCGATGATCATCGGCTGGTCGTCGATGGAGTGGGACTGGCCCTCGGAGCAATCGGTGGAGCAGAAGATCGCGCTCGAGTCGAGGAGGTTGCCGCCGTTCACGCCGTCCTCGGTGTTCTTGAGCTTGATCAAGAGATCGGCGAACCGCTCCATCGTGAACACCACCCCTTCGTGCACGTCGGTGTTCTGCACCGTGCTGCTCGGGCTGTGCGTGATGTTGTGAAAATCCATGCCCGACTGCCCGATCTCCGTGTATTCGGTGAGGGCCGCAGGCTCCGCGAAGAGCACGCTCGCGACGCGGGTGATGTCGCAGCGAAACGCGTGCACGATGAGATCGTGCATCACGCTCGACACCTCCGTGAGCGGCTCGGCGCCGTTGATGTCGTCGTTGTTCTGCACCGGCTCCTCCGGGCTCTCGCACACCGGCGGCAGGGCCTCGATCTTCTTTTGAAGCTCGTTTATCCCGTCGAGGTGGGCGTCGAGGCGCAACCGATCCGCCTGCCCGAGCTTCTGCCGAAGGGCCGTCGCGCGCCCCTTCACGAGGTTCACCACGCGCAGGCGGAGATCCTTCTGCGGATCGTCCGGCGGCACGAAGCTGTCGAAGAGGGAGTTCCACACGTTCCTCGGCCGCAGCTCCGGCGGCAGCGGCTGGAGGTACGCGCGGTGGGAGAGGTTGTGGGTCGTGGTCCCGAAGTCGACGTTGCTCGGGCGCTTCGACACGCCCACCTGCACCGAGCGAATCGGCGCCCCTTGCCCGATCACGTCGGCGATCACCTGATCGATGGTGGGTCCGCCGGCGTTGGAGAAGAAGCCCTGCCCCTGCCCCACGTCGCGGATGTCGAAGCCGCTGAACACCGTGTTCCCTTCGTGGTGGGTGATGTTGTACGCGCTGCGGTTGTTGAAGCCGGTGAGCACCGTGACGTAGTCCTTCACCTCGGCGAGCGGGGCGAGCTCGTCGCTGAGCTGCCAGGGAGAAGGATAGCTCGCGGCGGGGACGAAGCGGTCGAGGCGCACCCCGTTGCCGAAGGCCCACGTCACGAAGCGCACCGGGAGCGGGGCTCCGTCGGCGAGCGCCTCGCCGGTGTCGTCGAGCATGGCCTCGAGCAGCGGGAGGGCGACGGCGGCGGAGAGACCCCCGGCGGCGCCACGGAGGACGGTTCTGCGATGGAGCTTGAATCGAGTCATGGCCATGTCCTCCTTACTTGGGCTCCCCCACGAGCTTGAACGCGGGGCTCGCCACGATCTCGACGAGCAGATCTTGGACCCGGAACTCTGACTCCGCGAACGCCGACTCGATGGCCGCGATGGCGGCCTCCTCTCCGTCGGTCTCGAGGTGACCCATCGAGTTGCGGAAGATGTTGAGCGCGAGACACGCCGGCACGTCCGGATCCTCGGCGAGGAGCTCGGCGACGTCGCCGGCGTCTTCGAACGAGCCGAGCCCCGACTGCTGGCCCGACGGATCGATGGTGAGGCCGTTCTCGTCCTTGGTTCGGAACACGCCGACCCCGTCGAACTGCTCGAAGGCGAGCCCCACCGGATCGAACAGCTCGTGGCAGCCCGCACAACTTGGCTCCTCCATGTGCACCTTCAACAGGAGGTCTTTGGTCGTCATCGGCTCGTCGGGATCGATCTCGGGGAGCTCGGGGACCACGTCGGCCGGCGGCGGCGGCACGCTGATGCACTGCAGCGCGCGGCGGATGAACACCCCGCGCTTGGTGGGTGAGCTGCGGGCGGCGGCGGAGAAGACGGCGAGGATGCCGGGCTGCCCGACAAGACCTGCGCGAGGCTCCCCTGGCGGCAGGCTCACCCGTTGGAGCTCGGGGCTGCTCGACTCGAGACCATAAAAGGGCGCGGTCTGGTCGTTCACGTAGGCGAACCGCGCGTTCATCAACGCGCGACTGTCGCCGCTCCACACCACGTCCTCGATGAAGGAGAGGGTCGCCTCGCGCAGGGTGGCCGCGACCTCTTCGTTCCAGGCGGGGTAGATGTCCGGCGTCTTGCCCGCGGTGGGGACGCGATCGATCTGGTAGACCTCGTCGAAGAACGACGTGAGCGCCTCACGCGCCTCGGGTCGCTCCACCAGCTGCTGAGCCAGCGCGCGGACGTCCTCGTCGCCGGCGAGCTCCCCCGCCTCGGCCACGTCGAGGAGCGTCGCGTCCGGCGTGGTGTCGGTGAGGAAGAACGACATGCGCGTCACGAGCTCGGTGGCCGTGAGCGGCTTCTTCTCGGGGTTCTCGGCCTCGGGATCGCCGAGCTCCACGATGTAGAGGAAGTCGGGCGCGGTGAGGAGGGCCGTCACCGCGTACTGCACGCCCTCGACGAAGGGATCCCCGAGGCTCTCGTACGCCGCGGCCGCATCCACCGCGATGTCGGTGATCGACTGGACCTCGGCGGTGGTGAGCCTGCGCCGCCACGCGAGCCGCCCCGCTTCACTCACGAACTCTTCGAAACAGCCCCGGGTGGTCTCGCCCGCGTCGCACGGCCACCGCATGGCCAAGCCTTGCGGATCCGCCGCGAACGCGCGGCCCACCGCCTGCCCGGAGGTGTCGTAGCGCTCCACGTCCCCGATCGGCATCGCGAGCTCGTTGGCGCCGATGGTCGAGAGCCCGTGTTGGCGCAGATCGATGGGGGGCACCGCCGCCGCCGCCGCCGCGTCCCCGAAGATGACCCGCACCGAGTTGATGTACTGCCGCGCGAGGAGCCGTCGCGCCCCGGCCGGGGCCGGGATCGTTTGTTTCTCGACCTGGCCCGCGCCGCTACCTCCTTCTCCATCCCCCGGAAAGGTGACGTCATCGCTGCATCCACCAGCCGTCGCCGTCGCCGACAAGCCCGCGAATGCAGCAGCGATCAGGCTGAGCCGGCGCTGCATGTCGCTCATTATGTGGTCCCAGCGGGCCCGGTCGATCACAAAAAACAACCGAGTAGGGCCAGGTGTTCCGTTCTGGCTTCACTTTCGCTCCGCGGCTGCGGTTCTCACCGAGTGGCCTACATTAACCTACACCACTCAAGAGACCCCCTCGCTCAGCGGGAAGCGGCGAGGCGGCGCTCGACCTCGGCGTCGAGGACCGCGAGCGTCACCGGCCCGAGCGAGAGCACCGCGTCGTGGAACGCAGGCAGCGCGAACCGCTCGCCGAGCGTCGCCTCGGCGCGCGCTCGCAGCCGATCGATCGCGAGCTGTCCGAGCTTGTAGGCGAGGGCCTGCCCAGGCCACACGATGTAGCGGTCCACCTCGTTGTCGATGTTCTCGGGCGACAGGGCGGTGTGCTGCGCCAGGAAGTCCTTCGCCCGCTGCCGACTCCAGCCGAAGTGATGGATCCCCGTGTCCACCACGAGCCTCCCCGACCGCCACGCGTCGAAGCTCGCCACCCCGATGCGATCGAGGTCGTCGTGGTAGAGGCCCATCGTGTCGGCGAGCCGCTCGGTGTAGAGGGCCCAACCTTCCACGTAAGCGGTGTAGCCGCCGTGTTTGCGAAACGCGGGGAGCGCGGGCTGCTCCTGCGCGATGGCGATCTGAAGGTGGTGGCCCGGGATCGACTCGTGCACGGCGAGCACCCGGGCCTCGAACCGCGGGCGCTTCTGCGGCTCGAACACGTTCACGAAGTACTCTCCGGGCTTGCTCCCATCGGGGTGCGCGGGGCGGTAGTAGGCGATGGTGGTGTAGGGCGCCTCGTGGTCGGGGACGCGGCGGACGACGCAGTCGGCCTTGGGGAGGATGCCGAAGGTGTCGGTGAGCTTCGTCTTAGCGGCGGCGAGCGTGGCCTCCGCCGCCGCGACCACCTCCGCCTCGCTCTCGAAGTAGAGCGTGGGATCGCTGCGCAGCTTCGTGAGCGTGTCTTCTAGCGAGGTGGCACCGAAGGCGACCGCGCCGAGCGTGGCGAGCTCGGTGTCGGTGCGGGCGATCTCGCGGAGGCCGAGCTCGTGGATGGTCTCCGCTCCGAGCTCGGTGGTGGTGTGCGCGCGGATGCGCGCCGCGTAACAGGCGGGCCCGATCTCCGGCAGCGCGCCGAGCCCGCTCGCCTCATCGGGGCGCGCGTGCGGGAGCACCTCGGTCTCGATGAACGCGTGGTAGCGCGCGAGCGCGGGACGGACGAGGTGCTCCACCACGTCGAAGAGCCGGCGGCGAAACGCCGCGAGCAGCGGCTCCTCCCAGTCGGGGTGCTCCACCGCGGCGGGCTTCAGCATCGGCCAGGCGCTGGTGGGCTGCTCGAGGGTCTGCTTCACCATCGCGGCCACCCGTCGCGCCGACTCGCGGGTCGCGAACAGGCCGCGGGCCGCGCCGCGGCGGAGGTTCTGGATCTCATCATCGATCGCGCGCGCACCGTCTTTGTACCGAGCCACGAGCCGATCCCCGGCCTCGGGGGTGTCGATAGCCACCACCTCGAACAGATCGGAGAGCTCGGTGACCGGGTTGCTCCGCGGGCTCAACGTCCACTGGTGGAAGTCGCACACGTTCGACGCGATGTCGGCCTGGAGGCCCTCCACGAAGAGCCTCCGCGTCACCTCGTCACGTGGCGAGAGCCCATCGAGCGCGCGGGCGCGGGCGAGGAGCTCGCGCGCGAAGACGCGCCGCTGCTGCTCGGCGGCGTCGCTGTTGTCCGCGAGCTGGTGGTCGAAGTCGTGCACGCCGAGACGACTCGCCCACACCGGATCTTGCTGGAGCACCCACGCCCAGTGCTCGCGGAGCAGGGCGCGGAGTGCCGCGCCGTCCACCCCCGCCGCCGCTTCGTCGAGGGCGCGGCCGAGGGCCGGGGACGCGGCGGTCGAGCGATGGGGCGCGGTCTCCCCCACCCCGTCGGCCGGCGGCGGACGGCAGCTCGCCCCCAGCGACACCAACACGAGGAGGGGACCGATCGCAGAGCGTGGGGCGCGCATGGACGAGACGGTAATCCTGCTGGCGCCAAGTGCGTAGCGGCTTCCCGGGTAGCGTGGCGGGAAAGGCGACCCGAGCTCGCGCCGGCCGCGCGCTCTCGACGTCGCGAGCGCGGCCCCAAACGCCCCTCACAACGCGGCGGCGGTGGCGCGGAGCGGCCTCGGCTCGCTCGCAGCCGGAGCGGCGTGAGGATCGAGCACCGAGCGGAACGCGCCGCGATACGCGTACGCGAGGTAGGCGGCGAGGGCGGTGAGCAGCACCGAGATGCCGGCCCCACCAGCGAGGAACACGTGGAACGCCAGGATGTTGACGAGGATGGGGGCCAGGAGGGTGAGCCCGAGCGGCACCAGGCGCCCGCTGAGCAGCATCAGGCCGGCCACGATCTCGGTGGTCTTCAGCAGCGGGAAAAAATACGGCGCCGCGGCGAGACCGCCCATGAAGGCGGCGGCCCCCCCCTCCATCGGTTGCATCGGGAGGAACTGGAGAAAACCGTTCAGCCCGAAGACCACGAAGGGCAGGCCGAGGAGAACACGAGCGACGACGGGACCAATGGATGCGATGCGTGACATGGATGGATTCCTCCTGGATGGGCCCGTGGGCGATGGCTCCGGGCGTTGGGGCGAGGCGGGCTTTGCCTCGCGCCTCCGTTCACGTCACAGCCTAAGTTGTCTCACACTCGGCACTAGTCGTGTATTCTGAGAAACAATGTTGCTCGATTCGGCACAATAACAGGCATGGACAGGGATCTGAACGACATCGCGGTGTTCACCAAGGTCGTGGAGGCCCGCAGCTTCACGGGCGCCGCGCGAGAGCTCGGCATGCCGCGCTCCACCGTGAGCCGACGGGTGGCGGAGCTCGAGCGTCGCCTCGGCGCGCGCCTGCTCCAACGCACCACCCGAAAGCTGAGCCTCACCGACGTGGGCGCGCGCTTCTACGAGCGCTGTGCCCAGGGCCTGAGCGCGATCGAGGCCGCCGAGGCCTGCGTGCGCGCGACCCACGAGGTGCCCCGCGGGAAGGTGCGCGTCACCGCGCCCTTCTCGCTCGAGCCTCGCCTCGGCCCCGTCCTCGCGTCGTTCCTCACCCGCCATCCAGAGGTGAGCATCGAGGTGGAGCTCACCCAACGGCTGGTGGATCTCATCGAGGACAACTTCGACCTCGCCATCCGCGCCACCGGTCACCTCCCCGACTCCTCCCTCGTCGCCCGACTGCTCGCCTCCGGCGACGCTGGGTTGTTCGCTCACCACACCTACCTCGAGCGCCACGGCCCCGTGACCACACCCGCCGAGCTCGCGCTGCACCCCACGATTTCCTTCGGCCACCTCACGCGATCCTGGACCCTCTTCGGCCCGGACGCCGCGCCCATCGAGGCGCCGATCGCGCCTCGCCTGGTCGTGAACAGCCCGAGCCTCGCCCTCGCCACCGCGATAGCCGGTCTCGGCATCGCGCTGCTCCCCTTCGACTTCGCCGAACGCGCCGAGCGGGCGGGGCTGCGCCGCGTGCTCCCAGAGCATCGCGGCCAAAGCGCCAACTTGTATTTGGTGTATCCGAGCGCCAAGCTCATGTCGGCCACCCTGCGCGCACTCTGCGAGCACCTGCTCGAGACCTTCTCGAGCTCCGCGAGCCCATGACCAACTCCGCGGCCCCCACGAGCACCGCGGCGCCGCTCGACAAAAGCCCGCTTGCTAACAACGCCAGATCGCGGCTACGAAATCGTTGTGGGCCGGCTCTTATCCTCGCGACGAGTGCGCGGGGCCGCCGGACGATCGACCTTTGGAGACCGCTGATGACATCGCTTCGGATCATGTGTGGGTTGGGCCTCGCCGCAGCGCTCGCGGTCGGCTGCGGCGACGACTCGAGCTCCTCGTCGGCGGCCGGTGGTGGCGGGAGGGGTGAAGGTGGCGAAGGTGGCGGCATCCCCACCGACTGCGTCGAGCTGCTCGGCGCCGAGCTGCCCCCGGGCACCGCCCCGCAGGAGCGAGGCGACATGGTGGCGGCCTTCGATCCGCGCTGCCAGTGCGGGTTCATGTTCTTCGGTGACGCCGCCATCCCCGAGATGTGCAACCCCGCCGCGAGCCTGTTCCTCACCGACGCGTACGCTTACGACACCGTCGCCGGGATCTGGGTCAGCATCGACGTCGCCGCCGGTCCCGCGCCGCTCGCGCGGGCGCGTGGTCGCGCCGTCTGGGACGAGGTCGGGAGGCGCGTGATCGTGTTCGGGGGTCGCTATCGCGAGGGCACCTCCGGCGCCTACACCTTCCTGAACGACGTGTGGGCCTTCGATCCCGCCACCCGAGCGTGGACCGAGCTGTCTCCCCAAGGCGCGGCTGGGGCGCCCAGCGGACGCATGAACCACACGATGGACGCCGACCCCGCGAACAACCGGCTCCTCGTGCACGCCGGTGGCACGACCAACCTCTCCAGCTTCTTGGTCAACAACGAGACGTGGAGCTTCGATCTCGGCACCAACACGTGGAGCCAGCTCGGCCTGAACAACCCACCCCCGCCGCGCCTCTTTCATGCCTCCGCCTTCGACCGCGACGCCGGCCGGCTCGTCATCTTCGGAGGCGGCGGCGAGACCGCGTTCCAAGGGCCGTTCTACAACGACACCTGGGCCCTCGATCTCGCCAGCGACACCTGGACGCTGCTCGGATCCAACGCGATCCCCGCGCCGCGGATCAAGGGGGAGATGGTGTGGGATCGGGCTCGAGCGCGCATGGTGCTGTTCGCCGGGCACGACGACACCGAGCTCGGCAACACCAACGACCTCTGGACGATGGACCTCTCGACCAACGCGTGGACGTTGCACAAAGCGGGCGACGTGCTCGACGAGGGCGACCGCGGGTTCTGCGACTTCCCGGCGCACTTCGCCACCTACGACGAGACGAGCCCCGAGCGCCGCGAGTCGCACATGTTCGTCAACGCCGGCGACAAGGCGATCATGTATGGGGGCCGAACCGACTGCGGCCTCGCCAAAGACACCTGGGAGCTCGACTACGCGACGCTCACCTGGACCATGAAGAACGACTCGCCGGTGGGGATCACCTGCCTCAGGACAGGCTCCCCCACGTGCGTCGACACCGACAACATGTGTCTGTGAGAGCCACGCCGCCGTGACCCCCGACGAGCGCGAACAGACGCGGGCGTGGGTGGAGGCGCAGTGGCTCGATCCCGGCTACCGCTTCGCACCCCAGGCGCCTCGAACGCTGCTCGGCACGGCCTTCGCGGTCGCTGCCCTCGACGCGCTTTCAGCCGAGCTCGAGCCGGGACGCCGCGCGGCAACGACCGCGTGGCTGCTCACGCGGCAAGATCGCGAGGGGCACTTCCACGACCCTGCCCATCCGCACGAGCTCCTGTGGCAGAACCAGCGCTTCTCGCCGCTCTACGTCACTTGGCAACAGTCGTATTTCGCCCTCGAGGCGCTCGCGCTGCTGGGCGCGCCGCCGCGCCACCCGCTCCGCTTCGTGGAGCCGCTCGCGTCGCGAGGGGCGGTCGAGCTGTGGTTGGCCACCATGGCGCTCGACGACTTTCAGCTCGTCGGCAACCACCTGCGCTTTCTCTTCGCCTTCTGCCACCGCGAGGAGGGCGCCTCGAGCCCCACCGCCCACGCCCTCCTCGACCGGCTCGAGGACGAGCGCGACGGCGGCGGCCTGTGGGGTCACGGCGCCGGGCAGAACGCGCTCGCCGGGAGCGCCCACGTCTTTCGCTCGGCGCGGCTGTTCGGCCGCGAGCTCGTGGACGACGAGGCGGTGCGAGCCACCCTCGCGCTCCAGCGCGACGACGCCCTGTTCGGCGACGAGCCGAGCGTCGACCTCGCCGCCGTCGAGATCCTCGCGCAGCGCGACGAGCATCACACCCGCGAGGCGCTGCGGCGAGCGGGACGCGCGCTCATCGCGCTCCGCAACCCCAACGGCAGCTTTCGCTGGAGTCGCGACGACCGCGTCGTCAGGTACAGCGGTCTCTCTTCGGTCTCGGCGCGCACCAGCGAGGGCGACGCGTGGTCGACCGCGGTGCGGGTCAAGAGCCTCCGGCTCATCGAGGAGGCCCTGCGATGAAGGCGCTCGCGGGTTGGCTCGAGCGAACTCTCGCCGACGAGCACGGCTACCGCTTCGCCGAGGAGCAGCCGGTGACGCTCCTCGCCACGGCGTGTGGGGTGCTCGCCCTCGAGCTCGCCGGTGAGCTCGAGGCGCTGCCCCCGGCGCGGCGCGTTCGGCTCGGGGAGCTGCTCCTCGCCCAGCAAGCAAGCGATGGCCAGTTCCACGACCCCGCCCATCCGCGCGCCCTCTTGCGCAAGCTCGGCAAGTTCGCGCCGCTCTACGTGGAGTGGCAACAAACCTACTTCGCGCTGCACGCGCTCGACGCGCTCGGCATGCGTGAGCACGCTCGCCCGCTCGCGTTCATGGAACCGCTCGAGGATCGACGCTTGCTCGATCTGTGGTTCGGGAGCCTTCGCTTCGACGACTTCTGGTTGAGCAGCAACTACGTCATGTTTCTCCTCTTCTTCCTGTTGCACCAGGGCGAGGAGAGCAGCGCCCACCACGTGCTCGATCGGCTCGACGCCTGCCAAGACCCGGACACCGGCTACTGGGGGACGCGGCAGGGCTCGTCGCTCTTCAACGGCATGGCCGGTGCGTTTCACATCTACGGTTTCTACCTCCACCTCGATCGACCGCTCGCCTACCAAGGCCGCGCGCTCGACGCGACCCTCAGCCTGCAAGAGAGGAGCGGCCTCTTCGGGGGAGCGGGGGGCGGCCCCTGCGAAGACGTGGATGCCGTCGACATCCTCGTCAAGCTCACGCCGTCCTCGAGCGCTCAGGATCGGGCGGTG
>CAYOAL010000005.1:0-37115 GCA_964401935.1 uncultured Polyangiaceae bacterium
GGTCGCGCGGGGCTCGGTCGCGCGGGGCTCGGTCGCGCGGGGCTCGGTCGCGCGGGGCTCGGTCGCGCGGGGCTCGGTCGCGCGGGGCTCGGTCGCGCGGCGCATGGGCACGTCGTGGGTGGGCTTGTCGGCGTCGACGTCGTCGGAAGGGATCGTGTCACCGAGATCGACGTCGCCATGGGCCATCACCCGCGCGAGCACGCCGCGGGTGGACGCGCGCGCGCCGAGGGCGAGGGCGAGCGCCTCGGCCGCGTCGAGCACGTCGTCGAACCGCTTCTCGGGCCGCACGTGGGTGGCCACCGCGAACCAGCGATCGAAGGCCGCGGGCACCGTCACGCGGGCTGCCCGGGCGCGCTCGCTCGGGGGAACGTCGGCGCCGCGGAGGGCTGCCGCGCGCAAGGACGCCGGGCCCTCTCGCCACGCGCTCGCGAAGTAGGGGGTGCCCGTGAGGAGGCTGTGGCTGATGTGGGCCAGCGCGTAGATGTCGGCGGAAGGCGTGATCTCGGCGCCTGTCTCGAGCAGCTCGGGGGCACGGAACACCGCCGCCCCCGGGCGCTCCACCACGGTGGCGGTGCAGAAGTCGAGCACGATCACGGTGGCTCCTCCGGCCTCGTCGCGGCTGAAGAAGAGGCTGCTCGCCGACAGCTGACCGTGGCCGATCCCCGTCGCGTGGGCGACGGCGAGGGTGGCGGCGCTCTGGCGGATCCAGGCCGCGACCTGCTCCGCCGGCACGGGCCCCGACTGCTTGCAGATGCTCGCGAGATCGGCGCCGTCGAGCCAGCGCGCCGCCACCACGAAGAGCGGGTGGTCGTCGTCGAGCCCGGCGTCGTAGGGCGTGAGCAGGCCGGGGCAGTCGAGGCCGCGCGCGAGCGCGACACGTCGCGTGAGCGCGCGCTGGCGCGGCTCGGGCAAGCGCGACGCCTGGAACACCTCGACGGCGCAGGCGCGCCCTCTGGGCTCGTCGTCGCCTCCCTCTACATCTTCTGCCTCGAAGGTGGCGCGATGCTCCCCGCCACCCACCTGAGCCACGACGCGAAAGCGCCGGCGGAGCGTTGCGCCGGGGGCGAGCAGCGGCGCGCTCGTCACGCCTTCCTCCGCGGGCGCAAGGTCTCGCCCAGGCGAATGGCGAAGAGCAGCGCGAGCACGGAGCCGAAGACGAGCGGCTCCGTCAGGTCTTTCTTCACGCGCAGCGCGAAATGGACGACGCCGAGAGTCGCGCACACGTAGGCGAGTCGATGCAGGCGCTGCCACCGTTCGTGGCCGAGGCGTCGGAGCGCGTCGCGGGTGGACGTGAGGGCGAGCGGGCAGAGCAGCACGAAGGCCGCGAAGCCGATGGCGATGAACGGCCGCTCGACCACGTCGTCGACGATGGCGCGCACGACGAGCACCTGATCGAACACGGCGTAGACCAGGAAGTGAGCGAGCACCGCGAAGAAGCCGGTGAGGCCGAGGATCTTGCGCAGGCGGAGCGGCCACTTCTGTCCGGTGACGATCTTCAGTGGGGTGCAGGCGAGCGAGGCCACGAGCAAGAGGAGCGCCAGCAAGCCGAGCTGGTTCATGGCGGTCGCGATGGGGTTCGCCCCCAAGCCCCCAGTGGCCGCCCGCCACGCGATCACCCCGAAAGGGAGCAGGGAGCCGGTGAGCACCGCCGGCCCCAGCCAGGCGAGTCGCCGGAGGCCACGTCGAGGTCGTCCTCGCGGAGGAGCGGAGGGAGGGGAAGACGTCACGGTCAAAACGATCGGCGGAGGTCCATGCCGCGGTAGAGGTGCGCGACCTCGGCGCCATAGCCGTTGAACAGGAGGGTCGGGATGCGGCCGCTCGCGCCGATGCGCCGCTCGGTGGCCTGGCTCCAACGCGGATGAGGGACCTCGGGGTTGACGTTGGCGTAGAAGCCGTACTCGTGGGGCGCGGCGCGGTGCCAGGTGGTGAGGGGGCGCTCCGCGGTGAAGCGGATGCGGACGATCGACTTGACGCCCTTGAAGCCGTACTTCCACGGCACCACGAGCCTCAGCGCGGCACCATTCTGGCCGAGGAGGGGCGCTCCGTAGATCCCCACCGCGAGGAACGTGAGCGGGTGCGCCGCCTCGTCGATGCGCAGCCCCTCGGTGTAAGGCCAGTCGAGCACGTCGTCGGCCTGTCCGGGGAGCTGCTCCACGTCGAGCAGCGTCTCCATCGCCACGTAGCGAGCGGCGGAGGTGGGGCGGACCCGCTCGATGAGCTTGGCGAGGGGGAAGCCGACCCAGGGGATCACCATCGACCAGGCCTCCACGCAGCGCATGCGGTACACGCGCTCCTCGAGGCCGAACGCTCGCACGAGCGTCTCGACGTCGACGGTCTGCGCGCGCTCGACCTCACCCTCGATGCGCACCGCCCACGGCTCGAGCTTCATGCTCCCGGCGAGCTTCGCGGGGGCCGACTTTGACAAGCCCAGCTCGTAGAAGTTGTTGTAGGTGGTGATGGCGCCGTAGTCGGTCTGCGGCTCGGCGGTGTCGAAGGCGGTGCCTCGTTGGATGTTGCGCCAGGGCTCGCCAGCGCCCTCGATCGAGGGCGGCGCGGGGGGCGCATCGGCGGAGCCGCGGCTCGAGAGCAGAGAGAGCGCTCCTCCCCAGGCCCCCGCCGTCACGGTGAAGAGGCCGGCCTGCTTCAAGAGCTGGCGTCGTGTCGCGTAGAGCTCGGGAGGCGTGATCTCCGAGGGAGACGGCTCCTCGCGTCCTCGCATGCCGTCATCGTAGCTTTGTTCTTGAAAAGCGGGACCCATTTGGGCAGCATCCCGCCCCCCATGCACCGACCCACGCGACAGCACCGTCAGCTCTTGGCGAAAATCGAGCAGAAGAAGGCCCGCAGCAAGAAGCGTGGCAAGAAGGCAAAGCGTTGGGAGAAGGCCGCCGAGACCTTCAAGGCGCTCGTCCCCGAGGCCGGCTGAACGGCGCGCGCTCGGCGTTGCTGGCCGCGTCGTGGGTGGTGGGAGCGGCCTCCGCGGCGCTCGTCGGTTGTGACGAGACGAGCGCGACGGGGGCTCCCACCGCGAGCACGGCGCCGTCCTCCGCACCTCCCGAGCTCACCCAGGCCGCGGTCGACGGGCTGGTGGCCGAGCAGCGCGCCGAGGTTATCCGCGCCTGTGCCAGCGCGCTCGCCCAGGCGACGCAGCGCGAGCTCCAGCTCATGATCGAGCTCGACGCCGTGGGGGCCGTCACCGACGCCACGGTGGCGGGTGGTGGCGCGGCGGACCAACCGCTGCGAGCGTGTGTCGAGACACGGCTCCGCGGGTGGCGTTTCCCCGCGCCCGGCGCCGCGCCAGCCACCGTCACCGCGACGTTGTCCTTGGTGGAGTGACGAGCCGGCTCGGTGCGACGAACACCGTCTGCTAGAGCTTGGCGCCGCCGCGGATCCAGCCGACCGCCGCTTCGAGATCCGACTCCGACTGACCCGGTGACCCCACCCACCGCACCTTCCCCGCGGCGTCGGTGACGAAGGTGGCCGGGAGCTGCTCCACCCCGAACTCCCCCGCGACCACGTTGGCTGGGTCGTGGATCACGGGGAACGTGAGCCCAAAGCGCTCGATCAGCTCCAAGACGTCGGCGCTGGTGTCGTCTTCGGCGACACCCACGACGAGCACGTCGTCGCGCTCGCGGTGGAGTCGCTGCGCGGCGGGGAGCGTCTTTTTGCAGGGCTTGCAGTACTTGGCGAAGAACTTGACGACGACGATCTTGTCGGCGAGCTGCTCGGGCAACAGCGCGCGGCCCTCGACGGTGCGGCCGGAGAGCGGCGGGAGCGGCGCGCCGAGGAGCGCGCTCGGCGCGGACGCGGGGGGGGTGGCCGGTCCGCAGGCGGCGAGCGCGAGAAACATAACGAGCCAGAGCGAGCGCATGGTGGGAGGCTACAACTCCTCGTCAGACGCTCCAACGCTGCCGGTGATGGGCGAGCACGTCGTCGATCACGCGCGCGCCCACCGCGGCGTGGGCGCCGCCTCCCGGCGCGGCGGTGCCGGTGAGCACATCGACCACCGCTCGGGCGCTGCGGGCGAGCGCGCCGAGATCGTAGCCGCCCTCGAGGGTGAGCACGAGCTTGCCGCCGGCGTGACGGCGCGCGAGCTCGGCCATCGTCGCTGCCATGTCGGCGTAGCCTTCCTCGGTGACTCGCATACCGGCGAGCGGATCGAGGCGGTGGGCGTCGAAGCCGGCCGACACCATCACGAGCTGGGGTGCGAAGGCGTCGGCGATGGGGACGATCACGTCTCGGAAGGCGGCGCGGTAGTCCTCGTCGGCGGCGCGGGCAGGGAAGGGGACGTTCACCGTGTGACCCTCCCCAGGGCCGGTGCCGCTCTCGGTGAGCGCGCCGGTGCCCGGATAGAAGGGGAACTGGTGAAGGCTCACGAACAACACGTCGGAGCGCCCGAAGAAGCTGTGCTGTGTGCCGTTGCCGTGGTGAACGTCCCAGTCGACGATGAGCACGCGCTCCACGTGGTGCCGCTCGAGCGCGCGCTCGGCGCCGACCGCCACGTTGTTGAAGAGGCAAAAGCCCATGGCCGCTTCCGCTTCGGCGTGGTGTCCGGGCGGACGCACGAGGGCGAAGGCCGTGTCGTGGGCGCCGGTCATCACCGCGTCGACCGCGTCGCACACCGCGCCGGCCGCGAGATAGGCGGCGTCCACGCTCCCCTCGCTCACCCTCGTGTCGGGATCGAGGGCGGCGCGGCGACCGCGATGCTCGTCGATGCGCGCCACGTGAGCCGGGCTGTGCACCCGCCCGAGGTCTTCGTGGGTCGCGGGCCGAGGCGCGGTCCAGGTGACCCCGGACGCGTCCTCGAGCGCGCTGACCACTGCGGCCAGACGGTCGGGCGCCTCGGGGTGGCCGCGGCCGGGGTCGTGGTCGCCCATGCGTTCATCGTGGAGGAGCAACATCGGGGGGTCTGTGGCGGCAGCCGCGCCGCCACCGGCGCGCGCTCACGCCGCGACTGTATCAGGCCGCAGGCCGGCGCGCCCGTCGCTCGTCCCGGCGCGACCGTCGCTCGACGTTGGGTCGCGAAGCGCGGTTCGCGCGGGGTCGCGAAGCGGGGCGCGCAGCAGCGTCAAAGGTCGCTGCACTTCGTGCCGTCGGGGTGGGACCGGGACGCCTCGCGCTCGTAGGCTGTGTCAGCGATGTCACGGTCTTGCTCGGGAGGCGACGAGATGACGCGCACTTCCGCGAGTGGCCCGGTCCGTGCAAAGCACGGCCACGGCCGCTGCCGAGGCGCAAGCGGTCTGGGGAGCGCCTGCGCGACTCCGCCTGCAACTCAGCCGGCGGCAGTTGGGTTGAGCCGCGCAGCAAGTGACCAGCGAGGACGGGAGATCATGACGCGGAATTCGACGCTGTACCGACGAGGCTTGGGAGGATTGGCGCTCTTGTGCGGAGGAGGCGCGCTCGTGGGCGCCGGGGCCGGCGGCTGCGCTCAAGACGCGCCCATCGAGTCCAAGGAGCACCCGCCCCACGCCGCGTCCGAGGCGCCACCGCCGGTGAGCGGCGGGACGACGTTGCTGACCCGCGATGGTCGCTTCGCGGTGGTCGCCGACGAGGGCGCCGACGCCGTCTACATCATCGCGCTCGAGGGCCACCAGCTGGTGAAGGAGGTGCTGCTCGAGCCCGGGGACGAGCCCGGTCGGCTGATCGAAGGGGACGACGGGCAGATCTTCGTGGCGCTCCGTCGGGGCGGCGCCGTCGCGCGGCTCGACGTGGCGTCGGGGGAGACGGCTCGGCAGAGCGTGTGCGCGACGCCGCGCGGCCTCGCGTGGGACGCCGACGCCGCCGAGCTCTTCGTCGCTTGTGCGGACGGCGAGCTCCACACCCTCGACGCGGAGCTCGCGCGCCTCGAGCGGCAGCAGCTCGACGCAGATCTGCGCGACGTCGTCGTGAAGGACGGCCGCGTGTTCGTGAGCAAGTTTCGCTCGGCAGAGGTGCTCGAGGTGGGGAGCGGAGCAGAGCGTGGGGTCCCTCACGCCTACACCTCACCGACGCTGGTGCGCAGCTTCGAGGCCGCCGTCGCCTATCGCATGAAGCTCTTGCCGGACGGCGCGATCATGCTGCTCCACCAGCGGGCCCTCGCTCAGGAGATCCCCACCGGTTCCCCCGTGAACGGTCAGACCTACTACGGTGGCAACTGTGACGAGGTCATCGTCCACGCGGCCGCGACCGTGTTCGACGACACGCTGCGACCGGTGACCCCCCCCGATCACGGCACCATCGGGACGCTCGTGCTGCCGCTCGACATGGACGTCTCGAGCGACGGTGCGTGGCTCGCGGTGGTGGGGGCGGGTAGCGAGCAGCTCGCCGTCGTGCCTCTGTCGGAGGCGGTCTACGGCGACGCCTTCGACAACTGCTTCTCGCCCTCCTTCATGCCGCTCACCGTGCTCGGGGAGCCGGTGTCGGTGGTGTTCACGCCCGACGCCGAGCTCTTGGTCCAGACGCGGCAGCCGGCCACGCTGACGCGCATCACCCGCGAGGGTGAGGTGCGGGCCGTCACCCACCTGCCGGTGAGCGGCGGTCGCGACTGGGGCCACGCGTTGTTTCACAAACAGGCTGGACCGTTTTCTCCCATCGCCTGCGCGTCCTGCCACCCGGAAGGGCGCGAAGACGGTCGGACCTGGCAGTTCGCCAACATCGGGCCACGGCGCACGCAGACCGTCGCGGGGGGCGTGCTCGACACGATGCCGCTCCACTGGGATGGCGACATGACGAATCTGCATGACCTGATGGGCGAGGTGTTCGTCAACCGGATGGGGGGCGCCGCGCCGCCGGCCGACCGGGTCGAGTCCCTCGGCGTCTGGATGCAGACGGTGAGCGCTCTGCCTGCGTCGCCCGCGAAAGACCAGGACGCCGTGGCGCGGGGCGAGGCCGTGTTCCACGACCAGACGGTGGGTTGCGCGACCTGTCACTCCGGCGAGGCGTTCACGTCCAACGAGACGCTCGACGTGGGGACCGGCAAGCCGTTTCAGGTGCCGAGCTTGCGGGGGATCGCGATGCGCGCCCCCTTCATGCACGACGGCTGCGCGCCCACGCTCCGCGCTCGCTTCGACGACGAGAGGTGCGGCGGGGGCGATGCCCACGGCAAGACCTCTCAGCTGAGCGCGGCAGAGCTCGACGACCTGATCGCCTACCTCACCACGCTGTGAGGCGGACGTGGGCGCTCCTCGGGAGCGCCCCCTTGGAGCGACAAGCCCTTCTGCACGCAGGCGCGTCGGCGCCACGAACGCGCCAGCGCCGACGCGTTACTCGAGCGCGTCCATGCACGTCACATACTCGGCGCAGTCCTTCTTGATGCACGCCTCCACCTTGGCCACCTGCGCCTTGTCCTCGGCGGTGGCCGACTCGGCGTCGTCGCTGCAGCCCTTCTTGCACTCCTCGAGGCCTTTCTCGGCCTCGGCCTTGGCGTCCTTGAGCACCTCTTCGGGGGCGCCCGCAGACTTGGCCACCTCTTCGGCGCAGGTGACGCTCTTGTCGCACATCTTCTGGCACGTCGCCACGATGTCGCCGTCGTCCTTCTTGGCGTCGTCCTTCTTGGCGTCGTCCTTCTTGGCGTCGTCCTTCTTGGCGTCGTCCTTCTTGGCGTCGGCCTTCTTGGTGCTCCCGTCGGCCGCCACCCCGGTGTCTTTCTTGTCGTCGCACGCGAGCGCGAACAGGGTGGCAGAGAGCGTGACAGCGACCAGGAGCGATGTGGGCTTCATCGCCCGGCTTCTAGCACGCGTGGTCGTCGGGGCGATATCGTCGCGCGCGCTCCCCGAACCGCGCGCGCGCTTTCGGCCGCGGGCTCACGGCGCGTATGCTGGGGTGCGTGTCCGTCCCCACCTTCCACCCGCTTCGTCTGCGCGCGGCGGCCCCCGACGACGCTCTCTTCGTCTGGGAGACCAACGGCGACCCAGCCGTGCGCGCTCGGTCGGTCGCGACCGCCCCCATTCCGTGGGACACGCACCTCACGTGGTATCGGCAGGCCTTGGCGTCGCCGCGATGCCTGCTGTTCGTGATCGAGGCGCCCGAGCCTTGTGGCGTGCTCCGCGTCGAGCTCGACGAGCCTGAGGCCACGATGTCCATCGCGCTCGTCGGCGCCGCTCGAGGTCGCGGGCTCGGCACGCGCGCCATCCGGGCGGGGAGCCGCGAAGCGCTCTGCCAGCGCGACATCGACACGGTGGTGGCCTGGGTGCGACCCACCAACACCGCGAGCTCGCGGGCGTTCCTGCGGGCGGGATTCCGACCGAGGGGTGAGAGCGAGCGAGACGGCGTGCACCTCTCGCGCTACGTGTTGGAGAGTCGCTCCATGCACCCCGCACCGCGCACGTCCCCCTCGGTGGCGATCGGCGGCCGCCTCGTGGGCCCCGCCGAGCCTTGTTACATCGTGGCCGAGCTGTCCGCGAATCACCTCGGAGACCTCGATCGAGCGCTGCGCATCATCGACGCCGCGAAGGCCGCGGGAGCCGACGCGGTGAAGCTGCAGACGTATCGACCCGACACCATGACGCTCGACGCGCCGCTGCCTCACTTCGAGATCGGGGGCGGCACGCCGTGGGACGGTCGGAGCCTGTTCGAGCTCTACGCGGAGGCGCGCACGCCGTGGGATTGGCACCCGAGGCTCGCAGAGCACGCCCGCCAACAGGGGCTCGATCTCTTCTCGACGCCGTTCGACGAGACCGCGGTCGACTTCCTCGAGGAGCTCGGCGTGCCTTGTTACAAGGTGGCCTCGTTCGAGCTCGTGCATCTCCCGCTGTTGCGAAAGATCGCCGCCACCGGGAAGCCGATCGTGATGTCGACGGGGATGGCGACGCTCGGTGAGGTGGAGGAAGCCGTGGCCACGGTGCGTGCCGCAGGCAACGACGCGCTGGTGTTGCTCAAGTGTACGAGCGCCTACCCAGCGCCCCCGTCCGAGGCGAACCTCCTCACGCTCCCTCACCTCGCGGTGACGTTCGGCGTCCCCGCCGGCCTCTCCGATCACACGATGGGCCACGCGGTCGCGGTGGCCGCGCGCGCGCTCGGCGCTTGTATCATCGAGAAGCACCTCACGCTCTCGCGCGACGACGGCGGACCGGACAGCGCGTTCTCGCTCGAACCAGCCGAGCTCCGGGCCCTGGTGACGTCGGTGCGCGAGGTGGAGCAGGCGCTCGGGGGCGTGCGCTACGGGGTCACGGCGCAGCAAGCGGCGAGCCGCGCGTTGCGGCGCTCGATCTTCGTGGTGCGCGACATCCGGGCCGGAGAGGCGTTGTCGTCCAACAACCTGGCCGTGCTCCGCCCCGCGGACGGGCTACCGCCACGGCACTGGGACGAGGTGCTCGGTGCGCGCGCGGCGGTGGACATCCCGCGCGGCACCCCCCTCGCTTGGCGGCATGTGGCGCACGGCCCGTCGAGCTGACCGAGCCGACCCGACCCGAGTCACGCTCCCGGGGGCGGCAGCCGCATCGCGGCCGCGGCGAAGCCCGGCTCCACCAACACCAGCGTGTGGTCGTCGAGGCCGAGCGCGCGGTTGAAGACCACCTCGTAGAGGTGCAAACGCGCCTCGAGCAGCGTCGTGGCTGCGGCCCGCTCCTCTTCGTCGGTCGCCGCGAACGCACGCGCCAGGGCGTCGTGAACCACCGTGCCGAGCGAGAGGAGCATCTCCGCCGCGCCGAGCGCGTCCGGCGTGTCGAAGGTGCCTTCCTCCACGCCCTGCGCGATGATCTCGGCGAGCGCGGGGGCGAGCCGCGTCACCGTGGCTCGGGTGATCCGGTGGCGTAACAGCAGGTTCTCGGGTCGGAACATCACCTCCACCCCGGCCCGGATCATCGGCGCTTGCTCCACCTTCATCCGGCGCGAGCTCGCGAAGAACCGGTTCAGTCGCTCGAGCGCGGGCAACGCAGCGTCGTCCAGCGCGCGCGCGGCGGTGAGGCCTTGGTCGACCATGCGCTCGGCGAGCGCGTCCACCAGCTGCTCCTTGGAGGCGAAGTGATGATAGAAGGCGCCCTTCGAGAGGCCGGCGGCCTCGATGATGTCGGCGACCGACGTGGCGTCGTAGCCCCGCTCGAAGAACAGGCGCTCTGCGCAGTCGAGCAGCTCGTGGCGCCGCTCCTCACGCTTCTTCACCACTCTCGCCATGTCGAGCATGGCATAGACCGACGGTCGGTCGAATACTACTTGCGCGCGTGGGCGCCCGTGTGCAGACTACAGACCGACCGTCGGTCAGCTAGGGGCAGAAGCCATGACGATCACCTCAGTTATTGAAATTCAACATCTTTCCAAGCGTTTCGGGGATGCCGTGGCCGTCGATGACGTGTCGTTCGACGTGGCTCCGGGGGAGGTCTTCGGCTTCATGGGGCACAACGGAGCGGGCAAGACCACCACCCTCCGCATGCTCCTTGGCCTCACGCGACCCAGCGCCGGCGAGGCCCGTGTGCTCGGTCACGACGTGGTGCGCGAGAGCCTCACGGTGCGGCGCCAGACCGGCTTCCTCCCCGGCAGCTACGCCCTCCCCAAGGACATGACGGCGAGGAGCTTCCTCCGCTACGTGGCGGCCATGTTCGGGGCGTCCGGGCCCCCGGTCGCGCGCCGCATCGACGAGCTGCTCGAGCAGTTCGACCTCGGCGCGGTGGCAGACAAGCGACTCGGCGGCTTCTCCACCGGCATGACCCAGAAGGTGGGGCTCGCCCAGGCGCTCTTGCACCACCCGCGGGTCTTGCTCCTCGACGAGCCCACGAGCGGACTCGATCCCATCGGGCGCCACGAGCTCTTGCAGCACATCCGGCGCCTCGCCGACGAACGGAGCGTGGCGGTCCTGTTCTCCACCCACATCCTGAGCGACATCGAGGCGGTGTGCGAACGCGTGGCGGTGCTCCACCGGGGTCGCCTGATCGCGGCCGGAGAGCTCGCCCGCCTCAAGCGCGAGCACGGCAAGGAGCGGATGGACGACCTCTACCTCGCGCTGGCTGCGGAGGCCGCGTGACGCCCGTCACGGCGGGAGCACCGGCGGGGGCTCCACGCGCCAGCGTCGGCCGGCTCGCGTTGGAGGGTGCGCGGCGCTGGCCGTTCTTCCGCGAAGAGCTGCTGCGCGTACTGCGTGGGCGCACCATGAAGCTCGTGGCCGCGATGATGCTCTACGCGGTGCTCGCCACCGCCTTCCTCATGCAGCGACCTCCGGCGGAGATGGTGCGGTCGGTGGAGCTCTGGTTTGGGCCGGGGCACGTCCACCAGAAGCTGCTCGGGTTCATCTGGACCGACGCGGCGATGAACAAGCTCGCGGTGCTGTTCGGCACCGTGCTCGCGGGCGGCATCATCGTGGACGAGCGCGCTCGCGGCAGCTGGGACGTGCTCGCCAGCAAGCCGGTGACGGTGGCCGACTACTTCACCGTACGGCTCCTCGCGGCCACCGCCGCCTTCGCGAGCGCCTACGTCGTCGCCGTGTTGCTGGGCGTGGTCTGGTTCTCGCTCCAGGTGCCCGGCTTCGACGCCGCGTCGTTCCTCGCGCTGAGCGCGGTGCATCTGTTCGCGGCGTGCTTCGCGGTGGGGTTCGCCGGTCTCATGGCGGTCACGTTTCGGCGCAAGCTCACCGCGATGCTGGCGAGCATCCTCGTGCTCCTCACCTTGGTGGGCCTCTCGTTCGTGGGCTTCTATTGGCCCGCGCAGAGAGCCGCCCTCGCCATCAACCCCTTCTTCCATGGAGTGGCGTTGGTGGCGCGCGTGGGGGAGCTCGGCGCGGGGCCGCTCCTCGAGCGGATCGTCGTGCTGTTGGCTTTCGACGTGGCGGTGCTCGCGCTCGCTCGCTGGCGGGCCGCGGCGCTGACGGAGGAGGTGTGATGGTTTCGAAGACTCTGCTCACCGCCGAGCTCGGCCTCGCGGTGCGGCGCCCTCACGTGGTCGCGCTCGCGGTGCTCGTCGCCCTCGGGCCGCTCAACGCGCTGCTCTTGCCTCGGTTTCCTCCGAGCATCGAGCGGTTCTTCGCGCAGGTGTTTCAGCTCGACGGCTGGGTGGAGATCGTCCTCGTCAACGATCACCTCGCGATCTACGCGGTGCTGTACTGGTTGGGTCTGTTCGACGTGCTGCGCGCGGTGGTGGTGCCCACCGAGGAAGGCTACCTCGACATCCTCTTGTCCAAGCCGCTCACCCGCAGCCGCTACCTCGTCGCCAAGCTCACCCCCGCGTTCGTGGTGCTCCTCTTGCTCGGCGTGACGGCGGGTTTGGCGCACGGGGCGAGCGCTCGCCTCGTCGGGCCGTTCGACGTGGCGCGCTTCGCCGCGGGCGTGGCCACCACGATCGCGTTGACGCTCATGCTGCTGGCGCTCACGGCGATGGTCACGCTCTTCGTTCGCGAGAGCTATCACGCCGTCGTCGTCGGCTTCGGGATCTGGCTCTCGTCGATGCTCGGGGGCTCGGTGTTCATGTACCGGCCCGACGTGCTCGCCCCTCACCCGGCGGTGCGCGCGATCGTCGCCTACCCCATGAACCTGGTCTGGGCCTCGAGCGGCGAGGTGACGACGACGTGGCTGATCGCGCTCATGGGGATCGCCCTCACCGCGGCCACGGTGGGGCTCGCGGGCGTGCTCTTTTCGCGCCGCGACATGGTGTGACCGCCGAGCGGTCGTGGCGGAGCGCGGCGCTCGGCGGCGCGCTCGGAGCCCGCGGTGGCGCAGCGCGCGCGGCGGCGCAAACCGGCGGCAGAGATGCCCTCGGATCGGCGACGCAGCCTCAGAGCTTGGTCTCGACCTTGCGCCCGGTGGGCGTGGGCGTCGGCGGCGGCGGAGGCGGAGGCGCGGGCTGCGCGACGGGCTCCGGGGTGGGCCGTGGACGTGGCCCCGGGTTCGTCTGGGGGACGGGAGTGGGGGACGGAGCCGTCTTGGGCTCGGGCGCAGGATCCTCCGTGGGCGCGGCGCTCTTGTCGGGGGGAGGGTCGCCGTCTCCGCCGTTGGGCACGGGGTCGTTGGGTACGGGGTCGCTGGGCGCGGGGTCGCTGGGCTCGGGCGGTGGCGCCGCGGCCGGCTTGCCGCTGTCTCCGGTGGACACGTCTGCGGGCGTCGAGCTCTCCTCTCCCGTGGAGGCGGTGGCCGGGCGCGTGAGCATGTAGGCGCCGAACGCTCCCGCGCCGATGATCGCGATGCTCACGCCAACCAACGCGGCCACCATCCCACTCTTGCCACCGCTCTTCGGTGGGGGGGTGACGGCGAGCGCGGCCTGCGAAGTACCGAGCGGGCCCCCCGACGGCCCGAGGGGAAGCATCCCCGGCGGCATGTGCTGGGTGGCTCCCGGCGCCATCTGTGGGCTCGACTGCGCGAGCTGCCCAGCTTGCGGCGACCCAGACTGCCCCAGCGGCGGCGTGAACTGCGGACCCGACTGCCGCAGCTCGGGGTTGGAGCCGGCGAGCATCGGGCTCGAGCCCATCGGGTGGCGCATGTCCGGCATCGCCGGCATCGGCTGGGTGGGCGCCGGCACGCCGGGGGCCGCGCCGCTGTGGGCCCACTGTTGGAGCACCGCTCGGAACTCTTGAGACGACTGAAAGCGCGCCTCGGGCTCCCGCGCCATCGCCTTGTTGATGATCGCGGTGAACGAGGGCGGGCAGTCGGGCACGATCTGCTCCACCGGCTCGGGCGACTCGAGCGCGATCTTGAACAACAGCTCGTTGAACGAGCTCGCGTTGAAGGGCACGCGCCCGGTGACCATCTGGTAGAGCACCACCCCGATGGCGTACAGATCGCTGCGGTTGTCGACGACGCCCCCCTTGGCCTGCTCCGGCGACATGTAATAGGGCGTGCCCATCACCGCTCCGGTGCGCGTCATGCTCATCTCGGAGTCGAGCGCGGAGAACTTGGAGACGCCAAAATCGAGGATCTTCACGAAGTCGGCGCGGCCGGCTTTGTTGTTGAGGATGAAGATGTTGTCGGGCTTCAGATCGCGGTGAACGATCTGGGCCTCGTGCGCCGCGCCGAGGCCCTCGAGCACCTGATCGAGGATGGGGATGCACTCGTGGGGGGTGAGGCGTTTGCGCGACTTGATCCGCGAGGTGAGGTCCTCTCCCTCGAGGTACTCCATCACCATGAAGCGCTCGTTGGAGGGCAGGCTCCCGAGATCGAGCACCTCCACGATGTGCTCGGAGCCGATCCTACCGGCGGCCTGCGCTTCGCGCTCGAAGCGGGCGACCACCTCGACCTTCTCGGCCACCGACGCGTGCAGCACCTTGATGGCCACCTTGCGCTTGATGCGCGTGTTCTCCCCCAAGTACACGGCGCCCATCCCGCCTTCGCCGATGAGTTTGACGATGCGGTACTTGCCGTCGATGATTTCGCCAGGCTGAAGCGCCATGATCCCCCACTATCCTATGCGGGCGGGCCGCGGTTGGCCACCGAAGAAACTCGCCGTCTCCGACGGAGATCTGCTCGGCCGCGCGCTATCCATTCGGCCGCTCTTGGGGCGCGCCCTCGGAGGGTGTTTCACAGCGTGGTCTCCACCTTTCGACCGGTCGGTTTGGGCGCCGGGGCCGGCTCGGGCGGGGGAGGCACCGGCTGCGGGCGCGGCGTGGGAGCCGGTCGCGGCACGGCTGGGGCTGGCGTCTGGGGCCGCGGCGCCTCCGGGGTGGGGGAGGGCGGGGGGGGGGGCGGCGGCGCGGGCGCAGGGGACGTCGTCGGCGTGTCGCGCTCGGGTGGCGGGGATGGCTCGTCGGCCGACGTGTCTTGGGCATCGGCGACGACCGGGGCCGCCACCGGCCGAGGCGCCGGTGGGGTGGCCTCGTCGTCGTCGCTCGGAGCGGCCTTCTCCGCGTGGGGCTCGGGCTCGTCGGCCACCTCCGAGGTGGAGCCGTCGCCCCACGGCAGCATGAAGATCGCGAGCGCCGCGCCGACGATGAGCGTCACCATCGCGCCCATCACGATCGGCACCGCGGGGACGCGGTTGCGAGGGACGCCGGTGGGCCAGTCCTCCACCTGGATCGGCGGAGGACGGTTCACCGGCGTCGGCGCCCCGAAGCCGAGCGGCACGTGACCGCTCGCGACCGGCGGGCTCGCGAGCGCCACCGCCGGCAGCGGGGCGGTCTTCGGCTGGCCGCCGTGGGTGGGGCGCGGCGGAGGGAGCGACGGGGGGCTCGAGGCCGACGGCTTGCGGGGCGGCGGTGGGCGAGGGGGGGCTTTGTCGCGCTCGCCGTCTTCGGGCAGCAGGATGTGCGTGGCGCTCTCCTCCGGCGACATCAACGCGGTGCCGCCACCGCCCTGGTTGCGCAGCTGCGTGCGTTCGTTGCTCGGATCGTCGCCGTCGATGAGGAGCGTCTTCTTCTCGGCGTCCCAGTCGACGTCGGCTCCTACGGGGGGCGCGCGCAGCTCGGTCGCCTTGGCCGAGTCTTTGCCGGTGTGCAGCCAGATGTAGAGCGCGTCGCGAAACTCGGCGGCCGTCGCGAAGCGCTCCTCCGGCTCGCGGGCCATCGCCTTGCGGATGATCCTCCCGAAGCCGTGATCCAGATCGGGCGCGAACTTCTCGGGAGGCGGCGGCGTCTCGAGCACGATCTTGAAGATGAGCTCGTTGAACGTACCGGCGACGAAGGGGCGTTGACCGGTCACTGCCTCGTAGAGGATCACCCCCACCGAGTACAGATCGCTCCGATGATCGATGTCGCGCGCCCCTTTGGCCTGCTCGGGGGCCATGTAGAACGGCGTCCCGACCACCGTGCCCGTTCGCGTCATGCTCATCGCGTCGTCGTCGTTGAGCGGGTTGAACTTCGACACGCCAAAATCGAGGATCTTCACGAAGTCGCGCTGGCCGGCGTGCTCGCGCACGAGGAACACGTTCTCCGGCTTCAGATCGCGGTGGATGATGCGCGCGTCGTGGGCCATCTCGAGACCCATCAGCAGCTGTTGGGCGAGGGGTGCCGCCTCGCGTGGATCGAGGCGTCCGGCCCGACGGATCCTCTCCCCGAGCGTCTCCCCCTCGAGGAACTCCATCACCATGTAGAAGCCGCCGTCCTCGAGCGACCCGAGATCGAGCACCTCCACGATGTGGTCGCTCCCGATCCGGCCCGCGGCCTGCGCCTCCCGCTCGAAGCGCTGCACCACGTCGCCGCGCTCCGCCACCGCCGGCAGCAACACCTTGATGGCGACGCGCCGCTTGATCCGCAGGTTCTCCCCCTCGTAGACCGCGCCCATCGCTCCCGCGCCGAGCTCGCGAACGATCCGGTACTTGCCGTCGATGATCTGACCCGTCTGAAGGGACATTCCCAACGAGGTTACCACGGACCACCCGGTGGAGCGGCAGCTTGACGCAGCCGTCGCGCCAGAGCACCAACGCGACGTCTCGCGAGCCGGCCAAGGCACGGCGGATGGTTTCGCGCGGATGGTTTCGCGCGGGTGGCTTCGCGCGGGTGGCTTCGCGCGGATGGCTTCGCGGGTATGGCTCGCGCGTGGTTCGCGGCGCGCGTTCGAGCGCCGCTCCTCCGTCCGCAAGGGTCGCCGGTCAGTGGTAGACGAACCACAGCACGGTGGTGGCCAGCGCAAACGCCAGCGGGAACGCCCACCGCGCCTTCCGATCGAGCACGATGCCCGCCTCGCGCTGTCCGGCGTGCTCCTTGACCTGTCCGTACATGATGGTCCCCATCGTGAGCCCCACGAAGGCGAACGCGAGGAACACCATCGCGTCGATGAAGGTCACGTAGCTGATGCGAGGTAGGTTTCGCGACACCACCTGGTTGAAAGCGACCACCGTGAGCAGGGCGAGGAACGCCCGCTGCATCCGACCCGACGAGGGCTCTCCCGGCATCCAGAACGTCGACCACGTGAACACCACGATGAGCAGGAGCGGCAGGACGATCTTCCACACGTAGTATCCCGAGACACGCTCCACATCCATGCGCAGCGTGAACACGCTGAACGTCGTCTCGGAGCGCACCTCCTTGGTGGAGTCGACCAGGGCGGACACGCGCTTGACGTCCCACTCCAGCGACGACTTGTGATCCGCGTTGAACCCGATCATGGGCTCGTAGGGCACGAACTTGAGGAACCGCTCGTCCCACGCGAAGCTCTCGATGCGGATGTCGAAGTGCTGCGCGTCGAAGGGGAACTTGCGCAGATCGGGGTGGCTGATGAAGTCGCCGTTGAAGCGCTCCGAGTACTCGATGGTGCCATCGGGCAAGATCACCAGCTCCCGCGCCTCCACGTGACGTGTGCCCTGCGCGTTGTCGAACTCCACGTCGGGCCACCAGATCCGCTCGAGCTGGAGCTCGGCTTCGTGCTCGAGGAACACCTCGCGATCGGTGCCCGCCTCTTCGGGATCGAAGGCGACGCGTGGATCCCGCCATCTGAGGTCGAGGAACACCTCGGCGCGAAACGTTGGGAACGCCTCCGAGGGGGGATCCACCTTCGTGAGCGCCACCAAGAACACGCCGATCTGCACCTCGGTGGGCCTCTCGGGGGGCGTCACGAACACCGGCTCGCCGTCGATGGATGCGGGCCGAACCAAGCCCTCGCCCCGCTGCTCGCGCTCGAGGCGCTCGGCGGTCTCTCGCGCCGTCTTGCGCGCGTGCACGCGCGCGCCGGCAGAGCGGGCGGGCTCCTCGTCCCCAGCGAAGGCGCCCCCCGCCGCGGCCGCGATCACCCCCAGCGAAAGCAGCACCAGGCTCCACCGAAGCATCGTCCGACGATCGAGCACGCTCAGCGCTCTACCCATGTGCCCCGGCTAGCCGACCGCCCTCCGCGACACAACCGCATCCCAACCGAGGGCCGCGACGTGCGTGGCGCCGAAGGTGCGCCGCGCGCTGCACGCCGTGCGAAACACTGGTGGGGGCATCGGGCTTGGTGCCGGTGATCGTTGGCGTTCGCACCCGAGGGGCCGTGGGCACGAAAGATGCAATTCATCCGATCGAAGGACAACCGCCATGAAGACCAAGGGCATCGAGACGAAGATTGACGTTGCCGCGCACAAGGCCAAAAACCTCATGGCCGAGGCCGGCACCAAGGCGGAAGCGGTCGCGGGCACCGTCGGAGACGCGACCACCGAGGCGGGAGCCAAGCTGGAGCGGGCTGCCAAAGAGGGAGGGCACCGACTCAGCGAGCGCATGCAGCAGGCTGGCCAGGCGATGGAAGCCCTGGCGGAGAAGGTGATGCGGTTCGTGCAGGGGACGGCGCGGAGCGCCATCCTCAAGACCCAAGCGCTGCTGACCGCGGCGGAGCATCGTCTCGACGAGATGACGCCAAGAGGATCGACAGGCGGCGCCAACGATACGCCGAAGGAGAGTGTGTCATGATCAATCTGTTGTGGGCCGTTGCTGCCCTCTTTCTCATCATGTGGGTCCTCGGACTGACGATGAACGTCACGCTCGGTGGCTTCGTGCACGTGTTGCTCATCCTGGCGATCGTCGCCGTGATCGCGCGCGTCATCACCGGTCGTCGGCTGGTCACCTGAGCCTCACCCCGAGCCGGTGCGGAGACACGCTCGCGCGAGCCAGCTCCCGGCTTGGCCGCTGACGCTGCCAAGGTTCGGTTGCGCCGCTCGCGCGAGCTCATGTCCCAGCTTGACCGCTGACGGGCCCTCGGCTCGCCCTCCGCGTTCGACCCCGCGTGGCGAGGTGTCGTGGGGTGGTTGACGCGGTCGGTGGGTGGGCGCATCAACGGGGCGTGACCGCGTCGCTCCGGATTGGGCTCGAGAGCCTCACTGCCCATCGCAAGCTCGTCGACCGCCTTCGCGGGGCGAAGGTTGGGGTGCTGGCCCACGCCGCGAGCGTCGATCGACAGCTCCGGCACATCCTCGACATCCTCGACGGGGCGGGGATCCGCCCGGTCGTCCTGTTCGGGCCGGAGCACGGCTTCGGCGGCGCGCTGCAAGACATGGCCACGGTGGCGAACGCGGTCGATGGACAGGGGCGCCGGGTGGTGAGCCTCTACGGCGACGAGCCGGCGGCGCTCGTCCCGAGCGCCGCCGATCTGTCTGGGATCGATGTGCTGCTCGTCGATCTCGTGGACGTTGGCGCGCGCTACTACACCTTCGTGTGGACGGCGCTGCTCGCGGCGCGGGCGGCGCGCGAGGCAGGGGTCCACACGGTGTTGCTCGATCGCCCGAACCCCATCGGGGGCGACGCCGATCAGGTGGAGGGGCGCTCGGTAGAGCCGGGCTTCAAGTCGTTCGTGGGCTGGGAGCCGGTGCCGATTCGCCACGGCCTCACCTACGGGGAGATGGTGGCGCTGTGGCTGCGCGCCGACGGCACACCGCTTGGTCCCGAGGGAGCCACGAGCTTCGTGCCAGTGAGCGGCTGGCGACGCCGCGACATGGCCGACGCGTGGGGGCGACCGTTCGTGCTGCCGTCTCCGAACATGCCCACCTTCGACACCGCGCTCGTTTACCCGGGGGGCTGTCTCGTCGAGGGGACCAACCTCTCGGAGGGGCGCGGACACACGCGGCCCTTCGAGGTGGTCGGGGCCCCCTTCGTGGATGGCCAGCGGTTGGCCTCCGAGCTCGCCGCCCTCGCCTCGGACGAGCGCTTCGGTGGGTTCGTCGCGCGGCCCGTGACCTTCGTGCCCACGTTCCACAAACACGGCGGCAAGCTCTGCGGCGGAGTGCAGGTTCACGTCACCGAGCCCCACCGCTTCCACCCCGTCGCGGTCTACGCCGCGCTCGTCGCCATGTGCCATCACCAGGCACCGGACGCGTTCGCGTTTCGCACCGAGCGCTACGAGTTCATCGACGACATCCCAGCCTTCGATCTGCTCACCGGCTCGAGCGCAGCGCGCGAGATGATCGACCGAGGGGCGGCGCCGCTCGAGGTCGCCCGCTACGTCTCGCGGGTGAGCACGCCCTGGTCGGGCGACCACGCGCTCGCCCAGGCGACGCTCGCCGCCGCCGCCTGGCGATGAGGCAACCCGGCTCGACGGGGCGAGTCGACGCGCGCGGCGCCCGCTGGGGCATGCCGCCGTCGTCGCCGCTCCTCGCGACGAGGTGAGCGCAGCTGGATTCCTGTTGAACGCCGAGCACCCCGCGGGGCTGGTCGTCGCCGCCGCCGCTCCGGGGCTAGGGGATCGCGGCGAGAGCCTCGTGGAGCGCTTCGGCGGAGGGGTAGCGGTCGGCAGGGAGCTTGGCCAGGCAACGGTGGATGATCGCTTGCAGCTCGAGCGGGCACTGGGCCGCGACCGCATGCGAGCGCACCGGCACCGGCGCCTCGGTCTTGTGCGCGACGAGCACGCCCACGAGCGTCTCCGACTGGAAGGGCGGACGCCCGGTGGCCATCTCGTACATCAGCGCGCCGAGCGAGTAGATGTCACAGCGGCCGTCCACGTCTGCGCCGTCGATCTGCTCGGGGGCCATGTAGTGAGGCGTGCCGAGCAGCGTGCCGGCGAGGGTCTGGCGGGAGGGGCTGTCCGAGGTGGGCGCCTTGGCGATGCCGAAATCGAGGATCTTGCAGAAGTAGGGGTGACCCCCGCGCTGAATGAGGGTGACGTTGTCGGGCTTGAGATCGCGGTGGACGATGCCGAGCCCGTGGGCCACCGTGAGCGCATCGGTGAGCTGCATGGCCACGTCGATGATGAGCTTGGCGGGCAGGGCGCCGCGCTCCTGGAGGAGCTGGGCGAGGGTGGTCCCCGGCAAGTACTCCATGACGAAGTAGCCGTTGCCGTCGGGGAGCCGCCCGAAGTCGGAGATCCCCACCACGTGGGGGCTGTCGATCCGCGCGGCCGCCTGCGCCTCGCGCACGAACCGCGCCGCGAGCTCGTCGTTCTGCGCGAGCTCGGCGTGCAGCACCTTCAGCGCGAACTTCTTGTCGAGCATGAGGTGGCGCGCGAGGTAGACGCGCCCCATCCCTCCGTCGGCGATGATGTCCTCGATGACGTAGCGTCCACCCACCACCGTCCCCACCATCGAGTCTCCGGCCACCTCGATCGCCGCGCCGGACGAGTCGGGCCCGAGCGACGCGCGGGTCTTGGCGTTGGCGAAGGCGGTGGGGGCCGTCGACCGGCGCGCAGGCGGGCGCGGACCAGGGGCCGGCGGCGGCACCGAGCGGCGTGGGCCAGGCCGCAGCGAGCGTGAGCGCTCGTCGCTCGGCGGGGGCGTGCTCGACAGCGTGGGGCCCTTCGGCGGCTCGTGGCCGAGGTGGGGATCGGGGCGGCTGGTGATACACGAGCGACCCGCGCGCTCACGCTTCAGCTCTGCGAGCTCTTCGTCCGTCAGCCCGCGCGAAGCGTGCAGCGTCACCGGCGTCGCCTTGGGGCCAGCGCCCACCTCCACGCCGAGGAGCCCGCTCTCGTCGAGGTTGAACGCCACCACGAGCTGGCTCGTGCCCGGCGGTGGGACGGCCGCGAAGCGCCCGAGGTACACGTTCTCGGTCGCGAGCTCGCCCTCGCCCTCGTACACCTCGAACATCACGTTCGCCGAGCCGCTCTTGACGGTGGCGAACACCTTCTGCTCGCGGCAGGGGACGATCGCGCGTCGGTGGATCACCGGGCTCATGCGCCCCCCGCGGATCTTGATGCCGATGGAGTGAGGCGTGAGCTCGTCGAGGAGGAGGCCTGGGTGCTGCCCAGCGCGCGACGCGGCGTAGAGCGCGGCGCCGATGGCCGGGAGCTCGGCCTCGCGCATCGGCACCGTGGGGCGTGTTCGGAACAAGTAGCTGACCCGCTCCTGCACCACGGGCACGCGCGCCATGCCGCCGACCAGGATCACCGCGCTCATGTCGTCGGTGCCGAAGCCGAGGTCGTCCAGCACCAGCGCGCACGGCTCGGCGAGCCGCGTGAGCTCTTCGTCGACGAGCTCCTCGAAGGCTGCTCGTTCGAGGCCGGGGTGGTGGAGATCGAGCAAGGTGTCGCCCCGCTGGGCGATGAGCGGCACGTGGATCGTGCTCGAGCGTGCGCTCTGGGAGAGCTCTCGCTTGGCGATGCGCGCCACCTCGAACAGGCGATGGACGGCGGCCGGATCGTTGCCGAGATCCACGCCATGCTCTTCGTAGAAGGCGTCGACCAGCAGCTCGGCGATCTTGCGGTCGAAGTCGTCGCCGCCGAGCAGCGGGTCGCCCACCGTGGCGAGCACCTCGAGCCGCCGCGGGCCCACCTCGATCACCGACGCATCGAAGCACCCCGACCCGAGATCGAGGACGGCCCAGCGGCCGCTGGCGGCCGGGTTGTCGTGGGCGCACGCGATGGCGGTGGCGGTGGGGGCGTGCAGGAGGCGCAGCGGAGCGATGTCGGCGAGGGCGGCCGCCTCGAGGAGGGCTCGACGCTGGCGCTCGTCGGCGGAGGCAGCCGTGCACAGCACGACCGCCTCGAGGGGCTCCCCCGCGATGAGCTCGGCTCGATCCCGAACGTCGGCGAGCAGGTACGACAAGAGCTCCTGGGGGCTTCGCGCATGACCACCGATGTGAAACCAGGCGTCGCCGTTGGGGGCCGGCACGAGCCCGACCGGGATCGCGTCGCGCAGCCACACCGTCTCGGACGCGTAGAACTTGCGCCCGAGGAGCCGTGCGATGCCGAACGCGGTGTGGTGGGGGTTGGTGGCGGCCTGCCGTCGCGCGTCCTCGCCCACGAGCACCCGATCATGGGTGAAGGCCACCCACGCCGGCGTCGTGGACGCCGAGGCGGCGTCGGGCACCGGGCGAAGCTCTCCGTCCTTCACCAGGTAGGCGCAGCAGGTGCTGCTGCCGACATCGATGCCGAGGGCTGCGCTCAACCGACCTCACAAGGTACCACGACCATCACGGCGCTTCGATCCCGCGCGGGCAGGGGAGCTCGGTGGTCTCGCCGTCGGCCACCGGGACGCAGACGCAGTCACCAAAGGTCGCCTTCGCGTAGAGCCGCGCCCCGCGGCAGCTCTCCAAGATCTTGAAGGCGTTCTCGGGGCACTCCACCTTCACGCTGTCGGCGGTGTCGGAGGGGAACGTGAAACAGTCCGGGTGATGGGAGTCGAACCCCATCATGACCGGCGTCCCGTCCGCGAGCTTCGGGTTGACCAAGCGACCGTCGGGGGCCGGCGCGCTCGAGCCCACCGCAGGGTCGGAAGGCGCGGTGCCGGCGGGGGCGCAGGCGCCGGTGGTGAGGAGCCCGAGCCCAGCACTGCCGATGAGCCCGAGAGCCCACGACATCGTGCCCGTCGTCAGGGCTGCTCGGACTGCGCGAAAGGCGATCACCCTGCCACACTAGCCGGCCTCGCGCAGCGCGACAATTCGGGAGCGTGCTCGTCGCGCCCCCGCCCGAGCCAAGCCCGCGTGGCGGAGGGCCTCCGATGGGGGGCCCTGCTCGAGCCTCCCTCTGTCCTGTCGCTCGAGGCCGATCTCAGAACTGCTCGGCCTCGGTCGACTCGCTGAGCGCGGTCGTCGACGTGTCGCCGCCGGAGATCACGTTGCGGACCTCGTCGAAGTAGCCGGTGCCCACCTCGCGCTGATGGCGCGTGGCGCTGTAGCCGTGTCGCTCGGACGCGAACTCCGCCTCCTGCAGCTCCGAGTAGGCGGCCATGCCGCGCGCCTTGTAGTCTCTGGCGAGCTCGAACATGCGATGGTTGAGCGCGTGGAACCCGGCGAGGGTGACGAACTGGAACTTGTAACCCATGGCCCCGAGCTCGCGCTGAAACTTGGCGATGGTCGAGTCGTCGAGCTTGGCCTTCCAGTTGAACGACGGCGAGCAGTTGTAGGCGAGCATCTTGTGGGGGTGCTCGCGATGAATCGCCTCGGCGAAGGCGCGCGCCTGCTTCAGATCTGGCGTCGAGGTCTCCATCCAGATGAGATCGGCGTGGGGCGCGTAAGCGAGACCGCGCGCGATCGAGCGATCGAGCCCGCTGCCGCCGAGGCGGTAGAACCCCTCGGAGGTGCGCTCCTTGGTGATGAAGCGGCGATCGCGCTCGTCCACGTCGCTGGTGATCAGCTTCGCGCTGTCCGCGTCGGTGCGCGCCACCAGCACCGTCGGCGTGCGCATCACGTCGGCGGCGAGGCGGGCCGCGGTGAGGGTGCGGATGAACTGGTCGGTGGGCACGAGCACCTTGCCCCCGAGGTGGCCGCACTTCTTCTCGCTCGCGAGCTGATCTTCGAAGTGCACGCCGGCGGCGCCGGCCTCGATCATCCCCTTCATCAGCTCGAAGGCGTTGAGCGCGCCCCCGAAGCCGGCCTCGGCGTCGGCGATGATGGGCGCGTACCAGTACACGGAGGAGCGACCCTCCGAGTGCTCGATCTCGTCGGCGCGCTGGAGCGCCTGGTTGATCCGCTTCACCAGCATCGGCACGCTGTTCGCCGGATACAGGCTCTGATCGGGGTACATGTTGCCGGAGAGGTTGGCGTCGGCGGCCACCTGCCAGCCGCTCACGTAGATGGCCTTCAGACCGGCGCGCACCATCTGCATCGCCTGGTTGCCGCTCATCGCCCCGAGGGCGTTCACGTAGGGCTCCTCCTCGGTCATGAGCTTCCACAGCCGCTCCGCGCCCACCCGGGCGAGCGTGTGCTCGATGGCGAGCGTGCCGCGCAGGCGGGCCACGTCGTCCTCGGCGTAGGTCCGCACCACGCCCTCCCAGCGGCTCTTCGGCGCCACGAAGGCGGGCGCGTCGGTGCTCACGCGCGAGGGTGGGGGAGTCATCGGGTGGGTCGGGTAGGCGGCGGTCATGGGCTCAGTCCTTCGGGGCTTGGATCTTTGAGTTGACGCGACGTACGGCGCGATGGCGCTGTGCGTTATTACGAAAATAACTATGAGGGCGACGCCCGCGACTGTCAAATAATGAAGTAATTTTAATTAGTTACATGTGTTAATGTTAGTCAATGACATGCTGTCATGTTGTAATGATGGTAAGCTCACGACTCCTTTAGGAGACACAACATGGCGGAATCCCAACCGTGGGGGGCGAAGGTGCGCGCCCTCCGACGACGCGAGGACATGACCCAGGCCCAGCTCGCCGAGCGGCTCGGGGTGAGCGCGAGCTACCTCAACCTCATCGAGAACAACCGGCGCCCGCTGACCGCGAAGCTGCTCCTCAAGCTCGCGCAGGAGTTCACGCTCGATCTGAGCTCGTTCTCCTCCCACGACGACGCGCGCCTCGTGGCCGATCTGCAAGAGGTGTTCAGCGACCCCATCTTCAAGGGCCAGCGCATCGACGACGGCGAGCTCGGCGACCTCGCCGCGTCGTCGCCCGAGGCGGCGCGCGCGGTGCTGAAGCTGTACCGGCGCTACCGCGACGCGCGCGACTCGGCGTCGACCCTCGCGGAGGCGATGCAAGGCGGGGTGGACCCGATGCTCGCCTCCAACCCCACCGAGGAGGTGAACGATCTGCTGCAGGCGCGAGGGAACTACTTCCCCGAGCTCGAGGCGGCGGCGGAGGCGGTGTGGCAACAGGCCGGCCTGGCCTCCGACGACGTGCACCGCGCGCTCATCGAGTTCTTGCGGGAGCGCCACGGCATCGACGTCCGCGTCGCGCGTGCCGACGAGGGGCAGGCCATGCGCCGCTACGACGAGAAGCAGCGGCGGATCGAGCTCTCCGAGGTGTTGCCCCCGCGATCCCGTCGATTCCAGCTCGCTCATCAGTTCGGTCTCATCGTCCATCACGACCTGTTCGACTCGCTGCGCGCCGAGGAGGAGCTGAGCCCCGAGGCGCGCGTGTTGTCGCGCGTGGTCTTCGCCAACTACTTCGCGGCTGCGGTGTTGATGCCCTACGAACCGTTCCTGCAAGCGGCCGAGGAGGTCCGTTACGACGTCGAGCTACTCGCCCATCGGTTCCGCACCTCCTTCGAGCAGGTGTGCCACCGCCTGACCACGCTGCGGCGCCCCGGGCACGAGGGGATCCCGCTCCATTTTCTGCGGCTCGACATCGCGGGGAACATCAGCAAGCGCTTCAGCGCGTCGGGGATGCGGATGCCGCGCTTCAGCGGGGCGTGTCCACGGTGGTGCGTGCACGCCGCCTTCCTCACTCCGGGCATGATCCGCACTCAGCTCTCGCGCATGTACGATGGCACGATGTACTTCTGCCTCGCCCGCACCGTCCAGCGCGCGACCGGCGGCTATCAGATCCCACACACCGTGCACTCGATCTGCATCGGCTGCGAGGCGCGCTTCGCCAAACAAATGGTGTACGGCGACGGCGTGGATCTCGACAACGTGGGCGTGGCCACCCCCGTGGGCACCACCTGCCGCACGTGTGAGCAGATCAACTGCGAGCAGCGCGTTTATCCGCCGATGCAGCACCCGCTCAAGATCGACGAGAACGTGCGCGGCGTTTCGTTCTATGCTCCGGTGCCCACGACGAGGAAGTGAAGCATGACGAGATCGCTCTCCGTTCCCGCTTGGTTGGTCCTCGGCTCGCTGTTGGTCGGCTGTCCCGACTCGCGAGCCCCCACCGCCACCGGGGGCGCCCCCGATCCTCAGCCGATCCAGACCGGAGCTCCCACGATGACCACGACCGTCCCCGTTCCTGCTACGAGGCCAACGATCGCGGGTGGCTGGAGCGTCGCGGTCACCTCGGAGCCGCCGGGGATCAACCCCGACATGCTCGAGTCGCCCGAACAGAAGGCGAAGCTCCTCTTCGATCATTTCGCCCGCGCCGCCGACGGCAAGGTCACGGTCGAGCACAAGATCCTCGGCACCAACACGGAGGTCGAGGCGAGCGCAGCAGCCGATCTCGACGCGCACATGAACGGCGTCGACTGGGCCCTGGTGATGCAGGCGGCTCAGAAGGACGGCGCGACCGAGGGAGGCACGAGCTTCAAGTTCGCGATCACGGTGGGGCAGGCGAGCTGGTAGATCGTCACCACCAACATCGAGCGTCACCCCGATCTGATGAAGGTGGTCGACGCGGTGAAGGCCGCGACCGGCCGGCCCTGAGTTTCCTGGAGGGTGCTCCGCACCCTCCCCCCACGCTGCGCGCGGGGCCCCCCTCCCACCGCGTTGCGCTTCTCGCCCCAACGCCCAAGCGCGCTTCTCGAGCGGCCGCCCTTCTCCGGTCGGCTCTTGAGCGTGGCTGGCAGCACACGCGCGCGCCCGTGAGCGACGGTGGCGCGTCGACGACCCGTCAGAGGAGGCCGCACGAGCGGTTCCCGTCGAACAGATCGATCGGGTAGAGCATCACGAAGTTGAAACACATCTCGTCCTCCGTCTTCTCGCCGAAGGTGATGGGCGCGTTCGTCGTGTTGTCGTAGGTGCAGGTGGTGCGGAGCGAGTCGCCCGGGTAGATGGTGAACGGCGGATCGTGGGGGTAGTACCGCTGGTTGTCGAACACCCACTGCTCGAGCTCCACCAGCGTCTCCTTGGGCCCCCCGTCGGCGCCGCGGAAGACCTCGGTCTTGAACTTGGTGCCGAAGCCGTGCATGTGCGGGAAGCTCGCGATCGCGTGCACTGGCTGCGGCAGAAAGCTCGTGAGCCACGACTTGCACTCGCCGATGGCCTGGTGGCCGCTCGCGTAGGGCGGGATGGAGATGTTCACCGAGCCGAGGGTGAAGATGCCGGCCAGGTTCTGGCGCGGGGTGTCGGTGGTGCACAGCGCCACCCCGCTCGCGTCGTGCGAGTCGGCGTGCTTCGCGGTGTTGTGGTAGTGCATCTGGAGGATGAAGTAGTCGTTGGGGCCGGCCAGCTCGAGCCCGACGTTCTGCGGCAGCTCGAAGTTTTGGCCTCCCGGCGCCCACCCCGCCACGAACGTCGCGTCCCCGGGCATGTTGCACGGCATCACGCCGCCGTCGGGCTGGGGGGTGGCGGTTTTGTAGAGGATCCAGTGGTGGAGCACGCGCTCGTCGTCGACGATGGGCGCCCACGCCGTGGCCTGCTGTGTGCCGTCGAAGGGCGATTTGAACGTGAAGCACTGGTAGAGGTTGTCGGCGCCGACCTCGGGCACGTGGTAGGGCTGGGCCGAGCCCTCGGCGTGGGCGACGAAGACGTGGGAGGGCTCGCAGCTCAGAAACTCGGGGCCGATGGGGAGCTCCTCGGGAGGCGGCAGCTCGTCGCACGGTTCCCCCTCGTGGGCGCGGGCCCCTGCGGCGAGCCACGCGTCGAGCGTGGCGCGCTCGCTTGCCGACATCGCGCCGGTGGGGGGCATGGGGTTCGACGCGTCGAAGAGGCGCTCGCGGATCACCGACGCGTGGGTGACGAGCTCGTCATGGCTGCCGAGCGACATCGGCGCTCCGAACTTCGGCGGCTCGACGTGGCAGCCCCAACAGTGGGTGTTGAGGATCTCGGCGACGTCGCAAGGGATGCCGTCGGGATTGGGTGTGCCCCCCCCGTCGCCGCCCGCGCCGCCCGCGCTCGCGGTGCTGGCCTCCGGGGCGGCCGAGAAGTCGTCGCCGCAGCCGGTGGCCGCGAGGGCCGCCACACAGAGCAGCGCGAGGAGGGGAGAGCGCGAGAGCGCGATGAGCGTGGTCGTCACGCGACGAAGCCATCGCAAGCGATGTGCCACCGCCGCGGCGCCGCTTGTCGTGCACTTGGCACCCGGTTGTGAATCGGTGGTTACAGCGACGGTGTGGATGGTCTAAGCGCAGCCGGATGCGCGACACGTCGTGGAGCAAGCGCGGCGGCCCCTCTGGACCGTGGGATGTGATCGTCATCGGCTCGGGGATGGGGGGCATGACGGCGGCGGCGCTCTTGTCCGACGTCGGCAAGCGCGTGCTGGTGCTCGAGCAACACTACGTGCCCGGCGGCTTCACCCACATGTTCAAGCGCCCTCACTACGAGTGGGACGTGGGCGTGCATGCGGTGGGCGAGGTGAGCCCCCACAGCATGACCGGCCGCCTCTTGTCGCGGCTGACGCGCGGGCGCCTCGCGTGGGCGTCGCTTGGCCCCGTGTACGACGCGTTCCACTACCCCGACGGGTTTCGCATCGATTTTCCGGACAACCCACGGCAGTTTCGCGACAACCTCGCGGCCGCCTTCCCCGGTGAGTCGCGTGCCGTCGATCGCTATCTCGACCTCACGCGCGAGGTGGCGGGGGGGATGCGTGGCTACTACCTCGCGCGGGCGGCCCCGAGTCGGCTCGCCCCTCTCCTCGACCGCACGGTGGCCCGCAGCGCGCAGCGCTGGCTCGAGACCCGCACCACCGAGGTGCTCGACGGCCTGGCGGCGAGCGCCGAGCTTCGGGCCGTGCTCGCCGCGCAGTGGGGCTACTATGGCTCGGTGCCGAGCCGCTCGTCGTTTGCGATGCAGGCGCTGGTGACCAAGCACTTCGCGTGGGGTGGATACTACCCGGTGGGCGGCTCGAAGCAGATCGCCCGCACCCTCCTCGGGACGGTGGCGGCCGGCGGAGGCTTCACGCGCATCGCCACCGACGTGCGGCGCATCCTGCTCGAAGGGGGACGCGCCGTCGGGGTGGAGCTCGGCGACGGCACGGTCGAGCGCGCCACCACCGTCGTGAGCGCGGCGGGCGTGTCGGCCACCGTGCGGCGGCTCTTGCCGGAGGGCACGAGGGAGGAGGCGTGGGCCCAAGAGGTGCTCGCGCTCCCACCCGCGCCGGCGCACGTGTGCCTCTACATAGGGTTCAAGGGCGACATCCGACAGGCCGGCGCGGGAGCCGCGAACCAGTGGTTCTACGAGACGTGGAGCACAGAGGACGATGCGTGGCGCGTAGCTCCCACCGGCGAGCTCCCGGACGCCCCGGTGCTCTACTGCAGCTTCCCGTCGCTCAAGGATCCGCAGCACGACCCTGGGCCCGAAGTACGGCACACCGGGGAGGTGGTGACCTTCGTGCCGTTCGAGGCCTTCGACGCGTGGCGAGCCACGCGGTGGAAGAAGCGCGGCGCCGACTACGACGCGTTCAAGGCGCGGCTCACCGAGCGGCTGCTCGCGCAGTTCCTCCGGCACATGCCGGCGCTCGAGCCGATGATCGACTTCGTGGAGATGTCGACGCCGCTCTCCACCGACAACTTCTGTCGCCCCGTGGCCGGCTCGATCTACGGCCTCGAGCCCACGCCGGAGCGCTTTCGCTGCTCCTGGCTGCGGCCTCGTTCGCCGGTGCCTGGCCTCTTCTTCGCGGGGAGCGAGGTGGCGACGGTGGGCGTGATCGGGGCGATGATGGGAGGCGTGCTCGCCGCGTTGGCCGCCGAGCCGCTCGCGGTGCTCGGCTATCTACGCCGACACGCGCTCTGACCGATCCCCGAGCAAATCACCAGCGTCGAGCTCGAGGTGCGGCGCGTCGGCGCCTTCTGGGTGGAGGGGCGTTACGTGGGCAGGCTCTGAGCCCGAGCGCGGGCGAGCGCCGCGTCGTAGTCCGCTTCGGTGTTGAGGTTGTCGAGGGCGTGGAGCTCCGGATCCACGCGTCGGAGCGCCGCGTCGCGCAACAAGAGCTCGCGGGTCACGACCCGGGTACGACAGCGACGCACGAGCTCGAGGGTGCGGAAGGTGCCCGCCTCGAGGAGGGCCGAGGCCTCACGATGGAGCGACGTCTCGTAGATGGCCGCGAGCGGATGCAGGTGGCCGGCGTCCTCCACGAGCGTGAGCTCGTAACCCTGGGCCAGCGCGTCGAGGGCGCGCACGTACTCGTGGCTCACGAAGGGCACGTCGGTCGCGCAGACGAAGGCCCGACGCGCCCAGCGCTCCGCGAGCGCGAGACCGACCGCGAGGCCCCGGAGCGGCCCCTCTGCGGGCACCGGATCGCGACCGACCGTCACGCGATCGCCGAGGGCGGCGTCCCACGGGGGCAGCGCCTGCGCGGCGGCGGCGACCACGATGAGGTGCTCGGCCGCCGGTGCGAGCCGCCGCAGGGTGCGCGCGAGGAGCGTCTCCTCTCCAAACGGCAGCCACGCCTTGGGTCGACCCATGCGCCGGCTGTGGCCTCCACACAAGACGACCGCGGCGAGCTCCGCACCCACGGCTCGGGCGCCTAGTTGATCGCGACGCAGGTGCCGAACCCGCTCGGCACCGAGGTGCTGCCGCCCTGACAGCCGTAGTCGGGAGGGCAGGCGTTGGACACGTTGAGCTCACAGAACTGCAGGCAGGTGTTCTGCTGCGTGTCGCAGAAGTGGCCGGCGGCGCACGGGCAGCTCTCGCCGAGCTTGCCTGCTCCCGGGGTCACGCAGCTCGTCACCTGACCGGTGAGCCGCACCACGGTGCAGGTCTTCTCGGCGTCGGGACAGGGCTCCCCGAGATCACAACCATCGGCGGCGACACACACCGGGATGACGGGGGCGGTCGCCTCGCCGGCCACCGGGCGGAGCGCGCAGTAGGTCTCGGCTGGGCAGAGCTCCACCTCGCCGCAGCAGTAGGGGCGGCACTGGCGGCTCATGCCCACCGTCACGCACCCCTGACCTGCACCGCAGGTGGAGGAGTCGAGGCACTCGGCGCCGAGCGGCGCTGGCTTGCCGGTGTCGGTCTCCACGCACTCGCCCGCCACGACCCCCTCGGCGTCTGCGCCCAACCGGCAGTCGTCGACGATCGCGCCGGGGTAGCCGCCGGTGCCGCCGCCGCCCGCGCCCCCAGCGCCCCCGGTGGAGCCGGTGGTGCAGCCCCCAGCGCCCCCGGTGGAGCCGGTGGTGCCGCTGCCGGCGCCGCCGGCACCTCCGGCGCCGCCGGGATCTCCGGCGTCACAGCTCGCCGCGGTGTTGGTGCCCGGGACACACGTCAGCCCACAGTACGCTTCGTAGCTGAACGAGGTCGCCCCGGCACCCCCTGAGGGCCCGCTGCTCGAGAAGCCGCCGCTCCCGCCATACCCCGTGCCGGTGCCGCCGCCGACGCTCGGCTCCCAATCGTACCCCCCGAGGTCGAGCGCGCCACAGGCCGCGAGCGTCCCGAGGCAGAAGAGCGCGGCGAGGATGGGAACGAGCTGAAGGAGGGGACTTCTCATGGCAAGGAAGCCTTTCGAGCATAGCACCTGGGGAGGGGCCGCCCGTGCGATGACGGGCTCGTGCTCTCGTGAAGCTTCGGCAGCTTCGGGGTGGGTCGTGACACAAGTGTATTCAACAAGCGTGCCGTACCAAGTTCCCATCACTTGGCCAGCTGGGGCCAGCAAGGTGGTTCGGAACTGGCGCAGGCCATGACGAGGATGTCACGGTGGGGGGACCGTGTGGCGTCATGCCTCACAGCCTGCGTCGCACCCTCCATCGAGGACACCGCTCGAGCACGATCCGGTCGACGCTCTGGTGCGGCGCGTGGTGCCCGAGCGCGGCCGGAGGCGCCGCGCTCGTCTCGCCAGGGAGGTCGTCGCGGGTGCGCGGGGTCACGGCGTCGGCCGCGCCCCCGCTTGGCCTGCGTTGGCTGCGAGCGCTACTTGCCGCGACCCACGGTGCGCTCGACCTTGTTGCCCGCCATGTCGTAGGCGCGGACGACCACGAGGTGAGGACCGCTCGGGACCTGCTGCGACACGTCCACGTCGAACGTCTCCTCAGCGTCGTCGAACACGTTGTCCTTGGGGAAGATCGGGTACCACGTCTTCTCACCCACCAACGAGAACTCGAGGCTGACGATCGGACCCACCGCGTCGGTCGCCGTGCCTTGGAGGCGGTTGCCGTTGAGCACGAGGTTCGAGATCGCGGGCGGCGTGTTGTCCACGATGATCGCGCGCGAGGTGTTGCTGTGTTTGGTTACCTTGCCCGGCGGGTTGGAGAGCTCGTCGGTGGCGTCGACGCGCACGAAGTACTTGCCTTCGGGCAGGCCCTCGGTGTCCCACGTGAAGCTCGTGCTCGTGTGCTTCACGTGGGGCTCCAGCATGCTGAACCACGTGTCGGAGCCCACGCGCTTGTAGTAGAGCCGATAGCGGAGCGTGTCGTTGTCGGGGTTCTCGACGCTCCACGAGATGCTCACGCTGGTGCTCGCGTCGGAGGGCGTCTCGCCCGACCTGGGCACGCTGCTGCCCCCGGTCTCCTCCGACTTCTTGCCGGCGGTCACGTTCTTCACGAGGGCGCGCGCATTGTCGGTCACGAACGACGCCTGCACCTCGTGCAAGACAGCGTTGGGGTCTTTCGACCAACGGGCGCGGATCTGCAGGTAGCGCGCCGAGGGGCTGGTGATCTTGCCGTTGGCCACCATCGCCGCCGACCACGGGCTCCAGGTGTTGTCGGGCTTCTTGGTGTTGCCGGTGCGGGTCTGGAACTCGAGCGTGCCCTCGACGTCCCACTCGAGCTTGCCGTAGTGCGCGCGCAGGCCGGCATCGAGCACCTTGCTGGTCCACACCGCGTCGGCGCCGCCCTTGCCCTTGATGTCGTGGAACACCACCGGATCGCTGCAAACGATGAAGCGGTTGTTCCCGACGATGGAGATGCCCACCACCTGCCGCTCCTCGGTGTCGACCTCGAGGCGCGTGATGTGGTTGTCGTTCACGGAGTACACCTTGCCGTCGGCGCCGAGGCCCACGTAGGGGGTGTCTTTGTCGTCCAGCGCGAGGGCGGTGAAGTGCCCGCTCGAGTCCTTGAACAAGGGCTCGGCGGTGCCGTCGGCCTCGAAGCGGATCAGCTCGCCCGAGCCGCCGCTCACCGACACGCTCCCGCCGCCGAGGTACGAGGGATACCCTCGATAGCCGCCGCGATAGCTGTTGGACGTGGCGTAGACGCGGCCCTTCGAGTCGAAGGTGATGTCCTTCACGTCGTCGCCGTCGAAGTCGTAGAGCACCTCGGCGCGGCCGGGGGCCGTGATCTTGAACAGGAGCGCCTCCCCGTTGGAGCCGGTGTACACCTTCCCATCCGGGCCGACCGCCACGCTGACCAGGTGCGGATCCTCGGCGTCGAAGAACACCTCGGGCTTGCCCGTCGCGGTGAGGCGGAAGAGCTTTCCGTCGGGCCCGGTCGCGGCGTAGAGGGCCTTGGCCTTGGCGTCGTAGGCGAGGGCCCAGATGCTCTCCGTGTCGGGGATGGTCACCCATGGCGCGAGCTTCTGACCGTCGAAGGTCGTCACCTTGAAGAGCTTCCCCTCGGGGAAGGTGGCGGCGATGATGGTGCCGTCGAAGGCCTTCACGAGCGAGGTGACGGCCATGGTGCCCGTCTCCGCGGCGATGGTGACCTTGCCCGCCTTCACCTTGTAGATGCGGCCGCCGGAGCCCGTGCCGAGGAGCACCGACCCGTCGTCCATCACGAGGTGGGTCCACGCGCTGGCGGCGTCTTCGATGGGCGTGTTGGCCAGGGTGTAGCCTGCGCTCACCTCGCCCTCGGACGAGATCGAGACGCCTTCGATCTCACCACCCTCGAAGCCGTTCTGGGTGTTCATCACGTAGCGGCGCGTGCCCACCGCTCCGACGTCGGCCGACACGAGCGCGGTGCAGGCGGTGAACAACGTTGCCAGGATGAAGTTGCTTCTCGTTCGCATGGACATTCGGGTTCGAGTTGATGAGGGTCTTCGGGTTCGGTGCGACCCGACTCGGCGCTTCGGGCGCGCAGCCTGCGGGCGAGAGTCGCGTCGACGGGTGGGGGTGGTCGAAACGGTTTAGTCCATCGGGTTCCGGACGCGAACCGAGAAAGCGTCCCGCCCGACGATGAACCCCTTGGTGGGGATGATGATCTGCTCTTGGGCCCCGAACATCAGCGGCTGGATGGTGGTGTTGCTCGAGGACAACAGATCCGTCGCGTGTCCGGGCACGCGCTCGGCCACCTTGCCTTCGAACGCCACGGTGAGCTCGTTCGGCAGCGCGTAGCTCGCGATGAGCGACTCCTGGGGGAAGGCCAGCTTGGGCAGGATGTCGACCAGATCCTTGAAGTTCTCCGGCGGGGCCACCACGCGGCTGCTCATGTAGCCGGGGGTGAGCGAGATGTAGACGGTCTGGCCCGCGAAGCGCTTGTGGATCGGCACCTCGATCACCTTCTCGAAGCGCTCGCCGAGGTAGGGGATCAGGGTGAGCTTGGCCTTGGCCGTCTCGCCGGGATCGATCTCGGGAGTGAGCACGGTGAGCCCGCGGATGAACGCGATCTCCTGCTTCTCGTTGGTGATGTCGATCTCCATCTCCACGCCGGTGATGTGCCCCATCTCCCAGGGGTTGTTCAGCAGGGCGCCGATGGCGCGCACGAGCTGGGCGCGGAAGATGTCGCTGATGCCGACGGGCATCTGGTTGCCGGCGCCGAAGTCTTCGAACTCCATCGTGCCGTGGTCTTTGAGCGACAGCTTGGTCTTCGAGCGCCAGGTGCGATCGCCGCGCTCGCCGGCGGTGGTCTCGAGGGCCGAGCCCATCCCGATCGCGGTGAAGATGGGCGCGAAGAACTGGTCGTGCGCCACCTCCATGTTCCACTCGGTCTTCGGTGCGCCAGGCGCGCCGTTCACCTTGAGCTTCACCGGGAACACCGGCGCCTCGCGGTTGGTGTGCACCACGATGGAGGCCTGCCGGTCGTTCACCAGCGCGCCGAGGGGACGCGTGGCCTCCCCGAGCTTGAAGCTCCGCTGCTGGCTGGCGAGGATCCAGTGGATGTGGCTGAGGGAGGTGGGGAGGTTCTCGATCCCGCCGCCGAGCATGGGGTGACCGAAGGCCACCAGCTGATCGCCGAGCACGTGGGTGACGGTGCCGAGGCCGGAGATCGAGACGTCGCCGCGCACGAGGCTGACGCTGATGGCGCCGCCATCCTCGTACTTGGTGGGGGCCTCGTCGATCATCTTCTTGAGCGCGGTGCCGCCCGCGCCCGACTGCAGGATGTCGATGCCCATCGGCTCGACCACGTCGTTCAGCATCTTGAGGGCCTTGGGGCCGAGCCCCGCGACCATCAGCTCGGTGCTCGCCGGCTTCAGCCCGTAGCCGTGCGGAGCGCGCAGCTTGGGCTCGACCATCGAAGCCACCTGGGTGGCGTGGTGCGCGGCCTCGTAGTCGAGCGGCTTGCCCACGAAGCGATGGGCCCCGCGCGTGGGCAGCCCGGTCGCGCCGAGCGAGAGCTTGGCGCCGGTCTGCGGCAGCGGCACCGCCGACTTGAAGGGAGCGAGCACCTTGGGCACCGGCCGCTTCATGTCGTCGAGCATGTGCTTGATCGGGGTGACCCCCGCGATCGGCTCGACGTTGAAGTACCAGCCGTAGGCGTAGGCGCCGATCATCTTGTCGTCGATGAAGATCGGGCTCCCGCTCATGCCCGCGACGGTCTTGGCTGCCTGCAAGCGCGGGTGGTCGGTCTTGATGATGAACAGCTCCTGACCGGGGCGGAACGAGTGCAGGGTCGAGAGGATCTCCACCTCGAAGCGCTCGGGCTTGGAGCCGCTCATCACGGTGAGGCCGTAGCCCTTCATCCCGGGCTTCACCTCGTCGACGGACATGTACTTCGACTGCGCCGGCGTTTGCGTGGCGTAGCCGATGCCGCCAGCTACGAGCGCTCCGCTGAGGAGACCGAGCGGCAACAGACGTGTCGGCGCGAAGGGGCGTCGCGTGGAGGGGGTGTGGGGCTTGCGTGCGGAACGATCGCTTGGGGTCACGGGGCGAGAGCTTAGCACCGTGTTCATAGGGATGTGGGCGAAAGCGGGCCCCCGCGTTATCGTGCTCGTCGTGGCGAGGATGGTGGTGCTCGGAGCGCTCCTCGTGGCGTTCGCGACGTTCGTCACGGTGCACCTGTGGATCGCGGTGAAGCTGGTCGTTTGGGCCAAGCCTCGCTACCGGGGCGTGGTGGCCCTCGTCGTCCCACCGTTGGCGCCGATGTGGGCGTACCGCGAGCGCTGGCCGGTCCTCTGCTGGCTCTGGATCGGGGCCGTGGTGGCCTACGCGGCGAGCCTCGCGGTGGCCTCGATCATCGCTTGAGGCGCACGTCGCTCGCGGTAAAGGCGTGGCGCCATGCGCCGCCCAGGGGCGACATCCTCGGGTGACGTCAGCGGTCTTCGAACGGCGGCGCCTCCCGCAGGCTGCGCCCCCAATGCAGTGCGGGCGCGGCCTCTTCGATCCAGCGCGTCACCACCTTGCGGGCGAGCATCACGTCGCTGCCCACGCGCACCGCGAAGCCTTGCACCAAGCACGTGCCAGGCCACGACGTGTAAGCCACGATCGCCACCTCGTAGCGGTCGCGCTGGAACAGGGTGTTGAGCTGACCGCTGGTACGCAGCACCGACATCGGGCTGTCGGGGAGGTTCTTCGGGAGCGGCACGTCTTGGAAAGGGTGCCTCGCGCGCTGGCGCTCGCGGCGCCGCTTCCGCGCCTCGGCGTCTTCGGGCTTGTCGGGGGGCGGGCGCCCCGTGGTGAGCGGATGGACGGGGGTGAGCGGCGGCCGTCGGTGGCGCTCGCGGCGAGCGCTCGGGCCTTTCGCGGCGTCCGCCTTTGGGGCACCGGGCGCAACCTCGTGGGTCCCGTCGTCCTTGTCCACCGGGGCGTCCTTGTCTACCGGGGCGTCCTTGTCCACCGGGGCGTCCTTGTCCACCGGGGCGTCC
>CAYOAL010000005.1:37215-127714 GCA_964401935.1 uncultured Polyangiaceae bacterium
CACCGGGGCGTCCTTGTCCACCGGGGCGTCCTTGTCCACCGGGGCGTCCTTGTCCTCGCTGCCCGTGCCGTCCTTGGCGTCGCCGGGGTTTGGGGCGGGCTCGCGAGTGTTTTCTTTGGGCTTGGACGCTGGGGCCTGGGGGGCGGCGGGGGCTCCGCGTGCCGGGATCGCCTTGCTGGGTGTCGGGCTCGGGGTGGTCGGGCTCGGCGTCGTCGGGCTCGGGGCGCCGGGCGCTCCATCGGCAGGCTTGGCGCCCTGCTTGGCGCGGAGGGAGCGCTGCTGCTCTCGGAGCTGCTTCAGGCGCTCGAGCCGCTGCTGACGCAGCTCTTCCAGGCGCTTCTTTCGTGCCTCGGCGAGCTTTACCTTCTCGATCTCCCAGGCCGCTGCGGCTTGTTTCCAGTCGACCTGCTCGACGCCGCGCCTGTGGGTACGCAGCTCGCGGTGCACGTCGCCGATCGCCACCCCGTACTCGGTGGCCGTCTTGCGCGCCCGATCGACGAAGGCCTGCATGCACGCGGCGGGCGAGTCGTCGGCCGGAGCTGCGCTGTAGGCCAACATCGCCACCGCCACGTGCGGATCCTTGCCGTAGCGGAAGCCCGCGCGCGTCGGGTTGTTCCAGAAGCGCACCCGCTTCCAGTTCTCACCGTCGGGCAGCTTGGCGCCGAGGGTGCGCCACCGATCGGTCTTCTGCCAGATCGGCTCGGTGAGCAGCCGCTCGAGCGCTGCATCCACGGGGTTCGCGGCGTCACCACCAGGGTTGTTCGGCGTCACGCTCCCCGGCGTGGGCGTGCGCGCTCCGGGAGGGGAGGGCGGGGCGGTGGCGCAGCCGGCTCCCGAGAGCAGCAAGACCAACAGCGCCCAACACGACCGACCCACTCTATGAGGATAGCGTCTTTGTCGCGGCCCGCAGCCGCCGCGGCAAGAATTTCTCGCTGCCCGGCTGGGTCAACGTTTCCCCGGCAAGAGCCGGCGCGGTCCGCCGCTCGCCGCGCCGCGCACTCCCTTGTGGAGCACGATGTCGCGGCCGGCGCTGCGGCCGTGGGCGCGGGCGGCGCTGAAGCCGTGGCCCTGCACCCGCACCGAGCGCACGTGGGGGTGGCGCGCGCGGTAGAAGCGATCGAGATCTGCGTCGCCGACCCACACCAGGCCCTTCTCTCTCGCGCGCCCCTTCTCGCGGCCGAGGCGCTCGGCGAAGCCCTCCATCACGCCGGCCACGAAGGTGCGTCGGTCGCGGTCCTTGCGGATGCCGTGTTTGTCCTTGTGCTCGAGCCAGAGTCGGTCGGCGGTCTGTTGCAGGAAGCCGTACACGTAGCTCGCGATCTCGAGGTTCTCCGGGGTGCCGCAGATCTCGAGCAGGCTCCCGCGTTTACCGTCGCGGGCGCGGTAGCCCGACACCCAGATCGCCTCCACGAAGAAGTGCTCGGCGAGGATGCCGGCGAGGATGTGCTCCGCTTCTTGGCGACGCGACTTCGGCTCGCCGAGGTGGCGGAAGCCATACCGCCGCCGCTCGGCGCGGTTCACGAGCTCGATGTTGTGGCGGAGCATCAGCTTCTGGGCGAGCGCGGCCGCGTTCTCCGCCTCGTGCCGATTCTGGCTCTCGGCCAGCGCCAACAGCGCCGAGACGCGCTTGAGGAGGCGGAGGCGTTGCTCGTCGTCGTCGCTCGCGGCGGGCACGCCGGTGGCGGCGGCGTCGATGCCGATGCGCTCGCACACCCGCCGAAACGCGGGGCCGTGTGCGGTCTCGTCGGTGATGCCGGCCACCTCGTGCACGTACTGGTGGGCCATCTCGTGCTTGAGCACCTCGAGCACGCTCCCCCAGCTCGCGGCGAGCACGAAGGGGCGACTGAGGGTGATGAGCCGTCGCTCGGGATCCCAGCGCCCGAGGAGGTCGCGGGTGTTGGTGAGGGCCAGCGCGGGGCGGCGCAAGGCGCCGTGGAAGTAGCTGTGGTTGTAGTCGCCCCAGCGCGCGGAGAGCTCACGGAGCAGCGATGCCTCCAGCTCGCGGTCGAGCGCGTCGAGGGTGTCGCTCGCGCTGTGCGCGCCGCCCGTGTCCGCGTTGAGGGGCCGCTCCGTCACCGCCCCGGAGGTAGCACTCGCCGGGGGGCGATGCCAACGCTCGGCGTCACCGTCGTGGCGGGGGGTGCGCGTGGATCGGCACGTAGGCGCGGCGGGCAGGCACACTCACCAGCTGGTCGCGCCGCTCGGGGAGCGGACGCACCCTCTCGCCGTCTGCGAGCACGAGCGCGGTGAGGGCGCCGCCGTACACACAGCCGGTGTCGATGCCGGTGGCCGCGGGGTGGAGCTGAGGCTCGGGCTGCGCGTTGTGACCGAAGACCACGTGAGGGGGGCCCACGTAGCGGGCGCCCCACGGCGTGCCTTCGTCGCGCCGCTCGGTGGGGCGCCCGTCGTCGTCGATGCCGCGCAGGTACAAGAGGTGGCGCGCCGACTGCGCTTCGATGGCGACGCCCGGCAAGAGCCCTGCGTGCACCACGAGCAGCGCGTGGGCGGGCAGGGAGCGCCACAGCGGCATGGCCTCGAGGTAGGCCCAGTCGGCGTCGGAGAGCGCAGCGGCCGCGCGCGCGAGCTGAGCGCCGAGCGCCAGGCGTCGCGAGGAAGGCGCCGGCGAGGGGCGCGCTGGTGACGAGGCTTCGGTCGACGGGGTCGAGCGCGAAGAGGCGCCCCCGGCGGCGCGCAGCCGCAGCAGCCGATCTTCGTGGTTGCCCCGCACCGCGAGGGCTCGGTGGCGGCGCGCGGTGGCGAGCACCTCGGCGGGGAACGGTCCGCGCACCACGAGGTCCCCCACGAAGACGAGCCGGTCGGCGGCGGTGAAGGCGACGCGCTCGAGCAGCGCGTCGAGCTCGTCCACGCAGCCGTGGACGTCACCGATGACCACCGTGCGCGCCACGTCAGGGCTCGAGCAACGCGCCCTTGGGGATGACCACCACGCCGTCGTCGCTCACGAACCAGCGCTCCCGATCCCGCTCGAGGTTGTAGCCCACCTCCATCCCCTGCGGCACCACCACGTCCTTGTCGATGATGGCGCGGTGCAGCCGCGCGTAGCGCCCGATCTGCACACCATCGAGGAGGATGCACTCCTCGATCTGGCTGAAGGAGTTCACGCGCACCCGGTTGCCGAGGATGCTGCGGTGGATGCGCCCGCCGGAGATGATGCAACCGAGCGAGACGATGCTGTCGGTGGCGAGACCCACCCGGTCTTCGTGGCTGAACACGAACTTGGCCGGTGGGTCGTGCAGGATGCCGGTGCGAATGGGCCAGCGGCGGTTGTAGAAGTTGAACTGGGGCTTGATGGCCACCAGGTCCATCTGCGCTTCGAAGTAGGCGTCGACGGTTCCCACGTCGCGCCAGTAGCTGCCGCCATTTTCGTCTTCACCCGGCACGCGGTTGGAGTTGAAGTCGTAGGAGAACACGCGGTCGCCCCGCGCCACCATCATGGGGAGGATGTCGTGGCCGAAGTCGTGAGAGCTCGCCTCCTCGCGCGCGTCCTCCTCGAGGCGAGCGAGCAACACGTCGGTCTTGAACACGTAGTTGCCCATCGAGGCGAGCGAGAGCGCGGGGTTGTCGGGCATCGGGGGCGGGTCGGCCACCTTCTCGTGGAACGCCACGATGCGACCATCGGCGGCCACCTCGAGCGTCCCGAACGAACGGGCCTGCTCCCGCGGGACCGGGATGGCGGCCACCGTCACGTCGGCGTCGTGCTCGATGTGCTTCGCCATCATCTGCCGCACATCCATCTTGTAGATGTGGTCGCCGCCGAAGATGCACACGAAACCCGGCTCCTCGTCGGAGATAACGTTCGAGCACTGCCACACCGCGTCGCCCGAGCCCTTGAACCAGCTCTTCCCCGTGCGCTGCTGCGCGGGGATGGTCTCGATGAAGCTGTCGAGCATGGGGGACAGGCGCCACGCCCGCGCGATGTGCTCCTCGAGGGAGCTGCTCTTGTACTGGGTGAGCACCTTGATGCGGTGCAGTCCCGAGTTGACGAAGTTGGACAGCACGACGTCGATGATGCGGTACCGCCCCCCGAACGGCACCGCAGGCTTGGCGCGATCCTGAGTGAGCGGGCCCAAGCGTCGGCCTTCGCCACCGGCGAGCACCATCACGAGGACGCGAGATTGATCGAGCGGAGCTTCGATGAGCACGGGACTCCCCCTACCGATGCTGGGGAGAACACCCTAGCGTAGGTGGGCGACCGAAGCGAAGCGCACGGCGCAGGAACCGACCGAGGCGCGCTCGCCCCGTCGCCGACCGAGACGCCGCTCTCGGGGGGGGCGGTCTCGACCACATTTCGGCTCCTCTTGGATCTTGATACAGCGGGGCATGCCCATCACCTCGGAGCGGCTGCACGCAGTGACGGACGACGGCTGGCGCCTGGCGCTCTTTCGCCTGCGGGGCGCCCACACGACCCGCCGTCACCCGGTGGTCTGTTGTCACGGCCTGGCCGCCAACCACCTCGCCTTCGACGTCGCGGAGGAGGTGTCGATCGCGCGACACCTGGCCGCCCGCGGCTACGAGGTGTACCTGGTCGAGCTGCGCGGCCACGGCGCGAGTGAGCGTCCGCGCTGGGGCTGGGCGTTCGAGCACTACCTCGTCCACGACGTCCCCGCGGTGCTCGCGCGGGTCGGGCGCGCCCACTGGATCGGGCACAGCATGGGGGGCATCCTCGCCCTCGCGCATCTCGCCTCCGGCGGGGAGCGGCTCGCGAGCGTGGTGACCGTCGGCTCCGCGCTCGACTACTCGCACAGCAAGAGCGGCTTTCACCGCCTGTTGCCGCTGCGGCGCGCGCTCGACCTCCTTCCCGCGGTGCCGGTGCACAACCTCGCGCGGCTCAGCGCACACCTCGGGCCGCTCCCCAACCCCTACGAGCGCTTCAACGTCTGGACGAGCAACGTCGACCGAGGCCTGTGGCGCAAGATCTGTCGCGAGGGCTTTCATCCGGTGTCGCCCCCGGTGATGGGCCAGCTCGCCACCGCGATGTTGCCCGGGGGACTCTGCTCCGTGCGCGGAGAGCCGTTCTTGCCGCGGCTCGCGGGGGTGCGCACGCCGGTGCTGGCCCTGGCCGGCTCGCGGGATGCGCAGTGCCCCCCCGACGCGGTGGCGAAGACCGTGGCGGCGCTGGGGGGGGCGGGGACGCTGCGCGTGTTCGGCCGCGAGCACGGCGAGGTCGATCACTATGGCCACTTCGATCTGCTGATGGGCCGGCGGGCGAAGCACGAGGTGTACCCCCACGTCGACGCGTGGCTCGATCGCCACGACGACGCGGAGTCGACGACGCGCACCGGCGACGAAAGTTCGCCGCGCTCGGAATAGCGCTCCGGGCCAGTTGTTGACCCCACAGACCGCGACGCAGCCAAACGTCGCGCGACTCCTCCCAACGCAACGCAGACCAAGCCAAGCCAGTCCGAGGTCGCCACCGGCGCTCCGGCGCCAGCGACCACCACGAGCGCGCCCCGTCCCAAGCCAACGGCGCGCTGCTCATCGAGCCCGAGTCACGAGAAACCAACCAACCGCGAACCCCTCTCAAGGAGGTCCACTCCACCAAGGAAGCTCTCGAGCAAACCTCACAACGTAAGCAGCGAGCGAGCCCTCGGCTCACGACGCGCGGCGCCACGCCCCTGGCGCCGTCGGCGAGTGAGCCGGGGGTTCGTGTTTTTTGTGGGGTCCGTCTCCGGTCACTCGCAGTCGGCGAACAGGGCGGCGTGGAGGGCCTCGCCGACCACCTCGTGGCCCTTCTCGTTCCAGTGCACCTTGTCGGCGAAGCCGTAGTCTTCGCACAGGAACTCCGGCTCCCCGCAGCTGAGGATGGGGTAAACGTCGAACACCGCGCTCACGTGCGGCGCGGACGCGCGCTCTCGGATCCAGCGGTTGACGGTGTGCGTCGAGGCGGCGCGCCGCGCGTTGTAGTAGCGCTCGAAGCCGGCCCACGGGGGGAGGGTGAGCGCGATGACGGCGATCCCGTGGTCGTGGGCCATGCGGTACATCGCGTCGAGATCGCCCACGATCTTGTCGTTGGTGCGGTGAGCCGACTCGTCGCTGCAGATGTCGTTGATGCCCCCGAGCACGATCACGTGGGTGTACTTCGGCTTCTTGGCGCTCTCGGTGTCGGGTTGGGGCTTCTTCTTGCCCGCCCCCGCCGCCTTGGCGTCGGCGTCGCTGGCGGCCGGGATCCCCAGCACGTCCCTCGCGAAGCGCTTCCGCATCTGGTTCACCATGTGGCCACCCACGCCGTAGCTGTCGAAGCGGCTCTTCTTACAGCGCTCTCTCAGCAGTTTGAGGTACTTGCCTCCGTGAGAGCGCGGATCGGTGAGCGAGTCACCCATGGCCGCGACGACGTAGCGCCGCTTGGCGGGGGGGGCCTCGTCGTCGGCGCCGGTCTCGACGTGCCGAGCCGGTGGGCGCGACGTGTCGCTCCCTTGGGCGCCGCCCGCGGCTGGCGCGAGCGCGTGGTCCGCGTCTTGTCGCCAGGCAGCGGCGAGCGCGACGAGCGCCGCCAACGGGACCCACCAGCCCATGGAGCACGGCTACCACCGAATCGGCCCGCGGGGCCAGCTTCGAAGCGCGAAAAGGGCCTGCGCCGGGCGCCGCCCAAGGGGGGCCGCCCGGCCCAGTTCGGCGAACCCCTCTCCGGGATGTTCCACCAACAAGCGTGCCGTGTTACCCCTTCGGCCCACAGGAGTAGGAATGACTATCCGAACCCCACTCGTCATCGCCCTGACCGCGACGTTTGCGTTCGCGGGCTGCGGCCCCGAGGACAAGCCGTACGAGGCGAAGGAAGCCTACAGCGGCAAGAAGCCCGAGATCCCGCAGCCCCCTACGCTTCCCAACAAGGCGAAGAAAGAGGGAGACGCGTACACGGTCTACGGCGCCGTCCACGACATCCACAGCGTGGTGTACGAGAACGACTTCAAAGACAAAGACGTCACCCTCATCGGCTACATCGTCCAGATCAACTGGTCGCAGGGCTGCAAGGGCGAGATGGCGCCGGACGACGCCGAGATGTGCACGCCACCCATCACCGGCTGCTGCGTGCCGAAGTGCGCGGTGTTCGACGCGGGCAAGAAAGACACCCCGGCGGGTTGCGAGGCGCCCATCCCGACGTTCTGGATCGCCGACACGAAGGACGAGAAGGACATCCGGTCCGCTGCGATCCCGGTCATGGGCTGGGCGTCCAACTGGTCGCAGATCTACAGCCTCATCAAGGAGCTCGAGAAGGACGACGAGGCTACGCGCCTCGATCCTTGGTCGGGCGTGGAGATGCCGACCCCGATCCCCAACCTCGGCGCCAAGGTGAAGGTCACCGGCCGCTACGGCTTCAACGCCAGCGTCGGCAGCAGCGGCCAGAGCTCCAACCCGCGCACCGGCATCGTCGCCTGGAAGAGCATGGAATACCTCGAGAAGCCGGAGCCGACCAAGCTCCCCTTCATGGACTGAGCCGTGTTTGCTGGAGGGTGCTCCGCACCCTCCCCCCACGCTGCGCGTGGGGCCCCCACCCACCGTGTTGCGCTTGGGGCCCCAACGCCCAAGCGCGCTGCGCGAGGACGTCGGTCTTTGGCGGTCGGCTCTCGTGTTTGCTGGAGGGTGTGTCCCGGTTCAGGGGGCGGGCGTGCGGCCGCTGCCCTGCGCGTAGACCCACCGCGCCAGGAGGGTGATGTCGGCCTGGCTCAGCTGCTCTTCGAAGGCCGGCATGTGGCCCTCGAGCTCCTTGCTCATCGCGCTCTTCGGATAGGCCTTGCCCGAGCCAGGGTTGGCGATCTGCGCCGCGATCCACGCGACCGACGCCCAGCCGCGCAGCTCGGGTGCGTTCGACTCCTCGTTGTCGGTCTTGCCGTCGACGCGGTGGCACTGCTGGCACGCTCGCACCACCACTTTCTCTCCCGGCATGCCCGCGCCTCTTCCGGCTCCTTGGGCCTCGGCCACCAAGAACGCCGCCACCGCCTGCTGCTCTTCGGCCTTCATGGCCACGAACGAGTCTTTGTAGGGGTCGTCGGGCGCCGGGCGGGTGACCGACGGCATCTCGCCCTTGAACGGCGTCTTGCCGAACAAGTGGTCGGCGTCGGGGTCGTCGAGCACCGCGAGCACCCACTTCTCGGTGCCGAAGCCGGTGAGGTCGGGCGCGGTCTGCTTGCCCTCCTCGGGACCGAGGTCGCCGAGCCGGTGGCAGGCCGCACAGTGCCTCTCGAACAGCTCGGGCCCTCGCGTCTCGGGGTCGTTCGCGAGCATGGCCAGCGGGCCCTCGGGGGGAACGCCCTTCGCGGCGAGCGCGAGCGCGCGGCTCGCGCGCTCCTCGGCGAGCTTGCGCGCGGCCTGGAACTCGGGGTCCTTCGCGTCGGTGGCGCTCGACGACCACGTGAGTCCGGCGAGCGCGAGGCCGAGCACCGCGAGCGGCGCGAGGTGGGGCAGGCGCGCGCCGAGGCTCGCCCCTTCCTTGCGGTCGAGGAACGGGAGCGCGACGAGGTAGCCGCCGATCACGAGGGGGACCCCGGCGGCCACGAGCCACTCGAGGTTTCCAGGGACATGCTTGAGCGCCTCGAACAGGGCGAGAAAGTACCACTCGGGCCGCGCGGGGTAGTCGCTCGAGGGATCTGCGGGCGCGTCGAGGTGGGCGCCATGGGTGCTCAGGGTGAGCCCGTAGAGCGCGCCGAGCACCACGAGGTACACGACGAGGTCTTTGAGCACTTGTTTTGGATAGAACGTGTCGACGACCTTGGCGTCGGCCTTCGCCGGGGGCGTGACCCCGTGGCGCCGAAACAGCGCGACGTGCCCGGCGAGGAGCAGCCCCAAGAGCGCGGGGAGCACGAACACGTGGAGGGTGTAGAAGCGCGTGAGGGTGGCGTGGCCGTAGTCGCTGCCCCCTACGAGCACGCGCTGGGTGAAGGCCCCGATCCCCGGCACGGTGCCCGCGATGTTCGTCGCGACCTTGGTGGCCCAGTAGCCCTTCTGATCCCAAGGGAGGAGGTAACCGGTGAGGGAGAACGCGAGGGTGAGGCCCAACAAACCCACCCCGAGGAGCCAGTTCAGCTCACGGGGCTTCTTGTAGGCGCCGAAGATCGCGGTCTGCCCGAGGTGCATCACCAAGAGCACCACCATCGCCTGCGCCCCGTAGTGATGGAGCCCGCGGATGAGCCACCCCAGCGTCATCTGTCGAGAGATGTAGGCGACGCTCGACCAGGCGGTGGTGGCGCTCGGCTGGTAGACGGTCATCAAGAGCACGCCCGTGACGGCCTGGGTGATGAACGTGAGCGTGAGCGCGCTGCCCCACACGTAGGCCCAGCGGGCTCCGCCGGTCACGGGCTCGTCGAGGGCCTCGCGGACGAGGTGGCGATAACCGGTGCGGTCGTCCAGCCAGTCGAAGAGCTTCATCCCGCCTCCACCCGCTCCGTCACCCCCTGACGGAAGCGGCGGAAATCGACCTCCACGTGGCCATCGACGATGCGCACCGCGAGCTCATCCATGCCGCGGGGCGAGGGGCCGCTCTCCGCCTGGCCCTCGAGGCTGAAGCGCGAGGTGTGGCAGGGGCACCCGTAGCTCTTGCCGTCTCCGCCGAGATCGATCGCGCAGCCGAGGTGGGGGCACTCCGCGCTGAGCGCTCGCACCGAGTCTCCGCTCCGGAGGAGCCACACCGAGCCCAGCGTCTGGCCGCGGGTCACCGTGAACGCGTCGCGTGTGTCCCCCACGATCTTCACCCGCTCCGGCGTGCCCTCCGGGAGCTCCGCGAGCTTGGCGATGCGGCGAAAACGCTCGTGAGCGCCGCCGTCGCCGGTGCGCGCGTCGCCCGCGTCGCCGGTGCCCGTGTCGGTGAGGAACCGCACGCCGGGCACCGCGAGCGCGCCGGCGTAGGCGAGCGAGCCGACGCCGACGAGCACGGAGAGCGCGCCGCGGCGATCGGTGGTGGCGTCCGCGGGGCGGGGCGACTGCGTGGGAGCGCGGGGCGCGTCGTTGGGAGGGCCGTCGTCGGTGGTCTCGTCGTCCGACATGTCGCGGATGCTAGTCTCCTTCGAGGGGTGAGTGGTCAAGATAGATCCCACCGGAAGCGCCACGGAGCTTGCGGCGCGCGGTTCGACTTCTGCTGGCCGACGGGGAGGGGCACGCCGTTCGGGTCATGGCCTTGGCGAGGACCTGATACCCTCCTCGGTACACCCTCTGGATGGGTTGGAGCAGGCGGTTATGGAGGTGGCGTTGGAGATCGGCGTGGGGGTGGTGGTGGCGTGGTTCGTCAACGTGACGTACATCTCGGTGATCCTCCACCGGACGCTGGCGCACCGAGCGATCAGGGCGCCGCGCTGGTTCATCCTCGCGACGACCTGGTTCGCCAACACCTGCGTTCTGTACGTCAACCCGCTGGTGTGGGTAGCGCGGCACCGTGTCCACCACGCGCACTCCGACACCGAAGACGATCCGGACAAGCAGCCTGGCGACGGCTACCTCCGTTGGGCGTGGCGCTTCGTGAACAACCTCCCGAAGGCGAGCGATGAGCCGATCGTGCGCTATTCGAGGGACGAGATCTTCCAGACCTTCCACATGCGGATCCTCGGGACGCGGACCGCCGCCGTCGTGTGCCACACCACCGCCCTCTTGTTCGCCTGCCTGGTCTACCGGTCGGTCCTCGTCGGGGTGGCGGTGTGGCTCCTGGTTCGGCTCCTCATCATCACGACGCTGAGCATCCAGAGCTATTTCTCCCACAGCTACGACCGCGGCTATGGAGAGCGGCGGTACGCGATCGACGATCAGACGAGCAACATCCTGAACCCGCTGGCCCTGTTCTTGACCGGCGGCGAGTGTCTGCAGAACAACCACCACGCCGCGCCCCGCCGCGCCAGCCACGCTCACACCGACGACGTCTTGGACTGGGGCTTCCTCGTCGCTCGGCTCTACGTGCGGCTCGGGATCCTGAGCATCCCGGAGCAGCCGCCGATCGCCCGCGCGGCCCTCCCCCGCGTCGACCACGACACGGCGTGACGGTAGCGGAGGTCAGCGGAGCCCGTGAACCCGCGGTGAGGTGGCCGTGCGGCCTGGTCGTGACACCTGCGACCTCGGGCGCGAAGGAAGGCGCGGCGGCGACACGGGTGGGGCTCTGCTCCCGAGGGCGACAGCTGCCCACTCATTTTTTGGAAACGGCGCTCGTTTGATGACCAGGTTGTGGACGCTTGTTAGCTTGGCCGAATCTGGCGCTTTCTGTCATCGACGCGAATCCCGGAGCTGCTGACCGCGGCGATGGCGACGCTCACCCTCTCGGCGGGGGGGGGCTGCGCGAGCGGAGGCGACGGCGCGCTCGATCCGGTGCCGGAGGTCGGCGACGCACGCGGGGTGGGGCAGCTCGGCGACAGCCTGGACAGCGCCGTCTCGTGGTTCTGTGGTGACGGCGTCGTCGACGACAACGAAGCGTGCGACGACGGCGACCGCGACGACGGCGACGGCTGCGACGCGAGCTGTCGCTTCGAGCCCGGCTTCGTGTGCAGCGAGGGCACTCCTTCGCTGTGCACGCCGATCTGTGGCGATGGCTGGGTGGTGGGCACCGAGGCCTGCGACGACGCCAACGCCATCCCTGGCGACGGCTGCCTGTCGTGCGCGGTGGAGCCGGGCTTCGCCTGCGAGCACCTCGAGGGCGGCAGCGTGTGTGCTCCCGTCTGCGGCGATGGCATCGTGGTCGCGCGCGCGGGCGAGGGCTGCGACGACAACAACGCCAACCCCGGTGACGGGTGCAGCGCGACCTGTCAGCCCGAGCCGGGGTTCTGTTGTGATCCGTCGACGGGCTACTGCCTCGAGTGGCGCGACTTCGAGGTGGTCGACGCAGCGCTCGCCATCCCCGATGGCACCTACGACGGCGGGCTCGGGAGCATGGCGTGCGTGGAGGTCGAGGTGGGGGCCCCTGGGATCTGCAACCACGGCTTGGTGCACCACGTCGAGGTGGAGGTGGGCATCGATCATCCGCGCGTCGGTGAGCTCACGATGAAGCTGGTCTCGCCCTCGGGCATCGTCACCACCCTCGTGTCGGTGCCCGGCTTCGCGGAGCTCGAGGACGGTCACCCCGAGCGCATGGGAGCGGTCGCCGCGCTCACCGCCGACGACCCCATCCGCTTCGATCCGTTCCAGCCGGGGGCCGTCGACGCCGAGTTGATGGGCTTCGGCCTCGGCGCCGGCGAGCCGGTCTGTCAGCTGGATGGGCGCTGCTCGTTCTTGCCCAACCCGGGGGCCGGCGAGGGCCAAGCGGGGCTCGACGACTTCGCCGGTGCGCCGGCCGGCGGACCCTGGCGGCTCTGTGTGGGGGACAACGCCGCGGGGTGGGACGGCGTGATCCGCTCGGTGGCGCTCACTTATCGCGCCCTGTGAGGGGCGCGGAGAGCGGCGCGGCGACGGACCTCTGGGTCCCCCAGGGGATGGTGTAAGGTCGACGCATCGTTCCACCGTGCAGACAGCCCACCGCGGCCCTCTCCTCCGGGAGCGCGCTGCTCGCGCTCGTGTACCTCTTCGGGGCCTCGGCCGTCGTCGGGTGCTCGGTGAAGGAGGTGCCCGCCGGCGCTCAGATCGTGGATCGCGTCGACGTCATCGGGGCCGAGAAGGTGGACGAGGACGCGATGAAGGAGCGCATCGCCACCGGCAAGACCGAACACGCCCTCGGCGGGCTCCTCGCCGCCATCCCGATGCTCACCTACGTGGACGCGCTCACCGTCGAGTATCGCACCTTCGACCGCCTCGTCCTCGACCGCGATCTGGAGCGCATCCGGCGCTGGTATCGCGCGCGCGGGTTCTACGACGCCGAGGTGAGCGCGGGCCGCGTCGTGAAGACGGAGGAAGGCCACGTTCGTGTCGAGATCGTCGTGAACGAAGGCGAGCCCGTGCTCATCGAGCAGGCGGAGCTCTCGTTTCCCGACTGGCGACGGGCGTTGCGCGCCAACGCGGCCCTCGTCGACATCGTCGCGCGCTACCAGCGCGAGCCCATCGAGGCGCCCGAGGTGGCCCCTCGTTTCGACGAAGATCGCTACGACGAGCTGAAGGGGAGAGTGCGGCGGGCGCTCACGGATCGGGGCTACGCGTACGCCGAGGTGGAGGGGGAGGTGGACGTGGACGTGGCCAAGCGGCAGGCCCAGGTTCGGCTCGTGGCGACGGCGGGCCCGTTCTGTCACCTCGGTGAGGTGACCATCGAGGGGCTGGGCGAGATCCCCGACGGGCCGGTGAGGCGGGCGCTCGGCTTTCGAAAAGGCGACGCTTACTCCACGGAGGTGCTCGAGCAGGCCCACGTGGCGCTCGCCGACTTCGAGGTCTTCGGCTCGGTGGAGATCGAAGCGCGGCGCTCGAAGAAGGGGGAGCCTCCGGTGACGCAGATCCCGGTGGTGGTGCGTGTGCAGCCGATGCGCCTGCGCGGCGTCAAGGTGGGGCTCGGCGGGGAGCTCGGCACGCGCCTCGACGTGCACGGGGTGCTCGGCTGGGAAGACCGCAACTTCCTCGGTGGGATGCGTCGGCTCTCGATCGAGGCGCGGCCGTCGCTCTTGTTCTTCCCGCTCCAAGCCACGACGATCTTCGATCCGCCGCCCGACATCCTCGTCATCCCGCAGGCGGAGGGCGACATTCATTTCAAGCAGCCGGGCTTCCCGGAGGCGCGCACGAACACCCTCGTGTCGGCCGGCGCGAAGTTCTACCGGCCGCGAACGCTCCCCGATCCGGTGAATTTCGACGCCGACGTCGACCACGTGGTGGTCTACCGCGAGCTCAACGGCTCGGTGGGCGTCGAGCGCACCTGGCACTTCCCCTACCTCGGCGGCTTCGACTTCTACGGCTCGCCGAAGGTGAAGCTGCAGTTCGACAGCCCCGCCGAGTTCAACCTCGAGGGGGGGCCGCCCGAGGGCTTCGAGAACGTGCTCATCCCTTACCTCGAGCTCTCGAGCGCGCTCGACTTTCGACGCAACCGCGCGGGGAAGCTCGATCCCAACAATCCGGTCATCGGCGCCTACCTCGCGCTCAACGCGCAGTTCGCGGCCCTCGGCGACGCGGAGGACGTGCGCCTCCGACCGGAGGTGCGGCTCTACGCGCCGCTCGGCGACGACGTCGTCTTCGCCGTGCGCTGGACGACGGGCTTCTTGTTTCCGTTCGGCTACGGCGACTCGTTGCTCGGCGATGGCACCGCGAGCGAGGCGGAGCGGGCGCGCGATCTGCAGCTGTTGTCGCTGCGCGCGTTCTACAGCGGTGGACCTACCTCGAATCGCGGTTACCTGTTTCGCGATGTGGGGCCGCACGAGGTGCTCGCCTTCCTGTCGCAGCGGGGCCAAGGCAGCGACGCGCTGCTGCCCTCGGGGGGCCGCGGCATGTGGGAGCTCTCGACCGAGCTCCGGTTCTCGCTCACCGAGTCGCTGCTCGGCGTGTTGTTCCTCGACGCGAGCGACGTGGTGCGGTCGCTGTCCGACTTCCGCTTCTCCCACCCTCACCTCTCCCCTGGCGTCGGTGTCCGCTATGTGTCGCAGGTAGGTCGCATCCGCCTCGATCTCGGCGTGCGCCCGCCCTATCTGCAAGAGCTCGGCGCAGCGCAGCTCGCCCCCAACGAGGGGGGGCCAGAGCCTGGACAGAGCCCGGGGGTGCCGCTCGCGTTCCACGTGGCCATCGGCGAGGCGATATGAGCCTGCGCGACCTCGCCGCCGAGACACTGCGTCGCTGCGACGGCGAGGGCCTCGCGCGCGCGGCGGCGGCCACCCTCGATCGGCGGGCGCGCCGAGTGTTCCTCGCCGGCGCCGGCAAGGCCTCCGGCCACATGGGGCGCGGGGTCGCGGACGCCCTCGGAGGGGCCCTCGGCGCGGGCCTCTTGATCGCGAAGGACGGCGCGTTCGACGGCTTCGCGCCGGCTTCCGTGGAGGTTCGCTTCGCGGGACATCCGAGCCCGGACGCGCGCAGCGCGGAGGCCGGGCGCCTCCTGTGGGACTTCCTCGGGCAGCGTCGCGTCGACGAGCTCGTGGTGTTCGTGCTGAGCGGCGGCGCCTCGTCGCTCCTCGCGACGCCAGCGCCGGGGCTGAGCTTCGAGGCGCTGCGGCAGACGAGCGACGCCCTCCTCGCGGCCGGCCTCCGCATCGACGACATCAACCGAGTGCGCAAGCAGCTCACGCTCGCGTCGGGGGGCAGGCTCGCCCGACGCTGTGTGGCGCGGGTGGAGGTGCTGGTGCTGAGCGACGTGGTCTCGGGCGACCTCTGCCAGGTGGGGTCCGGTCCGTTCCTGCCCGCCGACGCGACGCCGGCCGCGGCGCTCGAGCTCTTGCGCGGGCTCGAGGGCGTGCCGCGCGCGGTGCTCGAGTGGCTGCGGCAGCCACCGATCGAGGCGCAGGTCCCCGCCGCCGACGATCCGATCTTCGCGCGGGTTCGCCATCGGGTGCTCGCCTCGGTGGCCACGCTGCTCGAGCGCGCGAGCGGGGCGGCGCGCGAGAGCGGTCGCTTCACGGCGGTGCTCGAGCTGCCGCCGAGCACCGACGACGTGGAGGCGGTGGCGACCCGCCTCGTCGGTGCCGCAGCGGGCCTGGCGCCGGGGGGCCTCGTGGTGGGCGGTGGCGAGCCGTCGGTGAGGCTGCCGGCCGGCGCGGGGCGCGGCGGTCGGAGCCAACAGCTCGCCCTCACCGTCGCGAAGCGTATCGCGGGGAAGCCGCTCTCGTTCTTGGCGCTCGGCTCGGACGGCAGCGACGGACCGACGGACGCCGCCGGGGCGGAGGTCGACGGGGCGACCTGGTCGCGTCTCGCGGCGTGCGGCGATCCGGAGCGAGCCCTCGCCGCCGCCGACGCGTACCCCCTCCTCGCCGCGGCGGGCTGCCTCGTGCGTACCGGGCCGACCGGAACCAACCTGTGCGACCTCCACCTCCTCTCGGTGACGGCGGCGTCGGCGCCGACCCGCGGCGCCTGACGCAGCGCGCCCTCTTGGAGCCGACGACGAGCGGCGGACGGAGCGGTGCTTCGAGCCGGGGACCGCGCTACGGTGTAAACGTGCGGCGCTGGGACCGAACGACGTGGGCGCTCCTCGTGAGCTCGATGCTCGCCTGCGAGCCAGAGCCGGTGAGCACCTCGCCGGCCGCGACGCTCACCCCTGCCGTCGGCGCGCCGAGCCCGTCGGCGAGCGCTGCCGGCCCCACTCCGGAGCCTCCGCGCGCGCTCCTCTTGCCGAACGCCGGCTGCGAGCGCGAGACGATGACCCAATACCGGATCGATCAGGCCATCGACGTGCTCCACGGCACCTTCACCGGCGAGCTCGCCCTGTCGCTCGTGAACCCGGCGGCCACGACCATCTCCGAGCTCCCGCTCGTGCTCGTCCCCAACGTGGCCAAGGAGCTGGGCGCCACCGACCACCCCCCGTGGCTCGAGATCGAAGCGGCCCGAGGCGCAGGCGATCGGGCGCTCGTGGTGCGGGTGGAGCGCCCGAGTCTCGTCTTCGTCGAGCTCCCGGGCCCGGCGGCCCCGGGGGCAGCCATCGAGCTCACCCTCCGCTACCGCGGCAAGCTCCGAAGGCTCGGCGACGACGTCAACGACGTGCTCTCGCAGGCGTTCGGTTCACTGGGCGCGCTCGGCGGCACGGAGGCCTCCGACTACGGGCTGCTCGCCATCGGCGACGGGATCCTCACCATGGCCAGCGCGTTCCCGATGGTGGCCCCCCATCGCGATGGCGTGTTCGACGTGGAGCCTCCCGCGCCCCTCGGCGACATCGCCTACAACGACGTGGCGAGCTTCGAGGTGCGGACGGTGGCCGACGCCGAGCTCGGGATCGTCACCAACCTGGTGGACGCGGCGGCCGCGCCGAGCGCGGAAGACCTCGCGCTCACCGTGTCGAAGGGCGCGTGCGTGCGCGACTTCGTGCTCGTGGCCGGCCGCGATCTCGAACGGACCGCGCAAGCGGTGGGGGACACCACGGTGACCAGCGTCTACCGCCGCCGCGATCGAGAGCGTGGGCGCGCTGCGCTCGCTCACGCGGTCACCGCCCTCCAGACCTTCGAGGCTGCCTTCGGGCCCTATCCTTACAGCGAGCTCGACATCGTCGAGGCGTCGCTCGTGGGCGGGGCGGGGGGCGTCGAGTTCAGCGCGATGGTGCTCATCGCGGGGATGCTTTATCGGCCGCTGTCGGCCTCGGGGAGCCCGCTCGCGGGGATGCTCGGCCTCTTGGGCGGTGGCGTGGGGTCGGCCTTCGCGCCGCTCGACACGATGCTCGAGTTCACCGTGCATCACGAGGTGGCCCACCAATACTTCGCGGGCATCGTGGGCAACGACGCCAAGCAGCAGCCAGCGCTCGACGAGCCGCTCTGCCAGTATGCGGCGGGCCTGGCCTTTGCGGCCGCGCACGGATCCGAGGCGGCCGAGCGCGCGATGAACGCGAACGTGCGGCTCAACTACGCCGCCTATCGCATGCTCGGGGGTCGGGATCGGCCGGTGCTACGGCCCTCCCACGCCTTCGCTTCCACCCTCGAGTACGCGGGGCTCGTGTACGGCAAGGCTCCCTACCTCTACGTGGCGCTCCGCGACGCGCTCGGGGCCGAGACGCTGCACCGGGCCCTCCGGAAGGCCATCGAGCAGCATAAGTTCCAGCTGGTGACGGTGTCGGCGTGGGTGGAGGCCATCGAGCGCGAGGCGGGGCCCAAGGCCTCCATCGTGCGGCCGACCTTCGCGCGGTGGCTCGAACAGACCCACGGCGACGAGGACCTCGACGTGGACGGGAGCGCGGATCCAGTGCTCGGCGCGCTGTTCTCGGCGGAGATGGCCGAGCAGATCCAACAGGGGCTCGCGCTCTACGGCTTCAAGCCGGAGGAGCTGATGCGACGGGCCCTCGACAAGCGCGACAAACGGCAGGAGTGACGCTTGAACTTGGGCTAAGGTCGACGGTGGCCATGACCGAATTCCAGCGCTTTCGTGGAACGTCCACCTACCTCACCGATCCGGCTCTCGAGGCCGCGGTCAACTGTGCGCTCGCGCTCGAGCGACCCTTGCTCGTGAAGGGTGAGCCGGGGACGGGCAAGACGCTGCTCGCGACCGCCATCGCTCAGGCGCTCGGCCTCGAGCTGATCCATTGGTCGGTGAAGTCGACCACCCGCGCGCAGGATGGGCTCTACGTGTACGACACGGTGCAGCGCCTCTACGACGCCCGCTTCGGCGACGGCGACGTGAAGGACATCCGCACCTACATCAAGCTCGGGCCGCTCGGGCGAGCGTTCTCGCGCGAGGGGCGCTGTGTGTTGCTCATCGACGAGATCGACAAGGCCGACATCGAGTTCCCCAACGATTTGCTCGATGAGCTCGACCGCATGCGGTTTCACGTCATCGAGACCAACGAGGACGTGGTCGCGCGCGAGCGTCCGGTGGTGATCATGACGAGCAACAACGAAAAGGAGCTCCCCGACGCCTTCTTGCGGCGCTGCGTGTTCCACTTCATCGACTTCCCCGAGGAGGACCAGATGAAGAACATCGTGCGCGTGCACCACCCGCGCATCGACGAGCTGCTGGTGGAGCAGGCCATCAAGGCCTTCTATCGGCTGCGAACGATCGACCGGTTGCGCAAGCGGCCGAGCACGAGCGAGCTCATCGACTGGCTCTTGGTGCTTTCCCGCGCCGACGTCGACGCCGAGCGGCTCACCCGCGAGGTGCCGTTCCTCGGCGTGTTGCTCAAGAAGGAACAGGATCACGAGGCATGGAGCGCGGTGACCTCCGGCCGCTGGCGAAACTGACGGCGGCGCCGCGCCGGCGGGCAGCGAGCCTGGCCCGGGCGCGCCTCGCGGGGCTTTGGGGGCTCGCCGGCGCGCTCGGCTGTGCCCCGCTCGAGCGAGTCGGCGAGCGCTCCGTCGCCATCATCGACGGGACCATCGCGACCGAGGACGACGCGGTGGTAGGGCTCACCGCCGAGGGGGAGCTGTTCTGCTCGGGCACGCTGGTGGCGGCGCACGTGGTGATGACGGCGGCCCACTGTCTCCCCCCGGAGGCGCCCATCGCGCTCGAGGCGATCACCGTCTTTCGCGGCGTGTCGTGGGCCGACGGCAGCGACACGTTCCCGATCGACGAGGTGTGGGTGCACCCGGCGCACCTCACCGGCGCGACGGGGCGCGACGTGGGGCTCGTGGCCACCGTGGACGCGGTTGGGCCCCCGGTGGCGCTCCGCGCCGCGCCGCCCGCGGTAGGCGAGGTGCTCCGCATCGTGGGCTTCGGGCGCACCGATCCCGACGCGGCCGGCGACGACGTTCGCCGCGCGGGGGCAGCGGAGGTGGTGTCGGTGTCCGACGACGGCATGATCCTCGGCGCGCTCCCGGCCGTGACGTGCGGAGGCGACTCGGGGGGGCCCGCCTTCGCGGCGGGGGCCGACGGCGAGGAGCTCGCGGGGGTGCACTCGCGCGGCAGCTGCGAGTTCGAGATGACGGAGATGCGCGCCGACCTGTTCGTCACCGATGTCGAGCGCTTCGTCGCCGAGCATCCGCCGCCCTCCTGTGCCGAAGATGGGCGCTGTGCCTTGGGCTGCGCGTCGCCGGATCCAGACTGTCCGTGCGCCCTCGACGGCGGCTGCAACACGCGCTGCGACGCCGATCCAGACTGCCCCGTCGCCGATGCGCCCGAAGATGGAGGGTGCGCCGTGGCGTCGGCACCTACCGGCCGTCGCGGCCGCTGGGGCTGGCTCGGCCTGGTCGCCGTCGCGTGGATGGCGCGGCGCCCACGAGCGGCCCGGAGCTCACCGCGCTCGCCCCAGCGCGCGGTGTCAACACCGCGTTGACGCTTGGGTGCCCCCCGAGGGGCTCCGGTCAGGTCTTCAGCGCACGTCGATGCGGCCGGCGCTGTCGGCGAGCACCCGCCCGATCACCGCCGCGCGGCCGACCCCGCCGTCGGCGAGGGCGGCGAGGGCGTCGTTGGCGCGGGCCTCCGGCAGCACCAAGAGCAGCCCTCCGGAGGTCTGAGCGTCGGCCAGGACCAGCCGCAGCGGCTCCTCGACGGCGTCGGAGAAGCGCGTGATCACCTCGGCGTAGGCGAGGTTGCGACGGCTGCCGCCGGGAACACATCCGGTCGCTGCGAGCGCGAGCGCAGAGGGGAGGAGCGGGACGGCGAGGGCCTCGAGCTCGAGGGTCACCCTGGAGGCCTCGGCCAGGTTGCGCAGGTGCCCGAGGAGACCGAACCCGGTGATGTCCGTGCAGGCGTGGGTCCCGAAGCGTTGGCCCACCGCGCAGGCTACATCGTTGAGCGCGACCATCTGCGCCACCGCCTCGGCCACCGCCGCCTCGTCGGCGTTCCCCTGTCGCACCGACTGACCGACCAAGCCGGTGCCGATGGGCTTGGTGAGCACGAGCACGTCGCCGACGCGCGCGAAGCGTTGCGACCACACCGCGTCGGGGGCCACGCTGCCGACGACAGCGAGGCCGCACTTGGGCTCGCTGTCCTTCATCGTGTGGCCACCCACGATGGTGCAGCGGGCGCGGATGCACGCGTCGCTCATGCCCGCGAGCACCTCCTCGGCGAGCTCGACGCCCAGCAGATCCGTGGGGAGGCCGGCAAACGACAACGCGACCTCGGGGCGCCCCCCCATGGCGTACACGTCGCTCAGGGAGTTGGACGCCGCGATCGCGCCGAACGCGCGCGCGTCGTCGACGATGGGCGTGATCACATCCATCGTCAGCACCATCGCGCGCTCGGCGCCGTCCGGACGCACCACGGCCGCGTCATCCATGAGCCCGGTCGAGCTGTCGACCCATGGATGCTTGGGAGTTTGCGGCAGTTTATTCAGAACCTGGACCAGGCTCTCGGCGGGGAGCTTGCGTGCTCACCCACCGCCCTGAACCAGGGTCGTGAGACGGGGCTTTTCCATGACGCAGGCAGCTCTAGCGGAACCTGCGCGCGAGAGCCAGGGTGGCAGACGCCGGCCTTGCGGAGTAGATTGCCCGGCATGAACCCCTCGTTTCGGCTCCTCTGGCTCGTCGGCGTCCTCGTGTCGCTGGCCGTGGCCTGCCAGAACACCGAGCAGTCGGCGGTGCAGCCCGAAAAGCTCGCCAGCTCGTCCCCGTCCACCGCCTCCTCGGCGGAGTCCACCGAGAGCGGCGGACCGCTGGTCCCCTTCGCGAGCGGCCATGGGCCGAGCGAGCTCGCGCCGCAGGCCTCGGCGACCGGCGACGCCACCGAGCCCGACGACGAGGAGTTCGATCCCGACGGGCCCACGCCGGCGCCGAAGGCAGACGCTACCGGCGCCGCCCCGGTCCCCAAGCCGAAGGCGGCGCCCGCCGAGGTGAAGCTCGTGAAGGCGGGGGCCGAGCCGCACGCGGAGCTGCGCCTCACCCCCAAGGTGGGGGACGCCGTCGCGGTGGAGATGGTGATGAGCACCGCCATCAAGATGGAGATCGACGGCAACGCACCGCCGGCGGGCAAGGTGCCGCCGATCGTGTTCGTGATGCAGACCAAGGTGACGGAGGTGTCTCCGAACGGTGACATCCACTACGACTTCGAGCTGAGCGACGCCGGCGTGCGTGCGGTCCCGGGCGTCGAGGACAAGGTGATCACGATGCTCAACCAGGCCCTCGGCTCGCTCGTTGGGTTGAAGGGGGAGGTGGTGATCACCTCGCGCGGCATCACCAAGGAGTCGAAGCTGAGCCTCCCCGGCAAGCAGAACGCGCAGACCCAACAGGTGCTCCAGGGGATGGAGCAGGCGCTGCAGCAGATGAACGCCCCGTTCCCCGCCGAGCCGGTCGGCAAGGGAGCGCGCTGGACGCACACCAACACGCTCAACCAGAACGGCATCACGCTCACGCAGCAGTCCACCTACGACCTGGTCAAGGTGAGCGGTCAGAACATCACCCTGAAGGTGGGGATCAGCCAGCTCGCACCCAAGCAGAAGGTGTCGCAGATGGGGGTGACGGTGGATCTGTTGTCGCTCAAGTCGAGCGGCAAGGGCACCACCCAGCTCCGCCTCGACCGGCTCGCACCGGTGAAGTCGAAGATCAAGATCGACACCAAGGCGAGCATGGGGCTGCCGCAGGGCCAGAAGATGAAGATGGACTCGAGCCTCACCGTGGAGATGGCAGAGCCTTCGAAGAAGCCCGCCCCCAAGCCCACGACGAGCGACGGCCAGGCTCCCGCCCCCACTCCCGCTGCCCCCGCGCCGGCTCCCGCGCCCAAGCCGGCCCCCGCGCCCGCGCCGGCCCCCGCCCCCTGAGGCTCGGGAGGCCACGTCGCAGGGCGCAGGCCGCGCGCAAAGGCCGCGCGGGGCCGACGCCCTTGGCCCCGCGGCGGCGACCGTTTCGCGTCGCTCGTGGCGGTAGGTGCCGCTAAGTCTTGCCCTTTGGCGCACGCTCCGTTAAGTCGCGCGCCATGGCCCGAGAGAGAACACTATCCATCATCAAACCCGACGCCACGGAGGCAGGCAAAGCCGGCGCGATCATCGCGCGTCTGCAGGAAGAGGGCTTCGCCATCGTGGGCATGCGCCAGCTCCACATGACGCGCGCGCAGGCGGAGGGATTCTACGAGATCCACCGTGAGCGCCCGTTCTTCGGGGAGCTTGTCGAGTTCATGTCCCGCGGTCCCATCGTGGTCATGGCGCTCGAGCGCGACGACGCGATCGCGAAGTACCGCGACGTGATCGGCGCCACCGACCCCGGAAAGGCGGCGGAGGGAACGATCCGCAAGCTGTACGGCAAGAACGTGGGCGAGAACGCCGTGCACGGCTCCGACGCCACCGAGACGGCTGCCCGCGAGATCGGGTACTTCTTTGCGGGTTGCGACGTGCGACCAACCGTGTAGATTCTTGAGGTACCGAAGAGTTGGGAGGGGGGGAGTCACATCGCGTCGCTACAGCCAGCACTCGGGATGATGGGGGAATGCGTGATGTCGATCTACGGCATCGCGCGTTCGCTGGCCGCGCGTGAGCTCGGCCCAGCGCAGCTCCTACCCGCCATCGACGACGTCCGGGCGCGTTCGCGCGAGGCCTGCCCGGCGATCGAGCGGTTGCTCGACGAGCTCGCGGCTCGGGCCGCGCCGACGGCCATGGCCGCGGTGGCGCGCGAGCTCGGGACGGAGGTGAAGCGCATCGTCGGCGGGATGAACGTGCTGCTGGAGAGGAGCGGCAAGCTCGCCGCGCGGGAGCGACTCGAGCTCGAGCGCAACATCGACCGCGTCGGGAGCGAGCTCCAAGCGGCTCATCGTCTCGTCGGCGTCGCCCACGCCGCGGTGGCGCCCCGCCCCATCCAGCTCTCGGTGGCCGATCTCATGCGCGGCCGGTGGGGGCCGCAGGCCATCTTCGTGAGCCGCACCGTCGAGGTGTCTGCCGCGGTGGAACACCAGCAACGCTTCGACGCCGATCCCATCGTGGCGTGGGCGGTGTTGGAGCAGACGATCGAGCTCGTCGCTGGGGCCAGCGGCGCAGTGTTCGTCGACGCTCGCTCGCGGACGAGCCATGAGCCGACCGCGGTCGACATCCGGCTGTCCCCCGATCTGCCGCGCGATTCGCAGGTCGCCCTCGTGCGGACAGAGCTCGAGCTGGTGCCTCCGCTGCCGATCTCGGCGCGTCTGCTCGACGCCCTCGTGGAGCACGTCGGCTGGACGCGTGAGCGACGCGGGCCGAGCGTTCACGTCGCGATCCCAACTCCGCCCATGCTGCGGGCGACGCGTGGCCTGGCCACCGCCAGCGGCTGAGACGCTGCTACACCTGCGAGACGGTCTGGCCACCACCAGCGGGTGAGACTAGGGTCGGCGAGATGACGGATCTCGCCGAGCTCGCGCGGCGCATCGACGCCGCCTACGACGACCGTCGCCTCTTGGACGGCGAACACCGCCTCGCCGTCGAGCAAGCGATCGATCTCCTCGACCGTGGGAAGATTCGCGCCGCGTCGCCCGAGGCAGAGGAGCAGGCGTCGGAGGGGCAGGCCTGGGTCACCCACGCGTGGGTCGCGCGGGCGATCCTCTTGTACTTCGCGATCCGGGAGATGACACCGGAGAGCGCGGGGCCGCTGTCGTTCCACGACAAGATCCCCATCAAGCAGAACCTCGCCGAGGCGAAGGTGCGGGTGGTGCCGCCGGGAACCGTGCGGCGGGGCGCGTTCCTCGAGCCTGGCGCCGTCGTGATGCCAGCCTACGTGAACATCGGCGCCTACGTCGGCGCCGGGACCATGGTCGACACCTGGGCCACCGTGGGCAGCTGCGCTCAGATCGGGCGCGACTGCCACCTCTCGGGTGGGGTGGGGATCGGCGGCGTGCTCGAGCCTCCCGGGGCGCGCCCGGTGATCATCGAGGACGGCTGCTTCATCGGGTCGCGGGCCATCATCGTCGAGGGGGTGCACGTCGAGCGCGAGTCGGTGATCGGAGCGGGGGTGGTGCTCACGAGCTCGACCAAGATCATCGATGTGACGGGAGCGCAACCGGTCGAGCTCGTGGGGCGGGTCCCCGCGCGCAGCGTGGTGATCCCGGGCACGCGCCCCAAGAAGTTCGCCGCCGGCGAGTTCGGCGTGCCCTGCGCGCTCATCATCGGGCTGCGCAAGGCGTCGACCGACAAGAAGACCTCGCTCAACGCGGCGCTCCGTGACTACGGAGTCAGCGTGTGACCCTTCTCTCGCGGCTGTGCGAGACGCTCCGCTGGCTGTGCTCCATCGAGTCGTTCACCGGCGAGGAGCAGGCCCTGTGCGACGCGGTGGGTGACCGCCTCGGCGCCGCTCACCTCGCCGGTCCGATCCGGCGCTACGAGAACTCGCTGGTGGTGCCTGTCAGTCGCAGCACGGGCGGGCCCAAGGTGGCCCTCGCTGGCCATTTCGACGTGGTTCGCACCGAGCACGATGGTCCGGTGCGCGTGGAGGGCGACGTGCTGTACGGGCCCGGTGCCTCCGACATGAAGGCGGGTCTCGCCATCATGCTCGATCTGGTCGAGAACGAGCCAGCGCTCGCGGAGCAGGTGGATCTCACCATGCTGTTGTACAGCCGCGAAGAGGGGCCGTTCCTCGAGAACGAGCTCGGCCTCGTGCTCGCGAGCGATCGCGAGCTCCACGAGCTCGACGTGGCGGTGTGCCTCGAGCCGAGCGACAACCGGCTGAGCCTCGGCGCCGTTGGTTCCATCCACGCGACGCTCACGTTCAAGGGCAAAACGGCGCACAGCGCGCGACCCTGGCAAGGCGACAACGCCATCCACAAGGCGGGGGGGCTGCTCTCGGAGCTGGCCGCCCTCGCGCCGCGCGAGGTGGAGCTCGACGGCTTCGTGTACCGCACCGTGACCAGCGCCACGCTCGCCCACGGGGGCCGTGGACGGAACGTCGTGCCCGATCGCTTCGAGGTGAACCTCAACCATCGGTTCGCGGCGGATCAGACCCTCGAGGCGGCGCAGGCCGAGCTCACGGCCTTGGTGGCGGGGAGGGCCGAGGTGACCTTCACCGATCTGAGCCCGGCCGCTCCCCCCCATGCCCACAACCCGCTCGTGCACGCTCTCATGGAGAGCGGCGTCGAGGGGATCGAAGCCAAGCAAGCGTGGACCGACGTGGCGCGCTTCTCCGCGTGCGGCATCCCCGCCGTCAACCTCGGACCAGGCCTGAGCGCGCAGGCTCACCAGCAGAACGAGCATGCGAGCTTGACCAAGCTCGTCGAGGGCAGGAAGATCTTCGCCCGCTGGTTGCGCCGCATCGGCGCGAGCGCCGCCGCGGCATCCGCGACCTCGACCCATGGGTGAAACGCAGCAAGGACTCGGAGCGCTCGCGCTTTCGCGTGGCCTCGTGACGTGGGCCGACCTCGAGCTCTGCATCGCGATGCAGGTGCTCTACGGCGGGGATCTCGCCACCACGCTCGTCGACGCGGGGATCACCGACGAGCTCACCGCGTCGATCTTGTTCAGCGATCATCTCGGCCTGCCCGCTGGGCCCACGGGGCGCCTCACCGAGCCGAGCCCTCACGTCAGCGATCTCTTGCCGCCGCGGCTCGCAGCGCTCCATCGCGTGTTCCCCGTCGGCCGCACCCAGACGCATCTCGAGGTGGCGGTTTGTGATCCGCTCTCCGAGCGCGTCGGCAGGAGGCTCGAAGAGCAAGCGGGGCTCGCGGTGCGGCCGGTGGCGGTGCTGCCCCACCGTCTCGCCGAGGCGCTCGGCTTCTATTGCGACCTCCCGGTGGCCGAGCGCGACGCCTGGTTGCTCCAGCTCTTGAACGCGGGCGCGCCGGCGACGCTCGCTGCTTCGAAGGAGGGGGTGCGCGTGCGGGTGGAGCGCGCGTTCCCGGCGGCCGCCCCCTACCGCCGCATGTCGGAGCACCCGGAGGGCATCGTCCCCTCCGCGCGGCAAGCCGCGCCTCCCCCCGCGCCGGCGCCCGACACGCTCGAAGGCTTCGGCGACGATGACGACGCGGCCGCCTCCAAGCGCAGCGTGAAGACCCTCGATCCGGGCCAGTCCGGTCACGACGTCGCGAGCGAGCCCCCCCCGAGCGCGGACGACCCGGGGCGCATCACCCGCCCCTACGCCGAGACCGAGGGGGAAGAAGGGGAGAAGCGCGACACGCAGCCCTGGCGAGACGACGACCCCGACGACGTGGCGCCCGTGTCGGTGCGAGGCGAGTTCAACGCATCCCTCAGCGAAGCTCCCCCCTCGGCCGAGGCGCGGATCCTCGAAGATCACCGCCGCTTCCGCCACCGCGGCCCATTCACCCGACCCCAAGCCGAGCTCGCGGCCACCCAGGCCGACGACGTGCACGTGGTGCTCGAGGTGCTCACGCGTTACGCGCGCCAGTTCTTCGAGCGCTCGGTGCTCTTCGTCGTCACCGGGGATGTGGCCGAGCTGCGCCTCTCCCACGGCCTCCCGATGGGGCTCGCCACCCTGCAGCTGAGCCTCGTCGAAGAGCCGAGCATCCTGCGCGACGCCTACGCCACCGGCGACCCGCTCGTGCGCCCCCTCGTTCGAGACGGCGTCGACGCCATCCTCCGCAACAAACTCAGCATCAGCGGCGATGGGCGGGTGGCGGTGATCCCGCTCACGATCCGCGAGCGCGTGGTGGCCATCTTCTACGGCGACGATCGCACCGATGGCGTCGACCGCGACGCGGTCGCCGACGTCACCGATTTCATCGAGATCTGCGCCAACGAGATCACCCGCATCATCCTCCACAAAAAGCGCGGCTCGACCGAGCTCGGCTAGCCAGGCCCCGCGCCGGCACAAAACGAAGAGGCCCGCGAGCGCGCTGGCTGCGGGCCTCGACGTTGCGCGCAGCGGACGGAGCTCCGCTGCGCGCGCTCGAGCCCGGTTACTTCGCTTCCGCGAGGGCGAGCTTGATGAGCTTCTTGAACTTGGAGAAGGGCTGGGCCCCGCTCAGGTAGTAGCCGCCGATCACGAAGCCAGGCGTGCCGCGGATGCCGAGCTTCTCGGAGAGCGCGTTCTCGGCGTCGACGAAGGCCTTGTGGGTGCCGTCGTCGAGCGCCTTCTTGAACTTGGTCATGTCGAGACCGAGCTCCTCGGCGTACTTGTCGAGGTCCTCACGGGTGAGGGCCTTCTGGTTGGCGAAGAGCTTGTCGTGCATGGCCCAGAAGCCGTCGTTGCCCTTCTGGACGAAGGCCTCTTGGGCGGCCTGATGGGCCAGGGGCGCCTCCTTGTGGAAGGGGAGGGGCTTGTGGCGCCACACGATCTTCACCGAGTCGCCGAACTCCTGCTGCACCTCCTTGAGGGTGTCGTTCACGCGGCCGCAGAACGGACACTGGAAGTCGGAGAACTCGTGGATGACGATCTTCGCGTTGGCCGGGCCCTTGAACGGGGCGTTGGCAGGCACGTCGCCGGCGTCTTTCTTCTCCGGGGGCGGAGGCTCCTTGCCGCTCTTGATCAGCTCGGCGTAGAGGTCGGCCGGCTTGACGCCCTTGTCGAGCAGCGCCTTGGCCTTCTTGATCTCCTCGTCGATGATCGGCTTGAACTTCTCGAAGGGCACGGCGCCCTTGAGACGGCGGCCGTTCACGAAGAAGTGGGGCGTGCCCGAGGCCTGCACGTCGCCGGCGAGGTCTTGGTTGTACTCGATCTGCGCGGCGAACTTGTTGCTCGCCACCGCCGCCTTCACCTTGTCGAGATCGAGCCCGAGCTTGTCGGCGTAGCCCCACAGGTCCTCGTCCTCGAGCTTCTTCTGGTTCTCGAAGAGCAGGTCGTGGGCCTCCCAGAAGGCCTTGTCACCCTTCTGCGCGCGCGCCTCGTGGGCGAGCATCGAGGCCGGCATGGCCCGCTTGTGGAAGGGCAGGGGCTGGTCCATGAACACGACGCGGACGTCGTCTTTGTACGTGTCCAGGATCTGGTTCATGGTGGGGATCACCTTGGCGCAGAACGGGCACTGGAACTCGGAGAACTCCACGATGGTGACCAGCGCGTTCGGGTTGCCCTTGATCGGCTCCTTGCCGGTGAGCGGCACCTTCCACACGGTGGTGGTGTCCTCGGGCTCCTTCTCGGCGCCTTCCTTGGCCGCTTCCGGCTGGTTGGTGAAGTTCTTGTTCGTGAGCTTGGTGTAAACCTGGTTCTTGGGCGTGCCGGCGGCGATGAGCTGCTCGGCTTCCTTCAGCTGACCGTCGATCTCGGCCTCGAACGCGTTCTGCGGTCGCGCACCGCTGAGGAACTTGCCGTTGATGAAGAACGCCGGCGTCCCACGAACGCCCACCGCCTTGCCGGCGGCGAGATCCGCGTCCACCTTCGCCTGGCCCTTGTTCTCCTTCGTCATCGCGTCGAACTTCGCGCCGTCGACGCCCGCCTGCTTCGCCCACGCCGAGAAGTTCTCTGGAGTGAGCGCCTTCTGGTTCTGGAACGCGAGCGCGTGGAACTTCCAGAACGCGTCGTTGCCGCCGAGCTGGAACACCACGTCGGCCGCTGCGTGAGCGGGGACGGCCTGCTTGTGGAACGGCAGCGGGAAGTGCTTGAGCACCATCCGCAGCTTCTCTTTGCCGTACTTCTCCTGCAGGGCGTGCAGCGTGGCCTCCACGCGGCTGCAGTAGGGGCACTGGTAGTCGGTGTAGATCACGAGGGTGACCGGCGCGTCGGCCGAGCCCCAGTACGGATCTTTGGAAGAGATGGGGACCTTGGCGTCGGCGGCCGACCAGTCGCCACCGGTGACCGCGCCGTCGGCGGTGATCCCAGGGGCGTTGCCGTGACCGACCCCGCTGCGGTCGACGCTCCACATCACGGCCATGCCGGCCAAGAAGCAGAGCAAGAATCCTACGATTGCTGAACCTTTACTCATTGTTTTCCTCGTGTGCCGCCTGGGCCGGCGCGAGCGCGCAGGCCGAGTGCAGCAGAAACGCTTGGGTGCCGGTCGCGGTGTCTCCGGCGATCTCGTGACGCGCCTCAGTGCGCGCACGACCGCGAGCGAGCGAACGGTCGACCCCGGTGCGAAGGACGAGGCGACCTCACGCGCCGAGCTCGGGCGTGGGGTGCGGGCCCATCATCGCGCGCACCGAAGGCGCGGTCAGCGTCGCGGAGGTCGGAACACGCGGAGCCAGAGGGCGCTCGGTGGCGCAAGCTCTCCCGCGCGCAAGAGCTCGCTGCCGGGCGCCGGCGGCGGCGACGGGAGCTCCTCGAGGGTCACGTTGGCGTCGGCCATCGACTTCGGCGGATCGCTCGGTCCCTGGTCGTTCTGCGTGGCGGTCGGGGTGTTCGCTTCGAGCTCGGGACAGAATCCCTGGCCCTTCTCGATCGCGGTCCCGTCCACCTCGTGAATGGGCCGCTCGGCCACGCCCGACGCGCCCTCGAGCAGGCACACCGGCACCTGGCCCGAGCGCTCGATGATGAGCCCGTCGCAGCCCTCGTCTTCGTCGAGCGGCAAGAGCGACGCACCCGCGTCGTCGTCCATGCGCTTCACGGGGGCCCGCCCGTCCTCGAGCGCCGACATCACCGGTCCGGGGTCGCACTGAAGGAACGAGGCGGACGGGTAGTCCGACGCCTGCGCCCACGCGGTGCAGGTAAGCACCACGAGGACCGAGAGCGCCGCCGCCACCTGGGTGGCAGCGCGTCGTGCGTCGAAGCCGAGAGCCATCAGCTGGTGGAACGGTAGCTTCCGCCGAGCGCGCGTTCAATGTGCGAGTTGGGTTTTCGTCCACCGCCGCCGGCCCCGCGCCATCGCGTCACACTGGTTGAGGAGAAAGGCGGAGCGGCTCTTGCCGGAGGGCTGGTGGCCCTTCACCCACTGGCAGCGGAGCACGGCGTCGTGGGCGACGAGCTGGCGCCGGATCTTCTGTGAGAGGCGGGTCGCGGTGGGGTTCCGTGCCTTCCCCGAGCCCTCCGCCATGGCCAGGGCGGCGCGGCAGTCGCTTCGCATTTCGATAACCTGCACCCGGTCGCCCCAGGTCTGCAGGGCGAGCTGCACCGCCGCCGCGATGGCCGCGAGCTCCGCGTTGGTGCTGGTTCGGACGTCGCGCGCACAGGCGCCGCTGCGCACGACCAGCTCGTCGCTCGAGCGCAACAACACCGCCCAGCGACCCCCGCGCTCCAGGGAGAACGAGGCATCCGAGAAACATGTGACGACCATGACCGGTCACGATGCGTGACCTCACATGACATGGCACGTAGGGCTTGATTTTTCAACGTCGTTCGCGGCCGAGGGCTCCGCGACGCCGAGGAATTCTTGGCCCACATTAACCTACATTGGCACCTTCGCTGCAATGGTGGCGACCTCCAGAGACTCCGCTCCTCCGAATCAAGAAGACTGCTTCGAGAGCGAGGGGCTGCCGCGCCGGTTCGGCCGCTACCTCCTCTTGCGCTTGCTCGCGCGCGGGGGCATGGGCCAGGTGTTCCTCGGCTCCACGACCGGAGTGGAGGGCGCCGAGCGACCGGTCGTGGTCAAGGTGATCCGCCGCGAGCACGCCCGCGATCCCAATTTCCTCGCGCGCTTCCTCGACGAGGCGCGAGTGCAGGCGCAGCTCAACAACTCCGGCGTGGCGCAGGTGCTCGAGGCCGCCACCCACGAGGCCACCGGCGATCCGTTCGTCGTCATGGAGTACGTGGAAGGCCGCAGCCTCGGCAACGTGAGGCGACGCATCGCCGACGTGGGCTTGAGGCTTCGGTGGGAGGAGGCGGTGGCGCTCGGGGCCCTCATCACCGAGGCGCTCGCCTACGTCCACGAACGCAAGGACGCTTCGGGCCGGCCGCTCGCCATCGTGCATCGCGATCTGTCCCCTCACAACGTGATGGTCGCCTACGACGGCGAGGTGAAGATCATCGACTTCGGGACCGCTCGCGGTCAGAACCGCCGCTGCCACACGGTGGCGGGGGTGGTGTTCGCCAAGCCAGGCTACGTGGCGCCGGAGGTCGCGAACGGCGACTCGGGTGACTTTCGCGTGGATCTGTACGCGGTGGGCGTGATGCTGTGGGAGCTCTGCGCCGGCCGGCGCTTCTTGCAGGGCGACGCCAAAGAGCACACCGCCAAGGTGGCGGCGGGGGAGCTCGCACCCCCTCCCATCGCCGGGCTCGTGGGCGCGCCGGCCGAGCTCGATCGCGTGATCGCCGAGCTCACCGCCTTCGATCGCGACCGCCGCTTCGAGACCACCCGCGCCGCCACGACGCGGCTCGGCGCCCTGCTCTCGGGCGCGCCGCCCCTCCCCAACGGTGAGCGGGGCACCCGCGCTCGGGTCGCGCAGCTGATGTACAACCTGTACCCGTCGCAACCCGGGCGTTCGCGACGCGACTTCGCCCGCCTGGTGCAGCGCGCGCAGAAGGTCAAGGACCTCGCCGCCTGGGAAGCGGCGGAGGCCGAGCCCGTCGTCGACGAGCCGTCGGCCGAGGACGACGGCGACTTGCTCGCGGGCACGCGCTATCGCCTCCGCCGCGAGATCGGGCGCGGGGCGAGCAGCGTGGTGTTCGAGGGAGAGCACGTCGATCTCGGGCGCCGGGTCGCGATCAAAGTGCTCGACGCCGATCACACCTGCTCGCGAGACTTCGCCGCGCGGTTCCGCCGCGAGGCGCGCGCCCTCTCGCGGCTCCACCACCCCGGCCTCGTGCGCGTGTTCGACTTCGGGCAGGCCCCCGACGGCCGCTTGTTCTGCGTGATGGAGCTGCTCGAAGGCAAGACCCTGCGCGAGGAGCTCTGCGAGGGGCAGCCGATCGACTGGCGGCGCGCGCTGCGCATCGTGCGGCGCGCCTGCCTCGCCCTCGCGGTAGCGCACCGGCACGAGCTCGTGCATCGCGACATCAAGCCGGAGAACCTCTTCATCGCCAGCGACGACACCGTCAAGCTCATCGACTTCGGCCTCGCGCGAACGGTAAAGGAGCTCGGCGATCCGCGGCGCGACGCCGAGGGCGAGGCGGATCTCGGGGCGATGACGCTCTTCGGCACGCCCGAGTACATGGCGCCAGAGCAGATCGCGGGAGGACGGGTGGATCACCGCGCCGACATCTACGCGCTCGGCTGCGTGCTCTACGAGCTCTTGACGGGTCGGCTCCCGTTCGTGGAGTCGAGCTCGGTGAGGGTGCTCGACGCCAAGCTCAAGGGGAGCCCGGAGTCGGTGCGCGATCGCGCCCCCAACCGCGGGATCCCCCGCACCGTGAGTCGCTTGGTGGCGCGGGCCCTCGCCCGCCACGCGAGCCGCCGCTTCGCGAGCGCCACCGAGATGGCCGAGGCCCTCGGCGACGCGCTCGACGAGCCCACGCGAACCCGCACCCGCCGACGCGCGGCGGGGGCGTCGGTGTTCGCGGCGGTGATGGGCTTCGCGCTGGTGCTCGTGGTGCAGGAGGCCCGCCCGTGGCTCGAGGCCCTCCCCACGCGCTTGCCCTGGATGAAGCAGCCCACGGAGCTGCCCCGCGAGCCAAAGCCCGGTGACCGACCCGACGACGGGCGGCCGTCGGTGCCCGACGACAAGGTCGCGCAGCCCTCGGGGAAGAGCGCCCGGTTCGGCCGATGAGCGCGCGCGCGCGATCGGCGCAACGCCGCGTGGTGGGCCCTTCTCGAGGCGTTTCGCCCGAAGCCGCTTCGAACTTCACGCCGGCGGTATTAGGCTCGCACCCGCATGGGCAAGCGTAACAAGGGCAAGGGAAAGGGCCGCAAGCGGCAGGCCGTCACCCGCCGCGGCGCCAAGGCACCCGCGTCCGAGGGAGCGACCACGGAGGCCGCGTCGAACGACGAGCCGCCGGAGGACGCCCCGGTCGAGGCGTCGTCTCCCGACGACGACGATGACGACGAGGATGTGGAGCCGGCACCGAAGGCGCGCCCGAGCGACGAGGCGTCGGACGAGGCTGGCGAGAAGGCCGACCCGAAGGCGGCGGCGGGGAAGACGAAGGCGTCGACCGCCTCCAAGCCGGCCGCGGACGGCGCACGCCCTGTTCGCGCCGCCTCGACCGAGGACGACTCCGGCTCGGAGTCGGGGGAGGGCGACGACGAGGTCCCCGAGAGCACGGTGGGCCTGCCCGATGGCGCCGCGTGGGCGCTCCCGTTGGTGAAGCTCGAGCACCGCTGGACGTGGTTCGAGGTGCGTTTGATGTTCGGGGCGCTCATGGCGCTCATGCTCGTGCTCGTGTTCTGGGCGGCGATGGGCAGCATGGCCGACTCGGTGGAGTCGCTCGTGGTGAAGGGCACGCTGTTTCGCCAGATCGTGGGGGCGAGCGTGCTCGCGCTCGTGGTGCGGCTCGCCACCCACAAGCGGCTCGACGAGCGCTGGCGCAACTGGGCCACCGTCGCCGCGGTGGTGGCGGGCGTGCTCACCGCGAAGCTCTGGCGCGGGATGGGGATCGAGTTCTTCTCCGGCTTCAACGATTGGCTGCAGAAGGGCTCGGTCTTCGCGCTCTTCGGCGGGCTGAAGGGCGTGAGCACCCGGCTCACGATGTTCGTCTCCCTGCTCGGCGGCTCGCTCGCGGCCGCGGCGGGCACCCACATCGCGATCGACGCGGTGCTGCGCCTCATCCCCAAGAACCTGAGGCGCCCCTCGGCGGTGGTCGCCTCCCTCGCCACGGCCGTGATCTGCTTCATGGCGTCCTGGGGCTTCTACGACCACATGGCCGTCACCGCCATGGGCTCCAAGCTCGACACCCCCACCGGCGAGAAGATCTCGCTCAGCGTCGACGAGCTCGGCGATGAGCTCTTCCTGCTGCGCAAGCAGCTCCTCCTCGATCTGCGCACCTTCCCGCGCGTCCTCGGCTCCGGCGCGTGGAACGATCCCAAGGCGTTCACCGGTCGTGACTGGAACACGTTCATCGAAGAGAACGGCTTCCGTGAGCGCTACGGAGAGGAGGGGTACGCGCGGCTCAAGGCCGCCGAGTCCGATCTGGAGAGCGGCTACCAGCCGTTCGTCAAGGTGCCCGATGGCCACGCGGCGGGGCGCCTGCTCACCGGCGCCGATCTCATGTGGGCGCTCGGCTTCCTCATGATCGGGCTGCGCTTCGTGCTCAGGGCCGTGCTCATCGTCGCCGGCCACGTGAAGCTCGACATCGAGGCGGAGATCACCGAGGGCGACGACCTCGCCGGGGAGGGCGCTTCCTGATGGGCAAGCTCTTCGGAACCATCATCAGCGCCCTGACGCTGCTCGGCATGCCGCTGTTCGCCGTGCTCGGCGGCATCTCGATCCTCGCCTGGCTCACCGCCGACGAAGAGAAGGACCGCGTGCTCCGGCGCATCGCGGCCAACGTGCTCGACGACAAGTTCGCCAACAGCACCATCCTCGTCACCATCCCGCTCTTCGTTTTCGTCGGCTACCTCATGGCCGAGTCGAAGGCGCCTCAGCGCATCGTGAAGGCGGCGTCCTCGGCGCTCGGCTGGCTCCCCGGGGGCCTCGGCATCGTGTGCGTCATCGTGAGCGCGGTGTTCACGATGCTCACCGGCGGCAGCGGGGTGACCATCGTCGCCATCGGCGGCTTGCTGCTGCCGGTGCTCATCGATCAGGGCTACCCGCGCAAGTTCGCGCTCGGCCTCGTCACCACCGCGGGGGCGGTGGGCCTGCTCTTGCCGCCGAGCCCGCTCGTGCTCATCTACTGCTACGTCACGCGCGTCGACGTGATGCGCACCTACTACGCCACGTTGTGGCCGGGGCTGGTGCTCGTCGCGATCTTGAGCGCGTACTGCGTCTTCGAGGGCGTTCGCCGCAAGGTGCCCCGCCAGCGCTTCAGCCCTGCCGCCCTCGCACGCGACGTGTGGGGCGTGAAGTGGGAGGCGCTCGCGCCCGTGCTCGTGCTCGCCGGCCTCGGCACCACGATGCTCCAGCTCCACGAGAGCGCGGCGGCGGCGGCCTTCTACACCGTGATCGCCGAGGTCTACATCACCAAGGATCTGTCTTGGCGGCGCGTGCTGCGGATCGCCAAGGACGCGATGTCGCTCGCCGGCGCCATCATCGTGATCCTCGCGATGGCGACGGCCCTCACCAACTACGTGATCACCGCCGAGATCCCGCTCCGCCTGCTCGACTGGCTGGTCGAGAAGGGGATGAGCGAGCTGTGGCACTTCATCATCGTGCTCAACATCTTCCTGTTCATCATGGGGATGTTGATGGACGCGTTCAGCGTGCTCTTGGTGGCGCTGCCGCTCCTCGTCCCGCTCGCCGCCAACTTCGGGATGCACCCCTTCTACCTGGCGGTGATGTTCCTGTTGAACCTGGAGATCGCCTACATCACGCCCCCGGTCGGGCTCAACCTCTACATCGCGAGCTTCCGGTTTCGTCGGCCGGTCACCGAGATCTATCGGGTGGTGGTGCCGTTCATGGGGCTCTTGATGGTGGGCCTGCTCATCGTGATCTTCGTGCCGCGCCTCTCGAGCTTCACCGTCGAAGACGACGTGGCGCGCATGAAGGCGGAGGCGGAGGCGAAGGGGGAGCAGCCGATCGAGGCGTGGAAGCTCGAGTGCATCCAGCAAGATCCGGTCGACATCGTGCCCTGCACGCCGGAGGACATCGCCAAGTACGCGGTGAAGGAGGCCGACAGCGGGATCGGGGACGCCACCGACGACGAGCTCGAGGACGCGTTCTTCGACGATGACGACGACGACAGCTTCGACGACGACAAGGGCGCCGGGGGCGGCAAGGGAGACGACGGCGACGGCGATGGCGGCGGCGACGGCGCGAAGGACGAGAAAGCCGGCGACGGGAAGAAGGAAGACGAAGGCCTCGACGACGACGACGACGAGGGCTTCGGCGACGACGACGACGACACGCCCAAGCCGAAGTCGTCGGCGAAGCCGGCGCCGCCCACCGACGGGCCCGAGCTGAGGGCGCCCCCGAAGGGCTCGGCCGCGCCACCCCCCTGAGGCGCCTGCTGCCGCGGGGCTCGCCGCGCGGCGTCGCGCCCGGGCGCTCGCGGCGGGCCGGGAGCTCGCAGCGGGCCAGGAGCTCGCGCCGGGGGCTCGACGGGAGGCCGGGAGGCCAAAACCCGAGCCCCACACTTGAAGCCCGGGGACGAGCCAGGGTAGAAGCCGGCCCCATGAAGCTCGGGAAGGTCGCATCGACGCTCGCAAGAAAAATTGGCCCCCTCGGCCTCGTGGCTGCGCTGGGGGTTGCGAACACTGGATGCATCAAGAAGCTGCTCCTCGATGGGCAGCTCGAGTCCACGCGCAAGGCCTCGAGCGCGGCGAACACCATGAGCGACTGGGAGACGGCGCAGCGGGCCACCAGCGCCGGGATCGTCCAGTTCGAGGGTCTGCACTACCTCGCGCCCTACAACGAGGACGGGCTGTTCTTGCTGAGCAAGGGCTGGGCCGGCCTCGCCTTCGGCTTCATGGAGGACGACCTCGAGCGGGCCCAAGACGAATACGGGGAAGACTCGGCGGCCGCCAAGTACGAGCTGCAGCGCGCCGTCGCCGCCTACACCCGCTCCATCTTCTACGGGATCAAGCTGCTCGAGATGCGCAACCCCGGCTTCGAAGACGCCAAGAAGAACGTCGCCACCATGAAGGAGTGGCTGAAGGGCTTCACCGTCAAAGACGAAGACGCCGAGTATCTGTTCTGGGTGGGCCAGGCCTGGATGAGCCGCGTGAACCTCCTCAAGGACGACACCGACATGGTGGGCGAGCTCTACATCGGCGTGGAGATGATGCAGCGGAGCGTCGAGCTCGACCCCACCTTCTCCTACGGCACCGGCCTCGCCGCGCTCGCCGCCTATCACGCGCGCAGCGCCATGGCCGAGCTCGATCTCTCCAAGAAGAAGTTCGACGAGGCGATGAAGATCAGCGAGGGCAAGTCGCTCCTCATCAAGTTCAACTACGCCGCCCGCTACTACTGCACGAAGGTGGACAAGAAGAACTACGTCAAGCTGCTCACCGAGATCGTCGAGTCGCCAGACACGCTCCCCGACCTGCGCCTTCAGAACACCATCGCCAAGCGCCGCGCCCAGCGGGCGCTGAGCGAGAAGCGGATGGCCAAGTGCGGGTTCTCCGCCGAGAAGTGAGCGGCGGGCGCACCGCCAAGCTTCCCCCGCCGCGCCTGCCCGGCGCCCAGCCGGCCGGCGCCCAGCCTGCCGGCGCCCTCCCCGCGCTCAGCCCGCAGGAACGAGGGAGAAGCGCGGGGGCGCCACGCGCTCGTTCTTGCACGCGGGGCAGCGCGACGGGGTCTTGGCCCGGGTGCGCTCCTCGAAGGTGAAGGCGCAGCGGTGGCAGCGCGCGGGCTCGATCACGAAGCGCTGGCCGGCCCGCTTCGCGCTCCGCTCGATGTGGGGGAGGTGCTCGGCGATCTCCTTCTCCGGCAGGCCCACCGCCTGCGACAGCTCGCGCAGCGACGAAGGGCCCCGCTCGAGGGCCGCCACCAGGCTCTGGCGGGCCGACTCGCTCCGCTCGGTCATGGCCGACAAGTAAACACGAGCGCGCCGCCGCGCTCGAACTTTCTCGGCCGGCTCCCCCTCACGGACGCACGCACGTGGGGGAGCACGCGGCACCTTCGGAGGTGGGGTGGGAGAATCACCCCACCGAGGCTCCCAAGCGTGATAGGTTCCGCGCCCTCCTGCTCAGAGGAGCAGGGGTGTGTGAGGTAGAGAAGTCGGGATCCGACCGTAGAACGCGAGGTGGACATGAAAACCATTCAGAAATTCTTACTCGGGGCGGCAGTGACGGCGACGTGTGCGCTGGCTGCCCCCAAGGCCGAAGCAACCCAAGTAGGTCCGGACCTGTGGGGGACCATCGCGACCGACGCGGCGCACCCGTCGCTCTACGGCTACGTGGACATCACCACCACCGGCACGCAGATCATCACCAACGGCGACGACAACGCCGCGACGGTGAACTTCCCCGCCGGCTCGACGTTCAGCTTCTACGGCGCCGAGCGCACCAGCCTGCGCGTGTCGGCCAACGGCTACCTCTCCACCGATCTCACCGACACCGGTGACGACTGGGACAACGACTGTCCCGCCACCGTGGTGGGCTCGGGGGCACGGCTCTACGCGCTCCACGACGACTTCGAGTCGGTGAACGTGTTCTACGAGCACTTCCCCACCGAGAACGTGAGCGTCATCCAGTGGGTTGGCGCGCACTGGAACGGCACCGGCGGCACCGGCTCGGTGAACTTCGAGGTGCTCATCTACCACAACCTCCACGTGGCCGTCGTGCAGGTGGCGGCCGACACCGAGGCCGGCGCAGGCTCCACCATGGGCGCCTTCAGCTCCGACGACGTGACCGGCATCACCCTCGGCTGCAACTCGTCAGGGTACGTCACGCCGGGCTCCATGTTCGTGCCGTTCGGCACTCTGCGCATCAACGAGCTGCGCGCCGATCAGCCGGGCGCCGACACCGACGAGTGGTTCGAGCTCTCCGGCGTGCCGGGCTTCGTCCTCGACGACGTGTCGCTCGTGGTGATCGGCGACGGCGCCGCGGCCGCCGGCTCGGGCGTCATCGAGGACGTGCTCGATCTCACCAGCCTCGAGTTCGATCCGGGCGGCTTGGGCAACGTGCTCGTGAGCGTGGGCGACCTCGGCTCGACGCTCCCCGGCCTCGACTACAACGTCACCGCCGGCAACGAGCTCAACTTCGAGAACGACGACACCGTCACCTACGCCATCGTGGACGGCAACACGGGCACCGTCGGACAAGACCTCGACACGAACGACGACGGTCTGCTCGACGTCTTGCCTTGGCTCTTCGACATCGACGCGATGAGCATCGTCAAGGACGACTCCATCCCGCCCACCACCTCCGAGTGGTGGTACGCCATCAACACCGTCGGCCCGCGGCCCGGTGGCGGCGTGCCCTGGCACGTGGAGCGCTGCCCCGACATCGTCGGCGCCTGGTCGATTGGCGGCGACGAGCTCACCAGCGACACCCCCACCGGCCTCAACCTCTGCGCGCAGTGCGGCAACGGCCTCGTCGAGGGCGTCGAAGAGTGTGACGGCGATGGCGCCGGCGACGGCGGCGAGACCGCGACCTGCAACGACGACTGCACTCTGTCCGCGTGCGGCGACGGCAAGGTGAACACCACCGCCGGCGAGGGCTGCGACGACGGCGATCTCGACAACGAGGACGACTGCCCCGACGACGGCGCGAACGGCGGCACCTGCCAGCCGGCCACCTGCGGCGACGGCCACATCGACATGGAGGGCGCCCAGACCGAGGTGTGCGACGACGGCAACGGGAGCAACGACGACGACTGTCCGGACGGCGTCGGCGGCACCTGCGAGCCAGCCACCTGCGGCGACGGCCACACCAACAGCACCGGCACCAACCAGGAAGACTGCGACGACGCCGGCGAGTCGGCGACGTGCAACGACGACTGCACCACCGCCACCTGCGGCGACATGAAGGTGAACAACACCGCCGGCGAGACCTGCGACGACGGGGCGCGCACCGCCACCTGCGATAGCGACTGCACCGCGGTCACCTGCGGCGACGGCATCGTGAACGCCACCTCCGGCGAGGTGTGCGACGGCGACGGCGCGGGCAACGGCGGCGAGACGGCCACCTGCGACACCGATTGCACCGCGGCCGAGTGTGGCGACGGCGTGGTGAACGCCGCCGCTGGCGAGACCTGCGACGACACCGCCGAGTCGCTCGACTGCGACGACGACTGCACGGCCGTCGTGTGTGGTGATGGCAACGTCAACACCACCGCCGGCGAGGAGTGCGACGACGGCAACACGGCCAACGGCGACGGTTGCGACGCGACGTGCCAGTCCGAGGGCGTCGGCGGCGCGGGCGGCGGCGGCCCTGGTCCGGGCGGCGCAGGTGGCGCTGGCCCCGGTGTGGGTGGCGGCGGTCCGGGTGTCGGCGGCGGCGGTCCGTCGGGTTCGGGCGGCTCGAGCGCGAACGACGACGACGGCACCGAGGCCGAGGGCGGCTGCGACTGCAGCGCCCCCGGTGGCGAGGCGCCGACCGGCGCGGCTCCGCTCGCGTTGCTCCTCGGCCTCGGCGCGATGATGCGCCGACGCCGTCGGGCGGCGTGAACCGCGGCGTCCTCGTGACGCGCTAGCGACTTCGGGCGTGGGCTTCGGCCTGCGCCCGAAGCGTTTTGTGCGCCGAAAGCGGTGGGGGACGACGACGTTCGCGGGGCGAGGCCCCGCTGCGGCTCGAGCGTCTTCCGCCACGAGAACGCTTGTGGCTCGGGTCGTGGCTGGGTATCGCTTCGCGGCCTGCTGGCTCGGCGCCGCGGGAACGAGGTGAATGAGCGACACGCGAGCAGAGTGGCCAGCGCCCGACCGCGCGGTCGTCCGGCTCCCCGATGGGAGACGGCTCGGCTACGCGAGCTGGGGGCCGCGCGACGGTCGCCCCGTGCTCCTGTCGCCAGGAGCGGCCACGAGCGGCTCGCTCGGCTTCGCGCTGAGCGCGCTCGAGCGGCTCGGGCTGCGCCTCATCGGCCTCGATCGCCCGGGGCTCGGCGCCTCCGATCCGGCGCCCGACCGCACGTTGCTCTCGTGGGCCGATGACGTGCGGTGTCTCACCGAGCGGCTCGGTGCCGCGGAGTGTCCGATGGTGGGCTTCTCGCAAGGGGGGCCCTTCGCGCTCGCCTGTGCCGCGCGCGCGGTGGCGGGAGCGGTGGCGATCGTGTCGGGCACCGACGAGCTCGCGTCCCCCGCGGTGCGCGCGGAGCTCTCGGACGAGGTGCGGGCGCTGGTGGCGACGGTGCGGGACGCTCCGGCGGAGGCCGAGCGGTTCTTCGCCACGATGACCCCGGCCAGGATGCGAGGCATGGTGCTCGCTGGCAGCAGCCCGGAAGATCGCAGCGTGTACGAGGAGGCGGGTTTCGCCGCCGCCTACGGCCGCGCGCTCGAGGAGGCCTTCGCCCAAGGCGCGGCCGGCTACGCGCTCGACACCGTGCTCACCCTGAGCCCCTGGCCCTTCGAGCTCGGCCGCATCCGCTGCCCGGTGGACGTGTGGTACGGCGCCGGCGACACGAGCCCGGTTCACAGCCCCGATCGAGGCGCGGGGCTCACGGCGCGGATCCCCACCGCGGCCCGCTACCTCGTCTCCGGGGCGGGCGGCGCGCTCTTGTGGACCCACGGCGAGACCATCCTCGAGACGCTGCTCGAGCGTGCCTGAGGCCGGCCCCCGACGTCGGGGCTGCCGGCGAGCCTCTCGCACGCTCACCACGGCGGCCGCCGTGGCGCGGGCGCAGGTCAGCGGCAGACGCGGGCGAGGAGGCGATCCGCCTCGGCGTCGGGCAGCTCGATGTACAAGAGGACCACGCCGTCGACGCCCCAGGTGGTGCCCACCGGATCGGTGCCACCGCGTTGCTCGTCGGCGTGCTTCTCGGCCGCCGCCGCCGACGAGAAGCGCACCGCCGCCGCGCTGCCGTCGGTGGCTCCCGCCGTCATGGTGATCCCACGACCGTCCCCGCCCATGCAGCGGAAGTTGATCATGCTGCCCGCGCAGTACTGGAGCTCCCCCTTCACCGTCCAGCCGAGGGCCTGGGCGTGGCGGGTGAGCGACGCCTTGTCCTCGGTGGCCGCGCCGCGGCACGGCCTCACGCGGACCGCGCTCTCCGCTGGTGGTGGCGGCGGCGGCGGCTCGGGGGGCGGCGGCAACGGGGGCGAGAGCGGTGTTGGGTCGTCGCGGGGCGCCGGGTCCTCCGCGGGGGCCGGAGCGCGGCGGTCGGGTGGGGCGGCCTTCTTGCTGCCTCGACGCTTGCCTTTGGCCTGCTTCTCGGAGGCGCTCCGCGTCTCCTCTGCGTCTTCGTCGTCTTCGTCGTCTTCGTGGTCGGAGAGGGCCGGACGCTCGGGCTCTGCGCCGAGCCACAGACCGACGCCGAGGCCGGCCATCGCCAGCGCCCCCACCACGACCGCCACCACGAGGACGGCCCCGCTGCTCGAGGGCTGGGGACCGGGGGCGTGGAACACCGGCGGTGGCGGCGGTGGCTGCTGGAGCACGACGGGGGCCGAGGTGGCCTGCTCGGTGAGCGGCGGGGCCCCGAGGTGGGTGGGACCGACGGCGCCGGTGACGCCGTGGCCGAGACGCGGCTCCTGCCCGAAGCTCACCGCGGTGTTCACGAGGTGGGGCGAGCGCAGCGCCTCCTCGAGCGCCGCGCGCAGCTCGCTCGCCGCCTGAAAGCGCTCGAGGGGGTGGGGCATGCACGCGCGCCGGATCACCTGCCCGAGCGGGCTGGCTGCCACGTCGGGGGGCAGCTCGAGGTGCAGACCCGTCAAGCGACTGCGCACGATGTCCATCGCGGTCGAGCCAGCGGGGTAGGGGGGCCTGCCGATGAGCATCTCGGTGAGCACCACCCCGAGGGCGAACAAATCGGTGGCCGGCGTCACCGGATCGCCGGTGAGCTGCTCCACGGCCATGTAGGCCGGCGTGCCGAGCACCTGGCCGGAGTGGGTGAGCCCGGCGATCGTGTTCTTGTTGATCGACTTGGCGATCCCGAAGTCGAGCACCTTGAGCTGATCGCTGCCGTCGAGGAGGTACACGTTGGCCGGCTTCAGATCGCGGTGGATGATGCCGATGGCGTGGGCCGCCTCGAGCGCGTCGAGCACCGCGAGCGCGATGTGCGCGGCGCGGCGCGGTTGCATCGCGCCCCAGCGCTCGAGCTCGTCGGCGAGGGAGCGGCCGCGGAGCAGCTCGAAGGCGATGAAGCGCGTCCCCTCCGCGTCGATGCCCTCGTCGAGCACCTTGACCACGTTGGGGTGGTCGAGGCGCCTGGCGAGCTCCGCCTCGCGACGGAAGCGATCGTCGCCGCCGATGCGCTCGAGCGCGTCCTCGGCGAGCACCTTCAGCGCCACCTGCGTGCCGTCGGCGCGCGTCGCCACGTACACCGCGCCGAAGCCCCCCTCGCCGAGGACCTTGTCGAGCCGGTAGCGGCCGGCGACGGTTCTCCCCAGTGCGTCCTCCGGCCCGTGCATGGGACGACTCTAAACAGAAACGGCGGGCCGTGCCACGTGGCACGCCCGCCGTCATCCTGCTGCGCTGCTCGGCGCGGCGCTCAGTAGCGGTAGTCGTCGCGCTTGTAGGGCCCCTCCACCGGGATGCCCAGGTACTCCGACTGCTTCGGCGTGAGCTTGGTCATGCGCACCCCGAGCTTGTCGAGGTGAAGCCGGGCCACCTCCTCGTCGAGCTTCTTGGGGAGGATGTACACCTTCTTGTCGTACTTGGCGTGGTGGGTCCAGAGCTCGAGCTGCGCGAGCACCTGGTTGGTGAACGAGGCGCTCATCACGAAGCTCGGGTGGCCGGTCGCGCAGCCGAGGTTGAGCAGCCGGCCCTCGGCGAGCACGAGCACGCTGTGGCCGTCGGGGAACACCCACTCGTCGTACTGCGGCTTGATCTGCACCCGCTCGATGCCGGGCACCTTGGCGAGCTCGGCCATCTGGATCTCGTTGTCGAAGTGGCCGATGTTGCCCACGATGGCCTTGTCCTTCATCCGCGCCATGTGCTCGGCGGTGATGACGTCGCACGCGCCGGTGGCGGTCACGAAGATGTCGGCCTTGTCGATGTAGTCCTCGACCGTCGCCACCTCGTAGCCCTCCATCGCTGCCTGGAGCGCACAGATCGGATCGATCTCGGCCACGATGACGCGGCAGCCCTGGCCCCGCAGCGCCTGCACGCAGCCCTTGCCCACCTCGCCGAAACCGCAGACCACCGCGATCTTGCCGCCCATCATCACGTCGCTCGCGCGGTTGATGCCGTCGATGAGCGAGTGGCGGCAGCCGTAGATGTTGTCGAACTTCGACTTCGTCACCGAGTCGTTCACGTTGATGGCCGCGAACAGGAGCTTGCCCTGCTTCTCCATCTCGTAGAGGCGGTGCACGCCGGTCGTGGTCTCTTCGCTCACCCCGCGGATGGGCTTCACGAAGCTCGCCCAGCGGTTCGGCGTCTTCTTCTGGATGTCGCGCAGGGTCTGGAGAATGACGCCCCACTCCTCGGGCTCCGTGGCCGCGTCGAACTCGGGGATCTTCCCCGCCTTCTCGTACTCGAGGCCCTTGTGGATGAGGAGCGTCGCGTCGCCGCCGTCGTCCACGAGGAGATCGGGGCCCGAGCCGTCGGGCCAGGTGAGGGCCGCGTTGGTGCACCACCAGTACTCCTCCAACGTCTCCCCCTTCCACGCGAACACCGGCGTGCCCTTGGGCTGATCGACGGTGCCGTCACGCCCCACGACCACCGCCGCGGCCGCGTGATCCTGGGTGCTGAAGATGTTGCAGCTGCACCAGCGCACGTCGGCGCCGAGCTCCACGAGGGTCTCGATCAGCACCGCGGTCTGCACCGTCATGTGGAGCGAGCCCATGATCTTGGCCCCCTTGAGCGGCTTGTCTTTGCCGTAGCGCTCGCGGAGGGCCATGAGGCCCGGCATCTCCGACTCGGCGAGCCGGAGCTCTTTGCGGCCCCACTCGGCGAGCGAGATATCGGCAACTTTGTAGTCTTGTTGGGTCGTCGTCATGTCGTTCTCCTTCGACGCCTCAGCGTCGTCTCCCTGCGATCCAATGCCACCCGACGTGGCGATCCGGCCCCTCGCCGCACCACGACGAGGGGATGCGACCGTGCGTGCGGTCGCTCAGTCCGGCCCGCTCCGCGAGCTCTTCCAGCTCGGCGCGGGCAAATCCAGGCCAGAGGTCGGCCTCCTGCTCCCGCATCGACTCGTCGCCGTGCGGCTCGTAGTCGATGACGAACACCCAGCCCCCGTCCGCCCGCTTCTGCGGCGGTCGCGCGAGGCTCACCAGCGCTTGCATGGCCTTGTGCGGCACCGGCGCGTGGTGAAGCACGCGCGACGCGATCACCACGTCGGCGCCGCGCGCGCTGCGGAGGCGCTGCTTGAGCGCCTTTTTGATCTCGGGGCCGTCGAGCTCACCGCACACGAAGCGCACGTTGCGGAAGTTGCGTGAGGCGGCGCGCTGCCGCGCGAGCTCGAGCTGGGCCGACGAGCGATCGAGCGCCACCACCTGGTCGAACACCGGCGCGAGCACCTCGAGCAACGCCCCGTCGCCGGTGCCCGCGTCGACCACCAGCTCGCGGTGCTCGATGAGAGGCGAGAGCGCGCGAAGGTAAGCGGCCAGCTCTTCGGGGGGCCCGGAGCGGGCGGCGCGGCCGCCGCGGGCGAAGTACTCGCGCGTCGCCGCGTCGCGCGCCTCCACCACGTCGGCGACGCGTTCGAGCGTCCCGTCGGCGACGCAGAGCGACAGGCCGGTGTCGACCGCGTCGGCGACCACCGCGTCTTTCCGTGCGTGGGCCGCCAACCGCAAGAGGTGCCAGGTGCCGTGCTTGCGCCCCGAGAGGAGCCCCGCGTCGCGCAGGAGCGACGCGTGCCGCGACACCTTGGGCTGCCCCTCCCGCAGCAGCTCGGCGAGCTCGCTCACCGCCAGCTCCTCGGTGGCCGCGAGCGCGAGCACCCGGAGGCGCGTGGGATCGGACAGCAGCCGATAGAGCTCCCAGCGCTCCGCCTGGGCGCTGCTCGCTAACGGGACGCTCGCGACCGCGGTCATGTCGGAGGATATATTCACAATTGCGAAAGAATGCAATTAACAAAAGAGCGCGCGCGCGCGAGCACGACGGTGCAGGCGAGCCGCGCAGCGCGACGCTGAGCGGCGACGGCGGCGGCACGCGAGCGCCGCGTCCGGCCCCTGCTCCACGCGACGCGCGCCGCTTCAGGTGATAGAGTGGCAACGTTGACATCCAGAACGCGCCCGGGAGAGCACGGGCCTGCCCTGAAGAGAGAGGCGACCTCGACGATGGGGGAACCCAACAGTGTGCGTGGAGCCGCGCGGCCGGAGCTCGAATGGGACCCGGACGCGGAGGTGCGTTGCGTTCACGTGCAGGAGTGTGGCGCGTGCCCGCTGATGCCCAAGCGCTACGACGATCAGCGCGCGGTGAAGCGCTCGCGCCTCAGCCACGTGCTCGAGCGCTACGACATCGAGCCGTCTCGCGGGGTGGGCGAGGTGGAGCGGGCGGCCAGCATCACCGGCTACCGGCGTCGGGCCAAGCTCGTGGTGTCCAAGGACGCGGCCGGCGAGATCGCGGTCGGTCTCTACCGTCGCCACGACAACCAGAACGTCGTCGACATCCCGCACTGTCAGGTGTTGAGCCCGTCGCTCATGACGCTGGTCGCCGAGATCCGTGAGCTCGCGCACGATCCGCCCTCCGACCTCGCCTGCCTCCTCGAGCCGTCCGACGGCACCGTGGGCGTGTTGTGCGGCATCGACGCGCGCGAGCTCGTGCCTCCCGACGACGGGGACGGCGACGCGCTCGAGATGAACGGCAGCGAGCCGTGCGTGCTGCTCACGCTCATCCTCTCCGCCGAGAGGGCGCGTCCGGTGGACGAGCTCCGCGAGGCGGCCCGCGCGCTGCGGCGACGCCTCCCGCAGATCTCGGGCCTCGCCGTCAACCTCCGCTATGCCTCGCGGCAACAGGCGAGCTCCGACTTCGTCTCCCTCTCGGGGGTGAGCGAGAGCAAGGACGTCGTGCTCGACGGCTACCAGCTCGTCTCGCACACCTCGTTCCTCCACGTGCACCGCGGCCAGGCCGAGCGCCTCTACGGCCTCTTGTGCGACATCGTTCGCCCGGAGGAAATGGCGGGGCAGAAGGTGCTCGATCTCTATGGCGGGACCGGGGCCATCGCGCTCACGCTCGCGCGTCGCGGGATGATCGCCACCCTCGTCGAGTCGTATCCGCCGGCCGCTGCGCTCGCCACCCGGGCCGCCCAGGCACAACGCCTCGGCGTCGAGGTCGTCACCGGCGACGTCGCCTCGGTCACCAAGGCGCTCGCCGCCGCCGGGTCGAAGTTCGATCTGGTGGTGGTCAACCCTCCGCGTCGCGGGCTGTCGCCGGCGGCGCGGGAGTCGGTCGCCGCGCTCGGCTCGAAGCGGATCGTCTACGTGGCGTGCGACCTCGGCAACCTCTGCCGCGACCTCGACCACCTCGGTCGGCTCGGCTACGCGCTCACCGAGCTGTATCCACTCGACATGCTCCCGCTCACCGAAGAGGTGGAGGTGGTGGCGGTGCTCGAGGCGAGCCCCAAGCCGGTGCCGTCGGTGCTCTACCAGGACGAAGACATCGTGGTGCTCGACAAGCCGCCCCACGAGCCGTGCCAGGACCAGCCCGAATATCCGGTGAGCCTCGTGTCGCGTGCGCGTGGCCACATCGACGGCGGCGCTTTCGCCACCGTGCTCCGCATCGAGGCGGGCACGAGCGGCGTCACCATGTTTGCGCGCGACGAGGCCGCCGCCGAGGCGTGGATCAAGGCGCTCGAGAGCAACGGCCGGCTCGTGTACCTCGCCGCTGCGCGCGGCGTCACCCCCGCCAAGGGAGCCATCACCCGCGAGCTGCGAGGCGATGAAGGGGCCCGGCCGGCCCGCACCCGCTACCGCCGGCTCGCCATCGGCGGCGGTCACTCGGTGCTGCGTGTCGTGCCCGAGAAGCGCTACGTGCACCAGATTCGGCGCCACCTCGCGGCCATCGGACACCCGGTGCTCGGCGACGCGCGCTACGGGCACGCGCCCACCAACCGCTACTTCGAGGAGAAGCATGGCCTCGACCGCAGCTTCTTGCACCTGGTGCGGGTCGAGGTCGACCATCCGCGCACGGGGGTTCGCCTGCTCATCGAGGCGCCGCTCCCGCCGGATCTGCGGGGCGCGCTCGTGCGCGCGTCGGACGAGTCGGTGTTGCGCTTCCTCGAGAACAAGAAGGCGCTCGGTGGCCAAGGTGCGCGCCGGCGCGACGGTCCGCCGCCGTCGGTGCCGCTCAGCGAGCGCTCTCCCCTCAGCGTCATCGAGCCGGAGCCGGAGAGCTCGTACCCCTCTCATCGGGGCATCCCCGTGACGCAGCGCGGACGTGGGAGCGCGATCGAGCTCGACGAGGCGCCGCGCACCGTGCGTGGCGAGCTCCTCTCCCCCGACGAAGACTGACGCCACGCGTCGCGGCGAGGCCGGCAGCGTCCGGGGAGCTAGGGAACCAAGAGCGCCAGGGCCAGCACGGCCCCCAGGATCATCAGCAGCACCCCCACGATGGCAGGCCCAGGATGCACGCCGGTCTGGGCGCGGTATTCGGGATCGAGCGCGCCGGGCCCCATGAGGCCCTCCCCGTGGTGTTGACCCATCGCCGTCTCGATGGGGCTCATCACCCCCTGCAGCATCGTCGCGAAGCGGGCGCTGCGCGCCGCTCGAAACGTGCCGACCCCAGCCCCGAGCACCGCCGCCACCCCGGCCCAGCGCCACGACGGCGCGTCGAAGACGACGAAGGCGACCACGCCCGCGAGCGCGAGCGCCCCGAGCCCGAGGACGAGCGCGAAGGCCATCAGCCACGAGAGGCAGCCTCGCATCCGACGAGGATAGCCGCTCCGCGCCTCGTCGCCACGGCTCGCCGCGCGCTCGCGCGACCGGGATCTGGGCGTCGAAGGCGCCTATCGCGGCGGTGTGGGACCCACTCTCGGCGAGCTGTGCTAGGGTCCGCGAGATGGCCTCCCTACCCGCGAACGGGCGACCGAGGGTGTTGGTCGTCGACGACGAGGAGACCATTCGCGACATGCTCGCGGAGTTCCTCGAAATGGAGGGGTACGACGTCGACACCGCGGAGGACGGGATCGCCGCGCTCGGCGTGATGGAGGAGGCCGACTTCGACATCATCCTCACCGATCTGAAGATGCCGCGGATGGGCGGCATCTCCCTGCTCGAGCAGATCGGCAAGCACGCGCCGTCCACGATGGCGGTGATCATGACCGGCTTCGGCACCGTCGACACCGCCATCGACGCGATGAAGCGGGGCGCCCACGACTACATCCTGAAGCCGTTCAAGATCCACGACGTGGTCCACGTCATCGAGCGGGCGGTGGAGAAGAAGCGGATGCAGGCGGAGAACATTCGTCTGCGGCAGGCCCTCTCGCTCTACCAGGTGAGCGAGGCGATCAGCGTCTCGTTGTCGCTCGATCAGGTGATGGAGACGGTGATCGAGAGCTGCCTCACCGAGCTCGACGCGGATCTCATCAGCGCCTGGCTCGACGACGGCGAGGGGACGCTGTTCGAGCGCGAGCGGCGCCGGAGCGACCGTCACCCGGTGGGAGGCGCCGACATCGGAGAGATCGATCCCGGCGCGGTGACCTCGCGCCTCGACTCGGGAGAGGCGCTGCTCGTGCACGGCGACGCCGCCAAGGCCTTCTTCGAGGACGGCGTCACCGCCCCCCTCAGCTCGTTCCTCGCGGTGCCGCTCATCGTGAAGAACAAGTCGCGCGGCTTCATCGCGGTGGCCTCCATCAAGGGCAGCCCACGCCTCGAGGAGGGGCAGCGCAAGCTGATGAAGATCATCGCGTCGCGCGCCGCCGCGGCCATCGAGAACGCCAAGCTCTACAGCGATCTGCAGGCCACCTTCCAGCAGACCATCGAGGGCCTCGCGAGCGCCATCGACAAGATGGACCGCTACACCGCCGGTCACAGCGGCCGGGTGGCCGTGTACGCGGTGTACCTCGCCAAGCGCCTCGGGCTCTCCCCGGACGAGATCGAGATCGTCCGCCAGAGCGCGCTGATGCACGACATCGGGAAGATCGGCTGCGTGCTCAACCTCAACAAGCCGGGCAAGCTCACCGACGACGAGTACGAGGTGTTCAAGAAGCACCCCGCCTTCGGCCGCGACATCCTCTCCCCCATCAAGTTCTTGCACCCCCTCATCCCCGGCGTGCACCTGCACCACGAGCGGTTCGACGGACGTGGCTACCCCCTCGGCCTCGAGGGCTCGAACATCCCCCTCATGGCCCGCATCATCTCCGTCGCCGACACCTACGACGCGATGACCTCCAACCGCAGCTATCGGCGGGCGCTGCCCCACGAGGTGGCGGTGGCCGAGATCGAGCGCTGCGCCGGGAGCCAGTTCGATCCCGACGTGGCCCAGCCCTTCCTCGAGGGGCTCGACGACTACCGGGAGGAGTGTGTCGAGGCGGGGGAGAAGGTGCCCGAGTAGCGAGCATGACCGCGCGGGCGCGTCGGCACGCGAGGTGTTTGTGGCTCGGGCGACGGCGCTACGAGCCGGTGCACGCGCTGCAGCGGTCGCTCCACGAGGCGCGCCGCGAGGGCCGCATCGGCGACGTCATCCTCCTCGTCGAGCACGAGCCCGTCGTCACCTTCGGCAAGGGAGCCCATCACGAGAACCTGCTGGTGGAGCCGGCGGTGCTCGCGGCGCGAGGGGTGGACGTGGTCGAGACGGGCCGGGGCGGCGACGTCACCTACCACGGGCCAGGTCAGCTCGTGGGCTATCCCATCCTCGATTTGCGCCCCGATCGCTGCGACGTGCGGCGCTACGTCCGCTCGCTCGCGGACGCGATGGCCTTCATCGCGAGCGACTACGGCGTCGAGGCGGGCTTCGTGTCGGAGCTCATCGGAGCGTGGGCCGACGCGGCCACCCCCGACCGCTGGGCGGGCATGGCCTGGGCCGAGCGCCCGGTGAAGATCGGCGCCATCGGCGTGCGCATCAGCCGCTGGACCACCATGCACGGGTTCGCCCTCAACGTGCACACCGATCTCGACGCGTACGCGGTGATCGTGCCCTGTGGCATTCGCGCGTACGGCGTGGGCTCGATCGCGAGCCTCGGCGGTGATCCTCCGGCGCTCGCGGAGGTGGCGCTCCGTGCCGCGGCTCCGCTGAGCCGCGGCCTCGACTGGGACGTGAGCGCGGTCGAAGACGCGGGGGAGCGCGCGCTAGCCGATCTTGGGATTGACGCCTGAGCGATCGGCGGAGCCGTTCCCCACCGGCTGCACGAGGTAGCCAAACTCGGCGTCGTACACCGTGCGGCCGAGCGCGATCCGCTCCGCGCTCATCACGAAGCCGCGCTTGAGCATGTTCGCGAGCGAGTCGACGACGCCGACGAAGCCGTAGGGATCGGTCTGTTGGCCGGCGCGACCGAGCACCCGCACCGCCTCCACGATCACGTACATCGCCCCGTTCTGCGAGCGCAGCACGGAGCCCGCCCTCGCGACCGCGCCGCGGGCGATCAGCTTCGCGAGCTCGGAGTCGGACACGAACTCATCGAGACCGAGCTGCGGCAGGGGTGGCTCGTGGGAGGGGGACATGGCGGGTGGAAAGTCGCTGATGGGGTCGTGCATGGCGAATCGGGGTGCCTGGGCGGGCCCGGCGTGGGGGAACTGAACCCATCGAAAGCACGTGACGTGCCAGGGGTGGCTCTTGAGCTGGGAGTTGCTGTGCGGTGACCTGTTCGTTAGCGGATCGAGCGTTGTGGATGCGCCCGAGGAAGACGCTCGCGTGGGTGGGCAGGAGGTAGGTGGGCGCTCGACACGAGGTTAGACGGGCGTTGACGATGGAATGTTTCACTCCAGCTAGGATCGCGCTGTCATGCTCTGCGGCGGGCACGCCACACCGGTCGTGGCGGCGCGTGCAGCGAACGGGAGCGCAGCGAACAGGAGCGGAGCAGCGAAGAGGAGCGTCTCGAGGGGTGACCCGAGAGCCGAAGCTCGTGATATGAGTAGCGCCCTCATGCGCCTCGCGCCAGTCGATCTTCGTCGACGGCTCCCCGCGGCGCTCGCCGGTGGCGCCGTCGTGCTCGCCGCGAGCGGCGCTCGAGCCGGCGACTTCTTTGCGGACGGGACCTTCCACTTCGCACCCGACGCCATCGCCGCGTTCGACTTCGCGGACGGCGCGCCGCCCGTGCTCGAGCCCAGCGAAGACGACGTGCCGCTCGTCGTGCTGCCGTCGGACACGGCGCTCTCGGGGCCCAACGTCATCGCGCTCAGCCAGTTCCAGTCGGTGGACATGGTCGTGCCGCTCCCCCTCGGTCCACGGCGGCTGCGTGCGAGCGTCTGGGTTCGACACGGCGAGGGCGTGGGCTACCTCGTGCTCCGCCACCGCGACGAGGGAGCGAACGGTGGCGAGGTGAGCTCGCTCTACCCCACCGGGCGGGTCACGAGCGACGGCTGGTACGAGCTCGCCAACGTGGGGCTGCGCGCCGATGGTCGCTACGCCGAGGCGGTGCTCGGCGTGTTCAGCCCCACCGGGGCCGAGATCGACGCAGGGGAGGTGGTGGTCGAGGGCGCCGCGCCCGAGGTGAACCCGAGCTGCGAGGGGGCCGCGGACGGCGCGTCCTGTGGCGAAGGACAGGTGTGTTACTGGTCGAAGTGTCGCAACGTGAACGGCTGGGTGCCGCCCATCCCCCACGACCGCGACGTGGTGGCCGCCTACTTGGAGAACCGGCTCCGCTTCTTCTTCGGGCCCTACCTGAACCGATCGCTCGATCTTCCGGCCGCGCTCGGGGCCCTCGATCGGATGGCGACCGCGACCGATCCCTGGACGTACTGGAACGGTTTCTTGCTCGGGGTGCGGCGGCTCCACGACGGTCACACGAGCACGAGCGGACTCGCCGACTTCGTCGTCCGGAACCCCAAGCCGATCAACGTGTGCTTCATCGAGGGCGAGGCCGATCTCTCGCATGACGCGGCCCCCGCCGACGGCGTGCACCTCGACGTGTTGGTGTCGCACGTGGGCGCAGACCATAACCTCGGTCTTCAGCCTGGCGATCGGCTGGTGAGCGTCGACGGCATGCACCCCATCGCCTGGGCGCGCGCGCTGGAGGCCGACGTGTGGACCCACGCCGCGGTGTCGAACCATCGCACCCACGCCGAGCACGCGAGCGGCTTGCGGCGCTTCGTGTCGCGCTTCGCGCACGAGCTCGAGGTGGTGCGCTGCGACAGAGGGACCGGCACCTGCGGCGCGGTCGAGCTCGTCTCGGTGGCCGAGCTGCCGGTGGTCGGACCGGACGAGGAGGCGAGCTTCGTGTCCTGCGACAATCGACCGCTGCGCCACGTCGCCGACGCGCCCGCCAGCCACGGCGGCTCGGGCAACGCGGTGTACCACGGGGTGCTGCTCGAGTCGGACGAGGTGGAGAACATCCACGGCATCGAGTGGAGCTCGCTCTACACGACCACGGGGAGCGACGGCGTGGGGCCGAACCTGCGCGCGGCGATCGAGAGCGTGGACGCTGCGGGCGCGGCGGGCGTGATCCTCGATCACCGCATCGGGACCGGAGGCACCTTCGCGGGCCCCGCCATCGTGTGGAGCTGGGCCGTGGAGCGGCAGCCTCTCACGTTCTTCCAGGACCGGCAGCTCGCCGAGGCCGAGCAGCCCTCGCTCGCGCTCGGGGCGCAGATCTTCGAGGCCGCCCTCGCGAGCGGCGACGTGGAGTTCGCGGGGGGCAACGCGCCGACCACCATCCCCATCGCCCTGCTCATCACCGAAGACGTCTCGGCCAGCGACTGGCTGCCGCTCGGCCTCAAGGGCGCCCCCAACGTGCGCATCTTCGGGCCCTACGAGACCAACGGTGGCTTCTCGACGCGCTTCCAGCTCAGCTACTACCTCGGCATGAGCATCGTGCTCGCGAGCGGGGACACGTTCGTCGCGTCTGGGTTCACCCACAACGGCACCGGGGTGAGCCCCGACGTGGTGGTGCTGCCCAAACAATCGGATCTCGTCGCGGGGATCGACACCGTCCACGCGGCCGCGCTGAGCTGGGTTCGGGAGGAGCTGCCATGAGGGGTCACGCTCGCCTGGTCACCGCCCTCCTCACCGGCATGCTCGCCTGCAGCGAGGGGACGAGCGGGGGTCCGGCCCCGGTGCCGCCCGCGCTCGAGGAGCCCGCGGCGCCCGCGACGCCCCCCGATCCGCCGGCCACGCGACGCGTGGTCGAGCAGCGGAACCCCTACGGCAACGTGGCCGTCACCGACAACCTCCTGTGGGATGGCGACTTCGAGTTCCGGCCGTCGTTTCCCGAGCAATACGGCTGGCTCGTCGGCTCCGGCTTCGGCGTGGGGTTCGGCCTCCCCGACCTTGGCACCGGGTCCCGCTGCAGGAGCGGCATCAAGTGCGCGGTGCTCCCGCCCGGACACACCATCCTCGGCATCGCGGTAGCCGCCGAGGGGCGGGATCTCTTGGCCTCCTTCTGGGCGTTCCCCGACGACGGCACCTGCGCCGAGGTGAACGCGGCGCTGATCACCCAGTATCTCGCGGTCGATCCCAACGCGCGACTCGAGCCGGTTCAGCCCGACCCGTTCGACGACGGCTGGTGCCAGTTCGAGGCCGTGTTCCCGGCGCGCACCGCGGCCGCCTATCTCAGCATCGAGAACCAATCCGCCACCTACCTCGTGGTCGACGACGCGGTGGTGCGGCCCCTCCGCGACGACGAGCAACAGAAGCGCTCCGGAGCGGCGCCCCGGCCGCTGACGCTCGCGGAGCAAGCGAAGTGGGACACGGTCCGGCGAGCGGCGAACCGCGCGCGCCTGCCCCGGCTCGAGCCCGAGAGCCGCGGTCAGGCAGCGCTCTCGGCGCACCTCCGGAGGCTGATGCGATGAGCTCCCTCCGCGCAGCTCTCGGTGGACCGGGTCGGAGCTTCGTTCGCGGCCTGTCGGTGGCGGCGGCGCTCGCGCTCACGGGGGCGAGCGCCGACGCTCGCGGCGGCGACTTCGATGGGCAAGGGAACTACGTGCCCGACGCCGCTCGGGTGGCGTCCCTCGATTTCGAGGGGGCGTTCGACCCGATGACTGGGCGCTACGTGCCCGCGGGGACGCCGCTCGAGTGTGCGCTGCCCTCCTTCGCCCAGGCGTTCGCCACCGACGCCCTCGACGGGGAGACGGTGATGGTCGTCAACACCAACATCCTCGGTGGCTGCGCGGAGCGCTTCGTCGTGGAGGTGCCCGCGGTGCGCGCCTCCTATCGCGCCACGCTGTGGATCCGTCACGGCTCGGTGGACGCCCAGATGACGGTGGTGTTCCCCGAGGACTCGGGGCGCGAGCTCGTGGTGGCCAAGATGGCGCCCACCGGACGGGTGACGAGCGACGGCTGGGTGGAGCTCGCGAGCAACCCGTTCCCGATCGACGGCGTCGCGGCGGAGGCGGTGTACCTGCGCGTGTACGACTACGACGACTTCGGCTCGGAGATCGACGCCCTCGAGCTCGTCCCGGCAGGCGACTACGTCGAGGAGAGACCCTGCGCCGGCGTCGGCGATCCGGTGTGCGGCGACGACCAAATCTGTGTGCACCGGTCGTGCCGGATCGGCGGCCTCTACGTGCCGCCGCTGCCCGACGTGCGCATCCGCGACGAGATGGTCGACGTGATGCAGTCGCAGCTGCGGGTGTTCTTCGGGGGCCGCAAGACGCGCCTGTCCGATCTGCCGCTCGCGCTCGCCGAGCTCGATCGGATCCGGAAGGCCGAGTCGGCGTGGGCGTTCTGGAACGGCTGGGCGACCTCGGTGCGGCTGCTCCAAGACTGGCACACGCGGGCGAGCGGACCCATCGCCGGCATCGACGGCGACAAGCGTCTGAACGCCTGTTTCATCCAGGGCGATGGCGACCTGACCAGCGCCGCGTGGCCCAAGCATCCGAGCTACCCCGACGTGCTGGTCTCGCACACCGGCACCGAAGGCACCCAGGGCCTCGCTCAGGGGGATCGGCTGGTCGCCGTCGACGGCCTGCATCCGCTCGAGTGGGCGCTCGCGCTCGTGGACGTCGACTGGGGCTACTGGCAGGCGAATGACGACGCGGTGTACGCGGAGCTCGCCGAGCGCATGCGCGGCAGCTTGCTGCGCTACGCGACCCACTTCGACGTGCTGCACTGCGACGCCGCGACCGGCGCCTGTGACGACACGCCCACGCGCTACGTGGTCGCCGCGCTGCCCGACGAGCAAGGGCCGAACGTGCGCTGCGACAACCGCCCGGTGTACCACTTCCCCACCGACAGCAATCCGCCCGCCAACCACCAGGTGGGCTTCGCCTTCTATCAGGGCCGCATCCGCGAGCTCCCGGTGGAGGACAAGGTGTACGGCCTCCTGTGGGACACCCTCTTCGGGGGCGGTGACCCGAACGGCTTCGTGAACAGCGGGCTGCGCAACGCGTTCGCGTTCTTCAAGACCAACGCGCGCGGGGTGATCCTCGATCACCGCGCGGGCAACGGGGGGACGCTCGACGGCGCGGAGACGGCCACGCACCTGGTGCGCCCCCCGGAGACGGTGCTCGTGTTCTCGAGCCCCATCGAGCTCGGGGGCTGGAACGGGCCGGAGACCCAGAGCGAAGGGGTCGCGTTCTTCGAGGCCTTGAAGAACGTGGCGCCGATGGTCGCGGGCTCCAACAGCTACGACCCAGACATGCCGGTGGCCCTCGTGATCCACCGCGACGGCTCGGCGAGCGATTTTTTCCCGTTCGCGATCAAGGGCGCGAGCGACAAGGTGAAGATCTTCGGGCCGGCTCCCACCGCGGGGGCCTTCTCCACCTTCTACGAGATGGAGTATTGGGGCGGCATCTCCTACGCGCTCGCCTCCGGCGACTCCATCGCCGCCGATGGGACCACGCTCATCGGCCGCGGCGCCGAGCCCGACGTGATCGTTCAACAGCGACAGTCGGATCTGCTGCAAGGTCGCGACACCATCCACGACGCCGCGGTGGCGTGGGTGCTGACGGAGCTGAAGCCATGAGGACCCTCGTCGTCGCGGTGTTGTGCTGCGGGAGCTTGTCGACGCTGGGCTGCCTCGGTGACGAGGGACCTCCCAACCCAGTGCCGCTCGAGGTGACCGAGGTGCCTCCCCCCGCCGAGCCGGGCGAGGTGCGGCGGCGGGTGGAGCTGCGGAGCCCGGTCGGCGGTACGCCGGGCAACCTGCTCGTCGACGGCGACTTCGAGACGTCGATCGTGATCCAGGGCACCGGGCCTCAGAGCGGATGGTTGGCCTTCGGCGCGGGGGCGGCCTACCTCCGCGGCGCGACGGGAGGGGTCTGCCGGAGCGGCCTTCGCTGCGGTTTTCTCGATCCGGGGGTGGTGTTGTTCGGCCAGGGCGCCTCCGCCCGCGACTCGGGGATGATCGCGTCGGTGTGGGCGCGTCCGCCGGCAGGCTACGGCTGTTTCGCGGTGCAGGCTCAGGTGTTGCGGTGCAACTCGTTCCTCACCGCGGCCGGCATGATCCCGGAGAGCGAGACCCCGCGACCCGACGGCTGGTGCTTCTATCGCGGGCGGGTGGCCCAGCAGACGAGCGGGGTGTGCATGTACCTGGAGACCAACCTCACCGGGGAGCCGGCGCTCGTCGACGACGCGCGCATCATCCCCGACAAAGGCAACGTGCCCCTCGGCAGCGAGAGCGCGTCGATCCCCGACATCACCTTCGAGCCGCTCCGTGGTGAGCGTCGCGCGCGCGTCGAGGCCTTGCTGAAGTGGCGTCGCGATCGCATGAAGCTCGGGGCCCCGCTCGCGGATCGGCCCGACGTGGGGCAGCGCTGAGGGAGCGATGCGACCCGTTCGAGTCGCTGCCATCGGCTTGGGCCTGGCTTGCACGCCCAGCGCACCCGCGAAGCACCCCGACCACGCGAAGGTGAGCGCGGCGCACGAGCGCTGGTGTGCGATGCTCGCCGAGCTCGACGGTGAGGCGCTCGCCTCCTGGCGCCACGGACCCGCGTGCCGCGACGCGTTCCCCTCCGCCTCCTCGGCGCTGCTCGAGCCGCTCACCGCGTGTTTCCGCGCCAACGCCAAGACCGACGCGCCCGACAGCGGGGCGGTGATCGCGACCTGTTCGTTGGAGATCCTCGGCCGCGCGGAGCCGGGCGACGTTCGCGGCACCGAGCTCTACCAGGCCCGCTGTGGGCGGCAGGAGCGCTGCCAAGCGGTCAGCGCGGAGGTTTGCGCCGGAGCGTGGGACCGCCTCGATGGCGCGACCCAGGCGCTCCTCTCCAGCAAGTACAACCGGCGCGCTCAGGCCGAGATCGCGACCTGTCTCGCCGACTCCGACTGCACCCCCGACGAGGACGCGGCCGAGGCGGCCTGTTACGAAGCCGCGCACGAGAAGCTCGTGTGGCTGCCCCTGTCGCTCGGGCTCGATCCGAGCGTCGGCCCCAAGCTCGAGTGAGTGTCCTCTAGGCTGCTCCGCACCCTCCCGCCACGCCAAGAGACGCCACGAGGGCTACAGTGGCGACGACCACGACACCGCGTGGCGCCGATGCGGTCTCCAGCGTGCCGCCGATTCTGTGGTAGGTTCCCGCCCATGCTGGGAGCAGGATTCAAGGGCTTCGTCGTGGGTCTGTTGGCGATCACGGCGGCACTCTTCGTGACCGGGTGGGCACAGAACGCCGCCGCCGCTGGCTCGGTGAAGCTCGCGAGCGCCGCCGTCGACGAAGAGGACGGGACATGGTTGCTCAAGTTCACCATCGACTACGGCAAGGTGCCCCACGTCCCCCACGTGTCGATGGTGTTCAGCTTCAAGCAGACCGCGGTGTACAAGCGGGTGCTCACCGACGAGACGGGCGACAAGCCCGTCGAGCGCACCGAGCGGGTGACCGGGGCGGAGCCGAACAACGTCCCCGTCGACGTGGGCTTCTCCAACGCCAAGGGCGAGATGTTCCCGGTCACGAAGTTCAAGATCAAGCTGCGCCGCCAGAACGACTTCGAGGCCGGCGAGTACGAGCTGACCGTCAAGGAGGCCGACGGCCGCCAGATCGGCGGGAAGGTGAAGGTGGTCTTGCGCGGCAAGAACAAGGTCATCAACTACAAGGCCATGAACTTCGAGGCGCCCCCGCCCAAGCCCAAGCCCGAGCAGCCCAAGGACGACGGGCAAGAGGACAAGGGCCCGATGGCGGCCGAGGACATGGGGCCGGATCTCTCCGACATCCCGGACGACACCGGAGAGAACACCGGCGATGACGACCCGGGCAAGGTGCCGCCGAAGCAGGGCGGGTGCGGCTGCGAGGTGCCTGGCCGGGCCACGCCCGCGCGCCCAGGCTGGGGTGTGGTCGCGCTCGGCGTCGCGCTGGCCACCGCCGCGAGCCGGCGTCGCTGGGGGACGGTGGCATGAGGACGACGCTCGCGCTGTTCGCTACCGCGCTCCTCGCAGGGGGCTGTGGTGGCGGTGAATTTCGCCCCGCTCCCTGCCCGCGCTGTCCCGACGTGTCGTGGCAGCCCGCGCTCGCTCCGTCCCCCGCGACCGTCCCCGACCCGGCCGCCGGTGCTCCCACCGCGGTGGAAGCCGAGGCGTTCATGCGCATGGTCGACGCGGAGCTCAAGCGGCTCTTCATTCGGCGGGAGCGCGCGGCGTGGGTGCAGACCAACTTCATCACCGAGGACACCGAAGCCATCGCGGCGGAGGCGGATCAGGCGGCGATGGAGTACCTCGCCAAGACGATCAAGGCGGCCACGCGCTTCGACAACCTCGAGCTGCCCGCCCCCCTCCGACGACAGTTTCACCTCCTGAAGCTCGCGGGCACCCTCCCCGCGCCGAGCGACACCCAGAAGACGGCCGAGCTCGCCAAGCTCATGAGCTCGATGCAGTCGCGCTACGGCAAGGGGAAATACTGCCCCAGCGAAGGGGGCGCGCTCCGGCGCGAGCTCGGCAAGAACAAGGACCACAAAAAGGCCCTCGGCTGCAAGCCAGGGGACGGCGAGGGGGTGACGCTCGGCGCCCTGAGCGACGTGCTCGCGAACGTACGCAACGAGGAGGCGCTGCGTGAGGCGTGGATCGGCTGGCGGACCGTGTCGCCCCCCATGCGCAAGGAGTTCGAGCGCTACGTGGAGCTCGGCAACGAGGGCGCGCGTGAGATCGGCTTCAAGGACATGGGCGATCTCTGGCGCAGCGGCTACGACATGACGCCCGAGGCCTTTCGGGGCGACGTCGAGCGGCTGTGGTCGCAGGTGGCGCCGTTCTACGAGGAGCTGCACTGCTACGTGGGCAAGCGCCTGCGCGAGAAGTACGGCAAGGACGTCGTGGCCCCCGGCAAACCGATCCCCGCTCACCTGCTCGGCAACATGTGGTCGCAGCAGTGGGCCAACGTGTACGACCTCGTGGAGCCCTTCAAGGGCCAGGGGGCGCCCGACGTCACCAAGGCGCTCCAGCGCAAGGGGTACAGCGAGGTGAAGATGGTGGAGCAAGCGGAGGCGTTCTTCGTGTCGCTCGGCCTCGACAAGCTCCCGTCCACCTTCTGGGAGCGCTCGCTCTTCACCGAGCCGGCCGACCGCTCGGTGGTGTGCCACGCGAGCGCGTGGGACGTGACCTACTCGGACGATCTACGCATCAAGATGTGCATCAAGATCACCGGGGAAGATTTCCAGGTGGTGCACCACGAGCTCGGGCACAACTACTACTTCCACTACTACAACCAGCTCCCGATCCTGTTTCAGAACGGTGCGAACGACGGCTTCCACGAGGCGATCGGCGACGCCATCGCGCTGTCGATGACGCCCGGTTACCTCAAGGAGATCGGTCTCACTCCCACCGTCGTCGACAACGACAAGGCCGACATCAACTACCTGCTGAAGATGGCGCTCGACAAGGTGTCGTTCCTGCCGTTTGGCAAGCTCATCGATCAGTATCGCTGGGACGTGTTCGCGGGGTCGATCAAGCCCAGCGAGTACAACGCGCGCTGGTGGGAGCTCCGCACCAAGGTTCAGGGGGTCGCGCCGGCCAACGAGCGCAGCGAGGCCGACTTCGACCCAGGAGCGAAGTACCACGTGCCGGCCAACGTGCCCTACACGCGCTACTTCTTGGCCTTCATCTACCAGTTCCAGTTCCACCGCGCGCTCTGCAAGGCGGCAGGCCACACCGGCCCGCTCCACAAGTGCTCCATCTACGGCAACAAGGCGGCGGGCGCGAAGCTCGAGGCGCTCTTGAAGCTGGGGGCGAGCCAGCCGTGGCAAGACACTCTCTTCGCGATGACGGGCGAGCGGCAAGGCGACGCCAGCGCGCTCCTCGACTACTTTCAACCGGTGCGGGCGTGGCTCGCCGAGCAGAACAAGGGGGAGCAGTGTGGCTGGTGACCCTCGATGGATCTGCCGGGGATGACAAGGGGTGGGGTCGCGCGGTGTCGGTTCGGGCGCTGGCGATGCGAGCCGACGGGCGGACCCGGGCTACAATGCGGCGATGAAGGGTAAGAACTGGATCGGCTGGGTGGTCGTGTTCGCCATTTGCGGCGGGCTCAACCTCGCCAAGTACTACGGCTACATCGACCTCCCGTTCTGGTTGATCTGAGCGTGCCACGCAGCGTCGACATCGCGCTCGGCGCGAGCGCCGTCTACTGGGCCCTCGATGGCGTGTACGCGGGACACGGGGCCACGCTGGTGGGGGCCACCGTGCTCGCGCTCAACCTGACGGCGGGGATCCTGTTCCTCGTGCGGCGGCGCGCGCGTCGCGAGGGCACCGTGTTCCAGGTGGGCCTCGCGATGCTGTCGATTCCGACGAGCATGGCCGCCCTCGCCGTGGCTCCAGCCCCTGCGAGCTGGCCGCTCGCGCCGTCGCTCTTGTTCGCGGTGGGCGGGCTCGGCGCGGTGCTCTCGCTCGCCACGCTCGGGACGAGCTTCGGCGTGCTCCCGGCCGTTCGCGAGGTGGTGAAAGGGGGCCCCTTCGCGATCATCCGGCACCCAGCGTACGCCTGCGAGCTCTGGATGGTGCTCGCGTGCGCGCTGGCTGCGCCCACCCTCGGCTCGTTGCTCATCACCGCGGTGGCGCTCGCGCTGGTGATCGTGCGCGTGCGCGTTGAAGAAGAGGTGCTCTCCACGGAGCCGATGTACGCGGCCTACCAGCGCGCCGTCCGCTTTCGGCTCGTGCCCCTTTTGTGGTGAGAGGGCCCGAAGAGGTCTGATAGCGTCGAAGGGTCGATGAGTGGCTCGCAGGCCATGCTCTGTTGGGTGGTGCGCGAGGCCATTCGGCGGGTCGCGGCGCCCGAGGTGGCCGAGCGGATCGAGCTTTTGGCGCTCGGACGCGCCGGCTGTGACGAGCTGCCCACCGATCCGAGCGCACTCGCGCGCTTCGTGGACGAGGAGCTCTTTGTCGCCCTCGCGTCGCAGCTCGGGGAGGACGCCGCGGAGGCGGTCCAGCACGATCTCGCGCCGATCTTCGCGAGCGCGCGCGCGGGGACACCGAGCCCGAAGAGAGACGTCGCGCCGCGTCGGGACCCCACCGCGCGGGGAGCGAGCGCGGAGGAGGAGGTGACGTCGCGGGGCGTGGAGGACGGGGTGATGTCGTTCGACGAGGCCGCCTCCTTCGAGCTCGAGGAGGTGGCGAGCGCCGTGTACGACGAGGCCGCCTCCGACGAGTACGAGCAGCTCCTGTCCGCAGAGCTCGACGCCCTGGAGTGCAAGCGCACCGACGCGAGCCCCCGCGCGGAGACCCGAGAGCGGGTGCTCGTCGCCGACGCCGACGTCCAGGTGCTGCTCGACGTGGCGGAGGCGCTGGGCGCGTTGGGCTTCGAGGTGATCACCGCCGAAGATGGCTACGTCGCCCTCGAGCTCTGCCAGAACGAGCGGCCGCAGGTGGTGGTGGCCGATCTCCACATGCCGGCGGTGAGCGCGCGGCAGCTGATCCAGACCCTGGAGCGCACCATGGGCACCGAGGCGCCCCCGGTCATCATCATCACCGGCAACGTGTTCGCCCCGACCCACGTGGAGGGGGCGGCGGAGGTGCTGCGCAAACCCGTCGACATCGAGGAGCTGACCACCGCCATCGAGCTCGCGGCCTGGGACCACGCGGCCGGCATCTGACGGCGGGGTCGGGCGTCGGAGGGCTCCGGGCGAGCGGCCGGTCGAGCCAGCGCGCGACCGGGGTTGCGAACCGCTGCGGGCCTATCTAGTGTGCGCTGCTCCCCGCGACGGGAGCTACGACTGACGGAGACCCATCATGGCCGTGAAGATGCCCGATCCCGGACTGTACCGGACGACCAAACCCTACCCCGGACACGAAGACGCGATCCCCGGTGACGCGCTCGTCTACATCGGCGTCAAGCAGGGAGAGAGCCTCCCCTTCGTGGTTTGTCCTGGCCGCAACACCAACAACCGCTGGTTCTGGGGCGAGCCGACGGTGCCGCTCCGGGCCATGGGATGGACGGGGAGCCTGGTCAAGCTGCCGCCAGAGGGCTTCTACACCCTGCCCAAGGAGCTCTCGTTCGAGGGGGGCGGTCGCTGGCTCAAGAACGCCATCGTGCAGCTCGGCTACAACACCGAGGGCCGCGGCATCATCTTCGTGGGAGAGCAGCACCAGAGCGACGAGCGCAACGTGCTCTTCTTCAGCGATCGCGGGCGCCTCATCGACGACGATCTGTTGAACAAGCTCATCTGGGCGCCGATCCTGCCCGTCACCGAGTAGCCGTGCGCCACTGTGTGGCTTCGAGGTCAGGGGTGTCCACGGGGGCGACGCGGCCGGTCGCTCACGGTCCGAGGTGGCGCAGGGTCATGACGGGTCGCGCCGCCTCGTCGGACGCATCCAGATCGATCTCGAGCTCGAGCATCCAGTCGTTGTGCTCGTCGGGATCGACGAGTTTCTGCCGCACCCGCCACCGCGGACGCTCACCGTCGAGCCGGTCGATGGTGGTGTGCTCGGTGCCGCGAGCGCGCGGATCGGTGCGGATGGCGGCGTGATCCTCGAAGAACGGCTCGAGGGTGGCGGCGAGCCGTTCCGGCGACCACGGCGCCTCGTCGGCGGGGGTCTCGAGCTCGCGCGCGGCGGCTGCGAAGTCGCCGGTGGCGAGGCCGCGGACCACCCGGAACGCCGCGTTGCGAACGAGGACGGTGAACGAACGCTCGTCGCTGGTGACGCCGCGACGTCCCACCACCAGCACCTCTTCGTCGCGCTGCTCGGCGACGGGGGGCGCGTGGTCCCCGTCGCGCATGCGCTCCCACTCGTCGAGGAGGCTCGAGTCGACGCCGCGCACCACCCCTCCAAAAAAATCGATCATGTCCTCCACTTCGTCGGTGAGGGCCCAGCTCGGCACCGTCTGCACCAGCGCCTTGAACACGTCGCTGAAGTAGCGCAACACGGCGCCCTCCGACCGCTCGAGCTTGTAGTCGATCACGAAGGCGTGAAGATCCTGGGCCGACTCGTACAGCTCGCTGGCCACTCCCTTGGGGCGGATGTCGTCTTCTCCAATCCACGGGTGCCGCTGGCGAAACTCGTCGAACGCGCCGAAGATGAAGGCCGCGTTCGGCTTGGGATAGTCGAGCTTGTCGAGCTCGGCCATGCGCTCGTCGTACTCCATGCCGTCGGCCTTCATCTTGGCCACCGCGTCGCGCTTGATGTGGTCGAGCTGTTTGCGGAGGATGACGGTGGGGTCCTCGAGGATGGCCTCGACGAGGCTGAGCACGTCGAGCGGGTAGGTGGGGGCGGCATCGTCGAGCAACCGCAGCACCTCCACCACGAAGATGGAGAGCGAGTAGTTGAGCGAGAACTCGCGCTGCAGATCCACGTTCACCCGGGCGTGCCGCCGGAGGTGGCCGGGGATGGGCTCGAGCGAGACGATGTCGGCCTCCACCAGGGAGCGGAACATCTGAATGGCGATCTTGGCCTGCTGGTGCTTGACCGCGTCGCGCTCGTGGCAATCGTAGAGCAGCCGCTTCATCGCCGCGCAGCCCCCCTCCTCGCGGCTCAGCACGTTGAGGAGCATGGCGTGGCTCACCCGAAAGCGTGAGCGGAGCGGCTCGGGGTGGCCTCCGACGAGCTTGTCGAAGGTGTCCTTCGTCCAGTGTGTGTACCCCTTGAGCGGCGCCTTCTTCTTCACGAGCTTCCGCTTCTTGCCGGGGTCGCCGAGCGCCTTCTGCTCCAGCTTCTTGTTCTCCACCACGTGCTCGGGGGCCTGGACCACGATGGTGCCGTGGTCGTCGTACCCGCGGCGCCCGGCGCGTCCGCAGATTTGCTTGAACTCGCGGACGCTGAGGATGCGCGTCTTGTCGCCGTCGAACTTGCACAGCTTGGTGAGCACCACGCTGCGGATGGGGATGTTGACGCCGACCCCGAGGGTGTCGGTGCCGCTGATGACCTTGAGGTGGCCGCCTTTGGCCAGGCGCTCCACCAACCGGCGATACTTGGGGAGCATGCCGCCGTGGTGGATGCCGATCCCGTGCCGCACGAACCGTGACAGCTCCTTGCCGTAGGGCGTGTCGAAGCGGAACCCCTCGAGCGCTTTGGCGATCGCGCGCTTCTCCTCCTTGTCGCAAATGTTCACGCTCATCAGGTTCTGCGCCTCGGTGTGGCAGTCTCGCTGCGTGAAGTTGACGATGTAGATGGGCGCCTCGTCTCGGTCGATGAGCCAGCTCACCGTCTCGTGGAGCGCCACCTCGAAGTAGTGGAAGGTGAGGGGAACGGGGCGCTCCGACGAGGTGACGATCGCCGACGGGTGGCCGTTGAGCTCGGTGAGCCCGTCGGCGAACGAGGTCATGTCGCCAAGGGTGGCGCTCATCAACAGGAAGCGGGTCTGGGGAAGGGTCAAGAGCGGGACCTGCCACGCGACGCCGCGATCCCGATCCGAGTAGAAGTGAAACTCGTCGAGGATCGCGTAGGAGATGTCGGCGGCCGCGCCCTCCCGCAGCGCCTGGTTGGCGAGGATCTCGGCCGTGCAACACAGGATCGGGGCGTCGCGGTTGACGGTCGCGTCGCCGGTCATGAGGCCGACGTTGTCGGGGTGGAAGGCCTCGCAGAGGGCGAAGAACTTCTCGTTGACCAGCGCCTTGACGGGGCTGGTGTACACGCTGCGCTTGTCTTCGCACATCGCCTTGAAGTGCATCGCGAGCGCCACCAGCGATTTTCCACTCCCGGTCGGCGTGTTGAGGATCACGTTCTTGCCGGCGAGGATCTCGAGGAGCGCCTCCTCCTGAGCGTCGTAGAGCTCGAGCCCGAGATCGGCGGTGTAACCGAGGAAGCGGTCCATCACCTCGTCGGGGTCGACGATCTTTTCGCCGAGGGAGGGGAGCCGATCGAGGAGCGCTGCTTCTGAACCCACTTATCAACCCCACCCGATAAGCACGCGTGCTTCCGGGCGAAAACTTGGCTCACGAGACACCGCTTGGTTAACCAGAGCGTCTATGCAGAGTACCGCGCGCAGCATCGAGTCTCAGCGCAGCTTACCGCGTAGCCTGTCCGGGTACATCCTGGTCGAGCACCTCGCCCGCGGCGGCATGGCCGACGTGTACCTGGCGCGCGCCGAGGACGAGCGCCTGGTGGTTATCAAGCAGGTTCTCCCCGAGCTCCTCGACGCCTCGCGCTACGACGATCTGCTCCTCTCGGAGGCCAAGCTGGCGTCGCTCTTGCGTCACGCCAACATCACCCGGTCGGTGGGGTCGGGGAGGGACGACGACGGCGCGCCGTTCGCCGCCTTCGAGTATGTGGAGGGCATCGACCTGCGGCGGATGCTGCGGCTGTGCTCGCAGCGCAAGGTGGCGCTGCCGGTGGCCACATCGCTCTACGTGGTGCGGGAGGTGCTGCGCGCCCTCGACTACGCCCATCGTGCGCGCGACGAGCAGGGCGACAAGCTCGCGGTCGTGCACCGCGACGTCACCCCGAGCAACGTGCTCGTGAGCTTCACCGGCGATGTGAAGCTGTGCGACTTCGGGATCGCCGCCGCGACCGTGATGCCGCCGGTGCCGGAAGACCGCATCGAGGGCAAGACGGGCTACATGAGCCCAGAGCAGGCCCGCGGGCGGAGGCTCGACAAGAAGAGCGATGTGTACGCGGTGGGGATCATGCTCTGGGAGCTCCTCGCCGGACGGCGGATGCGGCCCAAGAAGGGCAAGCCCGCGCTCCTGTCGGCGCGTCGGGGCGAGGTGCCGCCGATGGCGCTCCGGGGGCTCCCCGAGGAGCGGGCGCTCTGCGACGTTCTCCATCGCGCCCTCGCGAAGCGGCGCCGCGACCGCTATCCCTCGGCGGGGCGCATGCTGCGCGACCTCGACGCGTATTGCCAGAGCACCGGCGTCGACATCTCCGCGGTGGAGCTCGCGCTGTGGCTCGAGGGCGCTTTGGGCTCGGAGCGCGAGGCGGCCGAGCGCCGGAGAGTGCGGGCCATGGCCATGGCCATCGAGCTGCGCGACAGCATCTACGGAGCGGAGCCGCTCCCCGAGTCGGGGGCGCGACGGATCGAGGGACGGGACGACGAGTCCTCCGCTCCTCGGCGCGTCGCTCCGAGGGGCCGGATGGTGCTCGGGGCGCGCACGGCCATGGCCGCGTTCTTCGTGACCTTCGCCGTGTTCTACTTGTTGACGGTGGCAGGGTTCGTCTGAGCCGTCGCCCTCCGGGCGCTTGTCGCGTGCTCGCGCCGCGTCTAGAGAGTGAGACGATGGTCGCGCGTCGTCTCACGCTCTCGTTCCTCTTCGTCGCGTCGGTCGCGGCGTGTGACGAAGACGCGCCCGACCCGGAGAGCGTGCCCTTCGAGCGCGCGGAGCCCGACCTCGAGCCCAAGCCGGCGCCGGTGGCGCCGCCGGAGCCCGAGCCCTCGGCGAGCGCCGCTCCCAAGCCGCTGCCGGTGGCGCCGAGGCCCAAGGCGGTGAACAGCAGCAAGCTCTCGAGCTGCTGCGCGGCCCTGGCAGCGCTCTCCCGCACGGCACCGGATCAGGGGACGCGGAGCAACGCTGAGGTCGCGTCGCGCGTTTGCGCCACCAAGGTGTCCGAGGTGCGAGAAGGGAAGGTCAGCTCCGAGGCGGCCTTGTCTCAGGTGCGGAGCTCCATCCTCGGCAGCGCGCCGTCGGCCTGTCGCTGACGGGCCCGCGGACGCGGCCCGGGCCGGGATACGGCCGCGGCGGCCCGAGCTGTGGTCAGCTCCCGCCAGGGGGCGGGGGGAGCACCATCGCGCAGCCGCCGTTCACCGTCGCTTGGCCGGAGTACGACGACTCGTAGGGGTAGGCGTAGCCGAACAGGATGCACATCTCGTTGTCGCCGACGCCCTCCCCGATCGCCTTGTCGAACGTGTTCTTCCAGGTGCATCCGAAGCGCATGCCGTCGCCCTGGCCGAGCTCGATGGCGGGCTGATACTGGGTGATCACGCCATCTTCGGGATCGTAGCCCACCGAGTCGAGCCAGCGCTCGCCGTCGCGCTCTCCACCGAGGTACTCCCCGAAGAACTCGGTCCCGAGCTGATGCATGTGCGGCATCACGTTCACCAGGTGCATGTCTCCCGGTACGTTGCAGGTGCCCACGGCGGTGAGCTCCGCGAGCGGAGGGATCTCCCAGCCGGTGAGCACCCAAGCGAACGGCCCGAGCAGGTGGGTCACCTTGGCCTCGTCGATGGTGAACCACTCGTAGGTGGGGGTGACCGTGAGCTCCGAGGCGCCGGTGTTGAGGTAGTGCATGCGCGCCACGATCTCGTAGCCGTCGGCCACCGGGAAGCCCATGCCGTCGGGGAAGCTCTGCCACTCCTCGCCCTCGATCTGCGTCGACGAACCGAAGAGCACGGCGCCGCCGTCGAGGATGTCGCCCGCCTCACCGCCGACCAGCCCGCCCTCGTCACCCTCGCAGGGTCGCAGACCTTCACCGGTCTTCGGGCGCGTGGTGATGTTGCCGTGGTGCATGCCTTGGCTGGTGACCACGCGCCCCCCGCCCACGACACGCGACGGTCCCTCCACCTCGAGAGGAAACACCCAACAGGGGAACGACTCTTCGCCGGGCGCGAGGGTAGCCGCGGGCAGCTCGATCCCGAAGCCACCGACCACGTTCGCAGGCGGCTTGGCCTCTGGGCGCTGGCCGAGGTTCTCGACGGGCTCCTCGGGCGCGACGGTGGTCGGTGCGTCGCTGCACCCGAGCGTGGTGGACGCAGCGGCGCAAGCGAGGAGCAGCACCTCCCGGAGTGAAGCGGTCGCGGCGATGGTCACGGTTTCTCGAGCGTACCAAACCGGGCGCGGTTCGTGTTAACTGCTCGCGTGCCGTTCGATCGGATCCGCGGCCAACAAGTGGCCATCGACACCCTCACCCGGGCGCTCACGAGCGGCCTCTTGCACCACGCGTATCGGTTCGAGGGGCTCGACGGTGTGGGCAAGGAGCTCGCGGCCCTGGCCCTGGCCCAGGCCCTGCTGTGCGGCGAGTCGCGCCTCGGCTGCGGCGCGTGCAACACCTGTCGTCGCGTCGTCGAGCGCGCCGAGACCGAGCCGGTGGTGCCGCTCCATCCCGACGTGGTCCTCATCGCCCGCGGGCTCTACCCGCCGGAGACGATAGGCGGCAAGAAGGAGGCGCAGGAGATCAGCGTGGAGCAGGTTCGACGCGTCGTGCTCTCGCGCACCGCCTACGCGCCGCACGAGGGGCGGGCCCAGGTGTTCATCGTGCGGGACGCGGAGCAGCTCAGCATCAGCGCGGCCAACGCGTTGCTCAAGACGCTGGAGGAGCCTCGGCCGCACACGTACTTCATCCTGCTCACCTCGAGCCCGGAGCGCCTGCTCGACACGATCCGCTCGCGGAGCTTGCCGGTGCGCTTCGCCCCGCTCCCCGACGACGTGATCGCTTCCATTCTGCGCGCCGCGGGCACGGACGCGGCCCGCATCGACGCGGTGGTCGAGATGGCCGGCGGCAGCGCCTCCGCGGCGCTCGGCGCGGCGGAGGAGAGCGGCTCGCGTCTCGACTTCGTCGCGCGCGTGCTCGAGGCGGTCGACGCGCCCCACCTGGGCGTGGCGGTACAGCTCGCGGAGGGGGCGACGCGCGAGCGGGCCGAGCTCGCGCTGGATCTGGCTGCGCTGGCTGGGGCCTACGCGCAGCGCGCGCGCCGCGTGGTCGCTCACGACGCGGCGCAGGCCGAGCTCGCCGCGCGCCGTCATGAGATCGTGCTCGACGCGATCGACGCCGTCGAGCGCAACGGCGCGGGCAACCTCGCCATCACGACCCTCGTGGCGTCGTTGCAGCACGCGTGGCTGCGCCGCCCCGGGAGCAAGCCGCCCATCGTGCTCCAGCGCCGCTGACCGGCGGCGCCGCGTCCACCGTCGCCGCGTGCGCTGGCGCCTCGCTCACTGGCGCGGCGTCACGCCTCGTCGCCGTCGCCGCGGCCGAGGCAGTCGTACTCGCCGGGCTCGACGCGCTGCCCATACCACACGCGCTCGAGCCCGGCCTGCAGCACCACCGCCGCGTCTCCGAGGGTGCCTTGATAGAGCGCGAAGCGCCCGACGTCGCCCACTTCCGGGCAGGCCTCGCCGACGCGCTCGAGCTCGACGGTGAGCAGCCTGACCCGATCGAGGAGGCTCCCGCCGACCTCGAGCCGCGCGGGAGGGGAGGCCGGCAGCGCCATGGGCACCTCTTCGAGCCAGTAGAGGTGTCGGTCGGGGGGAGCCATCGCCACCGTCGCCTGCTGCGCTCCGTCCTCCTCGCCCAAGAGCACCGCGCAGACGAGCTCGCCATCGGCGCGCATCACGATGGCCTGTTGGGGCCACCGCGTGTGGTCGCCCACCTGGATCACATAACCTACGCGAGCCGGCAAAGCGGCGAGATCGTCACGCTCGGGCTGCGCCGAGGGCGCCTCCAACAGGGGCGGGGTGGGAGGGAGCGCGCTCGGTCGTCGGCGGGAGAGGGTGCGGGCGGTGAGCCAGCCTCCGAGCGCGGCGGCCACCGCCACCAGCCCGAGCTCGATGATCACGGCTGCCCTCCCGTCGCCGCCGAGGTCGCCGAGGTCTCGCCGCGAAGCGCGGCGTGGAGGCGGACCGCGGTCGCCTCCGCGTGGCGGTAGGGGTCGCTCGCGCTCGCGTCGACGAGCGCCCCGATCACGGCTGCCATCTCACAGTGAGGCGCGACCTCGTGGGCGCGCGCCAGATCGATGCCGCCGATGGCCACGCGCGGGAACGGGCCCACAGAAGCGACGCGGGCGGCGAGGCGTGACAGTCCGTCCACGCCGAGGGTGGGCTCCGGGTTCTCTTTGCTGCGGGTGTCGAACACCGGACCGAGCGCGATGTAGTCGGGGCGCTCGGCCAAGGCCACCTCGAGCTCCGCTTCGTCGTGGACCGACATGCCCACCGCGAGCGAGGGGTGCAGACGGCGGGACGCGAGCTCTCGGACCGCGCTCGGCGGCAGATCGCGCTGGCCCACGTGCACCCCGACGCAGCCCGCGATGAGCGCCAGATCCGCGCGGTCGTTCGCGAAGAGGGGAACGCTCTTGGCCGCGCAGCGCGGGGCGAGGGCCTGGAGGAGGCGCAGGTGCTCACGGCTGTCGAGGCGCTTGTCGCGGAGCTGGAGCGCGGCGGGTCGGGCCCTCAGCACCGCCTCGGAGAACCGCAGCACGTCCAAGCCTGCGCGGCGCAGCGTTTCGGTGTCGATGATGGCGTAGAGCCCGCGCATGGTTTAATGGTTTGGGTCGAAGTCGGCACAAACGAGGTGGCTCGACGGTTAGACTCGGACGTAGGGCGCGATTGTAGACGGAACATGCACCACCTGGCAGAAAGACATCGGCCGCTCGCCGGGCCCGCGGGAGCAGCGAGGGGCTCGCGACTCGCCCTTTTCCTCTGGGTCTTGACCGCGACGCTGTTGGGATCGGTCGTCGTGCCGGACGTGGCGCGCGCCCACGAGCTCGAGGACGAGAAGAAGCCGCCGCCGATGGTTCGGATGAAGCTCATCGCTCCCTCGGCGCACGGTCCCTGGCTCTTGCGCATCGACAACGAGGGCGACGCCCAGGTGCGCATCGCGGCGGACGCGCGGCTCTTGACGCTGTCGGTGCGCGCTCCCTCGACGCGCCCGCCGCGCCTCACCCACGAGCACGGCTGGGATCGCCAGGCCACGGTGTGCAGCGGCCCCAAGCAGTTCGGCCTCACCGATCATTTTCCGGCCGACCGCGAGCTCGTCCTCGACGCGGGCCACTCGTATATCGAGGAGTTCGATCCACGGCTGATCTGTTTCGGGAAGGACGCGGCCCTGTTGCGCCCGGGCGCCAAGGTCACCGCCACCCTCGGCTGGCCCCCGAAGGCGCGCTGGCAAAAAATGAGCGCAGCGCCGTTCGCGGCTGACGACGCGCATCATCCGCGGCGCTTCCGCCCGCTGCGACAGCTCGTGGCGGCGACCGTGCTCTTGAGCCACGGTCAGCCCGTGGAGTATGGCGTGGATCCGCTCGGCACCCCGGACGAGGCGTCGGCCGCCGCGCTGTCGCCGGAGGAGCGCAAGGCGGCGGGGATCGCCCCCGACAAGCCGAGCGACAAGCCGGGCGCCGACGACCAAGGCGCGCCCGGCGGGCAGCCGGCGCCGGACGACAAGCGGGGCGGGGAAGCGCCGGCAGCGGCGGCTCCCAAGACCGCGGAGGAGGCCTCGCGCTACCGGGTCACGAAGTCGCCCCCACCGGCGCGCGCGAAGCCCACCACCCCCGACGAGCTCGCGGCGGCGCTCTCCCTCACCGCCGCGCACTACGCCGACAGCCGGCGGCCCACCGACATCCAGCTCTCGGTGGAGGCGCACAACACCGGCCAGCGTCCCATCTTCGTGGCCCTGCGCTCCCGCATGCTCGCGTTCGTGATCCACGGCCCGGACGGGCTGGTGAAGTGTCGCCGCAACACCCAGGAGCACGAGGTGCCGCGCGATCTGTTCCGCACGCTGCACCACGGCAAACACGTGCACATGCAGGTGCTCCTCGCCGAGGTCTGTCCTCCGAAGAGCTTCGATCGTCCCGGTCTCTACGTGGCGGCGCCCATCCTCCACGCCGACGCCAACGGCGCGGAGTACGGCTTGAGCGCGGTCACCGGTGTGGTGACGAGCCGCGAGCCGGGGAAGGTGGGGGGCACGCATCGGGTGACGGACGACATGACGCTGATCCGGGTGCGCTTCGGTCGGAAGCCGTACCACAAGCAGGCGCCGGTTCAGATCCCGACCCGCGTGCTCCCTGAGTGACCACATCGAGGGTGCCGTTCAAGATCGGCGTCAGCGCTAGCACACTGGTCGTCTGCGCGTCGAGGTAGTCGGTGGAGCCCGCGAGGCCGATGGTGAGGGCCCCGGTCGCCGCGACGAGCACCGACCACAATCCGTCGCCGCGGCGGCTCTGCCCCGCGGTTTTCGCTACCGGGACGAGCGTGGGCACGTCGTTCGGATCCCGCCCCGCAGCGAGCACCGAGCGCACCGCGAGCTGCATGGCCTGCGCGCTCTGCCAGCGCTCCTCGGGCTCGAAGGCGAGCGCGCGATCGACGATGGCGGCGACGCTCGGCGGGACGTCCGGCGCGAGGGTGCGGAGCGCGGGCGCCCGCCGTGTGACGGTGGCGAGGAGCACCGCGTTCGGGCCGCCGATGAACACGTCACGCCCCGTCAGGAGCGTGAACATGGTGGCGCCGAGGGCCCACAGATCCGTGGTCTCGTTCACTGCGTCCCAGTCGCCGCTCGCTTGCTCGGGGGCCATGAAGCCGGGGGTGCCCATCGCGCAGCCCTGCACCGTCATGCGCGGACCGGGGCCGGTGTCTTCGAGGTAAGCGATGCCGAAGTCGACCACGCGCACGGTGTCGTCCTCGTCGAGGATGAGGTTGTCGGGCTTGAGATCGCGATGCAGCACGCCCTCTGCGTGCGCCGCGATGAGGGCGTCGAGCACCTGCTCCGCGATGTGGAGCACTCGGCGCGGAGGGAGTCGTCGCTCCTGATCGATGACGTGATCGAGGGGCTGGCCGTCGAACAGGTCGAGCACCAGAAAGGGGACACCGCCCTCGGCCACACCGTCCGCGCGAGCGCTGATCACGGCGGGGTGTTTCACGCGGTTGGCCGCGTAGCCCTCCCGCAGGAATCGCCGCCGCACCCCCGGATCGTCGACGAAGTAGGCGTGCAAGAGCTTGACCGCCACGCGCTTGCCGGTGCGCTCGGTGGCGGCGTAGACCGCGGCCATCCCCCCCACGCCCAAGAGCTCGTCGAGCCGCCACTTGCCGCAAAGCTCGGTGCCGATCCAGTCCTCTGGGTGTCTCTGTCGCTCGGACGATGGAAGCATGGGCTCACCGGGATGAAGGTGTCTGGTGCCCCACGCTCGCTCCGCCGCGTATCGACGAAGTCGACCGGCTGGCCAGCCTAACCCGCCGACGAGAAAATCGCAACCCCACGATGGCCGAGAACGGGTGTTGGTGGGACCGAGCGGCCGGCCCGCAGGCCAAGACTCGGGCCGAGCGGCCTCAGCGGCCCTTCCACACCGGTGGACGCTTCTCGAGGAAGGCGGTGAGGCCCTCCCGCGCGTCCTCGGTGGCGAGGCAGGCGGCGAGGCGATCCCGCAGGAGGGGGAGGGCGTCTTCGAGCGGCAGGTCGCGTTGCGCGGCCATCGCCTCGAGCCCGAGCCGAAGCGCGATCGGGCTCTTCTGACGGACCGTGTCCACGATCGCCCTCACCGCGTCGTCGAGCCGCTCGCGGGGGACGGCCTCGTCGAGGAGGCCGACGTCGACGGCGCGCTCCGCCGACATCCGCTCGCCGAAGAGCATCATCCGGAGGAGGGCTCGGCGCGGCATCACGCGCTCGAGCACGGCCATGATCATCATCGGAAAGAGCCCGACGTCGATCTCCGGCGTGCCGAGCTTGGCCTCCCGGACGCCTATCGCGAAGTGCGACGCCGCGACCAGACCGAGGCCTCCCCCCATCGCGTGTCCGTTGACGCGCGCGATGACCGGTTTCACCGCGCCGGTGAGGGCGAGGAGCAGGTCGGCGTAGTCGCCCTTGGGGGGCAGGTCGGTGCCGTCGCCACCTCCGGACATCTGAGCGAAATCGCCACCGGCACAGAAGGCGCGCTCGCCCTCGCCGGTGAGCACGATCGCCACGACGTTCGCGTCGCGGATGGCGTCGTCGAGCGCATACAAGAGCTCGTTCACCATGCGGGGGCCGATCGCGTTGCGCCGCGAAGGGTTGTTCAGCGTGATCGTCGCCACCCCGTCCGCGTGGGTGGCGATGATCAGCGAGTAGGCCGGTGCAGACAACGGTTCATCCCTCGTTCTTCAGGTTGAGGATGGCGCGCGCCTCCTCCACCGTGGCCGGGCGACGCCCAACATCACGCACGAGCCGCGTCGCCACCTCCACCATCGCGCCGTTGCTGGAGGCCATCTCGCCGCTCGGCAGGTAGAGGTGATCCTCGAGGCCGGTGCGCACGTTGCCGCCGAGCACGGTGGCGGTGGCGAGCATTCGCCAGTGGCCGTGGCTGATGGAGATGCACTCCCACTCCGAGCCGGCGGGCATGATCTTCGTCTGGAGCTGCAGCGACTCCACCTCGGGAGGGATGCCACCGAGCACCCCGACGATGAACGAGAACTGCAGGGGGGGCACGAGCAGGCCCATGTCGACGAGGGGCCACGTGCCCTGGGTGTGGCCGCTGTCGAAGCACTCGAGCTCCGGCTTCACCCCCGCCTCGTTCATCGCGACGAGGAGCTTGATGATCTTTTCGTAGGTGTTCGGAAACACCATGTCGAACACGAAGCTCTTCCGCGAGTGGGAATACTTCGAGTAGTTCATGGTGCCCATGTTGAGGGCGCCGATCTCGGGGCGGCACTCGGTGAGGTAGGCGCACTGCTCCGACACGTCGGCGCCGATGGTCCCCGTCGAGAAGTTGAGGATGACCGGACAGCGCTCTCTGATCTCGCGCTTGATCGCGGCGAAGGTGGCAGGCGAAAAGGTGGGGCTGCCGTCGTCGTTGCGCGCGTGGAGGTGAACCACCGACGCGCCCGCCTCGTAGGCGCGGCGCGCCTCCTCCGCGATCTCCACCGGCGTGTACGGGATGGCCGGGCACTGTTTGCGGTTGGCGAGCACCCCGGTGAGCGCGCAGGTGACCACGCAGACGTCGGGATCACGTCCGTCCGATGACTTGGGCTTCCCAGAAAACGAACGTTCCATGCCTCATTCCTCTCGATTCGAGGGGGCCGCCGCCCCGGTGAGATCCACCGCCTCTCGCACGCGCCGTTGCACGGACCCGAGAATGCGGAAGAGTGCTTCGATGTCTTCGCGGGGCAAGCCCGCGAGCGCCTTGCGGAAGATCTCCATCGGCTCCACTTCGATGCTCTCCGCGAGCTTGCGCCCCTTGTCGGTGAGCCGGATGAGGATGATGCGACGATCCGCCTCCGAGCGTTCACGCTCGACGAGCTCCTCGCGCTCCATCCGATCGATGATGCCGGTGACCGTGCTGTTGTTGGCCTTGATGCGCGAGGACAACGACGACAGCGACAGATCGCCGAGCTGCTCGAGGAGCTTGATGACCGTGAGCTGGGGCCCGGTGAGGCCGAACTCGCGCGCGAGGTGCTTCGTGAGTCGGCGCGACTCGGTGTAGAGATAGACGAGCGTCTCGACGATGGCGTCGACGTGGGGCTTGTCGCTGTGGGAGATGCGGGACACGAGAATTGTTCGTATGCGAAATATTCGCGTGCGAGCAACAAGTCAATGGCCCCGACCGGCCTCGGGCGCCACGGGCCGCGCCGGACCGCAGCGCGGAGGGCGCGGAGGGGGCTCCCCGATCGGGCGGTTGTGCTCCGGGCCGAGGAGCGGTTCACTCCCGCCCATGGGAACGTGCGTGATCACCGGAGCCAACCGCGGGATCGGCCTCGAGCTGTGTCGGCAGCTGCGCGCGCGCGGGCGCGACGTCGTCGCGTGGTGTCGCCGCTCGTCGCCGGCGCTCGACGAGCTCGACGTGGTCGTGCACGAGGGCGTCGACGTGACCGACGACGCGTCGGTGGCCGCGGCCGCCGCGCGGCTCGAGGATACGAGCGTCGAGCTGTTGGTGAACAACGCCGGGATCCTCACCCGCGAGTCCCTCGACGACCTCGACTTCGGCCGCATTCGCCATCAGCTCGAGGTGAACGCGCTCGGACCGCTCCGCGTGACCGCGGCCCTCTTGCCGCGTCTCGGGCCTGGCTCGAAGGTGGCGGTCGTCACCAGCCGCATGGGCTCGATCGCCGACAACACGTCCGGCTCGCGCTACGGCTACCGGATGAGCAAGGCCGCGGTCAACGCCGCCGCCAAGTCGCTCGCCGTCGACCTTCGTCCGCGCGACATCGCCGTCGCCATCCTGCACCCCGGCTTCGTGCGCACGGACATGACGGGCCACACCGGGATGGTGGAGCCCGAGGAGTCGGCGCGCGGGCTCCTCGCCCGCATCGACGCGCTCTCGCTCGAGACCACGGGCACGTTCTGGCACATGGACGGTGAGGTGCTGCCGTGGTGACGCGGTGACGACCGGCGGGGCTCGCACGCGATCCATGCCTGCACACACGTCGAGGCGTTGCTGAACATCTGCCGCGTGAGTAGGCGCCTCGCGCTGCGCCCACGGGCCGCGGGGCCGATCGAAAGTGGCCAGGCTCGACATCGTGGAGTAAGACACCCGGCATGCGACCCGCCGCGCTCGTCTGTTCGCTGCTCGTCGCGTGGGTCGTCTCCGCCGCGACGCACGAGGCGGGAGCTGCCGGTTACCAAGCCCCGCGCCGCTCGGTGTCCCAGGTGGCCTACGCGATCGGGATTTCCCGGCCGGGCCTCGCCGACGAGAAGAAGACGCTCTTCGCGAAGCTGCTCGTCGAGGTCGCCAAGCAGCACAACTTCGACGCGCTCTCGGGCTGGGCCATCATCGATCACGAGAGCCACTGGCGCGCAGACGCGGTCGGGCCCGACGGCGAAGACATCGGCCTGGCGCAGATTCGTTACACCACCCACAAGGCGTGTCGCGAAGATCGCGACTCGGCGGCGTGCGAGGCGCGGCGCGAGGCGCTGTTCGATCCTGCGGTGAACATTCGAGCGATGGCCGGGGCCATCACCGCGTGGCGCGAGCTGTGCGAGCGCGTCACCGGCAAGGCGCCGAACATGACCAACTGGCTCGCGGGCTACGGCGGCTACAGCCGCCCGGCAGAGGGCATCTACTGCGGCCGCAAGAAGGTGAAGACCGCGCGCGGCGAGCGCTGGCAGGAGCTCCCGGTGCCGAAGGCGGTGCTCGACATCGTCGCCGCGCGCAAAGACATGCTCCGCCGGCTGCAGAAAGAGCGCGTCCGCTGAAGGTCCGACCGACATTGCCTCGCGGGGCCCCTCGAGGCGCGGTCCGGCGAGGCTCGGAAGAAGAAGAGGGAGAGGTGTCCGCTATCGCAACCGGGGCGGTGGACGGCCAGGTCGTGGGTCGCCGTGCGCGGCACGCTCGGCACGCCGTGCCGCGCGCTCGCTGAAACAGGGGCGCTGCCTGCCCATCGCGCCAGAGAGCGTGCCACCGTGCTCGCTCCGGGCAACGGACCGTCCTCGCCATCCTCGCCGTGCGCGACGACGCCTTCGGCGCCGTCTTTCGCGCGGCTCCGGGTGGCTCCGGGCGCTCCGTTGCCCTCCGCTGCGCGCGGTGGCCTCGCGCATGCGCGGGCGATGGGCGAGGGGTGCCTCCGGCGGGGGCTCCGAGCTCGGGGTTGCTCACGAGCGCAGCCTGGGAGATTCCCGACTCCCACCGCGTTGCGCTTCTCGCCCCAACACCCAAGCGCGCTTCGCGAGAGCGTCGGGCTTTTCCGGTCGGCTCGTGGAGGCTCCTGGAGGGTGCTGTCTCGGCGTGGGGCCCCGTGCGCCGCGGCGAATCAGTTGCAGCTCGGATCTTCGCGGAGCGCGTCGAGCTCGGCCTCGCAGCCGATCGCCACCATCTCCTTCGCGTCGTCGGTCGTGGCCTGGGACACCTGGTTGCGCTGCTGCGCGATGCTGATCGAGAGCTGGCGCTTCTTGCCCTCGTCGCTCTTGTTCATGCACTGGGCGGCAGCCTGGAGGTAGTCGTCGCAGGCCTTCACGCCAGTGGGCGAGAGATCTGCGCTCGGCGCCGCCGTGGCCACCGCCTCGGTGGCGGCGCTGGTCGCAGCGCCGCTGTCGCTCTTGGCGTCGCAGCCGAGCGGGGCGCCGAATAGGGCGAGCCCCACCCACGTCCAACGCCACGCGCGTCGTCGTCCTCCTATCGATCGCATGGGCGTGAGGTAACACGGCGACGAACGCTTGCCCAATGGCAAGTCAGGTGGTACTGCAACTCAGTCTCATTATGTGCCTGGCGCCACGACAACGACAGCCTCGGGCGGGAGCCCGCGGAGCTCGCGCGCGGGCGGCGCTCCTCGCGCTCGCTGCCGTGGCGCTGCTCCTCGCCCAGTCGGGGCACTGGGCGCTCGTGGCCCACGCGTATTGCGCCACCCACGGCGATCTCGTCCACGACGACCACGAGCACCGTGGCGAGGCCGAGCCGGACGCCACCCCGCGTGAAGGGGGCGACCGCGCGGGGGCCGCCCACGAGGCGACCGAGCGCGAGGCGACGCGGCACGCAGCGCGGGCTCCCGACCGCGGCGCGAGCCCGGCGTGGACCGCGCCGACCGATCACGACGAGGGCCACGAGCACTGCACCGTGGCCGCCCACGCCGGCGATCTCGCTCGGGTGCCCCCAAGCCTCGTCGAGGCCGACCTCCTCGCCTTCGTCGTTGCGGCGGGAGCTCCGAAGACGCCCTCGCAGGCGCGCCGCCTGTACCTCCTCGCACCCAAGGCGTCACCACCACCGAGCATGCACGCGTGTTGTTGATGAACCTTCGACTCGACGATCCGCGCGCGCGGATCCCGCTTGTGCATGCAGCTCTCCCTTCATCGCCGCCCCTCGTGGCTCATGGCGTCGCTCGCCTGCTGGCTCTCGGCCGGTACGGCCGCGGCGCAGCCACCCGCTGAGCCGGCACCCACCGAGCCGCCGCCCGCCGAGCCGCCGCCCGCCGAGCCGCCGCCGGAGCCCACGCCGCCGGAGCCCACCCCCGGCGAGCCCGAGCCCGACCCGGACGACTCGCCGCCCGACGGCGGCGAGCCGGAGCCGAGCCCCGCGCCCGAGCCTGGCGAGGGGCCGAGCCCTGCGCCGCGACCTGCGCCCGCTGCGGCGCCCCCGAGCCCGAAGCCCGAGCCCGAGCTCACCCCCGAGGAGCTCGCCGAGCTCGAGCAGGCGCTCGCGGACGACGCGAAGCAGAACGAGGGTCGCGCCGCGGCCGGCGACCAAGACCCGGTGAGCCGGGCGGTCGCCACCGCCGCCTCGTTCTTGCCCGACATCTCCATCATCCTCGACGTCGCCTTGGCGGTGTTCTCCGACGAAGAGCAGAACCTGCAAGGCGGCGCCCACGACCCCACCGTGAACGGCTTCAACCTCCAGCAAGTGGAGTTCTCCTTCAACAAGACCGTCGATCCGTACTTTCGCTTCGACTCCAACATCGTGTTCGCGCTCTTCGGCGTCGAGGTGGAGGAGGCCTACGCGAGCACGCTGTCGCTGCCGTGGAACCTCAAGGTGCGCGCCGGCCAGTTTCTCACCCAGTTCGGCCGCATCAACCCCACCCATCCCCACAGCTGGGACTTCGTCGACCAGCCCTTCATGTGGAGCAAGGTGTTCGGCGGGGAGGGGAACCGTGGGCTCGGGGCCGAGCTCAGCGTGCTGTTGCCGCTCCCGTGGTACGTGGACGTGATCGGCTCCACCACCTACGCGGGAGGGGAGGCCACCGCGCGCAGCTTCTATGGCGCGACCGATCTCGGGATCGACAGCCCGATCGATCTGGAGAGCACCCTCGCCATCAAGCAGTTCTTCGATCTGCACCCGAACTGGTCGCTCATGTTCGGCCTCAGCGTGGCCAATGGCCCCAACCCCAACGGCCTCGACACCCGCACCGACGTGTACGGCGCCGATCTGTACCTGAAGTACCGCCCCATCGATCGGCAGAGCTTCACCCAGGTGGCGCTCACCGCGGAGTGGCTCTACCGCCGCCGGCAGGTGCCGCTCGGCATCCTCCAAGACACCGGAGGCTATGCCCAGCTGACCTGGCGCTTCTCGCAGCGCTGGGGCACCGGGGCGCGCTACGAGTACGGCTCACCGGCGATGGACGGCTCGCTCGAGCCCACCTTCGACCCGCTCGATCCGGAGCACACCGAAGAGCGTCATCGAGGCTCGGTGCAGCTCACGTTCTGGCCCACCGAGTTCTCGCGGCTCCGCCTCGAGGGGTCGGGCGACTTTCCCCAGTGGCGCGATGAGCCCATTTGGGCAGGATTTTTTGCGATGGAGGTCGTGGTGGGAACCCACGGCGCTCACAAGTTCTGAGTGGAGACTGAACATGACCCAGAAAAAGCTGCTCCTGTGCTTCGCGGTCGCCCTGACCGTGCTCTCGCTGGGCGAGACGGCGCGCGCCGATCTCGCCGTGGTCACCACCGTGCCGACGCTCGCGGCCATCGCCAAGGAGCTCGGGGGGAGCCACGTGAGCGTCACCTCGCTCGCGCTCCACACCCAAGATCCGCACTTCGTCGACGCCAAGCCGAGCCTCGCGCTGAAGCTCAACAAGGCAGATCTCCTGCTCGCGGTGGGCCTCGATCTCGAGGCGGGGTGGCTCCCGGTGCTGCAAGAGGGCGCGCGTAACCCCAAGGTGCAGCGGGGCGCCCGCGGGTATCTCGATTGCTCGGCGTTCGCGCGCCTCCTCGACAAGCAGGCGAACGTGGATCGGAGCGAGGGCGACATCCACGCCGGTGGAAACCCCCACTACCTCTTCGATCCGCGGCAGATCGCCCACGTCGCGGTGGGCGTGGCCGGTCGCATGGCCGAGCTCGACGCCGACAACGGCGAGGTCTACAAGAAGAACCTCAAGAAGCTGCTCAAGGCCCTGCACAAGACGCGGCTCGGCCTCGAGAAGAAGATGAAGGAGCGCCGCGGGGAGAAGGTGGTGGCCTATCACCGCTCCTGGATCTACCTCGCGGAGTGGTTGGGCCTCGACGAGGTGGCCTTCCTCGAGCCCAAGCCGGGCATCCCCCCCAACCCGGGCCACGTGGCGAAGGTGGTGAAGCTGGCGCGGCAGCACAAGGTGAAGGTGCTGATGCAGGAGAGCTTCTACCCCGACTCGACCTCGAAGAAGGTGGCCAGCCTCACCGGCGCGAAGCTGGTGGTGCTGCCGGGGGGCGTCGACTTCGCGGGCGGGCAGAGCCTCACCGCCCACGTCACCCTCCTGGTGGAGCTCCTCGCCAAGGGCTTCGGAGAGTGATGAGGCCGCCGCCCCACAGCGCGGTGCTCGTGGCGCTCTGCGCGTGCGGGACGGGCTGCGCGTTCGACGCCGGCACCCCGTTCGGCACCGTGACCGCCACGTTGTCCGGGGCGTACGAGCTGCGCGACGACCGCGATCGCGGCGACGGGTTTCAGAAGCTCACCTCGGAGCTGGAGGTGCGGCTGAGCGCGCTGGTGCTCGTGGCCGACGCGGTCGAGCTGGTGGATCTCTGGGGGGTGGACGCGGTGACCTTCGACCCCAGCAACCCGCCGCCCGGCTACGGCCTCTGCCACAACGGCCACTGCCACCGCGATGACGGCGCGCTCGTCGACTACGAAGACATCGCCGCCGAGCTCGGGGGCGCGACCGGGAGCAGCACCACCCGGCTCACCCTGCTGGCGGGAGAGCTCGACGTGTTGACCGGCGCCGTGCTCACGCTCGCCTGCGTCGACGCGTGCACGCTCGGGCGCGGCCACGTCGGTCGGGTGCGGCTCGGGGTGTCGGAGCTCTCGCTCGAAGGCGAGGTGAGAGACGGGCTCGCGACGCCGCGGTTCGACGGCGTCTTGCCCCTCGCCGCCACCGTCTCGCTGGCCGCGGAGGGGGCAGGGGGGGTGCTCGAGGCCGCCGTCGATCTGCCGCTCGACGACGATCACGAGCCGCAGATCACCGTGGCGCTCACGCTCACCGCGAGCGCCGCGCTCCTCGACGACGCGATCGGCGACGACGGCGCGCTGTCCGAGGAAGCGCTCCGCGCTGCCTTCGCGGAGCAACGACTCGCCACCACCATCGAGAGGACCGAACCATGAGCCGAACCACCACCTGCGCTGCCCTCGCTCTCTTGTTGACGCTGACCGCGTGCAGCAGCGACGAGACCACGCCGCCCGAGGACGAGGTGTCGCTCGACGCCGACGCCTGCGAGCACTTCGAGGAGGGACCCTTCGCGGCCGTGACCGCGGGCGCGGCCGCGGCCGACGCACCGGCCGTCGACGACGACCACACCGCCTACACCATCACCCTCGTCGACGATGGCGCCGGCATGTTCACCGGCACCGTGTCGCTGGCGGTCGCGGAGGCGACCGAGGTGTTGTTCTTCACCGATGAGGCGATCTCGCTCCGGGTGCAAGACTCGGCGGCGGCCGACGTGGCGCTCGAGGAGAGCTGCAACAGCGGCACGTGCTCGGCCGACTGCGCGACCGCCCGCGGCCGCCACGTGGTCGACTTCGAGACGGTGGGGACCTACTTCCTCACGTTTGGCCCGGCCTCGGCGTCCGAGGTTACCCTCGTCCACCTCGAGGGAGGCGAGCACGAGCACGAGTGATGAGCACGAGCACCGCCGAGCCATGCGTGCACAAGGACGCCCCTCGTGGCGAGGGGCCGCTCATCCGCTGCCGTGACCTGGTGATCGGTTGGGGCGGGACGCCGCTGCTCCCTCCCATCAACCTCGAGATCCAGCCGGGGCGCTTCGTGGTGGTCATCGGTCGCAACGGCTCGGGCAAGACCACCTGGTTCAAGACGCTGCTCGGGCAGACCAAGGCGCTCGGTGGCAGCATCGAGCGCGCGCCACGCCTCAGGCACATCGCCTACGTGCCCCAGGCCATCGCCTTCGATCGGCTGCTCCCGCTCCGCGCGTGGGACGTGGTGATGCAGGGGCGCCTGCACTGCAACAACTTCCTCAGGCCGCTGCCGAGCCGGCGCGATCGTGCCCACTGCGAGCGCGCGCTCGAGGAGGCAGGGGCCACCGAGCTCGCGAAGCTTACCTTCCGCGAGCTGTCGCGGGGGCAACGCCAGCGCGTGATGTTCGCGCGGATGCTCGCCACCGAGGCCGAGCTCGCCATGCTCGACGAGCCCTCGGCGGCGATGGACGTGGTGGCCGAGCGCGAGGCCTTCGAGCGGCTCACCCACCTCGCCGCCGAGCACAACATCGCGGTGCTCTGCGTGAGTCACGCGCTCAGCGCCGCCGAGCGGCTCGCGGACGACATCCTCTTGTTCGATCGCTCCGCTCAAGAGGTGCTCTTTGGCCCGCGCGACGAGGTGCTCGCGAGCGACGCTCACCAGCGCCTCTTGCGCGGAGAGAAGGTCGATGGGGTCTGAGAGCGAGGCGGCCGGCTGGTCGCAGCTGTTCGACGCGTGGGAGCTGTTCCGAGACCCCATCGTGTGCGCGGTGGTGGCGGGCGGCGTGCTCGGCTTCTTCGGGGTGTACATCTTCTTGCGACGCATGGTGTTCGTGAGCGCGGCCGTCACCCAGTCGGCGGCGCTCGGGGTGGCCCTCGCTTTCTACGCCGAGATCCACCTCGCCACGCACGTCCCGCCGACGCTCGGGGCGGCGGCCCTCGCCCTCACCGCCACCCTCGTCCTCCTCGTGGAGCCGGAGCGGCTCGGCATGACCCGCGAGGGCCTCTTGGGCCTGGTCTTCGCGGGCTCGGGGGGCCTCGCGGTGCTCATCGGCGATCGCATCTCCCAAGAGGCTCACGAGATCGACGCCATCCTCTTCGGCACCGCGGTGCTGGTGCGCCGCGCCGATCTGCTCGTGATCGTGAGCACTGCCGGCGTGTTGCTCGCGGTGCACCTGTGGTGGCTCCGCGGCGTGAGCTTCGCCGCCTTCGACGAGGTGGCGGCCGCGGTTCAGGGCCTGCCGGTGCGGCTCCTCCAGGTGGTGCTCTTGGTGTCGATCGGGCTGATGGTGGGGGTGAGCGCGCGCGCGCTCGGCGCGCTCCCTGTGTTCGCGCTCTCCACCCTGCCCGCCATCGCGGCGCTCGGCTTCGGGTTTCGGCTCCTCGGGTCGTTCGCGGTCGCGGGCTTGTTCGGAGCGGCCTGCGGTGGCGGGGGCTACCTGCTCGCGTTCTTCTGGGAGTTTCCGGTGGGCGCCATGCAGTGCGTCACGGCGACCGCGCTCGCCGCCGCGGCCCTCGCGTTTCGTGGCGTGCGGGTCGCCCTGCGTCGCTGAAGCGCGCTCAGTCTTGCTTGGGTTGAGCCTCGAGCTCGCCGAGCTCTTGCAGCACCGCTTCCACTCGGGGGTCTTCCGGATCGAGGGCCTTGGCCTTCTCGTAGGCGCTGCGTGCCTCCGGGTAGCGCCCCTCTTGGGCATGAAGGTTGCCGAGGTTGATCCACGCGCTGGCGAGCGTGGGATCGAGGGCCACCGCCTTGTCGAGCTCCTCCCGCGCCGCGGCGCGGTTGCCGCCCAGCGCGAGGGCGTAGCCGAGGTTCGAGCGAAAGCTCGCGTGGTTGGGCTCGAGCTCCACCGCGCGCGTGAGGTGGGGGAGCGCGCTCTTGTGGTCACCCTGCTGCATGAACGCGGTGCCGAGGTTCGAGCGGAGGCGCGCCCGCTCCGGCGCCAGCGTGACCGCTCGGTGGTAGCTGACGATGGCGCTCGAGAGCTGGCCCGCTTGCAGCTGCGCGGTACCGAGGTTCGCGAGCCGATCCGGGTTGTCCGGATCGAGCGTGGCGGCCTCCTCGAGCGCCTCGACGGCGCCCCCCGGATCGCCGGTGAGGAGGCGCGCGATCCCGAGCGCACCGTGAGCTTCGGCCTCGCCCGGCGCGAGCTTGGCCGCGACCGCGAGGGGCTCGAGCGCCTGACCCACGCGGCCGAGCACGAGCAGCACCCGGCCGAGCTCGAGCTGCGCGGCCGCGCTCTTTGGGTCGAGCGCCACCGCCTCGCGCAGCCGAAGGGCGGCCGCCTTCGCCACCTCGTCGTCGGGGGCCTCGTTGACGCCGGTGGGGACGCCCGCCGCCGCGAGCGCTGCGCGGGCCCAACCCACGAGCGGCGCGGCGTCGCGGGGAGCGAGCTCCCGCGCGGCGTCGAAGGCGGCCGCCGCGGCGGCGAAGTCACCGGTTGCGAAGGCGTGGTCGCCGGCCGCGAGCTTCGCGTCGGCGGGGGTGCCGTCCCCCCTCGCGAGGGACACCCCGACGGTGGCAGGCGCGTGGGGGGCTGGCGCCGTCGGCACGACCGGAGCGCCGGTGGGCGGCGGCGGTGGTGGCGAGCCGGCGCACGCGGCACAGAGCGCTCCGAGCGCGAGTGCCCCCCGCCGTCTCATACCTTGTAGGGTTGCTCGCCGTGCTCGCTGCCGTCGAAGCGCAGGAGCACGTCCTTCTTGTCCATCACGGTGGCCACCGCCGCGGGCCGCTTCCAGCAGCGCACGAGCGCGTTGAGCGCGGCCTCGGCGTAGTCTCGCTGCAGATCCACCCCCTGGTGATCGTGCTTGAGCAAGAGCTCGCCGCGGTTTTGGAAGTTGGCGTCCACCACCTCGATGATGGGGTTGCCGGCGTTGGTCAACGAGAAGAGGAGTTTGTGCTTCACCGCCTGGAACTGGCGCGACTCGATCTCGTACACCCCGTTCTTGGGGGAGTAGCCGAAGGTGTAGAGCTTCTGCTCGCGCACGAACTCGGGGGTGAGAAACTCGTCGATGAAGGTGACGTCGTTGTAGAGCGCGCGAACCTGGAAGATCTTGTCGCGACCGAGGCCGAGCTGCATGTCCCACATCTTCTTGTGGTCGAGGTTGTCGCACTCCTCCCACTCGCGTCCGAACTGCCCCTTGTTCCAGCGCTCCTCGATGTGTCGGTAGAGCTCCACCCCGAGCTTGTAGGGGTTGAGCTGCCCTGGTGAGGACGCCATCACGCCGGCGTTGCGATCCGCGTAGTCGATGATCTCGGCGGCGGTGAGCACCTTCTCCGTCATCATCTTCGAGTGCCAGTAGCTGGCCCAGCCCTCGTTCATGATCTTCGTCTGCATCTGCGGCACGAAGTAGTAGGCCTCGGCCCGCACGATGCTGAGGACGTCGCGCTCCCAGCGCTCGAGAGGTGCGTGCTCGATCAAGAACTCGAGCACGTCGCGCCAAGGCTCGGGAGGGAACTTCTTCTCCTGGTCGCGCGCCTCCTCGAGCTTTCGCTTCTGGGCCGCGATGTAGCTCTCGGGGTTGATGTAAGGGTCCATGTAGTCTTTGGCGGCGAGCCGCGGGACCTCGATGGGCTCCTCGTCTTCGGTCTCCTCCTTGACCTTGCGCCGGCCCTTGAACGGACCCCACGGATCGATGAGGTTCTCGAGCGACAGGCAGTGATCGACGAACGACTCCACCCGATCGATGCCGTAGCGCGCGATGTGACGAGACACCCGCGAGCCGTGGTTCGCCATCTTGTCGATCCAGCGGCGGTTCGGGTTGTAGTTGGGATCGCGCGTGCTCGGATCGATCACCGAGCCGATCTTGTCGAGGTCGGTGGCGCGGAAGCAGAAGTTGTTCTTGAAGAAGTCGACGTGGCCAAACACGTGGGCCATCACGAGGCGCTGATCGGTGAGCGAGTTCCCCTCGAGCAGATACGCGTAGGAGGGGTTGTTGTTGATCACCATCTCGTAGATGCGGGAGAGCCCGTACTCGCTCGACTTCGACAGCCGCTCGTACTCCATGCCGAAGCGCCAGTGCGGGTAGCGCGTCGGAAATCCACCGAAGGCGGCGAGCTCGCTCATCTGGTGGTACTTCGTCATCTCGAAGATGGTGGGGAAGAAGTCGAGGCCGTAGTCTTCCGCCACCTTCTGGATGCGCTCCTGCTCGACGCGGAGGTAGCGTGGAAGCCGTGTCTTGAGTGCGAACTGGCTCATGGTCGTGCTGCTTGGGCGTCCGTTGGCGTCTCGGCGTGCTGGGGGGCTCTCGGCGGTCGGCTCCTCGCTCCAACTGGCTCGGAGCGCGGCGGACGTGGTCAGTGCCCTTTGCCGAGGAAGTCTTTGATGGATTGGGTGATGGCTTCCTTGTTCGGGATCTCACACATCACGAGGCGCGGCTCGCTGGCGAAGTGCTCGCGGAGATCCTTGATGAACTGGCCCGAGCCGTAGGGGCTCTCCACCTGGCCGTAGGCGAACATGTTCGACCAGGGGAGCAAGTGGGAGCGCAACAGCTCCACACAAGCCAGGGTGTCGTCCATCGACCAGTTGTCGCCGTCCGAGAAGTGGAACGGGTAAATGTTCCACTCGGAGGGTGGATAGTCGGCCTCGATGATCTGCTTACAGAGCTTGAAGGCGCTCGAGATCATCGTGCCGCCGCTCTCGCGGGTTCGAAAGAACGTCTCGCGGTCGACCTCGCGCGCCACCGAGTCGTGGATGATGAAGCGCGACTCGAGGCCCTTGTATTGCCGCGTGAGCCACGCATCGATCCAGAACGACTCGATGCGCACGATCTCCTTCTGCTCGTCGCCCATCGAGCCCGACACATCCATCATGTAGATGATCACCGCGTTGGCGACGGGCTCGTTCGTGGTCTTCCACGACCGAAACCGCTTGTCCCCCGGGTTGGGGATGACCACCGGGTTGTCGAGGTTGAAGGTGCCGGCGATGATTTGGCGCTTGAGGGCCTCGCGGTAGGTGCGCTTGAAGTGCTTGAGCGACTCGGGGCCCACGCGGCGGATGCCGGTGTAGCGCTCGTGACGCTGGTTGAGGCGGCTCTCCCCCTTGGGTTGGATGTCGGGGAGCTCGAGCTCCTCGCCGAGGATCTCGGCGAGCTCGTCGATGCTGATGTCGACCTCGAGGGCGTGATCGCCTTCGCCTTGGCCCGCCTTGCCCTGACCGGGCTGCTCCTCTCCCTGGCCCAACGGATCCCCGACGTCGCCGTCTCCTTGACCCACGCCACCCTTCTGCTGATCGCTGAAGCGGAAGCGAGGGATGTCGATGTGGGGCACGGGGATGGAGACTTTGTCTTTCCCTTGGCGCCCGATGAGCTCGCCCTTGGAGATGTACTTGCGAAGATTCTGCCGAATCCGGCCGCGCACGATGTGTCGGAATCGCGCGTGATCTTGCCCGATTTTGAGCGCCACGCCTCAGTCTAGCCCGGATGGTTCGCAGATCCCATCCTGCGCGCGGACCGCGGGCCGGGGGGCCGCGACGCGCCTCTCCGAGGGCGGCCGGGGTGGCTCAGCTCGGGTGGCGGCGGGCGGAGTCCACCATGCGGGCGAGGTGCTCGATCATGGCGTCGATGCCCTCGTGGGTGGCGGCGCTCAACAGGAAGAGCTCCCGGCCGACCTCCGCGACGAACTCGCGCTGGAGGCGGGGGAACGCCTCGCGCACCTCGGGGAGATCCGCCTTGGTGAGCGCCACCACCTCGGGCCGCGTGGCGAGGGCGGGGTCGAAGGCCTCGAGCTCGGCGCGGAGCGTGCGGTAGTCGGTGACCGGGTCGCGATCCTCGCCAGGATCGAGGGTGACCAGGTGCAACAGCACGCGCGTCCGCTCCACGTGCCGTAGGAAGCGGTGCCCGAGCCCCGCCCCTTCGCTCGCCCCCTTGATGAGGCCGGGGATGTCGGCCACGACGAACGTCCAGCCGCCGCGGCGCGGACCGCCGCCCACCTCCACCACGCCGAGGTTGGGGACGAGCGTCGTGAAGGGGTAGTCGGCCACCTTGGGACGCGCCGCCGACACCACGGACACGAACGTGCTCTTGCCCACGTTGGGGTAGCCGAGCAGGCCCACGTCGGCGAGCACCTTCAGCTCGAGGCGGAGCTCGCGCCGCTCTCCCTTCTTGCCTGGCTCGGCGTGGCGGGGGGCGCGATCGGAGGGGGTCGCGAAGTGGATGTTTCCCCTGCCGCCTTTCCCCCCCCTCGCCACCACGAGCTGCTGCTTGTGCTCGGTGATGTCGCCGATGAGGGTCTCGGTGCCGGCGGCGAAGATTTGGGTGCCCACCGGCACCCGCACCACTTTGTCTTCGCCGGAGCGGCCGTAACGATCGCGCCCTGCGCCGTGGTGGCCGTCTTCGGCCTTCACGGTGCGCGTGTACCGAAGATCGAGCAGCGTGGAGAGGCCCTCGTCCCCCTCGAGGATCACGTCCCCGCCGCGACCGCCATCGCCGCCCGACGGGCCCCCGAAGGGCACGTACTTCTCGCGACGAAACGCGACCGCGCCGTTGCCGCCGTCGCCGGCGGTGACGGAGACCTGCACTTCGTCGACGAAGCGCATGGAGTCAGTCGTCGAAGCGGATCGGCGGCTTGACGGGGAGGCCCGCGCCCGACCAACCGCGGCTCGACGGATGCGACGGCGCGGCCGGGCTGATCTCGCCGTCGAGCGCAGCGAGGGCTGCGGTGAGCCGCTCGATGCCGAAGTCGTACGCCGTCTCGCGCACGAAAGTGTGCGTGAATCGAATCAGCCGCAGCGACACGCCGCGGGGGAGATCGACCTCGCGATCGAGGAACGACTCGAAGGAGCTGTAGCCCTTGGCCTCGTAGAGATCGAGCGCCTGCACCTCCGCGAGCAGCTCTCCGATCTCGTAGAAGCTCTTGTCGAGCTTCTTGCGGAGGTTGCGGATCTTGGAGATCCGCTGGTGGAGCTCGGCGATCTTGTTCTTGATCTGCTCGGCCTCGGCCGGGGTGCGGAGCGTGGCTCGCGCGCTCCCGGGAGGGGGCGGCTCGGCGTTCCGCTTGCGGAGCTCTTCGGCGTGTTTGGCGGCGTGGCGCGCCACCCACGGGGCGGCCCCACGCAGACCGAAGTTGCGGCGGCTGCTCGGCGGCGGGGGCGGCTCGCTCGCGGCCGTCTTGCCGGCGCCGACGCGGCGCACCTTGGGCGGCTTCTTCGCGCCAGCCGACGCCTCGCGCCCCGTCTTCCCTGGCTTCCCTGGCTTCCCTGGCGTCTTGGGGGTCTTCTTGCTGCTCGGGGACTTCCCCGCCGTCTTGCCGCCGGGCGTCTTGCCGCCGGGCGTCTTGCCGCCGGGCGTCTTGCCGCCGG
>CAYOAL010000005.1:127814-149747 GCA_964401935.1 uncultured Polyangiaceae bacterium
TTGCCGCCGGGCGTCTTGCCGCCGGGCGTCTTGCCGCCGGGCGTCTTGCCGCCGGGCGTCTTGCCGCCGGACGTCTTGCCGCCCGCCGCCTTCTTGGCGCTCGCCTTCTTGGCGCTCGCCTTCTTGGCAGGGGCCGTGCCCGGCGCCTTCTTGGCCGTGTTCTTTCCGCCGGCGTCCTTCGCCGTCGAACGCTTCTCCGCTGAACGCTTGTTCGCCACCGTCTTCCGATTCGCTGCCCGCTGGGTGCAGTCTCAAGCAAGTCGGAGACCTCGCGGTCTCGTACAACCTGTACTGCCTTAGCAATATCTGGCGCGTGGCGTCTAGAATTATCCAAACTTCGGCCTACACGGACGTTCAGTCGCGCGCTGGCCCCGACCGCGCCCAACGAACGCCAAAGCGTGCGCGAAGGGCCGGGTCAGTCGTAATACTCGTGGCCGAGGTGCGTGATCGGCTGTTCGCCCATGAGCCACCGCATCGTGTTCTTCAGCTTCATCAGCTGGATGAACAGGTCGTGCTCCGGGTACAGCTCTGGCGCGGTCATCGGGCTCTTGAAGTAGAAGCTCAGCCACTCCTGGATGCCGCTCAGCTCGGCGCGCTGGGCGAGGTCGAGGAGCAGCACCAGATCGAGCACGATGGGGGCGGCCAAGATGGAGTCTCGACAAAGAAAATCTACTTTGATTTGCATCGGATAGCCGAGCCAGCCAAACAGGTCGATGTTGTCCCAACCCTCCTTCGCGTCGCCGCGGGGTGGGTAGTAGTTGATGCGGACCTTGTGGTACAGATCGCCGTAGAGGTGGGGGTAGAGCTGGGGCTGGAAGATGTAGTCCAGCACGCCGAGCTTGCTCACCTCCTTCGACTTGAACGAGCCGGGGTCCTCGAGCACCTCGCCGTCGCGGTTGCCGAGGATGTTGGTGGAGAACCAACCTTTCACCCCGAGCATCCGCGCCTTGAGCCCGGGCGCGATGATCGTCTTCATCAGGGTCTGACCGGTCTTGAAATCTTTCCCCGCGATGGGCACCCGGTGCTCGCGGGCGAGCTCGCGCGCGGCGGCGAAGTCGATGCTGAGGTTCGGCGCGCCGTTGGCGAAGGGCACCCCCTCCTGGATGCACGCCCAGGCGTACATCTGGGAGTTGGTGATGGCGGGATCGCTCGCCTCCAGGCCCTGCTCGAACGCCTTGGCCGACGCGTGCACCTCGGTGGAGTCGGTGAAGACCTCGGTGGAGCCACACCACACCGCCACCACGCGCTCGCAGTCGTTGTCGCGTTTGAAGCGCCGGATGTCGTCGCGCAGCTGCTCCACCATCTCGGCCTTGCTCGCGCCGGTCTTGATGTGGGTTCCGTGGAGGCGCTTCACGTATTCGGGGTAGAACACGCCGGGCATCGGCGTGACGGTCGCGAGCTCGTCCGCGATGGGGGCGATGTGTCGCTCTTCGAGCACGGCGGCGTGTCGCGCGGCCTCGAGCGCGTTCTCGGGGAAGATGTCCCAGCCCCCGAACACCAGCTGATCGAGCTGCGCGAGCGGGACGAAGTCACGAATGTACGGGCTCTTCCCCTCGGTTCGTTTGCCGAGGCGGATGGTGGCCGACTGGGTCAACGAACCGACCGGCTCGGCGAGGCCTCGCCGGGCGAGGAACACCCCCGCGATGGTGGTGGTGGCCACGGCGCCGAGGCCGGGGAGCAGGACACCGAGTTTGCCGTCGGGAGGTGCGATGTGCGCGGGTCGTTTCATGGTGGTCGGCGGGCGGCAGCCTCGCTAGGGGCGGGCGTGATGCACGACGCCGCGAGACGAGCCACCGGGCGCTCCTTACAGCAATCCGTGCGCCAGGCCCAGGGGAACGAAGTCCGCCTGGGGCTCGCCCGAAGCTCGGGCGGGCTCGGGGGGAGCACGCAAGAACCTCGCACGAACCTTGCAATGACCGGCTCCCAGCCGTGGAGCGACCGGCGGGCGCCCCCTCCGGAGCGAGCCGCCCCCCGAGCGAGAGAACGAGACGACGCGAGCCCAAGCGATGGAAGACGAGCTTATGGAGCCCACGGTGAAGCGGTGCCGGGTGTGTGGCGATTTTGCAACAGCTGTGAATCCCGCGCACACCCTGGGGTGGGCTAAATGTCCGAGAAGGAAAGATAAATTGCTCCGTTTTGGCGACGCGTGGTAAGAGCGGTCGCCTTCACCAGGATTTACTTACATGACACAGCGCGCCATCGTTCTCGCCGCCGGAAAAGGCTCCCGCCTCGCGGGTTTTCTCGAGAGCTCGGGCATCGACGCTCACGCCCTCCCCAAGCCGCTCAAGCCGGTGGCGGCCGTGCCGATGTTGGTCCGCATCCTTCGCACGCTGCAGGGTGAGGGGATCCGTGAGGCCATCGTCGTGATCGGTCACGAGGGAGATCGGGTGGAGCGCGCGCTGCGCAGCGACCCGTCCCTGTTTCTCGATCTGGTGTTCGTTCGCAACGAGGCCTTCGAGAAGAAGAACGGCGTGTCGCTGCTCGCGGCCAAGCCGTGGCTCGACCGCGAGTGTCTGTTGACGATGGCCGATCACCTCTACTCGCCAGAGATTGTGCGTCGCCTCCTCTCGTTCGACTTGCCGGCCGGGGCGTGCGCGCTGGCGGTGGATCACGACATCGAGCGCTGCTTCGACATCGACGACGCGACCAAGGTGTGCGTCGACGGCAACCACATCGTCCGCATCGGCAAAGAGCTCGAGACCTACGACGTCATCGACACTGGCGTGTTCCGCGTGGGGCCGGCGCTCGTCGACGAGCTCGAGCGCATCTACGCCGAGCGAGGCGATTGCTCCCTCTCGGACGGGGTGGAGGCGCTCGCCAGCAAGCGACGGTTCTTCGCGTGCGGTATCGGCGATGCGCGTTGGATCGACGTGGACACCCCCGAGGCCGCGCAACGCGCCGAGGCGATGTTGCACGTCTTCGGCGACATGCTCGGCGACGAGCCCGGTGGGGGAGGGCGGACCGATCCCGGCGCCATCGAGCTGTTCGCGCCGTCGTGGGTGCGGGCTGCCAAGCCGTACAACGAAGACCACTTCGATCTGGCCGAGCGGCAGGAGAACGTGGTGCGGATGATGTCCAACGAGAGCCCCTTCGGGCCGAGCGCGCGGGTGCTCGAGGCGGTGATGCAGGCCGCCCTCGGCGGCAACCGCTACCCGAGCCGGTCGCGGGAGCTGCGCGAGCGCCTCGGTGCTCGCGAAGGCGTCGACGGCGACCACGTGCTGCTCGGCGCGGGGTCGGCCGAGCTCATCGATCTCGCGATCCGCACGTTCGTCTCCCCCGGCGAGGAGGTCGTGATCAGCGTGCCCACCTTCTCGATGTACGAGGCGCGCACTCGCACCGTGGGTGGCATCCCGATCCTGGTGCCCATGACCGAGGACGCCGAGCTCGACATGCCCGGCCTCATCTCGGCGATCACCGAGCGCACCAAGCTCATCTTCCTGTGCACTCCGAACAACCCCACCGGCAACCGACCGACCGAGGCCCAGGTGCGGCGGATCCTCGGTCTCGGCCTGCCCACCGTGATCGACGAGGCCTACTACGAGCTGTCCACCGACGGCCGCTCGCTCCACCACCTGGTGGCGGAGTTCCCCAACGCGCTCGTCCTGCGCACCTTCTCCAAGGCCTTCGGTCTCGCCGGGCTTCGGGTCGGCTACGCGCTCGGTCACCCTGCGCACATTCGTCTCTTGTCGCGGGTGAAGGTGCCGTGGAACCTCTCCGCGCTCTCGATCGCCGGCGCTTGCGCGGCGCTCGAAGACGTCGAGGAGCAACAGCGTCGAGTGCGATGGCTGCGCGAAGGTCGCGACTTCCTCGAAGGCGAGCTGCGGCGGATGGGCCTGTCGGTGTTGCCGAGCGAGGCGAACTTCGTGCTCGTCGACGTGGAGAGCACGCGGCTGAGCCCAGAGACCATCGTCGACGAGATGCTGGGCCGAGGCTTCTTCATCCGGCTCCTCCGCTCCCACCGCGCCGGCGGCAGCCTGGTGCGCATCACCGTCGACCGCCCGGAGCAGAACGCGGCCTTCCTCGCTGCCCTCGCGTCGGTGCTCCAGCGCAGCATCCCGCGCCGCAGCGATCCCGGGGTGCTCGCACCCGACGGCGTCTGACGCTATCTTGAGCGGCGTGTTGAAGCGTCCCCCCGAAAGGGCCCTTCGGCGCGTCGAAGCTCGCCGCGTCGCGCTCTCGTGTCTGTTGTCGCTCGGCCTCGCGACGCTCGCTCCGAGCGCCGTCGCGTCCATCTGGCCCACCAGCCACGCCCGCGTCGCCGACGCGCTCGAGAGCGGCGACGTGAGCGAGCGTCGGACGGCGGCCGCCAAGCTCCTGCAGCTGCCGCCGAAGCTCGCGCGCGCGCTCGCGAAGACCGCGCTGAGCGACGAAGACGTCGAGGTGCGGCTCTCCGCGGCACGGGCAGCGGCGAGCCTCGGCGTGGAGGGCGCCGGCGACGAGGTGGTGGCCTGGCTGCAGGACCCCGACGCGAACCTGCGGGTCGCCGCCTGCGAGCTGATCGAGGCCGCTCCCACCGAGCTCTCGGTGCAGGCGTTGGCGCGCGTGCTCAGCGACGCGAAGGCGGAGGTGCGTCGCGCGGCGGCCGCGGCCATGGGAGCCAGCGGCATGAGCGACGCCGTCTCGCCGCTGCTCGGGCACCTCGACGACGGCTCGGCACCGGTGCGCCTCGAGGTGGTGCGGGCGCTCGGCCGCATCGGCGACCCGCGCGCGGTGGTGCCGATGGTGAGTCGCCTGCAAGATCAGTCGTCGGACGTGCGGCGTGAGACGGCGCGGGCGCTCGGACAGCTCGGCGACAAAAGGGCCGCCGCGACGCTGATGCTCGCGCTTCAGGACAAGTCGGTGGCGGTGCGCGTTCAGGCCCTCGACGCCCTCGGCAGGCTGAGAGCGGAGGAGTCGGTGGCGGCCATCGCGGCGCTCCTGTCCGCGACCGGCGAGTCCCTCGCCGGCGCCGATCTCGCGCGAGGCCCCATGCAAGACGCGGCGCTCCGCGCCCTCGGTCGGATCGGCACGCCGGAGGCGGTGGAGATCTTGATCGGTGCGCTCGCGCAGGAGGGCCCCTTGCCGCTCGGCTCTGGGGTTGGGGGGCCCGGGGTGCGGGCGCCGGTGCGGGAGGCCATCGCCCTCGCGGGGGCGGCGGCGGTCCCGCCGCTGTTGGCCAAGCTCACCGCTTCGCCGTCGCAGGGTTTGGCGTCGGCGATCGCGCTCACCCTCGCGCGCGTGGGAGCCACGGCGAGCGTGGCCCCCATCATCGACGCCACCCGGCGCGGCACGGTGGCGCTCGATCAGGGCCTCCTCGCGCTCGGTGCCCTCGGCGACAAGAGCGCGCTGCCGTTCGTGTTGGAGAAGATCGACGCCGGCGACTCGCGGATCCGGCAGGTGGTGGTCGGCGTGGCGAGCGAGCTGCTCGAGCCGAGCGACGCCGACGGTCGCGCGGTCGACATCGTGGAGGCGCGGGTGCTCGATCTGCGCACGCCCGTCGGGGAGCGGATCGCGCTGGTCAAGCTCCTCGGTCGCACCGGGTCGCCGCGTGCCCTGCCCATCCTGCTCGAGCTCAAGAAGTCCAAGCCGTCGTCGCTGCGGGTCGCCGTGATCCGCGCGTTGGGCAGCCTGGGCAGCGCCGAAAAGGCGGTGGACGACGTCTTGCTCGACGCGCTCGAGGAGACCTCCGAGGGCGTGAGGACGGCAGCCGCCGAGGCGCTCGCCGACGTGGGCCGCGACGCCGCTGCGGCCAAGCTGATCCATCGCCTCGGGGTGTCGGCGGAGCAGGATCGCGCGGCGATCGGTATCGGCCTCTCCGGAGCGCTCGGACGCAGCACCGATCCGAAGCTCGTCGCGAAGGTGAAGCGCGCGCTCGCGTCGGCCTCGGGGGCCTCGCGGGACGCGCTCATCGAGGGCCTCGGCCGGATGAAGATCGACGCGGCGCGCGAGCTCCTCGGCGAGCTCGCGCTCTCCACCCACGTCGACGATCGGCGCAAGGTGGCGGAGGCGCTGGCTGGGCATTCCAAGGCGGAGCCGGTGCTGCTCAAGCTCCTCGGCGATCCGGACGCGGGGGTGCGGGCCAACGCGGCGTGGTCGCTCGGGCAGGTGGGCGTGGGGCCCTCGCTCTCGAAGCTCGCCGCGCTGGTGAGCGACCTCGACGTGGCGGTGGCGGGCAACGCTGGCGTCGCGCTGGCGCGCGCAGCGACCCGCGCCAAGCGGCCGGAGACGGCGCGGAAGGCGCTCTGCGGCGCGCTCACCGATTACCGCAGCTACGTGCGAGCCTCCGCTCTCACCGGCTTGCGCGAGCTCGGCGTGAGCTGCCCGTCGCAGGAGCCCGTGCGCCACGTGGTGCGCAGAGATCCGTCGTGGCGGGCTCGGCTCGCGGCCGCGCGGCTCCTGTCCTCGGTCAAGGTCACCGGCAAAGACGCGGAGCTCAACCGTCGCGCGCTGACCCGCTGCGCGGCCGAAGATCGCGACGCGGCGGTGGCCAAGGCGTGCGGCGCCTCGCCGAGCGCCTCTCCTCCCCGCGAACGCCACGAGGTGCTCGTCTACGTGGTCCCCGACGGAAAGACCACCCCGACCCCCGGCGCACCCTTCGCGTTGGTCCTCGCCGATGGATCCCTGCGCCTCGGGATCGCCGATCGCCGCGGGGCCCTGTTCGAGCGGGCGGCGCCCGCGGGCGTCCTCGAGCTCGCGGTGCCGGCGGCGCTCGCCCGCTGAGCGAGCGACATGCCCGCTACTCGAGCTCGTCGCTCACGAAGATCGTCGGGTTGCGCCGGAGGAGCTTCGTGCGAGGGTCGACCGTCCCCGTCATCGTGAAGAGGCTCGTCTTGCCGTCGCCATCGAGGTCTCCTTCGGCGGCCACCTCGAAGCCATGAGGCCCCGGATCCGGCCCCCCGCGCGCGGGGCCTTTGTAGCTTCCTCCCGCCCGGTAGCTGAACCGATAGCGCTGGGGCCCCGACAGCACAAACCTCAGGCAGCGCCAGCCGGAAGCATCGTCTCCCGTCTCGTAGTCGTGGCCGTCGCGATGGTCGGGCTGGTAAGCGTTTGCACGAGGCACGTGGGCGGGGACGTCGATCGCGCTCTTGCAGAGCTGGTGCACCACCTGCTGGGACGGGCCAGGGGAGCTCTCGCGCTCGAAGGCCTGGGTGGCTGCGCGAGCGATGGCGGCGATGCCGAAGTGTGCCTCATCCGTGACCTTTCGCTGCTTGTAGCGCGCGCTCGCCGCCTCGATGTCCGGTCCTAGCGTGGGCGACAGCGGCACCGTGAGCGCCACGTCGACGCGGGCGCCTGCCCAGGTTCATGGGTCTCGGAGGGTACCCGTGCGTTGGAACGGCGGCTACGAGCCTCGCGGATTGATGGCCGCCGCGCGTCCCTGGTTGACGGCTCGACGTGGCTTGGCGATGGTCGCGGTCGCATGGCGCAGGGTGACCGCATCGCCGTGGGGTCCGATCACGGCGGCTTCACGCTCAAGCAGCACCTCAAGGGCTGGCTCGAGGGTCGCGGCTATCAGGTGCTCGACTGTGGAACCCACGACGGCAGCCGCTGCGACTACCCGGTGATCGCGGCGAAGGTGGCGGGGCTCGTCTCCACCGGCGACTGCGCCCGGGGCGTGGTGATCGACGGGGCTGGCATCGGCTCGGCGATGATGGCCAACAAGCTGAGGGGGGTGCGCGCCTCGCTCTGCTACGACGTCTCGAGCGCGTCGAACGCCCGCGAGCACAACGACGCCAACGTGCTCACCCTCGGGGCGCGGCTCATCGGCGAGGGGCTGGCCGAGCAGATCCTCGAGACGTGGCTGACCACGCAGTGTACCGAGCCCCGGCACCTCGAGCGGGTAGCGATGATCGAGGCGCTCGCGAGCGGGGCCGGGTCGTGCACCGCGTGCGCCGGCGGCGGCCTCGCGGCGGGGGCCTCGCCGCCGAGCGGGGGAGGCGACTACGCTCTTGCTGACGCCACCGCGCGCCCCCATAGTGCGGCCCATCGCGCGAGCTCGGACCCGGCGTTCCAGGCCCGGGCTGCCGCCTTTTTGCTGAAGGATCGAGGCATGAACAACAGCGGGCTCGACAACCTCTCCGCGGCCGATCTGGATCGGGTCGCCGCACGCATCGCCGCGCTCCTCGCCTCCGGCGAGCAGCGGGGGGGCCTGTTCTGTTTCGGCGACGTGTGCTTCGACGCGCGCATGGCCCAGCCCTGGATCGAGGCCGGCGTCGCGCGCCTCTCGAGCGGGCTCGGCAACGGTCACGGCCTGCGCGACGTGGCCGCCTACATCGATCACACCCTGCTCCGTCCCGACGGCACCCAGCGCGAGATCGAGCAGCTCTGCGGAGAGGCGGCGGAGTTTGGCTTCGCGTCGGTGTGCGTGAACCCGTGCTGGGTGGAGCTCTGTGCGCGAAGGCTAGCGGGGACGCGGGTGAAGGTGTGCACGGTGGTGGGCTTTCCCCTCGGCGCCAGCCATCGGGAGATCAAGGCTGCCGAGACGCGCAAGGCCATCCGCGACGGGGCGCGCGAGATCGACATGGTCATCAACATCGGGGCGCTCAAAGGTGGCGACGACCGCGCGGTGCTGAACGACATCCGCGCGGTGGTGGACGCCTGTGACGACGGGCGCTCGGTGATCTGCAAGGTGATCATCGAGACCGCGCTCCTCACCGACGAGGAGAAGGTGCGCGCCTGCGTGGCTGCGAAGCAGGCGCGGGCCGACTTCGTGAAGACGAGCACCGGCTTCGCCTCCGGCGGCGCCACCGCCGAGGACGTCGCGCTCATGAGCCGCGTGGTGTCCGGGACGCGCATGGGCGTGAAGGCGTCGGGGGGCGTGCGCTCGCTCGCCGACCTCGACGCGATGGTGCGCGCGGGAGCGACCCGCATCGGCGCGAGCGCGGGCGTGAAGATCATGAAGGAGCTCGGCGCCTAGCCAGCTCCGTGGCCCAAGAGTCGTCGTGTCGGCTCGGGGGCCGAGAGTGGAACCGAGAAAGAACGAAGGAAACCAACGAATGAGCGAACACACCGATGCTCTGGGCATGATCGAAACTCGGAGCTTTGCCGCGATGGTCGAGGCGTCCGATGCGATGCTCAAGGCAGCCAAGGTCGAGCTGGTGAGCTACGAAAAGACGGGCGGCGGCTACGTGACCGCCGTGGTGCGTGGCGACGTCGCGGCGGTTCGCGCCGCTACCGACGCGGGGTCGGCGGCTGCCGCTCGCGTGGGCGATCTGGTGGCGGTGCACGTGATCCCGCGGCCGCATGGAAACGTGGACTCGGTGCTCCCGCTCGGCCGAAAGCCCCAGGGCGGCTGACGCGATCCCATGCTGCTCGGCAAAGTCGTCGGCACCGTCGTCGCCACTCGGAAGGAAGACAGCCTCGAGGGGCTGAAGCTTCTGTTGGTGCGTTCCATCAACGAGCGCGGTGAGCCCTCTGGCTCGCCGGTCGTGGCCGCCGACGCGGTGGGGGCCGGCGTGGGTGAGGTGATCCTCTACGCCAGCGGCTCCAGCGCGCGCCAGACCCGGGTGACCGACAAGCGGCCGGTCGACGCCGTGGTCATGGCCATCGTCGATCAGATCGAGGTCGGCGGCGACCTCACCTACAAGAAGGGGAGAGACGACTGATGTCGCGTCTTTCGGACGACCAGGTCGACGATCTCGCGCGGCGGGTGCTGCAGAAGATGGTCGGCGGCGGAGCAGGCCCGTCGGCGCTCCCGCCCGTCGCGCTCACGCCCTCCGCGGCGCGTGCGGTCGCGAGCGGGGGGGCCCTCCCGATGGGCTGCTTTCGCAGCATCGACGAGTGCGTCACCGCCGCCCGCGCCGCCTTCCTCACCTTCAGCGCCCTGGGCATCGAGCGCCGCAAGGAGATCATCGCGTCGATCCGCGCCTCGATGACCGAGCACGGCGAGAGCCTCGCTCGCGAGGCCCACGCGGAGACCGGGCTCGGGCGTGTCGACAGCAAGATCCTGAAGAACCGCCTCGTCACGCTGAAGACGCCGGGCCCGGAGGAGCTCCAGTCGGTGGCGTGGACCGGCGACAACGGGCTCACGCTGGTGGAGCGCGCGCCGTACGGCGTCATCGGCGCGATCACACCGACCACGAACCCCACCTCCACCATCATCTGCAACAGCATCGGCATGCTCTCCGCTGGCAACGCGGTGGTGTTCAACGTGCACCCGAGCGCCAAGCGCGTGTCGCTGCGCAACGTTGGCCTCATCAACGAGGCGATCGTGCGCGCCGGCGGCCCGCCCAACGTGGTGTGTGCCATGGCCGAGCCCACCATCGAGAGCGCGCAAGCGCTGATGCGCCACAAGGGCATCCGCCTCCTCGTCGTGACCGGCGGTCCCCACGTGGTGAAGGAGGCGATGAAGAGCGGAAAACGGGCCATCTGTGCCGGTCCCGGCAACCCGCCGGTGGTCGTCGACGAGACCGCCGACATCGCCAAGGCCGGCGCAGACATCGTCAAGGGAGCGTCGCTCGACAACAACGTCATCTGCACCGACGAGAAGGAAGTGTTCGTGGTGGAGAAGGTTGCCGACGCGCTGCTCCGGGCGATGGAGCAGAGCGGCGCCTACGTGCTCACCGCGCCCGAGGTCCGTCGGCTCGAGAAGGTGATCTTCGAGTCGACGCGGGGGCCGCGCAAGCCGGGGGTGATCAACAAGAAGTGGGTGGGCAAGGACGCCAGCAAGATCCTCGCCGAGATCGGGGTGCGGGTCGACGCGAGCAAGGTGCTGGCCGTGATGCCGGTCGACGTGGATCACCCGCTCATCTGGACCGAACAGCTGATGCCGGTGCTGCCCGTGGCGCGGGTGAAGGACGTGGACGAGGCCATCGAGCTCGCGGTGAAGGCCGAGCACGGGTTTGGTCATTCGGCGGCGATGCACTCGCTCAACATCGCGAACCTCGACAAGATGGCGCGCGCCATCAACTGCTCCATCTTCGTGAAGAACGGGCCCATTTGTGCGGGGCTCGGCGAAGGCGGCGAGGGCTACACGTCGTTCTCGATCGCGAGCCCCACTGGCGAGGGCCTCACCGGTCCGCTCAGCTTCACACGCATCCGTCGTTGCGTGGTGGTCGGTCACTTCCGCATCGTCTAGCTCCCGCGATGGCACCCGAGGCGCTGAGCTTGATCGAGTTCTCCTCCATCGCCGCCGGAACGCGCGCGGTGGACGCGCTCGTCAAGAAGGCGCCGGTCCGGCTGGAGCGGGTGGGCACCCTGCAGCCTGGCAAGCTGGCGGTGCTCTTCACCGGCGCGCCGGCCAGCGTGGAGGCGTCTCACGGGGAGGCGCTGCGCGTCGCGGGGGGAGCGCGCCTCGACGACGTGTTCCTCCCCCTCGTCGACGCCACCGTCTTTCTCGCGGCGATGGGACGCGTCGCGGAGTGGGCAGGCGACACGCTTGGCGTGCTCGAGACCAAGACCATGGCGGGGGTGGTCCACGCCTCCGACGTGGCCGTCAAAGGCGCCAACGTGAAGCTCGTGAGGATGCGCCTCGGCGACGAGCTCGGCGGCGGCGGCGTCGCCCACCTGATGGGGGAGCAGCACGACGTCGAGGCGGCGGTGGAGCTGGCCCTCGAGCGCGCGAGTGGCGGCCTGCGGTCGCTCGCCGCGTCCATCACCCCGCGCCTCGACGACGACCTCCGGGGGATGCTCGCGGTGTCCACCCGCTTTTGGGAGAGCGGCGCATGAAGCTCGGTCGTGTCACCGGAACGGTGGTGGCCTGCGTGGCCTACGAAGGACTCCAGGGGGTGAAGCTCCTCGTCGTGCAGCCCCTCGACAAGCACAAGCGAGCGGTGGGCGGCACCATCGTGTGTTGCGACGCCACCCGCCAGGCAGGCCACGGCGAGCTCGTGTACTGGGAGGGGGGCCGCGAGGCAGCGATGGCGCTCGAGCCGTGGTTCGTGCCCGTCGATCACAGCATCATCGGCATCGTCGATACGCTCACCCTCGAGGAGGACGCATGATCCTCGGCAAGGTGGTGGGCGCGATCACCGCGACGGTGAACCATGGGTTTTACGACGGTGAGAAGCTCCTCGTGGTGGAGCTCACCGACTCCAACTTCGCCTCGCTCGGCAAGCAGATGATCGCGATCGACGCGGTGCAGGCTGGGGTGGGGGATCGGGTGCTCGTGCTCGACGAGGGCAACGGCGCGCGCCAGATCGTGGCCGACGACGCGGCACCGGTGCGGTCGGTGATCGTGGGCATCGTGGATGTCGTCACCGCGGCGGACTGAACCGCGTCGCCGGGCCCGGCCCCCCAAGGTGGGCCCTCGAAGGCTCAGCCCCCCGCGGCTCGGGCCGCGCAGCTCGGGCCGCGCAGGCTCAGCTCTTGAAGCGGAGCAGGAACACGTAGGCCACGGCGCCGAGGATGCTGAGCCACGTGAACAAGGCCCCCGCGGCCCGGGTGGGTGCGGTCTTGGTGAGCACGCCGTGCGCCGACGCGACCCGCGCGAGCAAGAACGTGCCTCCGAGGCCGTGCATCGACGTCGCGTTGGCGCCCATGATCTCGGCGATCACGAGCATCAACACCCCGAGCGGCACGTTCTCCGCCATGTTGCCGTGAGCGCGGACGGCGCAGCGCAGCGCGTCGTCGTCGCCCACGCCGTAGAGCATTTTCGCCCGCCCGCGGTGGCGGCTCACGTTGATCGCGAGGAGCACCGTGAGCGTTGCGAGGATCCCACCGTAGAGCGCGGAAGCAGGCACGGACATCGGCCCATTGTCCGAGCGCGACGGCTCGGTGGCCAAGAACCGCTCACGCGACGGCCGACTCCGTGGCCGGTGCCCGCCCTCCCAACGTCGTGGGAGCGCCCCGGCGAGGGGGCCCCCGGTCAGGCGAAGCGCTGGCCGACCGTCACCACGCGACCGTTGTGGAGCTCTCTCGCGCTGAGCGCCTTGCGCCCCTCGAGCTGTCCGCTGAGCACCGCGACGGTGCCGCCCCCCCCGCACGCCACCAGAAGCGCGTCGTCGGCGAGCGCGACCACCGTCCCAGGCGCGGCCTCGGGGGGGCCGTCCGGGGCGCCGCGGCGGCTGCGCAAAACCCTGAAGCGCTTGCCGTCGAGCGTGGTGTGCGCCCCCGGCCACGGCGTCATCCCCCGCACCAGGTCGTGCACCGCCCGGGACGGGGCGCTCCAGTCGACACGACCGTCGTCCTTTCGCAGCATCGGGGCCATGGTGGCCGCCGCGTGATCTTGAGGCACGGCGCAGAGCTCGCCTCGCACCGCGCGGCCGAGGTCTTCGCGGACGAGCTCGGCGGCGACCGCGGAGAGGCGCAGGTACAGCTCGCCGGCGGTCTCGTCGGGGCCGATGGGGATGGTGCGCGTCGAGAACACCGGCCCCGTGTCCATGCCCTCGTCCATCTGCATCAACGCCACCCCGGTCTCCGTCTCGCCGCGCACGATGGCCCACTGGATGGGAGCGGCGCCGCGATACTTGGGGAGGATCGACGCGTGCAGGTTCATGCAGCCGGCGCGTGGCGCAGCGAGCACCGCCTTGGGGAGGATGCGCCCGTAGGCGATCACCAGCGCCACGTCGGCGCGCTGTTCGCGCACCCAGCGCGCAAACTCCTCGGTGCGCACCTTGGTGGGCTGCACCACGGGCAGGCCGAGCTCGACGGCGACCACCTTGGTCGCTGGCGGCTTCAGCTCGAGCCCGCGTCCGGCCGGGCGGTCCGGCTGACAGACGACCGCGGGCACCTCCGCCACCTCCACCAGCGCCCGCAGCGCGGTGGCGGCGATCTCCGGCGTTCCGAAGAACAAGGCGCGCATCAATCCGCCTCGCTGGCGCGCTTGCCGGCGGCGCGCTTGCCGACGGCGCGCTTGGCTGCGGCGCCCTCGCCGGCGGCGCCCTCGCCGGCGGCGTCTTTACAGCAGCGGAACCCCGTCTCGTAGAACGCGAAGTTGGTCCCGTGCGCGTCGTTCGTGCCGCGACAGCCGGTCCACGGCTTGGCCCAGAACCCGCCCATGAGGGCCCCCGCGTGCTTGCGCGTCGAGCGGGAGCTCACCCACTCCTCCACGTTGCCGGTCAGGTCGAAGACGCCGAACGCCGACACGCAGGTCTTGTAGCGTCCGCTCGGAGATCCCTGCCACAAGCGCTTGGTCTCCGCCCGCGCCTGTTCGCGCCCCTTGCCGAAGGCCTCGAAGTTCACCTTCTTCCAGCCCTTGTTCGAGTTGCAGAGCTTGGTGTTCACGGCCCAGCCGTAGGCCCACGGCAAGCGTTCCGGACCCTCACACGCGAGCTCCCACTCCTGCTCCGAGCACAGGCGCTTGTTGCGCTTCTCGCACCACTTCACGGCGGCGTCGTACGACTGCATCACCATCGGCGCGGCGCCGCGCACGTTGGGCGCCTCGAACTGATCGACGCAGACCGAGATCTGCGTGGTCGCCCCTTCCATCAGGCTCAAGCCAGGGGCGAACGCGTAGCAGTGGGGCACGGAGCTGTCCTCCCGCACGTCGAGACACACCTGCGCGATGTGATCGTGATGCACCCCCTCCACCAGCCGCATATCGTCGGGACAGCGCGCGCTCGGGCCGGGATCTCCCTCCGGGAGCACCGGCTTGCCCAACAGAGTGAGCGAGAGCGCGGCGAGGCTGAGCCACGGATCGACCACAGAGACCGGCTAGCACCCCTCGTCGCGCGCGGAAAGCACTCGTCGGCCGTCTCACGTGCGGCGCGGCACCTCCCGATTTGGGGGGCTGGCCTCCCGACGCAGGCATGCTTAGGATTCGATCAAACTCGGTGTGCCGGCCTCCCGAAACGTCGGGCCCGGCCGTCCGACGAACAACCACCGGATCGTGATCCGGATCTGGAGACCCCTGTCATGGCCGATACACCGATTCCGATGTCGCCCGATGGCGACGACGTGGAGTTCGGAACGGAGCTTCCCATCCTCCCCATCCGCAACGCCGTGCTCTTTCCTGGAGCGGTCGCCCCCTTCGACGTGGGCCGCGAGAAGTCGGTGGCGCTCGTGGAGGACGTCGACAACCTCTCTGCCCCGGTGATCGCCATCTTCGCCCAGCGCGATCCGGCGTGCGACGATCCGGGCTACGAAGACCTCTATCCGGTGGGGTGTGCAGCGCGCGTGCTCAAGGCGTTGAAGCACAGCTCCGGCAACTATTCGCTGATTCTGCAAGGGCTCACCCGCATTCGGCTCGAGCGCGTCACCCAAGACACGCCCTACCTCATGTCGAAGATCGAGAAGATCGACGAGCCGGAGACGGAGGACGTCGAGGCGGAGGCGCTCGCGCTCAGTCTGCGTGACATCGCCAAGCAGCTCATCCAGCTGATGCCGGAGCTGCCGCGCGAGGCAGGCTCGCTGATCGACTCGATCCAGGCGCCGGGTGCGCTCGCGGATCTGGTGGCGGCGAACCTCGACGCGCCGGTGGAGGAGAAGGCCCACCTCATCGAGACGCTCGACGTGAAAGAGCGCATCCGCAAGGTGTTGCGCTTGCTCACGCGGCAGCTCGAGATCCTCAAGATGCGCGAGCGCATCAACTCCCAGATCAAGGAGGAGATGGGCAAAAACCAGCGCGAGTACGTGCTGCGCCAACAGCTCAAGGCCATCAAGGAGGAGCTCGGCGACGACGACGGCGACGCCGGCGATCTCGACGGCATCGAGGAGCGCATCGCCAAGGCCAACCTGCCCCAGGAGGCGGAGGAGGTGTCGCGCAAGCAGCTCAAGCGCCTGCGCTCGATGCAGGTGGGCTCTGCCGAGTACACGGTGGTGCGCACCTACCTCGACTGGATCCTCGATCTGCCGTGGCACGTGCAAACCCAGGACAACCTCGAGATCGCCAAGGTGCGCGACGTGCTCGACGCCGATCACTATGGCCTCGAGAAGGTGAAGAAGCGCATCCTCGAGTATCTCGCGGTCCGCAAGCTCAAGCAGGACAAGAAGGGTCCGATCTTGTGCTTCCTCGGGCCCCCCGGCGTCGGCAAGACGTCGCTCGGGCGCAGCATCGCGGGCGCTCTCGGCCGCAAGTTCCACCGCATCAGCCTCGGCGGCGTGCACGACGAGGCCGCCATCCGAGGGCATCGGCGCACCTACGTGGGCGCGCTCCCTGGACAGATCATCCAGGGCATGAAGAAGTGCAGCACCATCAACCCGGTGTTCATGCTCGACGAGGTGGACAAGCTCGGCCACGACTTCCGTGGCGATCCGGCCTCGGCCCTGCTCGAGGTGCTCGATCCCGAGCAGAACCATACGTTCGCCGACCATTATCTGGAGATCCCGTACGATCTGTCGAACGTGATGTTCATCGCGACGGCCAACATCGCCGATCCGATCCCACCCCCGCTCCGCGACCGCATGGAGATCCTCGAGATCCCCGGCTACACGCGGCGTGAGAAGCTCGCCATCGCGCGCCAGCACCTCCTGCCGAAGCAGCTCGAGGAACACGGGCTCAAAGAGGAGCAGCTCGAGATCCGCGACAGCGCCATCGAGGAGATCATCGATCACTTCACGCGTGAGGCCGGCGTGCGCGAGCTCGAGCGTCAGATCGCGGCGGTGGTTCGCGGCATGGCGGTCAAGGTGGCCGAGGGCGAGACGGAGCGGCGCGTGGTCGACAACGAAGACGACGTGCAGTCGTTCCTCGGGCCGCCCAAGTACACCAGCGAGGTGGCGGAGCGCACCAGCGAGAGCGGCGTGGCCACCGGCCTCGCGTGGACTCGGGTTGGCGGTGAGATCCTCTTCATCGAGGCCACCCGCATGTACGGTAGCGGCAAGCTCCAGCTCACCGGTCAGCTCGGCGACGTGATGAAGGAGTCGGCCCACGCCGCCCTCTCGTTCGTGCGGTCCAACGCCAACAGCTTCGGCATCCCCAAGGCGTTCCTCGAGAAGAGCGATCTGCACATTCACATCCCCGCCGGCGCGATGCCCAAAGATGGACCGAGCGCGGGCGTGACCATGTTCACCGCGCTCGTGTCGCTCCTCACCGGGATCCACGTGCGCCACGACGTGGCGATGACGGGCGAGATCACCCTCCGGGGCCGCGTGCTCCCGGTCGGCGGCATCAAGGAGAAGGTGCTCGCCGCGCACCGCGCGGGCATCAAGCGCATCCTGCTCCCCGAACGCAACCGGGTCGATCTCGAGGAGGTGCCGAAGGAGATCCTCGAGGAGCTCGAGTTCATCTTCGAGTCGCGGATGGAGGAGGTGCTCGAGCATGCGCTGGTGTCGATGCCCCAGCCCATCGAGGAAGCGCCGGAAGAGGCCTCGGACAAAGCCAAGTCGGAGGCGACGGCCAACTGACCGCCTCGGAGGGGACGACCGTCCCCTCGCGTCCAGAGACGACCCACCGCCTCCGGGCGGTGGGTTGATTGTCCCGAAGTGCAGCCGCTGCTAGTGTCGTCCCACGCGGACTCATGAAGCCCTGTCCGAAGTGTGGCTGGATGCTCAAGGACACGGACACGAAGTGTTCGATGTGCGGGCATTCCATGGGGGGAGCGCCGCCGGGGCCACCGGTGCCGTCGGGGGGGGGCTACGCGCCGCCTCCCGCCGTGCCTTCGGGAGGCGGCTACCCTGCTGCGCCTCCGCCCCCGGTCGCCGGCCCGCAGCCGAGCAGCGGCGGCGCGTTCTCGGGCGGCAGCGTGGGAGGGGGCGGAGTCTCACCGTGGGCCTCCGCGGCCGCGGCGCCGATGGCGCCTCAGGCGCCCGCTCACCACGGTCCCCCGATGCCCGGCCCCGGTCCGATGCCCGGTCCGATGCCCGGTCCGATGCCCGGTCCGATGCCGGGACCGCCCATGATGCCCGGGCCACCTCCGATGGCGCCGATGCCGGGCCAAGGGCCGATGCCGGGTCCTCCCCCCGTGATGCCCGGCCCCCCCCCAGCGATCCCGGGGCCACCTCCGGCGATCCCGGGTCCTCCTCCGGTGATCCCCGGTCCGGTCGCGGCACCCCCGCCCGTCGGCGGGGTAGGGGGCTACGCGCCGCCGCCGGTGGTCGCGCCGCCACCCGCCATTCCGGGGCCCATCGGCGGCATGCCCGGTCCTGCGCCGGCTCCCCCGCCGCCGGTGCCTGGCGGTTACGGCGCGGTCCCGATGCCACCGGTGGTGAGCCACGGTTCGAGCGTTGCGCACACCGCGGACAAGATCGAGCCGCCCCGCCCCATCCCTGACGCGGGCGACTCACCGGTCCTCATCGGGTTTCTCGTCACCTTCCAGAACGAGCCCACGGGCAAGTTCTGGCCGCTCCGCAGCGGGCGCACCACGCTCGGCCGCTCGGGCGTCGACAACGAAGCAGACGTCGCCCTGCAAGACGCGAGCGCCTCCGCGCGGCACGCCGTGGTTCAGGGAGATCCTTCCACGGGGCAGGCGTTCGTGGAGGATGCGGGCTCGCGCAACGGCACCTTCATCAACGAGCAGAAGCTCGAGAAGGGGACGCAGCGCCAGCTCCACGACAACGATCGACTGCGCCTCGGCAGCATCACCCTCGTGGTGAAGCTCCTCGCCTCCGCTTGAGCACGCAAACGGCGCTCGCCTTGTGGAGCAGGCGAGTGGAGCAGGCGAGTGGAGCAGGCGAGTGGAGCAGGCGAGCTTCGGTTCGGGACGGTGAGTCCAGCCGTCAGGGCAGACACTGGCGGAAGCCGCCGTTCAGGCCGCAGTTGCCGCTCGTGCAGTCCTCGTTGGCGAGACAGCTCTGGCCCTCGGCGCACTTGGTCGGGCAGCTGCCACCACAGTCGATGTCCGTCTCGGTGTTGTTCTTCACCCCGTCCTGACACGGCGGGGGAGGCGCCGGGATCAGACAGTTGAAGTACTCCACCACGCGGGGCTGCGCGCTCGCGTCGTTGACGTTCTCCGGCGGGTACTCCACGCGGAAGCGCACGAAGCCGGGGGTGGAGGGGTTGGCCGTCGTCTCGGCGAGGCCTGGGCTCGACTCGACGATCGCGCGGGGCTGAAACGGCGCGAGCTCCGAACATTTGCTCAGGAGCAGCGTGTTGAAGTTGTGGCTCTCCGCGCCCCCGGGGCAGGTCACGTCCATGCGCTCCCGTCCCGGGTCGCGCGTGGTGGAGAAGGTCCCGCCCGTGATGTCGTCGTCGAGCGGGTTGCCGTCGGGCGTCTGGGCGGCGCCAGCGTCGTCCTGATCGACGGGGTTGATGGTCACCGAGTAGGTCTGCTCGTTGGTCATCACCACCGTGCCGCACTCGTTGGCCTGGAAGTCGAGCACCGTGAAGCCGACGCTGTCGAGCGGGAAGAGCGCGAGATCGAGGGGTGGATCGAAGATCACCTGACCGCCTGCGTTCTTCACGCAGATGCTCAGATCGTCGCGCGAGGTGAAGAAGCCGGTGGCGCTCTGAACCGGGTCGTTGCCAGCCACGAAGGGGTAGCCACACATCGTCGTGACGTCGTTGGCGAACCGCGCGTAGCAGTTGTTCGAGTCACGCAGCCAGTTGCAGAGGTCTTGAGGAAGCGGCTCGTCTCCGCACGCGGGTACCGCGCAGATCAGCGCGGCCGGGGCGACGAGCATGAGAGTACCGATCACGCGACGGATCATGGAGTGAGTCTACCCAACGGTTATCGCCAGTATCGAGTTTGTCGGCGTGCGCCCCGAGACAAAATGTGGCCGAGCGACGAAATGTGGCCGAGCGACGAAATGTAGCCGAGCTACGAAATGTGGCCGAGCGACGAGGCGCGGCCGAGCTCCAACGTGGAGGCACATCCCCACGCCCCTCAGAACTCCATGTACGGCCCGGGGATGACGTAGACGTCGTCCCGATCCGTGTACGAGAGCATGCCCCAGCACGGCAGTTTGTAGCGGAGGGCGAAGGCGACGGCCTCGGTGAGGCCGGCCTTGGGGGCGAGGATCGAGAGGTTGGAGCGCCGCAAGCCCCACCAGCCGGGGCCGTGCTCGAGGAGCGCCTTGTGCAGCTCGTCGGCGGCCTCCTTGGCGTCGCCGAGGACGGCCACGCGCAGGCGAACCGAGTCGCCGTCGTCCGGATCGGTGCCGGGGAAGTCGTACCAGTAGAGGTTGCCGCGGGCCTTGATCTGAACCGGCGGAGCGCCGATGCGCTCGAGGTGTCGGCTCAGATCGTCTTGGGCGAGGGAGTTCAGCTCCACGCTGGTGTCGAGGCCCTCGCACGCTTCGTCGCGAACGACGAACGAGCCCAGCGAGATCGACGGTCCAGTGTCGTTCTCTGGCGAAAGGAGGAGCTTTCGCACGTTGCTGGAGCTGTAGTCAGGGTAGGTCGAGCCGGCCTCGATGCCGTAGCAGCCCGACAGGATCGGGGTGACGGCCAGAAGCAAACCCAAGAACGACGATGACCCACGGAACGAGTGTCGATGTCCCATCACGACGCGCAAAACTCCCTTTGCAGGATACACCCAACTATCCGCCGCGCGCGTTCATTCGGCTAAGTTTGTTGCGGGGGCGGCGGCGCCACCAAGCGAACGGGGGCCACCGCAACAGTTTTGGAAGTTGGCGCCGACTGGCATACATTCGGGGCGTGATGAAAAGTCACCTCGTCGCCGTCCTCTTGGGTCTTTCCGTCGTGGGGTGTGGTGGCTCGCCTACTGCGCCGCAGCGCGATGAAGTCTTCTACCTCCACGAGGCGGGCGTCATCGATCGCCGATACAGCTGGGAGCGCTATTTCCCCCCCCTCGACCGCGACGAAGAGGGGCGCCTCCCGCGTCGGGTCGGCGTGGCGATCTTCGAGGGCGACGTGCGCTTCTCGAGGCCCGTCGACTGGTACCTGAGAACCGCGGACTACACGCCGGAGAAGCGCATGGTGTCCTACCAGTCGCCGCGGCAGTTCGTGCTCAACATCTATGAGCGCGTCGATCCCCCCGAGGAGACGTGGGAGCAGGTGTTGAGTCGCTACGAGGAGGACGTGGAGGCCAAAGGCTCCGAGATCCTCTCCTCGCGCATCCCCACCACCACCGCCAACGCGCAGGCGCGCACTTACTTCATCAAGACCTCGCTCGAGAGCAAGCCCGAGCCCTACCAGACCCACGCCCACGAGATCGTCATTCGCTCCGACAAGCGCGTGATGCTCCTGCAGTTTCTTCACGGCGAGACCGTCGACGCCAGCATCGACGAGATGGTCGCCACCCTGCGCACGCTCCTCGTGTACTGAACTCCGACCGACAGGGCCTCGAGGGGCCCCTCGAGGCGCGGTCCGGCGAGCTCGGCAGAGCGGCGGTCCGGCGAGCTCGGCAGAGCGGCGGTCCGGTGAGCTCGGCAGAGCGGCGGTCCGGCGAGCTCGGCAGAGCGGCGGTCCGGCGAGCTCGGCAGAGCGGGCCGCGTGGGTGGGCCGGCGCGAGGGCGTGAGGGCCCCTCGGCGCCGTCCCACCTCACGCCGCAGCGACCTCGACCCGGCAGCCCTCGGGGACGCTGGCGCGGCGAGCAGGGGCCGACGCTCGGCAGAGGAGCGTCGCACCCTCGCGTCAGCTCGGGAGCTTCTCGTCGGGAGCGAGGTGGTTCGGAGCGACGAGGGCGGGTGCGCGCGCGAGCGGAGGCGGGTGCGCGTGGTCGTGGTCGTCCGGATGTGGGGGCGTGGGCGCGAGCGGAGGCGGAGGCGGGCGGTCGTGCGGCGTGGTCGTGGTGTGCGGAGGGCGTGGTCGTGGGGTGCGGGGGTGTGGTCGCGGGAGTGGGAGGGGTCGCGCGGGTGCGGGGGGCGCGCCGAGCAGCGAGCCCCTCGCTGCGGCCGAGGCCGCGAGCCCCGCGGCACGGCGGACAGCGAGCCCCTCGCTGCGGCCCGAGAAGGAAAAGGCCCCGCTTCGGGTTGCCACGAAATGAAATATGCCCATACTAACTCCATGCCGGCACGGATGTCGAAGATGGTGCTCCGCTCGAGCCGCTCGGGGTCGGCAAGCCCGGGGTCGGCAAGCCCGGGGTCGGCGAGCTCGGGGTCGGCGAGCTCGGGGGCGGCAAGCTCGGGAGCGGCAAGCTCGGGGGCGGCGAGCTCGGGAGCTCGAACCGCCGACGGCCCTGGGACGTCTCGGCGCTCGCGTCGTGGGCGTTCTGTTGCGAACCCTCGGCAGCCGAGCTTGT
>CAYOAL010000006.1:0-147942 GCA_964401935.1 uncultured Polyangiaceae bacterium
GCCCGCACCACCACCCCCGTCGGAGGCGCCACCGCCGCCGCTCGGTCCGGCGCCGCCTGCGGATGCGCCGCCGGCGGACGAGCCCCCCACGGCAGCGGCACCGCCAGTCGGCCCGAAGGTCGGCGCGTCGTCGGAGCACGCTCCCACGGCGGCGCCGCCGCCGATCACCATCACCCCCACACCCAGAAGCAACCGCAGGTCAGTCATCGCTCTCGTCCCATCCTTTTATTCGTGCTTTATTCATTATTGTGCTCGACCCGCGCGCTCGTCGGCACGGAGCGCGCCGCCGCGCGGCCTCGGGGGCTGCCCGCGCCACGTGTGCCATGACGTCACGGCGGGCCGACGGCTCCGCAGCTCGAGCACGGCTCTCGTGTCGGGTGGTGCCTCGGACAGCGGGCGACGGCTCAGCAAAGTTGCACTCGCCGAGGCACCTCCGACAACGCGCCGAGTGGTCGCATTTTGTTGAGCCGCGAGAGTGCGCTCCGCGCACCATGGGGGGGTGTCCATCCGCGGGCACCTTTCTCTTGTCCTTCGAACGGGGAGCTCATGAGCACACTCACCTCGACCCGGGCCTGCGCGCCCATCTTGGTCGCCACCGTCGTCGTCGCCGCGTCCTTGGGCGCGTGTGGCGAAGACGACGACAGCACCGCCGCCACCACCACCACGGGGACCGCGGCTGGCGGGTCCGGCGCCGGGACCGGCCCCGGAGGCCAAGGAGGCGCCACGGGCGGGGGTACGGCAGCAGGGGGCACTGGGGGGACGGGCGCCTCGGGTGGCGCTGGGGGTGGGGTTGGAGGGGCCGGGGGCGCGGGCGTCGGGGGCGCCGGTGGCGGGGCGTGTGTGTCGTGCGCCGATGTGTACGTGTCCGACGCCGATCCCTCCCAGCTGTGCTCGTCGTCACAAGACCTCTACGACGCTCTCCAAGACTGCGCGTGCACCACCACCTGCGACACCCAGTGCGACGACAGCTACTGCCAGGGGATGATGCCGAGCGGCCCCTGCCAGGGGTGTCTCGCCAACAGCGCCACCGGCTGTGGCACGGAGGCGCTTGCGTGTGCCCAAGACCTCTGATGCGATCGAACCGTGTCGCGCGACGGGTGAGGGCCGCCACGCGAACGCGACCAAGGGTGACGTGGTGGGACCTCGTATGAAGCGAGCATGGCTGCTGGTTCCCTGGCTCGGACTGCTCCTGGCCGCGAGCTGCAACGACGACGAGGCGGAGCGCCGGGTGGATGGTGAGACCGCGGAGGTCGTGTCGTGCGAGGGCTCGTGCAGCTGTGACCCGGACACGAGGACGTGCACCTGTCAGGGAGGCTCCTTGTGTGAGACCGAGTGTGATGGGCCATGCACGCTTCAGTGCGAGGGAAACGCACGCTGCGACATGTCGTGCCCCGATGACTGCACGATCGAGTGTCCTGGTACCGCCGGATGCGACGCACGGGTGGGCGACAACGCCGTCGGCGTGTGCAACGGCACGGGAGACTGCGCGTTCACCTGCGAGGGAGATTGCTCCTTCGACTGCCCGGGGGCGTCTCGCTGTGTGGTGTTCTGCGCGGCGGGAGCCACCTGCGAGATCACGAGCTGCCCCATGGTGACGGAGTGCGACGGCGACATCCTGGCGTGCCGCACCGACTGCCCATCGCCGCCCGACGGTGCGTAACCGCTGTGACTACGAAGCGCGAACGAGGACTCACATGACGAAGCGAACGATCTTGATGGCGGTGATCGCGGCCGGTTTGTGGGCCTTCAGCTGCGACTCCTCGACGGAGGTGGTGGAGGGCGTCGGCGCCTCGGGCCCCGGGACCGGCGGCAGCGGCGCATCCAACTCCGGTGGCGCAGGACAGGGCGGGAGCGGGGCTACCGCCTCCGGAGGAGCGGGAGGGGTTGGCCCTCCCCCCACCGAGATCGCGATGTGTCAAAACTTCATCTACGAGTGCGGCGACCTCGTAGACAACGACAACGACGGGCTCATCGACTCGCAAGACCCCGACTGCCTCGGCCCCTGCGACAACACGGAGGGCAGCCTGTTCGGCGGGATCCCTGGCCAGAACGCGTCGCCGTGCACGCAGGACTGTTATTGGGATCACGACACCGGTCATGGCAACGACAAGTGTTATTGGTCGCACTGGTGTGATCCCAACTCGACGGCGCCCGAGTACTATCCCGAGCCGCAGAACGGCGCGACCTGCGCGTACGACGAGGATCGCCTGGTGCCCGTCTCGGAGGGGCCGCCGAGGAGCTGCGACGACCTCTTCAGCGCACAGGGCACCGACTGCATCGACTATTGCGAGCCGCTGACGCCCAATGGCTGCGACTGCTTCGGCTGCTGCGAGCTGCCGGCGGGGAGCGGCAAGCACGTCTGGCTCGGCTCGGTGGGCGCAGACGGCGACACCGTGTGCACGTTCGCCGAGATCGACAACCCCGAGGTGTGCCACCCCTGCCTGCAGGTCGACTCGTGTGTGAACGACTGCGGCACCTGCGAGCTGTGTGTGGGCAAGACCACCCTCCCCCCCGAGTGCTACGATCCGCCGGGCAGCGGCGGTTCGGGCGGTGGCTCCCCCCAAGACTGTCCCGACGAGTTTCCGCAGGCGTGTGGGCTCCCCGGTCAGGATCCGTGTCCCGCTGGGTCCTTCTGCCTGACCGGGTGCTGCGTCCCGAACCCCCAGTGAGATGAGCGATGACGCGATGACGCCCCTCCGCGCTCGAAAGGTTGCGCTCGACCCTGTGTCGAGCGCCCCTTCGCGCCGGGGGCGTGTCGCGCACCTGCGCGTCGAGCGGAGCGACGCCGAGCTCACCCGCGGCCTCCGCGAGGGCGCGAGGTGGGCACAGGCTGCGCTCTACGACGCTCACGCGCCAGCCGTGCTGCGGCTCCTCCGGCGGCTCGTGGGCCGTGACCACGACATCGACGAGCGCGACCTCTTGCAGGACGTGTTCGTCGACGCGCTCGCCAGCATCGAGCGGCTCGACGACCCCGCTGCCCTGAGCGGGTGGCTCCGCACGATCGCCACCCGCAAGGCCTTCCGCGCGATCCGCGCCAAACGGATGCGCCGTTGGCTGCGGTTCTGGGAGCCCATCAAGACGGCCCCTCGACGCACCGAGCACCTCGAGCCCGAGGTGCTCGAGGCCTACGAGCGCACCTATCGTGTGCTCGAGCAGCTGTCGCCAGCGCTGCGTGTGCCGTTCACCCTCCGCTTCATCGAAGGCCTGGAGCTGACGGCGGTCGCCGAGGCCTGCGAGTGCTCGCTGGCCACCGCCAAGCGCCGCCTCGCCAAGGCGAGCTCGTGCTTCCGTCACATGGCGCAGCACGACGCCGTCCTTCGGGAGTGGCTCGAGAGGGGGGAGCGATGGACATGAGCGACCCCCTGCGCGAGCTCGGGAGCACCGTCGGCTCCGTCGCCGATGAGCTCGGGGACGCGGCCGTGCTCGGCGACGTGAGGCGCCGCCTGCTCGAGGCGCCGAGCCCGAGGACGCGGTCGCGGCGAGGCTGGGCGACCGCCGCGCTGGCCACCGCCGCGGTCGCCGCGCTCGTGCTGGTGCTCGGCGTCGTGTTCTCTCGACAGCCGGCGGCGCTCACCTTCGAGGTGGGCTCACCGAGCGAGACGGGCGCGGTGGGCACCTGGCTCGCGGCCACGGACGCCCCGCTCCCCGTTCGGTTCTCCGAGGGGACGCGCCTCGAGCTCCACCATGGAGCGCGCTTGCGCGTGACCGAGGTGACCCCTCATGGCGCGCGCGTGCTCCTCGAGAAGGGCGCGCTAGAGGCCGAAGTCGCCAAGGTGAGCGGCCACGCAGCCTGGGCGTTTCAGGCCGGGCCGTTCACCGTCGACGTGACCGGCACGGCCTTCACGACGAGCTGGGATCCAGGGGCCGAGGTGTTTCATCTGCAGATGCAAGAGGGCACGGTGGTGGTGACCGGCCCGCTCCTCGAGCGGCGCGAGATGCGCGGAGGAGAGCACCTCGTGGTGGACGTACAAGCGAAGCGGGTGCAGATCGCGCGCGCGAGCTCGCCTCCTCTCCCCGCGGCCTGCGCAGGCACGACGCCGTCGCCCGCGCCTCCCGCTCCTGCTGCGTCGCCCACCGCCAGCGCGACCGAGCCAGCTCCCGCCCCGGTGCGCTCAGGCGCTCCCGCCGCGACGGCCAGTGGTGCCCCCACCGAGGGTTGGCAGCGCCACCTCGCAGCCGGACGCCACGCCGACGCCATGCGCGCGCTCGACGACGGCACCTTCGCCGGCGTCGTCGCCAACGGCTCCTCCGGACAGGTCTCCGCGCTCGCCGAGGCCGCGCGCTTCGGTGGACGCGCAGACCGAGCGCGCCAGGCGCTGCTGGCGCTGCGCACGCGTTTTGGAGCTCGCGGCGCCAACACCTTCTTGCTCGGCAAGGTCGCCGCCGATCAGCTCGGTGCGGGCGGCGAAGCGCTGACGTGGTTCGCGGCCTACCTGCAAGAGTCGCCCAACGGGCCGCTCGCCGAGCAGGCGCTCGGGCGCATTCTGGGGGCGCAGAAGCCAGGGACCGCCGAGGCGATCCGTCTCGCCGAGCAGTATCTGAGCCGGTACCCGAGCGGAGCCTACGCGCCACTCGCGCGGCGTTTGAAGTCGGCCGCGCCGTGACTCCCACGCGAGCGGCAAGGGAGGCGTCGCGGCTCTTCGTGAGCCTGTGGTTCGCGCTCGTCCTCTTGTGCTCGGTGCGAGCGTCCTGGGCCGATGGCCTCGTCCGCGTGTTGCTCGTCGGCCCGGCTGGCGACGAGACCGTCGCGCACCTCGACAAGGAGCTGCGCCTCTTGGGTCTCGAAGTCGAAGCGCTCGAGAGCAGCGCACAGACCGAGCTCGGCGTGCTCGCGCAGGCGGCCAACGCGCAGGCGGTGGCGCACGTGGAGAGCTGGCCCCCCGAGGTCACGCTCTGGGTGTCCTCGCCGACCGGCCCTCCCGACGTGCTGAAGGTCACCGACACGATCGTGGGCGCGCAGCAGCCGGGGATCCTCGCGCTCCGGGCGGTGGAGATCTTGCGAGCACGCCTGCTCCACGGGGGTGAGGCGCCCGAGGCTCCATCCGATGCGAGCGCCCCGCCCGAGGGCCCCGCGGTGGTCGAACCGCTCCCCCGCCTGCCGCCACCACCGCGACCAGCGCGCCCCCTCCCCGACACCCCGGACGACGCGACCGAGCGACGGCTGGCGATCTCCCTCGCGCCGCTGGTCTCGTTCAGTCCGGGGGGCGTGCCTCCCATGCTCCGGATCCGACTCGCGGGCGGTTATCGCATCGCCGAGCACCTCGGCGTCGAGGTGGGCCTGGTCGCCCCCACCGCCGCTGCGTCCCTGGTGGAGCCCGAGGGAGAGGTCGCGCTGCGCCTGCTCGAGCTTGGCGGGGGCCTCACGGTGCCGCTCACCGCGCTCAAAGACGACTGGCACCTCGCCCCCTCGGTGGGGCTCAGCGCGTTGGCGACGTTCTTCGACGCCACCGGAGGGGTCGGGGTAGACGGTGCGAGCGGCGCGCGCTGGAGCGCGGCCCCCTCCCTCGGCTTCGCGGCGGGCTACCGGGTGACGCCGCTCTTCGCCCTGCGCGCCGATCTGGTTGGGAGCGTCCTCGTGCCTCACCCGGTGGTGCGCGTGCTCGGGCGCGAGGTGGCCAGCTATGGGCTGCCCGCGGTGTCGCTGTCGGTCGGCGTGGAGGTGTCGCCATGAGCTCGGCCCCGTGGCGAGGGTGGATGGGCTGGCTGGCGCTCCTCGGCTTGGCGCTCGTCGCGTGCGAGAGCTACATCGACGCGCTGGTGGCCTCTCCGTCGCGCGAGGCGGCTTGCCATGCGGACGAAGTCGTCTGCGACACGGCGTGTGCCACCCTCGCGAGCGACCCAGCCCACTGCGGCGCCTGTGACAACGGGTGCGCCCCCTCCGAGGTGTGCTCGCTCGGCCGCTGTCGCGACAGCTGCGACGCGGCGCTCACCGACTGCGACCGCGCGTGTGTGCATCTGTCGTCCGACCGGCGGCACTGCGGCGCGTGTGACGGCGCGTGCGAGCCCGGCGCCGAGTGTGTCGAGGGCACCTGCCGCTGCCCCCCCGGCACCAGCGCGTGTGACGGGCGCTGCACCAACATGGACCACGACCCCGCGCACTGCGGCGGCTGCGGGGACGCCTGCGCGAGCGACGAGGTCTGCAGCCAAGGACAATGCGCCGCCACGTGTGCCCGCAGCGAGACCAACTGCAACGGCGCGTGTGTCGATCTCCAGAACGACCGCGACCACTGTGGCGCGTGCGGCGGCGCGTGCACCGCGACCAAGACGTGCGTGGCCGGCTCGTGCCGGTGCCCCCCCACCCTGAGCAACTGCGGCGACCGCTGCGTCGATCTCGGGAGCGACCCCTACCACTGCGGCGCCTGCGACGCGCAGTGCGACCGGGACGAGCTGTGCGGAGCCGGCGCCTGCGCTGACACCTGCCCTCCCGGGCTCACCGCGTGCGGGGGCTCGTGTGTCGACACCACGACGAGCGTCTCGCACTGCGGGAGCTGCGGCGCGGCGTGCACCGGCGGCGCGACCTGCGTGGCCGGTAGCTGCGGCTGCCCGACTGGCACCGAGCTCTGCGCCGGCTTCTGCGTCGACACCGACGCGAGCGCGGCGCACTGCGGCGCGTGCGGCGACGCCTGCCCACCGGGTCAGCTTTGCTCCAACGGGGCGTGCGTCGGGAGCTGCCCGGGGGGACAGGTCAACTGCGACGGCGGCTGCGTCTCGTTGTGCTGTGACGCGACCCACTGCGGAGGGTGTGGCGTGCAGTGCAGCGGCGGCACGGTGTGCAGCGGCGGGGCGTGTGTCTGCGAGACGGGCCTCTTTCTGTGCGGGCAGAGCTGCGTCGACACCCAGTCGAACAACACCCACTGCGGTGGGTGCAACAGCCTCTGTGCGGCGGGCACGACGTGTGTCGCCGGCGAGTGTCGCTGTCCCAATGGAAACGAGGCGTGCAACGGCGTGTGTGTCGACACCTCAGTGAGCAAGCAGCACTGCGGGGAGTGCGACAGCCCCTGCCTCGGCGCCGCCACCTGCGTCGACTCGGCCTGCGCTTGCCCCGGCGTGCTCGCCTACTGCGACGGCCAATGCGTGGCGACGATGAACGACCCGAACCACTGCGGCAGCTGCACCAACGTGTGCGACATCGGCCAAGTCTGCCTCGACGGCCGCTGCACCTGACCCCCTCCGAAGCCGTCCCTCGAAGAGCGCGGCTGGCCGCGCAGTGCGAGCCTTCAACGAACGAAACGAGAGTTGGCCCTGCGCGGGCCGTGCGACGGGTTCAGGAGTTGCTCGCGGTCTCGGGCTCCCACGTCAGTCGAGCCGGCAGCCTGGCCACCATTGGGCGAGGCCGCCGGAGGGCCAGGGGAGCTCCTTTGGCGCGCGTCCCATCGTGCGCTCGAAGAGATAGCCCCTGCCGTATTCTTGGCTCACGACGAGCCGCCGATGCGCGCTGGGCGGAGTTTCGTCGAGATATCTGCGCCACGCGTAGAGCTCGTCGTCGGTTTCTACGGTGAGGCCGAAGGTGTGGAGGCGGTGACCCAAGGGGCTGTCGAGGAGCCACGTGAGCGACTCCGGGCGGTGGTGGACGCCGCAAGTATCGTCGATGTGCAGATGGCGGAGGTTGGGGAGATTGGCAGTCCGCGCGAGGCGGGTCCTCAGCGTGCGGCCGCAGCCTTCGGGGGCCATGAACGTCAGCGCCTGCAGGTGCGGGAGCGGCGGGGCGGTGGGGGCGCAGATGGCGAGCACGTTCTCGTCCCAGGCACCGAGGAGGCAGCGCAAGTGGGGAAGCACTGGGAGGTGTTGAAGGTCGCGGAATGGTTGGCCGTCGAGATCGAGTCGACGCATGGTCATGAGCGCGCGCGTGACGATCGATGCGTCGAGCCGCCGCTCGTCGACGTGGCAGAGCACGCCAGCGCTCACGAAGCCGCGCTCGAACACTGCAGACCACTCGCGCACGCAGCCTCGGCCAACCCAGGCACGCCGGTGTTTACGAAGGAGTCGCGCTGCTCGTCTTTGCTGAGCCTCGGTCGCAACGCCGTCGTGTTCGAGCATCTGGAGCTGGATGAACTCGCCACGCGGGTCGTTCTTCTCGACGAGCCAATCCGCGTAGACGCGGCGCAGATTGTCATCGTCGGGATCGTCGAGAATTGCGTCGAGCAAATCATCGCCGCGACTCGTGCGCTCGAGGCGCTGGGTGGCAAAGGTGAAGCGCGTGTCGAGCCAATGTTGCAGACTGGCCACACGACGCTGATCTCCGCAGCTCAGGACGGTGGCACGCCGCACGACCGCGACTCCCTTGGCGATGGCCTGGTCGATGACGTCGCAGAGGACCCATCCGATGTTGGGCAGGTCGCGCCGCGGGTTCCCACGAGCACGCCGTCGAAGCTCGACCATGATCCCCGGATCGGCGCTACCGGCAATGAGCGCGCCGGCGAGACGCCAGAAGGGAGCGGCACCTCTCGTGCAATAGCGAGGCGCGCTCAAGGCCTGGAGCAGCTCCCGTGCGATGCGCGGATCGGGAGGCCACTCGGCGAGCGCGTGGAGCCGCTCGAGCGCCAGCGGCAAGCTGCATTTGGTGAGCGTCTCGAGAAGCGCGGTGAGCTCGCGCGGGTCGTGGCGCGCCGCCGTCTCCAGCCAGGTGGCTTGGCGCGGCCGCGCGCTCTCTGGCCGCCATGGCGTGGCGGCCCGGCCGACGGCTTGGATGAGCTCTCCGAGCGCCATGGACCGAGAGGGACGCCACGATTCAACCAGCGGCGCGATGGCGAGAGCGATGTCGGCCGCTTCGAAGGCGGCTCGTGCGGTGTTGAGCGACATGTCCTTCAGGGGTGGCGTCGTGGCCGTCTCGGAGCACGCCTCGTGCGGATGCGACGAGCCCGTGCCGGTGAACCCACGCTCGTCATCCTCGGGTGAGCTCCGCTCTCGTCGCCGCCCGCGCCCTGCGTCAGGGCGTCGACCGACGCTGTCGGCATCGCGAGCTCGAGCTTCCCATCGAGCGTGGCGGCGTCGCGGCATCGGGTTTCCCGAATGAGCTCGACGAGGGCATCGTGCTTCGACGACGAAGGCATGCAGCCGCCCTTGCAGGCGCCGTGCCGATTGTCGTACCCAGTGATCCTCGTGCTTTGCCGTGCCGGCAGGGCGGCGGCCGCCATGGCGGCCGGCGGCGGCCGCCACCAAAAGAGGCGTTTGCTCGATCGATTCTGGCTTACGCACCTCGCGGTCCTGTGTGAACGATGTCCCACGAGCCCCTGGTGGCGTCGCGGGGCCCGGGTCTGCCGACACGGCGTGCGGTGGCGCTTCAGAGTAGCCTGGGGCTGCCGCCCGTGCGCGTGACACACATGGGTCCTGCGGAGAAGCCGCGCGCGGCGTGGCACCTGCGACCGGCCGCGCGGGCGTGATCAACCACCACTTCGGCTTAGCGCGTCGACGCGCTGCAACAGCGTCGGGATCCGATACGGGCCATGCATCTGCTCGACGCGCAACGCGGCGTGGGTGACCTCGTCGCCGGCCGCGGTGACGAACAGTGGGCGGCGGCTGTCACCGCGCAGCACAGCCACGGCGGCGTCGTTTGCGGCGAACGGGTTCTTGGCCACTCCGATCACGGGAACGCACTCGCCGAGTTCGGCGAACAGGTGCGCCCCGAGGCCGCGCCGCCCTTCCCCGTCGAGCCACACGTAACCGTCGATAATGATCGCGGTCACCTCATCGAGATCGCTGCGCACGATACTCAAGATCTGTAGAATGCCCGGGAGCTCTCGGCGGTAGAAATCCCCGGGTTCATAGGCGCTGACCTCGGTGACCTCGGTCACCCACTCGCGACCTGGCGCTTCAGCGTCCCACGACGCGAACGCGATCGCTGCGACGCGCGCGCTGAGTTCACCTTGATAGTAGACGTCGATAGCGACGATCATGGATGTTGCATAGGATGCGGGCCACGTGGGCGAAACTGTATCCGGTGGCAAGTGGTGAGATCTCTGGTTGTCTGTGCTGTCCTGGTCGTCGTGGATGCTCTGATTCGCCGGACCCGTCCGACTTCGGGATCGATGCGCCGTCGGATGGTGACGTGGATTCCGGCGGCGTCGACAGTGGACATCGCGATGTCGCGATCGACCGTGTGGCAAGGTCGACGCGTCGCGGGAGAGACATGCGCACCCGGGATTGGGAGCTTTGTATGTGCGGCTGGTACGGAGTGTGTGCTGGACCTCTCGTTGTGTGGCACCTGCGAGCGGCGCGCGCGCGCCTTGCGACGGCGCTGCCGGTGGCGGCTTGCGGCGCGTGCGCTGCTCACCCACCCCTGCCTCCTGCGTCGTCTTCGTCGTCGGCGCGCCAGCGCCGGTACGCGCCGAGATCGCGGAAGTGGCGCGACAGGATCTCGACACCGTCGCGCGCCGGGTCCTCGAGCGCCTCGACGACTTCGACCACCTCGAGCAACCGCCAGCGCACAGGCGTGCCGTCGGCGCTGTCGTAGGCCTGCTCCTGGGTCGCGCCGTAGGCCCAGGCCTTGCGGTGCGCCTCCAGCTCGTCGGCGGCGTCGAAGAGCGCCATCGACTCCTCGAACAGCGGCCGGTAGTCGGGCCGCGGCGACGACGACGTGTACAGCAGCACCGCGACCCAGCGCCGCGGCGGCGCGAGCGCGCCCGGGTCGCTCATCGCGCCGCTCCGGCGCTTCGCCGCGGCCCTGCAGCGCGCTCGACGGCGCGCGGGTGCGCACGCTGCGCGGCCGGCGCCAGCGGCTGCGGACCGGCGGCGGCGAGCGCGCGCAGCGCCTGCGGCCCGCCCCAGGCGCCAAGGAATTCGAGCACCAGCGTGCGCTCGGCGGCCGGCCAGCGGCCGAGCTCGCCCATCAGCGGCGCCAGCGCTGCCGGGCCGCCACGGTCGCAGAGCGCGATCAGAAGCTGCCGCCGCGCATGGCGCTGCCCGTGCGGCGTCGCGGCGAGCGCGCGCTGCAGATGCGGCACCGCGCGCCGGATGCCGACCTTCGAGAGCGCGAACGCCGCGGCGGCGCGGATACGCTGCTGCGGCGCCGCCAGCAGCCGGTGCAGCCGGCGCCCGGACAGCGTGCGCCGGCCTTCGGCGACGGCGACGAGCTCGTCCTCGAGCGCGTCGATGGGTGCGGGGGCCTGCATGTGCGCGCGCGTCACGACGTGAAGCTGGTGCCGGCCAGGTTCTCGACGTCGAGGCGGATGGCGCGCTCGTAGTCCGGATGGTCGTCGCACCACTTGCGCGCAACGTTGCCGCGGCTGCTGACCCCGGTCGGCGGGAAGCCCGAGATCGTGCTCTTCATCCTCGAGAGCGCATCCTTGCACACCTTGCGAGGATAGGCAGCATGCCCCTTCTTGCGAGCCGGCCAAGTTGACGTAACGCCCGCTATGCGAAGTGGGGCGCGTGGGGGTGGCTCAGGAGCCCAGCGACAGCGGCGAAGGTGGGGTTGCGACTGCCGAAAGACCGGGCGCGGCTGCGCCGGTGCCAAGCGCGTCCTCGCGTCCCCCCACACCCCGGCGAGCCAACACCTTCGAGCTCTGGCGTTGGCCTCGTGGGCCTCCTTGACCAGCTCGGCGGTCTTGGCAGCAATGGCGGCGTGGGCGGCGGCGTGTGAGGCGTAGGCCTCCTCGAGGAGGGCCGGCATCGCGATGCGAGTCTCGACCTCCTCGGGCCAGTCGGGGTTGTCGGCGCAGAAGTACTTGTCGGGCCGCTTCACGCGGATGACGCGCCTGCCGGCGTCGCCGGGGAGCGTCTTGGCCCCCGGCCACTTGCCCGGCGGTGACGCAGTTCGGCGGCGGTGGGCGAACTCGCGGTTTCGTGTGCGACATCGGCCAAGTCTGCCTCGACGGCCGCTGCACCTGACCCCCTCCGAAGCCGTCCCTCGAAGAGCGCGGCTGGCCGCGCAGTTGCACTCGGAATTCTATTGCATATGGTCGCAATAGGATCACCGGCCTCGGCACAACGCATCAGAGAAGCACGGCGAGCATGCAGAAGAGGAGCTCCCCGCACCGCGAACGTCACGGCGGGGTCGGGCGTGTTGCTGAACGTCATTTGGTGGCCTTCCGACCGCGACTCCTGGGAGCGTGCTCGACCACACGCAGGCAAAACGGCTGACGCAAGTGCGCACGTCACCCAGAACGGCTATGACCGTTCGCGCTTGACGCATGCCCATATGGGCATGTAAAAGGAGTGGCATGGCACGAGCGGCGACGACTTCGGACGTGTTCAACGCGATCGCCGAGCCGCAGCGCCGGCAGATCTTGGTGCTGCTGCGAGCCGGTGAGCGGCCGGTGACCGACCTGGCGTGCGAGATGGGGATGACGCAGCCGCGCGCGTCCAAACACCTGCGGGTGCTCCGAGAGGTCGGGCTGGTGCGGGACCGCAAGGCAGGAAAGCAGCGCCTGTACGGCCTGGACGCCCGAGGACTGCGAACGATCCACGAGTGGACCGGGGGGTTCGAGCGGTTCTGGAACGAGAGCTTCGACCGCCTGGACGCCTACGTGCAGGTGCTGAAGCAAACAAAGCGGAGGAGTAGGAAGTGAGCGCAACAGAACGAGGGACGTCGACAGAGGCCGCGACGTCCGATCGAGAGATCCTGATTTCCCGCATCATCAGCGCACCGCGGGAGCTGGTGTTCGAGGCGTTCACCGAGGTCCGGCACCTGTCGCGGTGGTGGGGACCGGAGGGGTTCACGACGACCACGCGGGAGTTCGAGTTCCGCGTTGGCGGGGAGTGGATCTTCGTGATGCACGGACCGGACGGGACGGACTACCAGGAGTGGATCTCCTGGACCGAGATCGCCCCGCCGGAGCGGATCGCGATGCTGCACGGTGAGCGCCGCGACGACCCGAACGCCTTCGAGTCAGTGCTGACATTCATACCCGACGGTGCGGTGACCCGGATCGAAATGCTGACGGTGTTCCCCACCAAGGCACTGCGCGACGAGGCGGTCGAGAAGTACCACGCGATCGAGGGCGGACAGCAGACCCTGAACAACCTCGCTACCTACGTCACCGAGAGGGTCCGGAACGGAGCAGAAGACTGATGGCCGGTAAGGTGTTTTTCAGCGTATCGATGTCGCTCGACGGGTTCATGGCGCCCGAGGTCGTGCCCATCGAGGATGTGTTCTCGCCCGAAGGTCAGAAGGACCCGAGGGTTCAGCTCTGGCTGAAGAAGTGGTCGGAGTTGCAAGCGTGGGCGTTCCCGCAGCGATTCTTCCGTGAGAACCTCAAGCTCGGCGAGGGGGGCGAGGAAGGACTCGACAACGACATCGCTCGGACGACGCACGAGCGCACGGGCGCGAGCATCATGGGAAAGCGCATGTTCGGCGCGGGCGAGCTAGCATGGCCGGAAGAGGCGCCATTCCATACGCCGGTGTTCGTCGTGACGCACGAGAAGCGTGACCCCTGGGAGCGTCGGGGCGGAACGACCTTCCACTTCGTCAACGACGGCATCGAGTCCGCGCTCGAGCGGGCGCGGGAGAGCGCCGGCGAGCGCGACGTGCGCATCGCTGGCGGCGCCGAGACGATCCTGCAGTACCTGAACGCCGTCTTGATCGATGAGTTCTCGATCGCGCTGTCGCCGGTGCTCTTCGGCTCCGGAATCCGCCTGTTCGAGGGCGTGGACGCGGGCCGCGTGGCCCTTTCGCCGATCGGCGCGGAACCGACGCAGCACGCGACCCACCTCACCTACTCAGTCCGGGCGCGGTAAGCTCCGTGGTCGAGCTGCCCAGGTGTTTGCGGCGCGGCTCTCGCACATCACCTTTCCGCTTCTTGCGGAGCTGCTCCACCAACGTGCGCATCGTCCGCAGGTGGATGGCCTCGATGGAGCGACCGGGCTCGGCGTGGGAGAGGGGGGCCCGAGCTTCCTCGAGCGACGCGACGTACTCTTCGCTCGCCGTGAGCTGAAGCTTGATAGCGTTTCGCAACGCCGAGGATCGTGACTCCGTCGTAGCGCGTGTCGGACAGCACCAGCTCACCCTCTTTCCGGAGTTCGCGCGTGTTCCGCTCGGTCCGAGACGTTGGGCAACCCTACGGGGTGTGCCGTACACTGACGGCTTGAATGATTGATGCCTGCACCCCCGCCCCCACCCGCCGCAGCTACTGGGTGGTCCCCCACAAGCTCCTCGCCGGCGCCTACCCCGGGGCGCCCACTCCCTCCGCCCACCGCGCCCGCGTCGAGGCCCTCTGGAGCGCCGGGGTGCGCACCTTCATCAACCTGATGGAGCCCACCGAGACCGACAACGCCGGCCACCCCTTCACGCCCTACGAAGACATCGTGCAGGAGCTCTCTCGCGCCTCGCACGAGCCGGCGACGTGCCTGCGCTTCCCCATCCGCGATCTCGGGGTGCCGACACCCGAGCTGATGTTCGAGGTGCTCGACGCGATCGATCGCTCTCTCCGCCTCGCCGACGACACCCGGCCGCCCCGGGTGACCTACGTGCACTGCTTCGGAGGCGTGGGACGGACCGCGACGGTGGTGTGCTCGTGGCTGCTCCTCCGCGGGACGTCGACCGCGGCCTCCATCTTCGAGGATCTAGCTGCCCTGCGGCGTGGTGATCTGGAAGCAGGCCAACGACCCGCACCAGAGAACCCAGTGCAGCGCGATTTCGTGACGAGCTGGGCGGCGGGTGCAGCGGCCGAGCCATCGGAGATGCGTTCGGGGCGCCGATCGAGCGGATGAACCTCGGGGAGATTCGGGCGCGGTTCGGGGCGGAGGGGCTGTTGCTGTTGGAGCTTGCGCCTGCGCACGGGAGGGTGGGGGCGATCACCGATGACACGCAGATGACGCTGTTCACGGCCGAGGGGATCCTTCGGGCGGTGGTGCGCGGTCGGTTGAAGGGGATCTGTCATCCTCCGTCGGTCCTCCATCACGCTTACTTGCGCTGAGCGCACACGCAGGGCGCGGCGCCCAAGGCGTCGGTGGCTTCGGGCTCGAATTGGGGGGGGTGGCTGGTATCCCGTCGACCTGACCATGGTCGACGCGGACCAGGGGGGTGATCGTCTATCAGGACGGCGACAACCCGGACTTCCGCGTGAAGGCGGAGCTTTTCACCCTGCCCTGAGCCTCGAGCGCCAAATGGGCACCTCCGGGAACCGGCGCCGGGGCGCGGGTGTCTCCCGCTCCGTGGGGTCTTTGCTACCGCTGCGCTGGCCCCCCTGGCGCGTGACGCTCGCTCAGCTCCAGCTGATGTGGGGGGGCGCGATGATGGTGCCGGTGATCATCTTCGGGCTCGCCTGGGTCTACCCGACCCTCGGGGGGGTCGAGGGGCGCTTCGCCGGACGGATCTGGCCTCTACCCGACGGGGGCCTCGAGCTCGGCTGGTTGCTCGCCGCCGCCATCGTTCCGAGGCTCGTTCACCAGCGCTTGCGTCGAGGGCTCGATCCCTGTGAGCGGCTCGTCCGCCTTCCCGAGCCGGGCCCGGGCTATCGGAATGTTGCCCCCGAAACGCTCGCCGCCGACGACGCGGCGCGGCCGCGCTACTTGCCCCTGTACGGGCTCCGGCTCGGGCTCGCCTTGCTGCTGCTCGCTCCGCTGCTCATGCCGACAGAATACTGGCACTATTTTTACCACGTGGGTCATCCCTGCGAATTGCCCACGACGCGCTCGACGCTGCAGATCATGGCGCTCATGGCGCTGTCGGGGTTGGTGCTGGGGCTTCACGGCCCGTCGCGACGCACCGTCTTCGGCACGACCGTCCGCTGACGCGCTGCCGAAACCAGGGGTTGCCGGCGCCAGCGATGCCCGTAAGACAGTCGGCGACGATGGACAACGTCACCCATGCGCTCGCCGGCTCTTGGCCGCCGAGGTCGCGGTGCAGCACCGCGGGGGGCCAGAAGCGGTGCCACGGCACTGGCCGCGGTGGGCCTATCTGGTGTCGGCGCTGGCCAACAACCTGCCGGACGCGGACATGGAGTCAACGCTCTGAGGGAGCAGCGCCGCGTCGTGTTGGCCTCGTCGTACCGTTTGGCGGCGAGGAGGGTGAACGCCTCTTCCATCTTGCGTGGCGCACGATGCGATCGCACGGCACCGGGTAAGTGAGATCGCCGGCGGACAGTTCCCCGAGGGCGACACTCAGGAACGCCTGCTCGTGCAGAATCAGCGGCAAGGTGGGCGTCGACGTGCACGCATCGGGTTCCTTCGCCCGCGCTTCGCCCGCGCTTCGAACGCGCGGGAGAACAGCGCCAACGCAGACCGCCGCAACTCGATGATCAGCGCTTCGTCCTCGCCGCATTGGCCTGCAGTCGTGCTGACCTACGCGCGCTTGCCGTCCCCGAGCGCGCGCAGGACCGCGGCCGGATCCGGTGTCCGAAAGGTGATGCGTCCGAGGAGCTCCGGCGAAGAGCTGGCGATCCAAACCCAATCCTCTTCGGCCGTGGCGGAAACCACGTGGCGGAAGGCGATGTTCGTCACGACCATCCGCGTCGAGAGCCGGTGGCTCAGGAGCTTGCGAGTCACCCCGAAGCTGCCGACGACGGCGAGCGTTCCCAAGGCCAACACGAGCCGCCATCCCTCCTCGTGGTCGAGGAGGCCGTGGGCGTCGCCCCCGACCATGAGCGTGGCGACCGTGGCCCCGAGGACCATCAGGGCCACGATGACGGAGACCCACGAAATGAGGCTCGTCGGGCGACGGTGGGCATGGAGGCGGAGCCCTTCGGGCGCGACCTCGATGATGACCTCGCCGAGGAGCGGGGCGGCGGAAGCGTCGAGGCAGAAGAAGGTGGACGGACGACAGTAAGACCACGAGACCAGCGGCGAGCTCGGCTGGATGCCGCTCGGTCGCCTCCAGAGTCGCGAGGTCGGCGCCGTGCTCGAGCGCGCCGTCCGCCGGATGATGCCCCGGTGAATCGGGATCCCCGGCAGTGGTAGGGTCCCCGCATGAATCTCAGCGGCAAGTGCTTGTGCGGCGCCGTCCAGCTCACCGCGACAGAGGTCGAGACGGATCATCACGCGTGTCACTGTGGGATGTGCCGGCGTTGGTCGGGAGGCGCTCCCTTCTTCGGGGCGCGCGCAGCGAGCGTCGCGTTTTCCTCGGCGGAGAGGCTCGGGCGATACGAGTCGTCTCCCTGGGCCGAACGCGGCTTCTGCAAGACCTGCGGGACGACGCTGTTCTACTTCCTCAAACCCACCCAGACCTATTGGATGAGCGTGGGTGCCTTCGACGATCAGACTTCGTTCCGGCTCGTCCGCGAGATCTTCGTCGACCACAAGCCCGAGGGGTATGCGTTCGCCGGCGACCATCCGCGGTGGACGGAGGCCGAGACGCTCGCCAAGATGGCGCCTCCCGAGGGCTGAGATCACGCGACGAGCAGGGTGACCCCTACTTGAGTGCGCCGAGTATTTGCTCGGTCGAAGGGTGATCGCCGGTGAAGGCCGACCGATGCAGGTAGCGAAGCCGGGCAGGCGGCTCGACTACCAACAACCCCCCGAGCTGCGAGACATCGCCCGACACGCCGGTGATGCGGAACCCCTCGCCCTTCGCTCGCAGGTACGCCCGCACGGATGCGGTGTTGAAGACGTGGCGCGTGCCGCGTACGAGTGACGCCGCCTCGAACGAAGCCCGAGTCGGGTCAGCGTAGATCGAGACGCCGTCGCGCGGGAGGTTCTTGGCGCGCGCGAAGCGCGAGGCCCGGTCGAGCGAGCCTATGCCCACCAAGACGAGTGGCTCGCCGACTGCGATCTCGATCTCGACGGCGAGGTGACGCGTGAGGAGCTCGAGTCCATCGCCCCTGCCGACCTCTCCGAGCTCGACGAGCGCTACCAGCTCGGCGGCTCCCCGATCACCCCCCTCGAGGAGATGTGGGACTACGTCATCGGTCAGCTGAAGACCCAAGGACACTTCCAAGGTGAAGGCGAGTGCCCGTTCGACGGCGTCGCGCACGAGCACTGACCACGGCGACCACGCGCGCTTCGCTTGGGACTCTGCGTCGGGGCGCGAGACCGTCGCCGGCTTCGACGCTTGCGTCGGCGACCTCGGTGGCGGCGCGAGAGAGCGACGGCGCTGACCGGGCCGGTGAACGCGCTTGTCGCCGATCGCTCACCCCAAGGCCCACGTCGATCGTCGCGCGCACGCAGGGTGGATGAGCTCGAGCGGAGGCTTCGCCTGGTGTTCGGCTTGTCGACGCTCGACACGCTCACGCGCAGCGGCGACAAGGCTGGGGCTCGACGTGGCCGGCCGGAGCGCGTGTGTAGCGCTCGAACTCCTCGGGCTCGAGCTCGAGGAGCATGGGGATGACGAGGTCTTCCTCGCGCTGGAGGTGGTGGACGAGGACGTGGTCGAGCTCGCCGAGCACGGCCTGAACGGCGGGTGCCTCACCGTGGACGAGGGTCTCGGTCGTCTCGGTTCGGAGGCGGTCGAGCTCGCGATGATCCCCGAGCAGCACATCGAGCGCGACGCAGTACCGCTGTGACAAGAACGGGTAGAGCTTGTGCTCCTCATAATGTTCGTGGCTCTTCATGCCGGCCTGCCACGCGCTGAACAGGTACAGCGTGTCGTCCCGCCAGCGCACAGAGGGCAGCCCCTCGAGCGCGGCGCTACGGATGACGAGCATGCGTGAGATGGAGCGAAAGCTCTGGTGCGAGCGGAGCAGGAGCAGCTGGCGCGGGTAGTTCGGGTGGCTTGCCCACAGGGCGCGCTCGAACAGCGGCGCCGCGGGGGAGCGGCAGACGTCGGTGCTCATGGGTCTCTCAAGATGCCGATCGATGTTGGCACGCGCAACTCGACGATCGAGCAGGCGCCGCCACCGAGGCGGGGAGGTCGCGGGCGTGCTGGAGGTTCTTCATGCGCTCCTGGTTGACTCGGCTGGCGGAACGCGGTCTGTAAGGGGGATGTGGGCTGCAGGGGGACCAACGCGTGCGTTTGGCCGGGCGGCGCCGCTGGCGCTGAGCGAGGTGTCGGCGCGAGCGCGAGGAAAGGTGGCGGTGGCGGTGGCCACGGCGCTCGTGGTGCTCGCGACGTCGACACCGGCCGAGGCCGCCAAGCGCAAAGACCAGATCTACACGGCGCTGGTGATGGGTGTGCTCACGGTGGTCACCGCGGGCGTTGGTGGCACCCTCCTCGGGGTCGCGGCGTTGGCGTCTTCGGACGCGGATGAGGCAGGCGACGCGCTCGCCGCGCGAGGATACGCCCAGCCCTGCGCCGCGGACACGGCCGCGTGCCAGCAGATCGACGACGACCTCGAGCGCCGCGACGACATGACCACCGGCGCGATCATCAGCTTCGCGACCGCCGGCGCGTGGGCGTTTCTCGGAGTGGGCTTTCTGATCAAGGGTGCGGCGGAGGGAGAGCTCGCGAGCACGGTGAGGGTGTCGCCGATCGTGGCGGAGCAAGGCGGGGGAGCCGCGGTTCAGGTGTCGTTTTGAGCGTGACGCGGGGAGGCGGGCTGATGTTGCTTGGCTTCGCCATCATATCGGCCGCGTGCCAGCACGAGGCGGAGCACTGCGACCGCAACCCGATCCTGCGCTGCGGGCGATTCAGGCCAGCGAGCTTGTTCGGTGCAGCGGGCAATGGCGGCGATGGTGGAGGCGGTGCGATGGGTGTGGGGGGCGCAGGTGGGGGCGATGGAGGCGGCGGTGCGATGGGCGTGGGGGGCGCAGGTGGAGGCAGCGCGGGCGCCGGCGGCGTGGGCGGCGCGGCGTCCGGCGGAGCTGGTGGCGACTCTGTCGGCGGCGGCGGGGGGGGCTGACATGCATTCTCGAGCGCTTATGATCATTCTCTTGGCGAGCCTCGGCGTCGCTTGCGAGGACGGCTACAAGCCCCCGAACTATTCGTTTGGTGCGGTCACCTACGCTTGCGCCGGCGGCACCGATCCGATGTGTGACGGCCTGGCTCCCCGACCGCGGCCCGACCTTCAGGGGTATTCGATGCTGCCTCCGGTCGCGCGGTCGAGCGTGTTCTCGATCGCGGGTGGGGTTCACTCGCTCACACCCGCGCGCCTCATCCCGGACGGCAGCGCGCTCACCGCCGCGCGTGTGGGCCTGGCCGCGGTGGCCGACGGCGCCTCGTACGACCACGTCAATGTGGTCGAGCCCGCCGCGATCGAGATTGGGCACGAGTCTTCGGACCGCTCGGGCACGTTCGACGAGATCTTCGGCGCCACCGACTTCCCCTTCCGCTTCCCGAAGGACCGATTCCGCGCCATCCTGCTCGATGCTCAGGGCGAGCGGCTCGCGGGGGCGTCGGAGTATGCGTGGTCGAGCGACGACCCGAGCGTCGTGAAGGTTCTCAGCGGTGGGACCCACCTCGTCGAGTTCGAGATTGTCGGCGAGGGCATGGCCGTCCTCCGGGTCGAGGCCGCAGGAGTCGCCGCCGAGATCCCGTTCAACATCACCTTCAACTAGCGATGACCCGACGCATGTCCTCCCGCCTCGTCTTCGCCGTGCTCGTGGGCACCCTCCTCATCGCGTGCGACGATCCCGACGCCGCGAGCGTCGAGGTGACGCAGCTCACCCCCACACCGTTTACCGGGACGCTCACCGGAAACGACATCACGATCGCCGAGGGCACGGCGATGGGCATCCGCATCGTCGTCCTCGACGCGGATCGCTACATCCTCCCCGAGGGCACCGGCTGGACGGTGAACGGCGGCGCGGCGACCCTCGTGAAGCTCGACGCCCCCGAGGCCTACGTCGTGGGCGGCGCGCAAGAGGGCTCCGCCCGCCTCGTCAGCGACGAAGGTCTGATCATCGCGGTGACGGTCACGCCGCAGCCCACCTTCTGAGCTGCGTGGCGCGGACGGCGAGCCGAGCGAGCAGAGCCGCCGCGCCTCGGGACGCGCGGCACCGTCAGCGCGAGCGGTGGTAACCCAGGATCGCGTCGACGACGGCGTCGACGTCGTCGGTGATGGAGAGCCAGCGGGCGTATTCGTGGCCCTGTGCCAGCTGCTCGAGCAGCGGGTAGACCGGTTTGTCCTCGGTCCAGTAGGCCTTGCCGAGGAACACCATCGGGCTCACCACCCCGTGGGTGACGTAGTGGTTCTGACACGCGTCCTGGAAGATCTCCTGGATGGTACCGGCGCTGCCTGGCGAGAAGATGACCCCGGCGGTGGCGATGGCGAGCAGGCCGTCTTCGCGCACGCTGTTCTCGAAATACTTGGCGATCATGGTGGCGAACGCGTTCGGCGGCTCGTGGCCGTAGAGCCAGGTGGGGATGCCGAGCGAGGGGTGGGCGGCGGCGGCGGGGGGGGCGAGGGGCCAGCGCGCACGCACCTCGAAGGCCTGCGCGAGCCAGCGCGGATCGTCGTAGCGCGGCGCGGTCGCGAGCACGTCGATGGCCTCGAGCATCTCCGACTCCTCGCGGGCTGCGAACCAGCTGCCGACGTGGGTGGCTTCCATGGCGCCGGGGCCACCCCCGCTCGCGAGCAAGAAGCCCTCACGGCTCAAGCGCCGCGCGATGCGCGCGACCTCCGCGTAGCCTTCGCGGCTCCGCGCCATGCCGTGGCCGCCCATGATGGCGACCACGCGCTGGCCGGCGATGGCCTCCTCGAGCGCGTCGGTGATGGCGTGATCATGGAGGCGCCGGGCGAGGGTCTCGAGGATGCTCGGAGGAGCATGGCGGCCGGTGCCTTTCCAGTGGGCGTAGATCCGCGCGTCGAGGCAGTCTGCGTACGACTCCGGGCGCTCGCGGTCGAAACGATCGTACAGCTCCTCTACGGTGTAGAGCCGGCCACGGTAAGGCGAGAAGGGGAGGTCGGTGAGCTCGGGGAATACGACGGCCCCGTCGGCGATGGCGTGGGCGGTCAGGCGGGGATCGAGCCGACAGCCGAGGAGCGCGGCCCCGCAGAGTGGCACGTCGAGCAGGCGCTCGCCGTGGCGGAGCAGATCGAGCCCTTGGAGCACCACGTCCGCGAAGGGGCGGTTCTTCTCGAGGTGGGCCTCGAGCTCGGCGAGCGATTCGATCTCGATCATCGGGCGACGCTGCCACGGTCACGCGAGGAGCGCGACCCTTGGTCGAACGACGAGGCCGCACGGGTCGTGCGGTGAGGTATAAGGGCGCGGCCATGGCTCGCCCGGAGGTTTCGATGAAGCGCTCGTTGTCGTTCGCCCTCGCCGTCGCGGTTCTGTCCGGCTGTCCGACGGCCCCCCGCCCGGTGACGAAGCCTGCTCCCGCGCCCACGTCGAGCGCGGTGACCACCTCGGTGTATCCCGAGACGCCGAAGCGACCCGAGCGCGACACCTATCACGGGGTGACGGTGGTGGACGACTATCGCTGGCTCGAGGAGGGGAGCGCGCGCGAGGTGAAGGCCTGGACGCGCCAGCAGAGCGCGCACGCCCGTGCGGTGCTCGACGGGCTGGCGGGGAGGAGCGCCATCGAGGCCCGCCTCACCGAGCTCATCACCGCGGAGACGGCGAGCTATCATCACCTCACCCGTCGGGGCAGCACGTTCTTCGCGGTGAAGCAGGAGCCGCCCAAGCAGCAGCCGTTTCTCATCGTGATGTCTTCGATCCACGAGGCCGACGAGGCGCGCATCCTCGTGGATCCCAACACGATGGACGCGAAGGGGACGACGGCTATCGATTTCTTCGTGCCCTCGCACGACGGCAAGCTGGTGGCGGTGTCGCTCTCGCAAGGAGGCACCGAGACCGGCGACGTGCACGTGTTCGACGTCGCCACCGGCAAAGAGGTGCACGAGGTGGTGCCGCGGGTGAACGGTGGCACGGCGGGGGGCACGCTCGCGTGGGCCCCCGACGACTCCGGCTTCTTCTACTCGCGCTACCCGCGCGCTGGCGAGCGCCCCGAGCGCGACATGAACTTCTTCGTGCAGGTGTATTTTCACCAGCTCGGCACCCCCACCGACAAGGACCGCTACGAGCTCGGGAAAGACTTCCCTCGCATCGCGGAGATCGAGCTCACCATGGATCGCGCGAGTGGGCGCATGCTCGCGACGGTGCAGAAGGGCGATGGCGGGCAGTTTGCGCTCTATCTGCGCGACGCCAAGGGCGGCTGGAAGCAGTTTGCCGACTACGACGACAAGATCCTCCAAGCTGCCTTCGGGCCCAAGGACGACCTCTACTTCTTGTCGAGGGTGGACGCGCCGCGCGGGAAGGTGATGCGGATGCCCCTCGCCTCGCTCGACGTCACGAAGGCGGAGACGGTGATCGGGGAGGGCACGGACACGATCGTGGACACGTTCTGGTCGCCGCCGTCGGTGGTGCCCACACCCAGCAGGCTGTACGTGTTGTTTCAGCTCGGCGGGCCCTCGGAGATCCGCGTGTACGATCACGGGGGCAAGCTCCTCGGCAAACCGAAGCAGCTGCCGGTGGGGGCGGCGTGGGGCATGACCCGCCTCGAGGGCGACGACATCCTCTTCGCGAACTGGTCGTTCGTGGAGCCGCCGGCCTATTTCCAATACACCGCGGCGCGCGACGAGACGGCCAAGACCGGGCTCACGTCGATGTCGCCGGCCGACATGAGCCAGGTGGAGGTGGTCCGGGAGATGGCGACGTCGAAAGACGGGACCCAGGTGCCGGTGAACCTCTTGTTGCCAGCGGGCTTCAAGAGAGACGGCTCGATGCCGTGCGTGGTCACCGGTTACGGCGGCTACGGGGTGAGCCTCGCCCCCCGGTTTCGCGCATACTACAACGTGCTGCTCGAGCAGGGCGTGTGTTTCGCGGTGGCCAACCTGCGGGGGGGCGGCGAGTTCGGCGAGAAGTGGCACCGTGACGGCAACCTCACCCGCAAACAGAACGTGTTCGACGATTTCGCGGCGGTGCTCGAGCACTTGGTGGCGGCTGGCTACACCCAGAAGGACAAGCTCGCGATCCTCGGCGGGAGCAACGGCGGCCTCCTCATGGGCGCGACCCTCACCCAGCGGCCCGAGCTCGTGAAGGCGGTGGTGTCGTTCGTGGGGATCTACGACATGCTGCGCGTCGAGCTCTCGCCGAACGGGGCGTTCAACGTGACCGAGTTCGGCACGGTGGCCAAAGAAGATCACTTCAAGGCGATGTATGCCTACTCGCCGTACCACAACGTGAAGGATGGCGTGGCCTACCCAGCCACCCTCATGCTCACCGGCGAGAATGATCCGCGGGTCGATCCGATGCAGTCGCGCAAGATGGCCGCGCGCCTCCAGGCGGCGTCCGGCGGCACCGCGCCGATCTTGCTCTACACGAGCACCGACGCCGGCCACGGCGGAGACAGCTCGCTGAAGCAACAGATCCAGGAGCTCACCGACGCGTACACGTTCATCTTCGCCCAGCTCGGGGTGAACGTCGAGTAGGCGCCCGCCGCGGTCACGGTGCGAGAGTGACCGCTCGTGACCGCGGCCGGGGGCCGCCCGCGACGCGCGCGGAGAGACTTTCTTTCCGGCGACTGTTTGCACGTTTGGATGGTTTCGTTAAGAGCCCTCGAGCGGCCCGATGGTCGCCGTGATCTCAAGGCGATTGACCAAGAAAGACGATGAATTCGCGACTCGGTTGGCGCGTGAGGGGGGAGCACTCGGGGGCCGTGGCGGCTCCTGCTCGTCCGAGCTGTCGGGACCACGACCGTCGCGCGCAACAAGCGCTTCGGCTCGAGGTCGGGTGACGGAGCCTCACGAGCTGTTCGAGGATCATGTCCAGCTCGCCTAGGGCACCCCGGGACGTGGCGCGGCGTCGACGGCCGACGCTGAGGTTCGACGCGACCACGCGTGAGGCGCCGCCGTCCGAACCGCGCCTGAACGCGGTGCGCTCCGCGCACAAAACCCTCGCCCCGCCGAGCCACGGCACGATGCGCCCCGGGTCTGTTGCGCTCACGTCCGAGCCCGGGGTTGTTGAAGGTTCGAGTGGGGGAGCTCAGTCTGGGGGATCACCAACCAACAGGAGAACGACCATCATGGCAAACATCAACGAATCGCTCGACAAGATCATGGGCATCGAGGGCGCGTTCGCGACGGCGCTCGTCGACTATGAGAGCGGGCTCACCCTCGGAACGCGAAGCAACCACAGCGGCTTCGACATCGACGTGGCCGCGTCTGGAAACACCCAGGTGGTTCGCGCCAAGATGGGCGTGATGGAGAGCCTCCGCATCGCCGGTGGCATCGACGACATCCTCATCACCCTCGACACGCAGTATCACCTGATCCGTCCGCTCCAGAACGTCGGCTCGCTCTTTCTCTACGTGGCGATCGACCGCAAGCGCGGCAACCTCGGCCTGGCGCGCCACCAGCTCGCAGCGGTGGAAGCGGGGCTCCAGCTCTAGACGGGAGGGCTCTGTCGGCGCCTATCGCGCGGTCCTTCTACGGCGCCGCGCCTGGGCAGAGCCGCTCGAGGTGGGTCGACGGCGCGGAGGGCACGAGGAGGAGCACGCAGCCCTCGCCTGCGCTCAGCACCGCGACGTTGGTTTGGTGGCCGCCCTTCACGCGTGCTCGCATGACGTGCGCCGACCACACGCCGTCGCCACCCTCGGAGAAGCGGGTGGCGCGTCGGTCGCCGATGGCGATGACGTGGGTCCGCCCGCCCGCCTCGAACGGCTCCATCGCGAAGAAGGTGTACTCGTCCGCAGACCGTCCGATCACGTCGATGGTGAAGGCGCCGTCCACCCAGCGGGCGCGTTTGAGCTGGGCGCGGGCGTCGCGACCGTAGTTTTTGGCCCAGCCATCGCCGAAGTAGATCGCGCCACCAAACACGGCGAGAGTGCGCACGCCGCGATCGGTGGGCACCTCCACCCAGCGCTCGCCGAGGCGCACGCGGAGGTGACCCGCGGTCTCTCGCTCGTCGTCGCCGTACATGCGGCCGACGATCTCGTCGGTGACGCCGTCGCCGTCCACGTCGGCGTAGGCGCGGGTGGTGGCCATGCGGACGGCGTCTCCGCCGAGCACGTCACCGCTCGCGGTGAGGTGGCGAGGCTCCACGTCGTGCTTGGTCGCGAAGTAGGCGAACGCGAGGTCGGGCTGGCCATCGCCGTTCGCGTCGGCCACCGAGAGGTGGGTGGCCTCGTTGCGGGGGCCGTCGTGCCGCCACAGCGCGGTCTCTTGGCCGGTGGTGGGCTCCACCTCCATGAGCGACAAGGGGGCGCTCCGCAGGGCAAGGCTGCGCCCGCGGGCGACGTAGAGTCGGTCGCCGCGCCCGTAGTCGCCGGCGGCGAGGAGCTGGACCGCGCCGACGCCTTGGGTGCGAAAGAGGAGCGTTGGGGGCTCGGTCTCGAGGCTCGCCGCCCAGAGCGTGTCGTGGTGAGCACCGAGCACCACGCGTGCGCCGCCGAGCGTGACACCAAACACGCGCTCGCTCGCGGGCAGCGCGCCGGGAGGAGGTGGCGACGGCGCGGCGCTCGAGGTGGAGGGGAGGGCGGGGGCGACCGCGCTCGCGCTGCCGGCTGCGGTCGCGCTGAGGAGCTCGGTCGGCTCGGGCTCGCGCTCGCGTTGGAGGAGCCACGCGAGCGGAACGAGCGCGGCGACGGCGAGCGCGAAGAGGAACACCGGCCTGCGGGCAGCTGGCTGCGTCATGGCTGCTCACCGCTTTACCGAGTTTCGCGGGGCGCGGGCACCCCTCGTGGGTGTCGCCCGCGCTTGCGTGCGGGAGGAGGCAAGACGATGGTGGCGGGCGCTCATCCGCGCCGTGCTCTCATGCTGTTCTTCGAACTAGTCGCGTGTTCGCGCGCGGTAGGCGAGACGCGCTCTCGCAAGCAGAAGGTTGCGCTCCTCGTGAGCTGTCTGCGTGCGCTCGAGCCCACCGAGCTCGAGGTGGGGGTGGCGTTCTTGTCGGGACGCCTGCGGCAGGGGCGGATCGGGCTCGGCTACGCCACCGCGATGAGAGGCCAGTCGGTCGCTCCGGCCTCCGCGCCGAGCCTCACCCTCGAGCATGTGGATCGGGTGCTCGCAGACATCGGCGCCACCTCGGGTCGTGGCTCGAGCAAGGCGCGGCTCGACGCTTTCGGCGGGCTGCTCGCGCGAGCGACCGCGCCCGAGCAGGAGTTTCTGCTGCGGTTGTTGGTGGGAGAGGTGCGGCAGGGGGCGCTCGAGGGGGTGTTGGTGGAGGCGGTGGCGGCGGCGGCGGACGTGGCGTCGGACGCGCTGCGGCGCGCGCACATGCTGAGCGGCGATCTCGGAGAGGTCGCGCTGGCTGCGTTTCGCGACGGAGCGGCCGGTCTCGCGCGCTTTCGCCTCGAGCTGTTTCGGCCGCTCCAGCCGATGCTGGCCGAGCTCTCGGAGGAGCCGGCCGCTGCCCTCGCCGAGCTGGGCGAGGCGGTGCTCGACGACAAGATCGACGGAGCCCGAATCCAAGTGCACAAGGCGGGCGAGCTGGTCCGGGTGTACTCGCGCCACCTGAAGGAGGTGACGCCAGCCGTCCCGGAGGTGGTGGAGTGGGTGCGCGGGCTCGAGAGCCGCGAGCTCATCCTCGATGGAGAGGTGGTCGCGCTCGGGCCCGACGGCCGGCCCCATCCGTTTCAGACGACGATGCGTCGCTTCGGCCGCAAGCTCGACGTGGCGCGCATGCGCGGCGAGCTCCCGCTCACGCCATTCTTCTTCGATTGTCTCCACGTAGACGGAGAGACGCTGCTCGACCGTCCGGCCCGTGAGCGCTTTCGGGCCATGCCGGAGCTGCTCGGCGCGCCAAGCGCGGGCGCGAGCTCTGCCGGCGTGGTGCGGCGCATCGTCACCGCCGACGTGGCCGAGGCCGACGCGTTCCTCGACGCGGCGCTCGCCCGCGGGCACGAGGGCATCATGGCCAAGGCCCTCGACGCGCCCTACGCGGCCGGCCATCGGGGGGCGGCGTGGCGGAAGATCAAGCCCGTGCACACGCTCGATCTGGTGGTGCTCGCGGCCGAGTGGGGCCACGGACGGCGCCAGGGCTGGTTGAGCAATCTGCACCTCGGGGCGCGCAACCCGGACGGCAGCTTCACGATGCTGGGCAAGACGTTCAAGGGGATGACCGACGCCATGCTCAGCTGGCAGACCGAACGGTTTCAGCAGCTCGCGCTCGGTACCACGGGGAGCACGGTGCATCTTCGACCCGAGCTGGTGGTGGAGGTCGCGGTGGCCGACATCCAGACGAGCCCGAAGTACCCGGGCGGGCTCGCCCTGCGCTTGGCGCGCGTGAAGCGTTATCGCGAAGACAAGACGGCCGCGGAGGCCGACACGCTCGAGACGGTGCGGCGCATCCACGTTGGCCGGGAGAAGAAGCGGTGACCCGTTCGACGCGCTCGCGCGACATCACAGTCGCCGGTGTGAAAAAGACGCGTTAGAGATAGAGACGATGTTCTTTTCGCGAGCCAAGCTCGAGATCCCGAGCCGTGAAGATGCGTTGCCCGGTCGAGCGGAGCAGATGCCGGTGCCCGCGCGCCATTTCGTGAACGGCGCCCCGCTCGACGGCGACTTCCCGGGGATGGAACGCGCCGTCTTCGGCATGGGCTGCTTCTGGGGAGCCGAGCGCAAGTTCTGGTCGGCCCCGGGGGTGATCTCCACCGCCGTCGGCTACGCGGGCGGCCACACCGAGAACCCCACCTACGAGGAGGTGTGCAGCGGCCGAACCGGACACACCGAGGTGGTGCGGGTGATCTTCGATCCGAAGAAGACGAGCTTCGAGCGCATGTTGGTGCTGTTCTGGGAGAACCACGATCCCACGCAGGGGATGCGGCAGGGCAACGACGTCGGCACGCAGTATCGCTCAGCGATCTACACCCACGACGCCCGCCAGCTCGAGCTCGCGCGGGCCTCGCTCGAGGCCTATCAGCAGCAGCTCGCGGCGGCTGGGTTCAGTCCCATCACCACCGAGGTGGCGCCCGCGCCCCCGTTCTTCTTCGCCGAGGCCTACCACCAACAGTACCTGGGCAAGAACCCCGACGGCTACTGCGGGCTCGGGGGCACCGGCGTCTCGTGTCCGGTAGGCCTCACCACGTGACGCACGCGGGCTCGGCTCGGCGGGGCCGGCGGCTGGGGCCGGCGGCGAGCGTGGCGTGTTGGGCGCTGGCGGGTGGGGGCTGCACGGAGGAGGCGATCCGACCGGCGCCGGTGGAGGGGGACGGCGGTGGTGGCGGGGCACCGGCGTACGGCGAGCCGTACGTGGTGCCGCTGTTCGACCGCGCTCGGATCAACAGCCGCGACGATCAGGAGAACTTCCAGAACGCGACGGTGGAGGTGACGTTTGGCGCGCGGCCGTTCGCGCAGGCGCTCTTGGTGATCGATCTGGACACGACCTGCTACCCCTTCGAGTCGTGGGCCGACAATCCGCCGCCGCCTGGCGAGAACTGGCCCGCCGACTGCGACGCCTACGATCGCAACTTCGAGTGGACGCTCGACGATCCGCGCGAGCCCGTGGAGCCCCCGGGACTCGAGCTCGTGCGCGCGATCACGCCCTTCGGCGGCCCGCGCCACCACGAGATCGACATCACCGATGTGCTCAACGGCATCGACGAAGGCCCTCACCGCGTACGCGTGCACATCACCACCTGGTCGGACGGCGAGGGGCGGGTGAGCGGCAGCAACGGCGGCTGGTTCGTGAGCGGGAGCGTGATGCTCACGCCGGGCCCGGCGCCACGCAACGTGCTCTCGGTGCAGTCGCTCTTCAACAAGAGCTACGGCCCGAGCGAGGAGCCCGCACCGCAGAGCTTCCTCGTGCCCGAGGGCGCGGTGGCGAGCCGGCTCGAGTATCGGGTAACCGGCCACGGGGGAGGCGTCGGTGGGTTGGGCTGCGTGGGGCCGGCCGAGGAGTTCTGCAACCGCGAGCACACCTTCGTGGTGGATGGCGCCGACTACGCGGTGTTTCAGCCGTGGCGGACCGACTGCGGTAACTTCTGCACCATCACGCGCTACACGAACCCGAGCGGAGGTGGGTTCGACTATTGCCTCGAGAACCCCTGCGGGGCGATCCCGAGCGTGCAGGCGCCGCGCGCGAACTGGTGCCCCGGCGACGTGTCGGCGCCGTTCGTGTTCGAGCCGGCCCTCACCCCTGGCGAGCACACGGTGGCGTGGGACGTGAGCGCGATCGCCGCCGGCGGGAGTTGGCGGACGTCGGTGACCTACTTCGCCTTTGGCGCGCCCTGAGGGGGGACACCAGCGTCGGGCACCGCGGGGAGCGGGGTGGCCGAGCCGGGGATGGCGGCGGAGGGGTGCGGCGGTGCGGTGGCCGCGCCGTCGGGCGGTGGGCAGCGGAGCGCGCGCACCTTGCCCTCGAGGGACACGGCGTAGCCTCCGACGTCGAGGCTCCCTGCGAGCGCGAGCTCGAGCTCGAGCTCGGCGGTGCCGGTGAACGCGCCGTCGGTGACGACGCGAAACGTGTCTTTGCCGGTGGAGCCGCTCGGGGTGTCGGGGAAGGCGTCGCCGTTGAGCGAGGCGAACGCCACCCGGGGAGGATCGCCCGCCTCGAGCGCGAGCTCGAGGTAGGCGTCGAAGCCCTCGGTGACGACGGTGTCGCAGCGGTGAGGGAGACGGCTGAGGCGCAGGTGGTGGTGCTTGCCCACCATGCGCAGGGTGGCTCCCGCGATGGGGAAAGGTTTGCCGGCGAGGGTGGCCGCGAGTGCCTGCTGTCGCGGCTCGATGGGGAGGCGCACGCGCTCGCAGCGCTTCGCGAGCACGGGGCCGGTGAACGCGACGAGGCGGCTGCCGTCCGTGCAGGCGAGCTCGAGCTCGTGCAGCTTCACCGCGTCGCGGCTCTCCGACACTTGCTCCAGCATCGCGGCGCGGGTGGTCATGCCACGACCGCCATGCTCGTCGATGATGTGGGCGCTGCGCACGATCCACTCGCCGAGCGAGCCGTCGGTTTGCATGGGGCGCGCCACCCACACGTCGACGCGCGTTCCCGGGGTCTGCTCTGCGCGCTCGGGGTAGGTCGCGGCGAGCGCCTCGCATCCCAGCGGCTCGGTGGACAACGTGACGCGCCACGACGTCTCCCCTTCGGTGCCCACTGCGAGGGTGGCGCGAACCGGCACGCGCGCGTCGTCGATGCTCAGCCCCTCTTTGGGGGGCGACGGAGCGGGGACGGGAGGCGCGCGCTCCTCGTCACAGCCGCTCAGACCGAGGAGCAAGAGGAGCGCACGCGAGCTGGCGGAGAGAGCCCTCATCGGCTGGGGATCCGAGCACATCCGTAGGTGCAGCGCGAGCACCACGACGAGGTGGCGCCGGCGGCGCCGAGCCCCTATCGTCGCACCATGGCGACCGCGTCGTGGTGGTGGGTGGTGCTCGGAGCGACGTTGGCGTGCGGCTGCGAGCCGACGCCCATCTCGATGCACTCGCATGGTCCGGTGGCGCCCGACGTCCCCCGCCCTTGCCGCGCCTCCGTCGAGACCCGCGTCGTCGACCTCACCCACTCGCTGCACGACGCGATGGCGTACTGGCCGGGGGGCGTCCCGTTCAAGCTGACGCGGCTCGCCGACTACGAGGAGGGCTACCGCCACCACAAGCTCGAGATGGGGGAGGGCACGGGCACGCACCTCGACGCCCCCTCGCACTTCATCGAGGGCAAGCGGAGCGTCGACCAGATCCCGGCCAGCGAGCTGGTGGTGGCGGCGGTGGTGCTCGATCTTCGCGCCAAGGTGAAAGACGACCCCGACTACGCGATCTCGGCCAACGACATCATCGACTGGGAGGCGATCCACGGCCAGGTGCCGGTGGGCGCGCTGTTCATCGTGAACACCGGCTGGCACGAGCGCTTCAGCAAGCCGGACGACTACGTCAATCAGGACGATGAGGGGGTGATGCACTTCCCTGGCTTCGCCAAGGCCGCGGTGCAGCTCTTGGTGGAGCGCGACGTGGCCGGGATCGGCATCGACACGCTCAGCGTCGATCCGGGAGCGAGCACCGACTTCGCGGCCCACAAGGTGATGCTGGGCGCCAACAAGTATCAGCTGGAGAACCTCGCCAACCTCGACGCTCTGCCAGAGACGGGGGCCACCGTCGTGATCGGGGTGCTCCCGGTGAGCGAGGGCACCCAAGCCCAGGCGCGCGTGCTCGCGCTCGTGCCCGAGCACAGCGAACACGGCGCCGAGGGGGAAGAGGGCGCCGCCCACGAACACCACGAGGAGCGATGAAGAACCTGAAGCTCGCGGTGTCGGCGCCGCTCAAGCCGATGCTGGCCAAGAAGGTGGAGGCCATGCCGGAAGGCGACTGGCTGTTCGAGCCCAAGTGGGACGGCTTCCGCACCCTCGTGTTTCGCGACGGCGATGAGGTGTTCGTCCAGAGCCGCGATCTCAAGCCGCTCAACCGCTACTTCCCGGAGATCGAGGCGACCATCCGCGCGCAGCTCCCGGAGCGCTGCGTGCTCGATGGCGAGCTGGTGATCGCGCGGGAGGGACGGCTCGACTTCGAGGCGCTGCAGCTGCGTCTGCACCCGGCCGAGTCGCGGGTGGCCATGCTCTCGCGCGAAATCCCGGCGAGCCTCGTGTTGTGGGATCTGTTGTGCCTCGGCGACGACGATCTCACCGCGGAGCCGTTCGCGAAGCGGCGGGCGCTGCTCGAGGCGACGCTCGCCGCGGTGAAGCCGCCCATCTTGTTGACGCCGATGACGACGGAGCGAGAGGTGGCCCTCGACTGGTTCCGCCGCTTCGAGGGGGCGGGCTTCGACGGGGTGATGGCCAAGCAGCCGGACGGCCGCTACGAGCCCAACAAGCGCACGATGCTGAAGGTGAAGCACAAGCGCACGGCCGACTGCGTGGTGGGCGGGTTCCGGTGGCACAAGAACGGCAACGGGACGATGGTGGGCTCCTTGCTCCTCGGCCTCTACGACGACGCCGATCAGCTGCAGCACCTCGGGGTGGTGGCGAGCTTCACGGAGAAGAAGCGGAAGGAGCTGGTGGAGTTTCTCGCCCCCTATCGCGAAGGCGCGGCGGAGGGGCACCCGTGGGGGAGCTGGATGGGAGCCGAGCAAGCCGACGAAGGGGAGCAGCGGCGCCCGGGCGCGAAGAGCCGCTGGAGCCAAGACAAGTCGCTGAGCTGGGAGCCGCTCCGACCGGAGCTGGTGGTGGAGGTGACCTACGACCACATGCAGGGTCGGCGCTTCCGTCACACCGCGCAGTTTCACCGCTGGCGCCCCGACAAGCCGGCCTCCGCCTGTCGCTACGATCAGCTCGACGTCACCCCCGCCATCGAGCTCCAGCGGATCTTCGCTTGAACGGCGCCGCGCGCTCGGGAGCACCGCGGCGCTGGGCGCCGTGGGCGAGCGCGTTGGCGGCGTGCGGGCTCGTGATCGGCTGCGATGGGGGGAAGGGAGCGGGCGACGCGATGAGCTCGACCGCCGTGGGCTCGCCCTCGTCGCATCGGGTCGAAGGCGCGTTGGATGGTGCGGCGTCGGGCACGGCAGCGACCGGCGCGCCAGCGACGAGCGCGGCGTCGACGGGCGCGAGCGGGGGGCCGGTCGCGTCGGCGCGATACGCGCCGCGCTGTGCGAGCCGCGCCGAGTGCGAACGGCTCGCGAAGGGGCCTCGTGACGGTGTCGCCGGAGCGTGCGCGGAGGCGTGCGCGGCGAGCGGCAGGTGCGGGCGCGACGGCGAGCGCTGTGTCGCGCGGAGCGTCGCCGACTGTCGCGACGCGCTCGTGTGTCTGCTCGATGGCCTGTGCAGCTTCCTCACCGGAACCTGCGAAACGGGCGAAGGCACCTGCCCGCAGTGCCGCGTGGGGGACGCCGCCGACTGCCAGGGCAGCCTCGGCTGTCACGAGCTCGGCCGCTGCACCCTCACCCCGCCGGTGCCTGGCGAGCCATGGGCGGCGTGCACCGTGGGCGGCGACGCCGACTGCCGCGCCGCCGCGAGCTGCCGTGTCCACGGCGAGTGCACCGCCTTCCACGGAGCGTGTGTGGCCACCTCGCCTGCCGACTGTGAGCGCTCGGCGGGATGCCAGCGTGAGGGCCGGTGTCGACACACCGGCGACAGCTGCACCGGCCCCTAGAGCCCCGCCAAGTCGGCGCCGTCGGCGAGGCCGCGCGTTCACGAGCGGGCCCACGAAGTGAGGGCTTCGAGGTAAGCTTGCGCTTCGGGACACATGCGCAGACGCTTCTGGGGAGTTTTGGTCGCCACGCTCGTGGCCGTGGGGTGCGGGGGTGAGGTGACGGGCCCCGCTGGTGCCGGAGTGGCGGCAGTGGCAGTGGCGGTGGCGTGGGCGGCGTAGGCGGCAGCGGCGGCGATGCTTGCGCGGCGGTGGACCTGTTCGTCGAGGTGCTCGGCGACGGTGAAGATCAGCGCTACGAAGCCGGTCCGGGCGCGCCGGGACGTCGACCCGAGGGGAGCCTGGGCGAGGAGAACGGATTCGATCAACATGTGCAGATCAGGGCCTGCGCGGCGGCCTCGTCGAATGGCTGCATCGAGTTCAACGCGTACGGCATCACCATGGCAGGTCAGAGCTCGACCGCTCTCAACACCAGGTACACCTCGCCCCAAGGCGTCGACTACACCGGCTATGACGAGGGCTTCGCGACCCTCGATACGCTCGGCGGGGTCGGTGCCCCGATGACCGGATCCTTCGCCTTCCGGGTAGAACAGGCGACTGGCACCGACACGCTCGACCTCTCAGGCACGTTCGTCGTTTGTCGCGGCGAAGACTTCTCTCTGTAGCGGCTCCATCGCGTCGGCGCTCGGGCCGCGGCCCCCAACCCAGCGCCCACCACGGCGCGCGGGGTCTCCGGAGCGCCCCACGCTGCGCGGCTCGCGAGGCACATTGCGTCCCGGCGCGCGTAGAATCCCGTCGATGGCGTTCATCAATCATCTCACCCGCGAGATCAACGTCAAGATCGCGTGGCTCGACGGACAGGGGGAGAGCGCGGTCGGGCACGCGCGGGCGGTGTACGAGCAGCTCTCGCCGGAGCTGCGCGGCGAGTGGCACGTGGCCCAGCTGCCGCGCGGCGAGGTGGTGTTCTTCGACTTCATGCCGAAGGGGCTCGGAGACATTCGCGGTTACCTGCTGCGCCTCCACATCTACGCCTCCACCCTGCACGCCCACGACGATCTGGCCCTCTTTCTTCGCGGCGCGGACGCGGTGATCGCACCGCCGGGGAGCGAGGACTGGGTCGCCCAGCTCGGCCGCGCCGGGGTGCCGATGATCGGGGACGACGGCGCCGAGCCGTCCATCGCCTTGGTGAAGGCTGCCACGAAGGGGATCTTGCTCGCGCTGAGAGATGGGAGCGGGCGTCTTGAAGATGCCCCGGCCCCGGCGCCGCCGCCCGAAGAGTCGCGCTGGGTGGACGCGGGGCCGTACCGGTTCCTCGTGCCGAACTTCTGTGGTGACGTGCGGGTCGCCGACGCCCCGCCGTTCCATCGCCTCGACGGCGTCCACGTCAACCAGGTGAGCTTGTCGTTCGCAGCGGTGCTCGGCCAGGGCAGCCCAAGCGAGGTGGAGCGCGCGTTGACCGAGCTCGCCCGAGCGTGGGGAGGGAGCGATCTCACGCGCGCACAGCTCTACGTGGAGGGTGTTACCTTCACGGGCTTCCGGGTCGTGCGCCCCCCCGACCCGGTCATGCGGGCGGTCGACTGCCTGGCCGCGGCGTTCGGGCCTGATCTCTTGCTGCTGACGATCATCTATGGTGGCGACGGGTCGAGCGACGCCGCGGCGACGCGCCTGTTCCAGACCATGATCGCCGGTGCCCTCATCCGTCGGATGGACCAGGAGCCGGCGGCGTTCGCACCGCGCTGAGCGGCTGCGCTGCCGAGGCGGGCCGACGACAGAATCCCCCGCCTGTGGCGCTTCGCGCCCACGGCTCCTCGCGCCCGCGTTCGCCGCGGTGCGGTCCGCCGAGCTCAACGGGGACGGCCGTGCGCGGCGAGGCGGAGGATCTCGTCTTCGGAGAGCTGCTCGGTATCCATGAGCGACCTCATGGCACGGAGCTCGGTGACCTTGCCCCCCTCGAGCATGATGAACTCGCCGACCCCCGCGTTCGCGAGCTTCGCGGAGACGTCGATGCGGCTCTCCGAGAGGAGCGGCTTCAGCTTGGCGAGCGCCGTCTTCTCGGCGATGCGCCCGAGCATCCACGTGTTGATGTTGTCGCGCCCCTTGTAGTCGAGATCGCCCGGGCTCTGGGTGGCGAGGAGGACGCCGACGCCGGCCGAGCGCCCGCGCTTGAGCAGATCCATGAGCGGCTCCTTGGCGGCGGGGATGCGCAGCGCAGGGAGGTAGATGTCGGCCTCGTCGAAGAGCACGAGCGCCTGCGGGAGCTCGCTCTTTGCTGGTCGTCGGTTGGCCCATCGGCGGAGCTCGAGGATGAGGCGGGACACCCAGAAGTCCACGCTCGGGAGATCCTCGAGGAACTTGGTGCTCACGATGGCCAGACGCGTCCGGCCCTTGGGGGAGGAGCCGTCGGTGCCGAGGAGTCGATCGATGTCGAGCGTCTCGCCCTGGCTCGCGAGCAGCCGCCCCCGGGTGCCGAGCTGGAGGGTCGAGAGGTTCTCGGCTAGGCGCTTGAAGTGCTTGGTGTCGATGTGGCCGATGGCGTTGACGAGCGCTGGGTCCTCGCTGCCGATGAGGTTCGCGAGCGCCTCGATCGTCGGCGTGACGGTGCCGCCCAGCTCGCCGAGCATCTCGATGGCCTTCGAGAGGATCCCGAGGCGCGCGAGATCGCTCTGTCCCTGTTTGTAGTTCATCATCGCGCCGAGGCCGTCGGCCGCTTGTCGCGCGAGCTGGCTCTTCTCGTGGACGGGGAGCTCGCCGAGCGCGCTCGGAACAATGGGGAGGCCGAGGTCGCGTCCGTTGGGCTCGCCGGGGGTGTAGACATGTACGTCGAGCCGCTCGGCGAGCACGCGCTTTTGTGCCGCGCGCTCGGGCTCCGTCTCGGACCGCGCCCAGAAGGCCGGCTGCGCATACGTGACGAGGTCGCCTTTGCGATCCACGAGCAGGCACGGCACGCCCCGCTCCAACATCCCCTCGAGCAGGTGCAGCATGAACGTGGTCTTTCCGCTGCCGGTGGAGCCAAGGAACGCCGCGTGGCGCTTGAGCACGGACGGCTCGAGCGTCACCGGCGCGGGCGCGAGCGAGCGCGTGGTGCCCACGAGCAGCGCTCCGTTCGCGATGAGGGGCGGGCTCGGGGCAGGCGCGGCCTCCGGGGGCACCGAGAGGCGGCGTGACGAGGGGGGCTCGGGGGCGCCACGGTCGCGCGGGCTCGGCGCCGCGCGCGGACGCAGCTCGTCGACAGGCATGAGCTGGCGAATGGCTTCGATCCGGGCGAGGGGGCGCGCCTCTCGACACCACGTGTCGAACCCCTCGGGAGGGGTCTCGGCGAGCTCGCGGAGGGCGAGCATCGTGCGCCAGTCCGAGTCTTCCACCACGACGCGGTGGCCACCGCTCGCGATGAGCTTCCCGAGCTGCCGGGCGATCTTGGTGTTGGGGCTCGCTGGATACGCCGAGCAACGCACGATGGCGGGTGCGCATCCCGCTCGCGCGGCGCGCTCCTCGACCTCGCTGACTTGACGCGCCAAGCCGCCGCCGCGCGCCTCGCGATTGGAGACGCCGAGCATGAGCGACGTCGCCGCCGCTCCGGACGCCGTCACCGTCACGAAGCGACCGTCGTGATGCGCGGCGACCGACAGATCGATCTCTCGGCCGAGCGCTTCGAGCGCCCAGCTCAGCAAGGCGGCGAGTGACTCGTCGTCTTCGGGCACGTCGTGGCGCGCCTCGGCGAGCAGATCGCTCCACCGCTCTTCGAGCCCGAGCACCGTGGGGAGGGCCTCCGGCGCGGGCAGCTCGGGGTGCGTCGCCGTCGTGTCGACGAGGGCGCCGGCGCGCATGCAGCGCTCCTGGTGCCGGCGAAACCAGTCGAGCACGTCGCGGGTGCGAAGGTTCGAGAGCCGCTGGAAGTCGGCCGCCGTGAACGGGAAGTAAGGCTCGTCGTCGCGGAAGCGCGCGCCCTGGCGCTCATAGAGGTGTTGAAGCCGCCGGCTCACGAGGGCCTCGATGTCCTCGCGGGTGCGGCTCGTGGTGAGGTGGACCGGATCCGGATCGTGCTCGATGCGGTCGAGCACGGAGCGGGAGAGCGCGCCACGTGCCTCGGTGTAGAAGTCGTCGAGACACGCGACCACGATCACCGCGGAGGGCACGGCGTCGGCGAGCGCGCGCATCACGTCCATCGCCCGTCGAAAGCGAGCGCTCGAGTCCTCCTGGCTGTACACGTCCTCGAGCTGATCGACGAGCAGCACCAACGCGGCTCCGGCCAGGGCGTAGATCACGCGGCCAAGCTGCACCAGCATCCGCGCCGGATCGTCGGCGTCGGTCTTCGGCGCGAGCTCGCCGAGGAGGCGCTGGTCGCGGGGGTTGAGCGGCTCGCAGCGGAGATACTTCATCACGCGCCCGTTCAGTCGCGGGTCACGTCGCTGCAGGAGGAGCAGGGCGCGCAGCACGTCGATGTCGAAGCGTCCCTCGGGGTGGCGCACGAGGAGTCCATCGGCGAGCTCGGCGCAGAGCTCGACGAGCGCGTCGTCGTCGAGGTCCTCCGAGGCGAGGGCCTCGCGCGCGTCTTGTCTGGCGGTCGCCGTGAGCACGGCGTCCGACAGGACCAAGAGGCCCGTCATCTGTACGTCGGGCGCGTCGTAGGGCTTCTCGAGCGAGTCGAGCAGCTTGTGCAGCACGTAGCGGGCGTAGCTCTCCGCGCTCGACGACATCTGGAGATAGCCCACGTAGCCGAGGCGCGAGCCGTGGGCCCGGGCACGGAAGGAGCGCATGAGATGGGTCTTCCGCTCCCGGAGTCGCCGAGGACGAGGAGGATCGAGCCATGGCGGGGGTGGGTCGCGGCTGTGTCGAGGAGCCGCTCGAAGGCGTCGCGGGCGGGACCGTGGATGCTCTCCACATCGAGAGGATCGCGCCGCCACACGTCGCTGGCGTGGGCGATGGCGTGGAACACCTCCGGGGCATCGGGAGAGCAGAAGGCGTCGACGCGCGGGTCGCCCGAGGAGGCGACAAGCCCCTCTTGTCGCTGAAGCGCGCGGAACATCGGCGCGAGCTCGTGGCGCATCGTGTCGGCGGAGCGCTCATCGGAGCTGATGGCGAGGCACTCGTCGATGACCCGCACCATGAGCGCCTCGTAGGCTTCGAGCGGTCCGCGGTCGCCGACTGCCTTCGCGAGGCGGAGCACGAGGTCGCGGCCCACCCACTCCGTGTCGGGCGAGGCGCCGCCGAAGATCGCGCGGTCGTCTTTGTGAACGCGGAGGAAGTGGCGCGCGCTCTCCACATCGTGCGCTTCGAACTCCTCGTAGCTCGCGCGCAGCTTGGCGAGGAAGGCCTGGGCGTGGCGCACGAGAGGGCGGGCATAGATGACCTCCTCGTCGCTGATGAGGCCATCGGCCCCGACGATGCGCTCCACGACCCGCAGACAGTCTTGGAGGAGGCTGAGGCGCACGATGGTGCCGATGGTGCAGCGGCCTTGTCCCACCGCGGCGCGGAGGGGAGTCGCGAGCTTCGTGCCGAACCAGCGCTCGGGCTGTTCGTCGGGGAGGAGATCTTCGATGTCGGCGCTGATGGCGTCGACGCGCTCGGCCACGAAGGCGCTGTCCATGCTGGAGACGAGGGACAAGGGCATCAAACGCGAGCCTCCATCGGGGCAACCAGGAAGTGGAAGGCGCTGTTGAGATAGCGAGTCTCGGAGCGCGCCACGAGGCTCTGGTCCATCGCCGCCACCAGGTCCGCGCGCGCGAGCTCGAGCAGGCCCTCCCGTTGCGCGGCGACCAGACGCTCTTTGAACGCGCCGAGCTCGGTGTGGGCGTCGCCGTCACCGCGAACGGCGTCGAAGAGCGAGGCGATGAAGACCTTGTCGCGCCCCCAACGGGCCACCTCGGTCGAGCGTGCGGCGCGCGCCAAGCGGGCGACGAACGCGCTCATGTCGTCTGGCGGTAGGGGCGGCTCCTCCGCCGTCGTGGCGTCACCGCGCTGGAGCCAGCGGAGCACGAGGGCCTTGCAGAGCGAGCGCGCGTCGCGCCCGCTCGCGCCGACCGACGCCGAGGCGGCGATGGCGGCTTGCGTCTTGGGTGGGAGGCGCTCGGGGGTGCCGAGCGCGCGGTGCAACATCAGGCGCCGCAGCGCGGCGAGAGTCACCGGCGTGTCGCGCTCCACGCCGAGCTCGCGCCAGATCAAGGCGTCGATGGCGCGAGTGAGGGTAGGTGTCTCGAGGGGAAGCCGATGGGCTGCGGCGAGGGTGGCGGCGCGGAGGCGCTCCGGCGCGCCGAGCTTCCTGCGGACGGCAGCGGTGGGCGCGTGACCGAGCGCGACCGGGGCGAGCAGCAGCGACAACATCGACTCCCAGCGACGCACCGTGGGGAGCTCTTCCACCCGCAGCGCGGCCGCGAGCGCGCGTCGCCCCCGAGGGGTGGGCGTGCCATCGGCGAGCCAGCCGCGTTCGGTGAGGCGCGACACCGTCGCGGCGAAGGCCTCTCGCCACGCTCCGGGGCTCAGGTGCGTCTCGACGAGCCGGCCGAGCGATTCCCGCGCCGAGGTGAGCTTCGTGTCCCCCACCGAGAGGCGAGCGAGGACCAGCGTGTCGAGTCGTTCAGGGGTGATCACCAGGCTCTCCCGTCTCCCGCCAGCGAACGCAGTCGCTCACACGAGCGATGATGGTCTCCAAGTCGCCGACGACGTCTTCAGCCAACCAACGCATCACCACGTAGCCGTCGCGCTGCAACACCCAATCCTTGCGCCGGTCACGTCGGTAGCGGCTGGCGTCTTGAAAGTGGAAGAAGCCGTCGAGCTCGAGGGCGACACGCTCGGCGCGGGCGAGCAGATCGATCTCGAGCGGGCGGCCCCCGAAGTCGCGCGCCAGCGTGCCGTTGAGCTCGAAGCGACCGCGAAGCGTGGGGACGAGGGCGAACGCGCGGTAGAGGAAGAGCTCGGCGGCGCTCCGAGCCCGCGCCTCGGCGGCGATGTCGTCGGACGCGTCGAGGGCGTGGCTGGCTTGGTCCAAGAGAGCGAACAGCTCGTCGTCGGCCCCGTGTGCGGCGAGCCACGCGGCGGCCGCCGCACGGTCGGCCCTCTCGGTGGTCTCGGTCTCCGCCTCGGTGATCTCGGTCTCCGAGGAGGTCTCGGTCGCGGCGTCGGCGCTGGACGGGCGGCTTGGGGCGCCGTCGGCTGCGGGCTCCGGGGAGCGCTCCGGGCTTCGCGCCGTTGGCGAAGCGGGCGGTGTCGCGGTGATCGGGAGGAGAACCCCTTCCCGCAGCAAGTCGCGCGTTCGCGACGGGAGCGAGGTCGCGTCCAGCGTGGCGGAGGTGACCACCGCGATGGGGAGAGGCGGGCAGAGCTCGGCGAGGCGGGTCGCGAAGGCGAGGCCCTCGGGCGCGCCGACGACGAGCGCGAGCGCGGGGAGGGAGGACAGCACGAGCGGGAGGGCTGCCAACCTCTCGGCGTCCTCGCGCCGATCGAGCGTCGTTGGGGGCGGCTCCCGCCCGAGCAAGAGGGCCACGAGCGCGCGCTCGCGCGGCATGAGCAGCGCGAGCTGCTCGACGAGGCGTGCCCGCTCCGAGCCGCTGCGGATGGCGAGGGCGATCCGGAGCTCCGCCTCCGGACGCTCCATCGCGTCGGCGGCGCGACGCATGAGATGACGCATGAGATCCGGCAGCAAGAGCCGCCACCAGCCCGAGAGATCGGGCGATGGCCACGCGAGCGTTGTCCCAACGCGCGCCGTTGCTCGCAGCCAGTGCTCCCAAGGCGCGAGGCCCGTCCCCCGCAACCACGAGACGGTGGGCACACCCTGGTGGCGTCGCTCCTGGTGACGCCGAAGCGTCGCGTGCTCACGGACCCCCAACACGGAGACGCAGGTTAGCAGATCCGAGCGACGCGTCTTCGACCGGGTGAACGGCGGGGCGCGTCGCGGTGGCTCTCCGAGAGGCCACACGCGCTCGCGCGCGACGTCGCCGTCGTCGCCAGACCGATCGATCCGCGCTAAGCCGTCTTGAAGACGAAGGGATAACTGACGATGACGGGCGCGCCGTCCTTGGGCGGGGGGAACGAGAGCGACTCGACCACGCCCTTGATGCAGTCGTCGACGTCGGGCTGGAGCCCGGTGGTGATCGAGGCTTGCTCCACCGCGCCATCCGGGGCGATCGCCATCCGCACGACCACGCGCCCTTCCAGCGTGGGATCTTTCACCAGTCGGGCCTGATAGCAGCCCTTGATCTGCGGCACCGCGGCGCGGATCACGCGCTGAATGGCGTCACGAGAGAGGCCGGCGCCGAAGCTCGGGGCCTGTCCGGTGGACCGCTTCAGGCCGACCGCCTTGCCCACGAGGACGCCGCCGGAGTCGACGTCCCCGATCAGGCCGGTGTGGAACGCTCCGGGAGGGTCCGCGGGGCCTGGGACCTCGTCGTCATGGTCCTCGGGAGCCGCGACAGGCTCCGGCTCCGGGGGCAGCTCGGGCTCGTCGGCGCTTGGCTCGGAGGGGTCGCCTCCGAAGCTCGCCTCGATCACAGGCGGCGGAGGGGTCGCGCTGGGCGGTGACTTCGCGGAGAGGCTCTCGGTCGCGCAGCCGCCGACGACGAGCGCCGCGCACGTGAGGACGAGACGGTGCATCACAGCGACAGCATACGCCACAACGCCCGCAACCTCCCTTGGGACCTCCCAACGGCGGAAAATCGGTGGTGGGGGATTCGGTCAGGGGGTGGGGGTGACCGCGAACGCGAGGCTCGGCGCGCCGGCGTCGCGGAGCGCGGCGTAGACGTCGAGCACTCTTCCCGCGAGCGCGTCGCCGTCGGCGCGGACGACGGTGAGGAACGGCGTGGCCTTGATGAGAGCGGCGCGCACGTCGGCCGCGAGCTCGGCGTCGGTGCGGTGGGCGCCATCGATGACCAGCGCGCCGTCACGGTGGACGTCGACGCCGAGCACCATCTGCACCCCGAGACGGTCGGTCTTCGGCAGATCGAACGGGTGGCTCAAGCCTTCGTGGAGGAAGTCGAATCGCTCGACGCCGCCCTGCCTCATGCGGTCGAGCGCGGTGATGACGTGTTTCCAGCGGGCGGAACGGTCGGCACGGAGCGCGATCCTGACGACAGCGTCCTTGCTGACCTCGGCCTGCGCGAGGGAAAACAGCGCGTCGAGGGAGCTGAGCTTCTCGCCGGCGAGCACCCGACCGTCGGCCGTGATCGTCACGACCCGCTGTGCGGTCGCCTCTTGTGGCGTCGTCTCCTCCGTCCTGGCTGACGCCTCCGCGCTCGAGGGAGCCGCCGCTGTCCCGAGCTCGGCGGTGGGGACGGGCCCGGCGACCGACGCCTCGCGACCGCGGCCTTCGCAGCCGGCGAGCACCGCACCGAGCGCCACGAGCGTCTGCCACCAAGCCATCCTCACCTCGACACCCTGTCACAGCCGACCCCCTGGCACCAACGCCACGCGGCCGCCCATGGACGAGATGGGATCCAAACTGACTCAGGGCGACGCTCGTCATTTCGATAGGTTGCGCGTGTGCGGTGAATGTGTGTCATTGGCGCAGGGTGTGCTTTAGCACGGTGCCGATGCGTCGTTGGGCAGCGGTTTGGTGGGTGATCGCAGCGTCGGGTTGCGTGGTCGAGCCAGAGCTCGACGCCCAGATCGGCGAGAGCAACGAGGTGTCGGGCGTGCTGCTCTGCCAGCAGGGGCTGTCCGACCGCACCACCGGCTGGGACAAGGACCTCTTCGACTTGTGCGAAGAGGCCGAGCGCCGCGGCTTGCGCTTGATCCGCGACGGGAGCTACCCGGCCTTTGGGGCCCTCGATCAGGACGGCGCCTATCGGGCGTTGTTCGACACGCTCGACCACAACGGCGACGGCCGCATCGACGGGCGCGACAAGAAGGCGTCGATCCACCTCGTGGGCTTCTCGTGGGGCGGCATCAACGTGGCCGACATCGCCGCGCGGTGGGGACGCGACAGCCGCATCGCCAAGAGCCGCCGCGTGATCACGGTCTTGGTGGCGCTCGATCCTTTCCAGCCCCAGGTGTCGCGCGTGGTGATCCCCGACAACGTGCTCTACACGTGGGTGTATCGCCAGACCAAGACGACCGAGGGGGACTGCTCGATCACGCCCTCGCTCGGCTTCGGTTTCAACGGTCACCGCCCCCGCGCGACGTCGGACACCACGTTCTGCACGCACTACGATCTCGACAGCTTCATGCACGGGATCGGCCACTGCGAGGTGCCGCTGGCGGCGACGCGGCCCGCCCTCGAGAACCTGCTCGAGCGCCGATCGTTCAGCCCCTGGGACGACTTCGGTGCGGAGTGTCCGCTCGACTGACGACGGCGCCCCGAGGGAGCGGCTCAGGGGGCCAGACAAGCTCCATGGTGGCGTGGAACGCAGCTCGCGAGGTGGCCCCACACCCCGCACCCCGAGCTCGAGCGCGCCGCCCGATGGAGCTACGCTCGATGGCTTCATGGCGCTCGCTCCGGGGCTGTACGAGGCGCTCATCACCGAGCTGCTCGCCGACGAGCTCGGCCGGGCCGAGCCGCTCGTGGCGAGGACCGAGGCGCTCCGAGCAGCGGAGGCGGGCGATCGCCTCGCGCTCCACCTCGGCCGCGTGCTCGCGCGCGCGATCGAGGGGCTGCCGGCGCGCGACCGGGTGCGCGACGGAGTGGCGCTCGGGCGTGCGCTGATCGAGCGGCTCGACGAGGCGCTGCCGAGGCTCGAGGTGAAGGGAGAGCTGCCCACCGCCAAGGTGCTCGAAGGCCTCCTGTCGCGGCGGCCGGATGGGACCCCCGCGCCGATCCCCTCCCCGCTCACGCCGTTGCTCGACACGACGCTGCTCACCAATGCTCGGGGCGAGCCCGCGCTGATGCACGAGCTTCGGAGCGAGATCGCGTCTGCCGACCACATCGACGTGCTGATGGCGTTCGTGCGGGTGACGGGCATCACCCCGCTCTACGACGAGCTGCGGCGGCACGCGGGTGCGGGCCGACCGTTGCGGTTCTTAACCACCACCTACACGGGCTCGACCGAGGGCAAGGCGCTCGCGATGCTGACTGCGCTCGGCGCGGAGGTGCGCGGTCGTCGCGAAGGACACCTCCCTCGCGGACGGGCTGGCCATCGTGTGGCGTCATCCCCAGGTGCGGGGCGAGCTCGTGGAGCTGCTCGCCTTGCTCGAGGACCGGATCGCTCACCGCGGCGCACCGCTCCACGGCTCCATCGTGCCCCTGCACGTCCACGCGCGCTACTCCCGTGCCGAGATCGTCGACGCCTTCACACCGGCCGAGAAGGCCACTGTGTTCAGCTGGCAGACCGGCGCATTCTTTCACGAGGCCGCGCGCGCCCACCTTCTGCCTTTTACCCTCGACAAGACCAGCGGTGCGTTCTCTCCCACCACCCGCTATCGCGACTACGCGATCAGCCGGCGTCTCATCCACTGGGAGAGCCAAGCCGTCACGCGCGCCGACAGCGCCATCGGCGAGAGCTACCAGCACCACGCGGCAGCCGGCGTGGGGGTGATGCTGTTCGCCAGGGTACAGGCCTCCATCAAGACCTATCACTTCCTGGGGCCCGCCCGTTACGTGCGGCACCAAGGGGAGCGGCCCATGCAGATCGTGTGGGAGCTCGAGCACGAGCTCCCCGGCGATCTTTTCGCAGACTTCGCCGCCGCCGCCGGGTGAGGCGCATCAGGATGCCGAGCGCGTCGACGTGAGCTTCCCGCCTCGACGGCGCAGGTCACGCTCGCCAGAGGGCGCGGTCCATCGGCTCGAGCAGGCGCATGCCGGCCTCACCGTCGGGCATGCCGGCGATGGCGGTGATGCTGCGCGCCCAGCCGAGCTGGGTCTCGCGGCGGAGCTCGGCCACCGCCTCGCGGCGGCCTTCGGCGATGGCGCGACGCTGGCGGGGGGTGAGCTGGCGCTGAATCCAGGCGTCGATGGCCCACGAGAGCGTGGCGTGCCGGGTCTCGTCGGCGGCGATGGGGGCCATCGCGCGGCGAACGGTGGCGCTCCCGGCCCGCCTCGCCTGCACGGTAGCGAGCAGCGCGCCGAAGGTCTCGCGTACGCAGCCCTCGATGCCGTTGTCGCGTGCCACCTCGTAGAGGGAACGCACCGGCGGCGCCGCCACGACGGGGAGCACGGGCGCGCTGCCGAAGCGTCGCGCGAGGCGGGCGGTGGCGCGCGCGTGGCGGACTTCGTCGGTGCGCGCACGCCAGGCCGCGCGAACGAGGGATCGAGGGGCGCCATGGGCGGCGAGCTCGCGGGCGAGCTGCGCGAAGGCGGGGACGGAGGCCGCCTCGAGGTGGGTGGCGTTGGCGAAGAAGGCGCCGACCGAGCGGCCCTTCGCGGTGCGCGTAGAGAGGCCGTCCGGGCGGCGGCCGATGGCGCAGTTACCGTCGCCAGTCTCCACAACCTCGCTCTCCCCCTCGGTGACCTGTCCGCTCCGGCCCACCAAGACCTCGTACTCCTCACGCTCGGTGCCTTCGCCGCACGCGAAGCCGCGTGTGCCGAGGAGCACGTAGCCGTCGCCCTCCTTGCGCCAGTTGCTCTGGCCGCACGCCATCTCGTGGCCGTTGGCGAAGGCGACGAGGGCGGCCTCCTCGGGGGTGTCGACAGCGCCGAGGAGCTCGAGGAGCGCCTCCAGGTCGCTGATGGCGCCGGCGTCGTCGCCCCTCGTGAAGACCACGTCGTAGCGACTGCCACCGTCATGGCCGGTCGTGGTCAGCAACGGATCGGTCATGGGGAGCGCGTCGAGGGCGGCGTTGCAGGCGGCGCGATCGGTGGCGGTGGCGCACCGCTCGCCCCAGGTGACGGCGAGCGTGGGCTCGGCCGTCTCGTCGTACGCATAGGCGGAGCGGAGGGCGATGAAGTCGGTGGCCTCGGCCGGCGTGAGATCCGCCATGAAGCTCTCCTCGTAGCGGCAGATCTCGCCGCCGTCGAAGTCGCCGAGAGACGAGCAGCCGGAGAGCAAGCCGAGCGGTGCGATGGCCGCGATGAAGGCGCGGAGCTGGCGGGGGTCGTTGATTTTCATAAGATCTCCTCCGAACCTTTCGCAAGGTGCGTGCCCGCTCAAGTGGCGGATTCCCATGGGAGCGGTGGTGCCAACGTGCGCCACGACGGGCCTGCTCCGTCGTGGTGGCTCTTGCCCTCGGCCCACTGCTTTCGGCGTAGCTGCTCGCGGCGGGCTGCTCGCGGCGCTTTTTGTTCGCCGACGAACGACGGGCGCCTCATGGCGGGGTCACGCGACCGTTGCTTTTGTGGAGGGGATGGCGTCCCATCAGGGGATGACGCGCGTCTCCTCGATCATGTCGCTGGCGGTGGCGCTGGCGACGGCGTCGTGCAGCGACTCGACGCGCCCGGTGGTCCGCGGGACGGGACCCGGTGTTGGCGGCGCCGGCGGGAACGGGACGACCACGAGCGCCGCGGGTGGAGCGGGTGCTGGCGACGGCATGGGAGGCGCGGGGGGCGAGATCGTCGGTGGGCCCCAGTTCGCCGTGTGTGACGACCCCCCCGCCGGCTATCCGAGCGGACCCTACGGCAACGAGGTGGGGGACACGCTCGCGCTGCTCGACCTCCAGGGCTGGGCCAACACCGACGGGGAGGGGCTCGCGAACGAGGAGCCGTTCGGCCCGTTCGGTACCGAGGCGATCCGCAGCGTCGGCACGACCCACGTGATGCTGCACCTCGCGGCGACGTGGTGAGGGGGCTGTCGCAACGCCGCCCAGGTCTTGGGCGACGCAGCAGTGGCCGGCTACCCCCACATCGGCGCGGTGTTCCAGGTGGTCTACAGCGGCGACGACGAGCCGCCCGCCCCCAGCGAAGTGGAGGCGTGGATCCTCAACTATGAGCTCCACAACAGCACGTTGCTCCCCGACGGCAACGCCGACGCGGTGCTGAGCGCGCTCGATCGGCGCGAGTGCGCGTTCATCGTCGAGACCGGCTGCATGACGATCCAGTGGAAGGTGTGCAGCAACGAAGGCGCTCCCGACGGGCTCGAGCAGCTCGACGTGGCGCTCACCCAGTAGCTCACGAAGCTTCAAGCGCTGGCGCTCGGCGGCCCTTGGCCCCTCGATGCTCCGCCGCGTCGAACGGGCGACCGCCGCGGCCGCTTGGGCTTGCCCAACCGGGGTCGACGTGCGAACAAAAGCGGTCACGATGCTCGAAGCCATCGGTCTCCGAAAGCAGTACGGCGACGTGGTCGCGCTCAAGGGGCTCGACCTGAAGGTCGAGGCCGGTGAGGTGTTCTGTCTCCTCGGGGCCAACGGCGCCGGCAAGACGACGACCATCCAACTCTTCTTGGGGTTTGTGGAGCCCACCGCCGGTCGCGCCCTCATCGACGACCGCGACGTGCAGAAAGACCCGCTCCGCACCAAGCGCTCGATCGCGTACATCCCGGAGAACGTGATGCTCTACCCCAACCTCACCGGGCTCGAGAACCTCTCGTTCTTCGCGACCCTGGCGGGCCGCGGCGATCTCTCGGACGACGCGCTCCGCGCCACGCTCGAGCGCGCCGGCCTCGCCAAGGAGGCCGCGGACAGGAGGGTGGGCACCTACTCCAAGGGCATGCGGCAGAAGGTTGGGATCGCGCTCGCGATGGCCAAGAAGGCCCGCGCCCTCCTCCTCGACGAGCCGACGAGCGGGCTCGATCCAAAGGCCTCGAACGAGTTCTCCGCGCTGCTCGAGCAGGTCAAGGCGGAGGGTGTGGCCGTGCTCATGGCGACGCACGACATCTTCCGCTCGAAGGAGGTGGGGGATCGGGTGGGCATCATGAAACACGGCGAGCTGGTGGCGACCATGTCGACCGCCGAGCTCAGCCACGCCGACCTCGAGCGTGTGTACCTCGAGCACATGCATGCCTAGGACAGCTCCCCTCTCGTCTGCCCACGCGAGCGAAGGGCGCGCTCGAGGCGTGCTCTTCGTGCTCGTCCAGAAGGAGCTGCGCGAGATCACCCGCGATGGCCGCTTCTGGATGGTGGCGGCCGCGATCGCGTCGCTGCTCGTGGTCGCGCTCTCGTTCGGGTTTCGCCAGAGCGCCGCGGTCCGCGCCGAGCGCGCCGCCGCGCAAGCGACGGCCGACGACCACTTCCGCGAGCAAGACGAGAAGAACCCGCACGTCGCCGCGCACTACGGCACCTACGTCTTCAAGCCAGGCGGCGCGCTCGCGTTCGTCGATCCGGGGGTCGATCCCTTCGTGGGCGTCTCGATCAAGCTCCAGGCGCACGAGCGTACGCCCCCCGAGGGCGCGCAGGCGCAAGACACCACGTCGATGGCGCGCGTCGGACGGCTGAGCGTCGCGATGGTGCTGCAGCTCCTCGTGCCGCTCCTCATCATCGGGCTCGGGTTCTCGGCGTGGACGGCCGAGCGCGAGCGGGGCACGTCTCGCCTGCTCGCCACCACCGGCGTCAGCGCCCTCGGCCTCTTCGCCGGCAAGGCGGTCGGGCTCGCCGCGGCGCTCGGGGTCTTGCTCGTTCCGGCAGCCCTTCTCGGCGCGCTCGTCGTCGCGATCTTTGGCGACGGTCCGGCTCCTGCCGATCGCCTGGTGGCGATGGCGGCGGCGTACCTCGCCTACTTCTGTGTCTTTCTGGGGCTGACGCTGGGCGTCTCGGCGCGCGCCCACACGTCGCGCGGCGCCCTGGTCGCGCTGCTCGGTGCGTGGGTCTTCGTGGCCCTCGTGATGCCCCGCGCGGCCTCGAGCGTGGCGGCGATGATGGCGCCGACGCCGTCCCCCAACGTCGTGGCGACGTCGATCCGCCAGAGCCTCGCGGATGGGCTCCCGGGTGGACCACCGCGCGAGGCGCGCATCGACACCATCACCGAGGGCATGCTCGAGGAGCAGGGCTTCAAGGGCGCCGAGACCTTGATGGACGCCGCCCACCTCGGGGGCATCGAGCTCTCGGCGGAGGCGCAGTTCGAGAACGAAGTGATCGACTATCACTACGGGCGCTGGGCCGACGCGACCGAGCGCCAAGAGGCCGCGAGCGCGTGGCTCGGCGTGCTCTCTCCGCCGGTGGCCATGCAGGCGCTCTCCGCGGCGCTCGCGGGCACCGACTACCAGCACCACCGCCACTTCGCCGACGCGGCCGAGGCGCACCGACGCGCGCTCATCGAGATGTTGAACCGCGAGTTCGCAGAGAAGGGTGGGAGCGACGGCTGGAGCTACGCGGCCGGCCGCGACACCTGGGAACGCGCCCCAGCCTTTCGCTACGAGCGACCGCCCCTCGCCGCGGTGCTCGCACGGGTCTGGGTGAGCGTCTTCGTGCTCGGCGCGTGGCTCACGCTGACGCTCCTCTTCGCGGTGTCGGCCGCGCGGCGCATGAGGGTGGTCTGATGCTGCGGGCCGTGATTCGTGTGGCGTGGGCGAGCGCCCTCCGCGAGCGGTCGCTCTGGGTGGTGTTCGCCATCTTCGGCGCGCTCGTCGCCCTCGCCGCGATCGGCAGCCGCGAGACCGTCTCCGCGGAGCGCACCTCGGCCGACACGCTCCTCGGCGTCGAGAGCGCGCGCCTCGCCCAGCTCGCGGAGGGGGCCGCCGCCGCGCGACGAGGGACCGCGCCGCCGCCGAACGAGGATCCCACCGATCCGTTCCTCGTGGGCCAGGAGCTCCTGCCGCGGGTCGCCAACCTCCCGCTCGCGCCGCTCGCGGCGGTGGCCATCGGTCAGCGCGACGTCTTGCCGCAGACGATCCACCTCACCACCCGATCGCGCTTCACCCACCCCGACGACGCCGACACCGCGAGCCCTGCGCGGCGCGCGGCGGGGCCGTTCGATCTCGCGTTCGTGCTCGTGTTCTTGCTCCCGCTCGTGGTGATCGCCACCACCTTCGATCTCCTGTCTTCGGAGCGCGAAGGGGGCACCCTGGCGCTCGTTCTGTCGCAGCCGGTGTCCATCACCACGTTCGTGGCGGGGAAGGCGACGTTGCGCGGCTCTCTCCTGGCCACGCTGGCGGTGGTCGCGACGACCCTCGGCGCGGTCGCGGCCGGGGCGCGCCTCTCCTCGGTGGCCGCGCTCTCGGCGTTCGCTTTGTGCATCGCGCTCATCGTGAGCTACACGTTGTTCTGGTTGGCGCTCGCCCTCGCGGTCAACGCCTGGGGGCGGTCGTCGGCGGCCAACGCGCTCGCGCTGGTGGGCGCCTGGCTCGCGCTGGTCGTGGTGGTGCCGGGCCTCGGGAGCGTGGCCGTCGACACGCTCTACCCGAGCCCATCGCGGGTCGAGCTCGTCAACCTGACGCGTGAGGCGGCGCGCGAGGCGAGCGCGCAGGCGAGCGAGCTCGAGGGCGATCACGGCAAGCCCACGGGCGAGGCAGCCACGATGCGGCGCGCCGTCGCGGTGCAGGCCGAGCTGGAGCAGAGAGTGTTGCCCGTGCTCGAGGGCTTCGAGGCTCGCCGCGCAGAGCAACAAGCGCTCGTCGATCGCCTGCGCTTCGCGTCGCCTGCGCTCCTCATGAACGAGGGGCTCACGGAGGTGGCGGGGAGCGGCGTCTCGCGCCATCAGCGGTTCTCCGCTCAGGTCGACGCCTACCACGAGCGCCTCAAGCGGTTCTTTCACGAGCGCGTCGACGCCGGCGCCAGGCTGGACGCGCCCGACTACGCGGCGATGCCGCGCTTCGCCTACGTGGAGCAGCCCGAGACGGCGATGTGGCGCCGCGTGGCGATGAGCGTCGCCGGGCTCGTGGTGATGGCGCTCGGCCTCCTCCTTGCCGCGCGCGTCGGGCTCCGCGCGAACGTCAGTCGCGGACTTCGATGAGCTCCACGTCGAACACGAGCATCCCCGCCGGCTTTCCCGGCTGCCCGTTGTACGCGAGCTCCTCGGGGATCCAGAACCGCCGCTCCTCGCCCACCACCATGAGCTGGAGCCCCTCGGTCCAGCCGGGGAACACCCGATTCAGCGGAAACTGCGCCGGCTTGCCGCGCGCGACCGAGCTGTCGAACGACTTTCCGTCGGTCGTCCAGCCCGTGTAGTGGATGGTGACGACGCTCTTCGGCCCAGGCTTCTGGTTGCCCGACCCGGGCTTCAGCACCCGAGACACCAGGCCCGACTCGGTGCGCTCGCCGTCGGCGGGGAGCGAGTCGACATCGGGTGGAGCCGGCGGCGCGGCGGCGGGCGCGGCGCCCCCCACCATCTTGGTCGCGCCGATCTCCTGCATCACCTGGGCGTAGGACGCGACGCGCCCATCCTTGTGGTGGCAGTGGTTGCGGTGGCACTTCACCCAGCCCGCCGGCGGGTTGTCCGGGTCGAAGACGACCTCGCCGCTCGAGCCGGGCGCCGCCGCGGCCGTGGCGCTCTGCGCCCCCTCGGGCTTGGCACCGGCCTCGGGCGATGAGCAACCTGAGAGGCCAAGGGCGAGGATACTGGCGGTGAGCGCGGCGCGAAGTCGCATGCGGAGGCAATATGGAACGAGCTGGCACGATTGCCCAGTGAGATCCGCTGCTCCGGACCGCGGCGGTGATGGACGAGTGAGTACTACCAGAGTACGCTTCTGGTGTGACTGCCGCGAAGCGGAAGATCTCGGTGTCTCTCGACGCCGAGCTCGTGCGTGAGCTCGAGCGCGGTGACGAGGCTCTCTCCAAGCAGGTGAACGATGCGGTCCGTGAAGCGATCGCGGCGAGGCGTCGCGGCCGGCTCCTGCAAGAGCTGCTGACAGAGCTCGAGCAGCGTGAGGGGAAGCTCCCGGACGCCCTGATTGCGAAGTACGAGGCGCTGCTCGCGTGAGCTGCGTGGTGCTCGATGCCGAGGCCTTCTCGGCGCTCGCAGGCAAGGCCTCGGCGCGGAAGCGGGAGGTTCGGGCGGCCCTCACCGTCGCGACACGGCTCGAACGTGAAGTCATCGTCCCCACCCTGGTGCTCGCCGAGCTCTGCCGCGGTCGCGGACACTCGGCGCTCGTCGACGCGTGTCTGTCACGAGAGACGGGCCTGTTGCTCCGAGACACCGACCGACAGCTCGCCCGACTCGTAGGTGGAGTTCTCACCGGCGCGAAGGTGGGCTCGGCCCACATCGTGGACGCACACGTCGTAGCGGTGGCGGTGGAGCGTGGCGGTGGTCTGATCTTGACCGGCGACCCGGCTGATCTCGAACGCCTCGCTGCGCCTTATCGCAGCGTGCGCGTGCAGACCATCGCGTGAGCGCCCACGGTCGCGACAGGCCGCGGCGTGCGTGCGCGTGACGCTTCAGGTGCAATTCGGGCGACAGTCTCGGGGGGATGCTCAGCGCTCGAGGCTGTGGTGTCGCGCGAGGGCGTGGATGCGCACCGCGAGCGGCTCGGCTTGCTCGGGATCGTGGCGGGGGTGGACGGTGACGATGGCGCGGCCATCGAAGCGGATCGCGAGCGGGAGGTGGCTGGCGGCGCTGGCCGACAGGTAAGCGACCTGTCCTGCCGCGGTGCTCGGCGCAGCGCTGGGCTCGGTGAGGTGCAAGACGATGTGGTCCTCGCCGAGGATGTCGACGCGTCGGTAGCGGCGGCTGCGGACGAGGCTCTGCCGCGCGGTGTCGCGGAGACCCTGGGCAGACAAACCGGCGCTCTCTGCGCCCCGCACGAGCTCGGCGATCCCTGCTCGCAGCACCGCCCCGGGGGTGAGTGGACCGCCCTCGATGTCGCCCGTCGCGTCGAGCGCGTCGCGCACGGCCTTGTGACGAGAGGTGAGGTGCACGAGCGCCGCGCGCAGGGCGAGCAGCTCGTCGGAGAGCGCGACGTGGGGGGTGAAGGTGGCGCCGACGATCACCGCCGGCGCGGCGAGCGCGGGGCCCTCCCCCTCGAAGAGGCACGTGGCGCGCAGCTCGGCGACGGTGAGCGCGCGCGGCTCGAGCCACCAGTCGTCGGGGCGCGGGGGCGGCGCGGCGAGGGCGGCGCGACCGAGCCGTGGGATCAAGCCACGTGGGCGCGGGGGGGTGGTTGCGAGGGCGGCGCGAGCGCGCTCGAGCGCAGCGCGATCGTCGCCCCGAAACACCACCTCGAACGCCTGAGCTCGTGGCGGGGCCGCGTTGGGTGTGGTGTCGGGTGCACGCTCGACGCTCGCCTCGGCGCGTCGAGGGGTGAGCTCGGGGAAGGAGGGAGGCGGAGACCAGGGGACCCGCAGCGGCGCGGGCTGCGCGACGCCGGCGTGCGCCGCCTGCGCGAGGGTGGGAGCGACGGAGCCAGCGTGCAAGGACGGGGCAGGTGGCGGCGGAGGCGGTGGCGATGGGGCAGGGGGGGCATAGGGCGCGGGAGGGTAGGGCGCGGGTGGCGATGGCAGACGCGGGTAGGGCGTCGCCACCGGGAACCCGTGCGGGTGGGTCTGAGAAGACGGGCGCGCTTGGGGATGAGAGGCGGGCGGCGGGGGAGGCAAGGAAGGACGGAACGGGGTGCCGTCGCCACCAGAGGGCACGACCGGCATCTCGCCGGTGCGGGCCTCGTCGAGGTGGGGGGGATCTCGCTCGGACATGAGGACTCTCGTGATGGTCATGCGTGGCTCCGACGCCTGTGGCTCAGCGCGCCCTTCGGAGGATGTCGAGCACGTCGCCGGGGAAGTCGTAGCCATCGGCGGCGAGGGCGGGCCCCTCGAGCACATCGACGCCCACGTTGGCCGCGGTGGACGTGCCCCAACGCAGCCACTCGAACACGGTGCCGCCACGACCTGGGGCGGCGAGGATGTCGCCGATCACCAGCCCCCGTTCGAAGAGCTGGTACGCGGAGCTGCCGATCCTCTCGTCGGGGTTTGCGCTCGTGCCTGGCGCGTAGGCGCGGCTCTGATAGCCGTAGAAGATGGTGCTCGAGCCGTTGACGATCGTGCCGCCGCAGGTGGTGATGTCACCGGCACAACACGCGTTGCAGCGCTCGATGTACACGGTGTCGCTGCCGCTCGAGACCCAGTCGCCGCCATGTTGGCTGAGCGTGGTCTGAGGCGCCGCCTTGGCCGCGCGGTGGCGCGGCACGTCGAGGAACACCGTCGCCGCGCCGGCGGTGATGGCCTCTTCGGTGGTCTTCGGCCGGTGGGTGTCGATGACTGCGCCGACGTCGTGCGCGAAAGACGCGCTGGCCACGATGGTGAGGGCCGCCCCACCGAGGGTGACGGGGGTGAACACGATGGCGAGCGCGCCACCCGCGAGCACGGTGAGGCTCAGGCCGAACGCGAAGTCGTTGTCGGTGTGCGCGATGGGATCGGTGACGCGCGCCGCCTGCTCCATCTGGCTCATGCGCCGCGCTCCCGGAGCAGGAGCCCGCCGAGCGCCTCGTGGAGGGTGGCGTCGACCCGCTCTCGGCTCGACGCTTGACCCGAGGCGGTGAGCAAGAGGAGCGTCTCGTCGAGATCGATGAACACCTGGTGGTGGTAGGCGACCCCCGCCTCGTGTCGCCAGCGGAACCGCTTGCCGATCGCGGGGAGCTCGAGCGCGATCGGAACCGGCTCCTCCTCCGCGTAGGCAGCAAACTTCTTGGGGTAGGGCGCGGTGACGAGCCTCACCATCTCCTCGAAGGTGCGCTCGGGCGGACGGCGCTCCCGCTGCACGGCGAGCGCGATGCGGCCCTCGCTCCCCACCCACTCGAAGGCGTGCACGGTGGCGTCGCGGAAGCCGGGAGGGAGCGAGAGGACGCCCTCGTCCATGTGGTAGACGTAGCTGTTCACGAAGCCTCCAGGTGCAGGGTGCGAACCTCGGGCAGCGCGAGGAGCGCAGGATCGGTGGTGGCGAGCACGAGCTGAGTGCTCGGAGCGTAGCGGCGGAGCGCCTCGACGGTGCGCACCGCGCCCCCCGGCGGGAGCCCGAGCTCGGGTGTGTCGAAGAGCACCACCGCGTGGTGCAGGCCCACGAGCACGAAGGTGGCCGCGAGCTCGAAGGCCAGGCGTTGCGAGGTGGACAGCTCGGGGAGGCTGCGATCGCCGTAGCGGGTGGCGAAACGAGGCCCCTCCGGCGCGTCTGCCTGGAGGTGGAGGCCCGGGCAGATGGACTCGGTGAGGGCCGCGACCTCTTGGCGTCGCGCGAGGGGGGCATCGGCAAACAGACGCGGCAGGCCGGCGTACTTGTCGGCGGTGCGGCTGAGGCGGTGCTGACGCTGCCACGTGAGCGGATCGCCGGGGGCCACCCCGCGGCCGCCGAGCCGCGCGACGGGCACGAGGTCGACCTTGCCAACGCCGGGATCGTGCTGGTAGCGGGCGAGGATGTGAACGAGCGCGGGATCGGCGTGGGCCTCCCCCCTGCCTTCGGAGAAGCGCGAGCGCGCGATGAGGCGGTCGGTCAGGCTCCCCGTCACGTGTTGCTCGCTCGGCTCGAGCAGCCACTCGCTCTCGATCTCGAGGTGGCCCCGGCTGGGCCCGAGCAGATCGCTCGCGGTGGGGATGGGACCGTAGGGAGCGACGTGCTCCTTGTGCAAGGCGATGGCCTCGAGCACGCTCGTCTTGCCGCTGCCCTCGCGGCCGGTGATCGCCACCACCGCGGCGCCGCCTTCGTCGGCGCCGAGGTCGAGCCGGCGGGCGGGCTCGCCGCGGCGTTCTGACACGTTGAGACGGAGCAGGCGCATCACTGGGGGCCGACGGTGGGGGGGGGCGTGTACACGTCGTAGGGGTGCCAGTGGCCGAGGCGGCGGTCGGCCGGCATGTCGAGGTTCGGGGCGTGGGCCATGTCGAAGTCGCGCAGCGCCTGCGTGCGCGCCGGGTCGGAGAAGCGGTCCATGTTGTTCGTGTAGTCGATGTTGTACTCCGCGAGCTGGCGTGAGTCGGCGATCCTGCCGTCTTGCCACGCGCGCTCGAGGGTGGCGCGCGCGGCCGCGACCTCGGCGTCGAAGGCGGCTCGAGCGGCCTCCTCGGGCGTCATCGGGCGCGTGCCCGACTGCATCGCCGCGGCGAGCGCGTCTTGTCCCGGGTTCATGAACAGCATGGGGGTCTGGAGGATGACGAAGTCGGGGCGCATGAAGAGCGTGCTGTCGCCTACGTTGAGCGTGACCGTCTCCTGGCTCACCACCACGTGGTGCTTGGCGCGCGACGCGAAGGTCTCCTTCGTCTCGAAGATCTGGTTGCCTTGCACGCTCTGTTGCCGGACGTCGTGCTCGACGACGTGGGTCTGGCTCGCCTCGACCCGCACGCAGCGATCGGCGCCGGTGCGGATGAGCTGCTCGTTGTCGACGTTCACGACGTCGTCGGTGCCGATGCGGGTGCAGCGACGGTTACCGACGACGGTGGTCGCGCTGTCCTTGATGACCGTGCTCATGTCGCGCTCGGCCTGCAGGTAGACGAGCTCGCGACCGAGGCGGTCGTCCATGGTGAGCTCGCTGCCCGGCCAGCGGTGGGTGCCCGCGTTGGGAGACAGCGCGCCGAAGAGCTCTTCGTCGAGCGTCTGCTGGAGCCGCGCCGGATCCATGGGGAGGCCGCTGCCGCTCGGCATGGCCCCCGGCAGCGGGGCTTGGGGGACACGGAGCGGCGCGCCGCCAGTGGGCGCGGTGTTGCCATCGGAGGCTCCCATCACCATGCGGTTGGCGGAGCGCGAGCGGAGCCCGCTCACGGTCCGGTGCTCGGGGAGCTTGTAGGGCACGGGGTTGGTCTTGGTGAAGACGCGGCCCGTGATGACGGGGCGATCGGGGTCTGCGCCGAGGAAGTCGACGAGCACCTCCTGGCCCACGCGCGGGATGTTGACGCCGCCGAAGCCCGCACCTCCCCACGGCTGGCTCACCGGGATCCAGCAGGAGGCGTCGGGGTCGTGGCGTCCCTCGCGATCCCAGTGGAAGTGCACGCGCACCCGCCCGAACTCGTCGGTGTGGATGTCGTCGTGATCGGGCCCCACCACGGTGGCGCTCTCCACGCCGTGGGTGCGCGGCTTGGGGGTGGAGAGCGGCGGGTGGTACGGCTCGCTGGCGAAACACGACTCTACCTCGTGGGTCCAGTCGCCGATCGCGGAGCCGCGGAGCTCGCCCGCGATCACGAGCAGACGCTCGCTCTCGGACAGGTCGCGGCGGGGGTGCGCGCCGAAGGAGAACACCACGCCGGGCGCGAGATCGTGGGCGGTGGTGACGAAGTGACAGCGTCGGGCCTCGGTGCGCTTGGCGGCGAGGCGGCGCGCCACCTGTCGCTCACCGACCACCAGATCGGTGCGGGCGGCCCCGCGATCGTCGGCCACCGGCGACGCGTCGTCGCCGGCCGCGGAGAACAGGAACGCCCCGTAGTTGTGGTGGAAGCGCTCGAGGCGATGTTCGAGCTCGCTGCCGCCGCTCGCGTGCGCCATCAACGGAAACTCGGGCGGACGCCGGTAGTCGACGTCGCGCTGCGTGTAGCGTCCAGGCCGGAGCGTGCGGCGGACGCGCACCGCGGTGGCCACCTCCTTGAGCAGCTCGCCGCTCGGGCGGTTCTCGTAGTGCACCGGCACGGGACGAACGCTGGCGCGGTGGGGAGCGTCGCTCAGCGAGAGGCGCGTCTTGCCTTCGTGCTCGGTGAACATGAAGGTGATGCCGGCGTCCTCGAGGAGGCGGCGGACGAACGCGAAGTCGCTCTCGGCGTACTGCACGCGGTATTTCCGGCCGGGATAGAGGTCGTCGTCGTAGGCGCGGAGGGGCGTGAGGCCCCAGTCGGCGAGCACCTTGAGCGCGATGTCGGGATCGCTCGACTGCTGAAAGATGCGGTAGTTGCGGCGCTGGGTGAGGAGCCACAGCGTGGGGTGGATCACGAGGCGATAGCTGGCGATCACGTCGTCGGCGATCTCGAGGTGCTCGCACGACGTGATGAGCCCCTCCCAGCTGCGACGTGGCAACCCCTCGGCGCGCTGGAGGCTGAAGCGGGCGCCGGCCCCGATGAGCGCCTCGAGATCCAGGTCGCGGTCGTGGGTCTCCACCTCGAGCTCGACGCGGAACAAATCGTGAAGCGACTCGCGTACTTGGAAGTGCCGGACGGCGAGTCGATCGCCGGTTTCGACCACGACCTCGAGGTGGTGGGTGTTTCTCACACCCGAACGACGCAGCGGTCGCACCGCCGTCGCATCGACAGCAGCATTTTTACGCGTCCGTCGGCGCGCTCACTCGACGGCGATGAGCTCGATGTCGAAGACCAACATCCCCGCGGGGGCTCCGGCGCGCTTCGGCGTGGTGCCGTAGGCGAGCTCCGGAGGGATCCAGACGCGGAAGGCGTCGCCAGGGCTCATGAGTTGGAGCACCTCGGTCCAGCCCTTGATGACGCCGTCGACCGGGAACTTGGCCGGCTTGCCACGTCGGACGGAGCTGTCGAACATGTGGCCATCGAGCGTCCAGCCCGAGTAGTGCACCTCCACCTTGGAGGTGGCGGTGGGGCGCGCGGTCGCGCCGCCGCGGCGGAGGGCGCGGTAGACGAGGCCGCTCGGGGTGCGCGTGGCGTCTGCCGGCGGTGAGGTGAGATCGGGCGGGACCTCGGGCCCGCGCACGATGGCGAGGAGCTCCACCTCGAACACGAGCTTGCCAGCGGGCGCGCCGGCGCGCTTGGGCGTGACACCGTAGGCGAGCTCGGCAGGGATCCAGAGGCGCCGCCGCTCTCCCTCGACCATCAGCTGGAGCCCCTCGGTCCAGCCGGCGATCACCTGGGTGACGCCGAAGGTGGCGGGCTTGCCGCGTGGGACCGAGCTGTCGAACAGGTTGCCGTCGAGGGTCCAGCCCGAGTAGTGCACCACCACCTCGTCGCTCGTGGTGGGGTGGACGGTGCCGGCGCCGCGCTTGATGACCCTGGAGGCGAGCCCGCTCGCGGTCACGTCGACGCCGAGGGGGGCGTTGAGATCCGGCGGTGGCTCGGTGCGCACGAGGGGACCCGCCGGCGGCAGCTCGGGGAGAGGGGGCGCGGGCGCGAGGCCGCCGCTCGAGCCGACCGACCGCGTGGAGCCAGCGGCACGCTCGTGGCTGTCGCCCGAGCTCCCAGCGTCGCGGGCGCGGCGCTGCTTCTTTCGGGACTCGCGCAGCTCCTCGGCGTCGATCGTGGTGTCGTCGTCGCGATCGCACGCCACGGCGAACGGCATGGCCGCGCCGAGGAAGATGGCGAGCGCACGCGCTCGGGGGTTGCTGCGCGTCACGACGACATCCTAACCTCATCGGCCTGATGCGCTTCCACGAAGAGATCCAGGGTGTGTACTTCGACGATCTGGATCCGTTCGGGATCCTCCACAACGCGCGCTACATCCTGCTCTTCGAGCGCACCATCGGCTCGTTCTGGCGCAAGCTCGGCTGGGGCGGCCCGCTCGACTCGCAGAGCAACCCGGATCAGTTCCACCTCGTGCGGACCAACCAGGTGGACTACCTGCGGCCGGTGGTGGGCGTGGGGCAGGTGCGGGTGCGGGTGTGGGTGAGCAAGCTCGGCACCACGAGCCTCACGTTCGGCCTCCGCTGCATGGCGATGGACGAGGACGTGGACCACGCGCGGGGCTCGCGCGTGGTGGTGAAGGTGCACGCCGAGACGCGCCGGCCCGAGCCGTGGAGCGACGCGGTACGCGAGAAGCTCACCGCCTACCGCGAAGACCTCGATTGAGGCGTCGCGGTCACGCCTGGGCGAGGAGGGCCTGGGCGCAGGGGGCGATCACGTCGGTGAGGATCCGACGTTGGATCCGGGCGTGCTCGTCGGGGCCGAGGAGGCCGTGCGAGGGGACGGCGAGCGCGGAGGGAGCCGGGAGGCCGTGCCGACGGGCGTTGGCGAAGACGTCGCGCACGGCGGCGTGGACGTCGTCGCCGCCGGTGCGGAGCGCCCACGCGACCGTGCGCCAAGCGAGCTCGGCGTGGCGGGCCTCGTCCTCGGCGATCTGGGTGAGGGCAGCCCGCACCGCGGGATCGGTGGCCGCGTCGCGCTGAGCCTGGGCGAGCGCGGCGGCGAGGGTCTCACCGATGCACCCCTCGGCGGCGGTCGCAGCCGCGATGGCCGCGAGCTCGGTGCGCACGGCGCCGTCGGCGGTGAGGGGGAACTTGTCGGGCCCGACCTGCTCGCCGGCGAAGCGGCTGGCGAGGGCGAAGAGCAGGCGCGCGTGCTCGATCTCGTCGAGCGCGGCAAGGTGGGCGTCACGAACGAGCTCGGGAGGGGCTGCCACTGCCATGAGCTCGAGCGCGAAGCGGCTGAAGGAGGCCACCGAGGCGTGCTCGAAGAGGCCGTCTCGGGTGAAGGCTTCGGCGAGGGCCTCGCGCTCGGCGGGGTCGAGCCGATCGACGATCCCCTCCCCTTCGTGTTGCCAGTCGTTGCGCGCGGTCGCGCGCGCCACGAGCGCGCCGCGCTCGGTGGCAAAGGGCCGCCCCACGCCGCAGAAGTCGTTGGCGATCACCTCGTAGCAACACTCGCCGTCCTTGGACGGGAGCGGACCGTCGAGCCACTCCTCGATGTAGAGGAAGTCGTCCTGGGTGCAGGCGCCAAATACGGCGCTCGCATCGGCGACGTCGGGGCACGGCCCGCCGTTCGGGAAACATGTGACGGTGGTGGGTTCGGCGCCACCTGCCCCGCCGGCGCCGACCGAGGTCGCGCTCGCTCCGCCTTGTCCGGCCGAGACGCTGGTGGTGGCGCCGCTGGTGCTCCCCACGCCGCTGCTCGCCTGGCTGTTCCCCGAGGTGCCGCTCGAGCCCGAGGTGCTGCCGCTGCCCGAGCTGGAGGCAGAAGCGCCACCGGCGCCGCCCTCGTAGACGACGATCTCGTTGGTGCAGGCGAAGAAGGTGGGGGCCGTGAGGAGGGTGAGGCCGGCGGCGCGCAGCAGACGACCGCGAAACAGGGAGAGCTGGGTGTTCATGGGGTGACGATCCTTGGTGCGGGGCCGGTGAAGCATACATCGTGCCCGTCGAGGAGCCGTCTAGATGGCGGAAAGTTGGCGTTCGGGATGGCGGGCGCGAGCGGATTGACGCACGGCGCCGGCACAGAGTGGCACGAACGGGAGGGACGCCTCACCGTGACCGTTCCGGGGCGAGCTCGTGGATCTCCGAAGGACGATGGGCGACTGGCGATGGCCATGTTTCGACGACTTGTCGGGATGGGGATCTGCTCGTCGCCGATTGGCTCGTGGCAGGACCATCGTTCGGATGGCGACGCGCGAGCCACATCACTTGTTTACCTGGCCGCCTGGAACGCGGCGAGGCTCGGGACGCGGTCCTGGCGCGCGCGAGGCCGCTCAGCGAGGGCGGTCGAGCGCGTCGGCGACCCGGTGTGCTCCCCACTCGCGGTGGATGGTGCGGGCCCTCTCGAGCGCGTCCGCGCACTTCTCGGTGTCGCCCTCGTCGGCGAAGAAGTGCGCCGCGAGCTGCCAGGCGAGGGCCGCGAGCAAGCGGTGGCCGGCCGCCTCGGCGCCCTCGGCCGCGGCGAGGTAGGCGGGTGCGGCGCGTCCGGGCCGGCCGGCCGCCCGCGCGAGCTCGGCGCGGGTGAGGGCGTGCATGGGGGCGAAGGTCACGGCGCAGCTCTTGGCGAGGAGGGCGAGGTGCCGCTCCACCCGCCGAAGCTTGGGGTAGGGCCAGCGCGCGCGTCCGGCGCGCGTGGTGCACACCACGTACAGGAGCTCGCTCACGGCGTTGAAGAACTGCCGGTTCGAACAGCGCTCGCTGTGACGGAACGACAGCGCGGCCGCGTCCGCCGCTTCCACCCAGCGGCCATAGAGCGCGTGCTCGAGCGCCTTGAGACACCACACGAGGCAGAGCGCGAAGTGATCTTCGGCGAGGGACGCGCGGAGATCGTCGTCGGTCGCGTTGCTGGAGAAGCGAAAGCGCGGAGTCGGTCCTCCCAGCGTGGCGATCAAGCGCGCGATCACCTCCACCTCCACGAGGGTGTGCGCGCTCCCCGCGGAGGCGAGCAGCGCTTCGTGCTCGCGCACGACGCCGAGCCAGGCCTCTGCGGTCTTGGAGATCCAGACGTCGATGGTGAGGTACACGTCCACCATCATCTCCGCCAGCGGCCCCTCGCCGCGCTCGATGAAGATCCGCTGCGAGCGCCGGACGAGCTCCTGGGCCTCGGCGAGGGGGACGCACCACACCGCGGAGAACGCCCCCACCCAGCCGTGTGTCGTGGCCACGAAGCCCTCGTTGCCGAAGCGATCGGCGAGGGCCATCCCGGCGCGGCAGTAGGCGTAGCCCCTCTGGTAGCGGCGCAGTCCGCTCTGGAGGGTCGCGCCGTAGGAGAAGACGATGACGCCCGCGCTCGCCGACACGCCATGGCGGAGCATGAGGCGCATGGCCTTCGCGGTGAAGTGGACGAAGGGCGCGGCGCCAGCGAAGCTCGAGGCCATCCCTCCCGCCTCGAGCGCCTTGAGGGCGGCCCGGAAGCGGTCGTCGGGGGTCTCCGGGAGGGCGGCGATGGCCTCTGCCGGGAGCTTGCGCAGCAGAAAACGGACGAGCATGAGCGCGAGGAGCGCTCGCAACAGGCTGGGGAAGACGGGGAAGTAGATCCCCAGGTCGCGCAGCGCCAAGAGCGTTCCGCGGTAGGCGTCGACGTAGCGCCCACGGGCGATCAACGCCATCCCGCGCACTTGGTGCAGCGCGCTGAGGGCGAGGGGTGTGCGGTCGGCCTCGCAGAGCCCCGAGAAGCGCCCCTCGGCCACGTCGTGATCGACGAGGTAGAGCACCGCGAGGAGCTCGGCGCGGATCCTGCTCTCGAGGGGGGGCGTGAGGTCGCCGCTGGCGTGGTGCTCCACGCACGCGAGCGCGTGCTCGAGGTAGGTGGCGGCGGTCTCGTATTGGGCGGCGCTCTTGGCTTGCTTGGCCGCTCGGTAGAGCAGCTCGGCGACGTGGCTTGCTGGCGCGTCCCCGAGCTCGGTGGTTCCCGCGTCGAGCCAGTGGTTGGCGACGTCGACGAGGAGCGTGCCCTCGAGCTCCGGGTTGGTGCGCTCGAGGGCGAGAGCGAGCCTCCGGTGCAGCCCCGGTTTGCGTGCGCCCACCGTCTCGAGCACCACCTCTCGCATGCGATCGTGGGCCACGACGAAGGCGGTGGGGCCGTCGGGGGTCGCGCGCAGCATGAACCGCTCGCGCAGCACGGCGATGCCCACGAAGAGATCTTCGGCGGCCACCCCCGCGGCGCGCTGGAGCACGTCGGCGTCGAGGCTCTTGCCGTGCACGGCGCACACCTCGAGCAGCTTGGTGGGGGCAGGCGCCAACATGGCGAGGCGCCGTCGGAAGGCGTCGTCCATGCTGGTCGGGATGGGGAGCGCGTCGATGGCCGAGGCGACGGTCCAGCGCCCATCGCGGAGGCACACCTGCTCGTTCTCGATGAAGGCGCGCATGAGCTCCTCCACGAAGAACGGGTTGCCCAGCGTGGCGTCGGCCACGGTTCGAAGGAACCCCTCGGGGAGCGCGTCGTCGCCGATCATCGAGCGCACCACGGTGGCCACGTGGTCCTTGGCGAGCGGCTCGAGCTGGACGATGGAGCGTGCGCCGTGGTCGGGGAGCGACTCGAGCACGCTCTCGAGGGGGCGACCTTCCAGCTCGTCGTCGCGGTAGGTCCCGAGCAGCGCGAGCCGGCGCGTCTTCTCGTCGCCGTCGTGCAGGTGCTTCAGCACGCGACGGAGCACGTCGGCGGTGCCGCTGTCGGCCCAGTGCAGGTCGTTGAGGTAGAGCACGAAGGCCGTCCGCTCGGAGAGGCCGACGATGAGGTCGACGGCTGCGCCGAGCACGTGCTCGCGCTCGCGCGCGGGGTCGCCGTGGGGCGCGGCGGGGGTGGTCCCCGGGGCGAGGGCGGCGTCGAGCTTGACGAGCTGCGGCGCGTGGCGCCGGACGAGCTCGTGGTGCCCGCTCGACTCCGCGAAGGGGACGAGGAAGGACAGCGCGCGCACGATGGGCTGGAGCTCGGAGCGCGCGCGCTCGTAGCAGTCGGCCTCGAAGAAGGGCACGCGGTGGAGCTGGCAGGTGCGGCGGAGCTCGCGGAGGAGACGCGACTTGCCCACGCCGCTCTGCCCGCCCACGAAGATCGCCGGGACGCTGCCGGGGCTGGTCTGGGTGCGGTGGCGGATGAAGGTCCACAGGCGGTCGTGCTCCCAGTCGCGTCCGACGAAGCGGCTCGAGAAGACGTAGCTCTGTCGTGTCTCTTGGGTCTCGAGCTCGAAGGTGCGGTCGCTGGTCTCGTTGATCGCCTGGATCACGTCGTTGGCGCTGCGGAAGCGGTGATCGGGCTGCTTCGCGCAGAGGCGCTCGAGCAGGCTATGAACCCAGCGAGGCCACGGCGAGCCGTCGAGGGGCAGGGCGCGGTAGTGGTGGGCCTGCCCGAGCTCGAACAGGCTGTCGCCGTCGAAGGGGAGGCGCCGGAACAAGAGCTCGAAGAGCGTGATGCCGAGGGCGTAGAGATCCACGCGCTGATCGACGTGGGTGGCGTCGCCGGTGAGCTCTGGCGCCATGTAGTGGGGGGTGCCGGCGACGCCGCCGCGCGCCTGTCGCGCGGCGCCGGCGACGCCGAAGTCGACGATGCGCACGCGCCCGTCGGGCTCGACGAGGATGTTGGAGGGCTTCAGGTCGAAGTGGATCACCTGGCGACTGTGCACGTAGGAGAGGGCGCGGCAGCACTGCACGAGCAGGTCGACGATGGCCTCGAGGCTGGCGTCGGCGGTGGCGGCAAACGCGTCGCGACCCTCGATGCGCTCCATCGAGAAGAGGTAGAGCTCGTCGGAGCCGACGATGGGCTCGAAGTCGTACACTTCGGCGAGGTTGGGGTGGTGGAGGCGCGCCATGGTGAGAAACTCCGACTTGAACATCGCGATGCGGTGGCGCTGCGCTGGGCCGGCGACCACCGTCTTGAGGGCCACGCGGCGCTCCGGGTGGCGCGCGTCGGAGGCGCTGTACACCACGCCCATGCCCCCTTCGCCCAAGGCGCCGAGCACCGTGTAGCGGCCGTTGATGACGGCGCCGGTGTCGAACGTGTGCGCGCCGCGGGCGCCTTCGGCGGCGTCGACGGTGTCGTGGACGAAGCTCGCGCCCTTGGGAGGGCGCGAGCGGCTCGCGGTCACCACGCCGAAGGGCACGGTGTTCGCGGTGGGGACGGTCGTGGCGCTTCGTCGCGGGTGGTTCATGGGGCGCTCGTCGGCGCTCGCTGGCGGCTCACGGCCGCGTGCTCGGCTCCGGGCGGTGTACCGCTCGGCATCAACAAGGCTTGAGCAAAAAACACAGAAGCCCAAGCAAGAGCCCAAGCAAAGTCCGGGCCGACGTGTTCGGGCGCCGATCCAGCACGGATCGGGGCGCGAAGCGATCTACTATCGCCCGATGTCACGGCCTACCGCCACCATGGACGACGTCGATCCGCGGACGTTGGCCGGAGTGCGCGCGACGCCCGGGCTCGTGGTGGTGCATGCGGGCGGAGCGGCGCGCTGCGACGCGCTGGAGGTGCCCGCCGAAGGGCTGTCGATCGGTCGCGAGCTGCTGGAGCGGCTCGCGATCGACGACGCGAACGTGTCGCGCGCCCACGCCGTGGTGCGCCGCTCGCGCGGGCTCGGCGTGGAGGATCTCGGGAGCCGCAACGGTACCTTCGTCGCGGGGGTGCGCGTGCAAGGCGGGGAGGCGCTGCCGGCAGGCGTGCCGCTGCGGGTGGGACAGACGCTGTTCCTCGCGGTAGACGACGTGGAGGCCTTCCGCCGCTCACCGACGCGCGCCGAGGGCGACCGCGTGGTGGGACCGACCCTGGCCGCATGTCTGAACCAGCTCGCGATCGTGGCCCCACGCACCAGGCACTTGCTCGTGATCGGTGAGAGCGGCGCCGGCAAGGAGCTGATCGCGCGGGCGTTCCACGAGCTGGGCTCGCGGCCCCAGGGCCCCTTCGTGGCCGTGAACTGCGCCACCATCCCGGAGGCGCTCGCCGAGCGTCTGCTGTTCGGCACGCGCAAGGGGGCCTACTCGGGGGCCGACGCCGCGGCGGTGGGCTACTTCGAGGCCGCCGACGGCGGCACGCTCTTTCTCGACGAGATCGCCGAGCTCGACGCGGCGGTACAGGCCAAGCTCTTGCGGGTGCTGGAGACGGGGGAGGTGATCCCGCTCGGCTCGACGCAGCCGATCACGGTGGACGTGCGGCTGTGCACCGCGACCTTCCGCGATCTGCGAGGCGCGGTGCAAGAGGGACGGTTCCGCCACGATCTCTTCTTCCGCATCAACCACGGGCAGGTGCGACTGCCGAGCCTCTCGGAGCGCAAGGAGGAGATCCCGTGGCACGTCCAGCGCGCGCTGACCGCGGTGGACGGCGCCCTCCAGGTGCACGCGACGTTCGTGGAGGCGTGCTTGTTGCGGCCGTGGCCAGGCAACGTGCGCGAGCTCTCGAGCGCGGTGGCCAACGCGGCGATGGGCTGCCTCGCCGCCGGGCGCTCCGAGCTGACGTCGCACGATCTCGACGTGGAGGCCGGGGCAGAGTCGGTGCCGAGCCACGAGGGAACGCCGCGCGTGCTGCCCGACGACGCGGAGGTGGAGCGAGCGCTCGCGGAGCACGCGGGCAACGTGTCGGCGGCGGCGCGGGCGCTCGGGGTGCACCGCAACCAGCTGCGGCGTTGGTTGGCGCGGCGCTGACCGCGCGGCGAGCGGTGCGGGAGGTGGCCGTGCCGCTGGCACGTGCCAGCGGTGCCACGGCCCAGGCCGCGACCCGAGTGGGCGGCCGGGGCGACGTCGAGCGAGAGCGGTGGTGCCGCCCCACGGGTGCGAGCGGAGCACGCTGGCCGGTGCCCGTGGCACGTGCCGCGCGGCCAGGCCACTCGAGACGTCAACCCGCTGGAATCATGAGCGATGCCGCTTGGCCCGGGAATTGGAATGGGGGTCGTCGCCCGCAGCGAGCGGGCCTGCATCACGAAAGGACAACCCCATGAAGTCATCTCTGTTCACGCTCGGCGCGCTCGCCGCCACCCTCGTCGCGGCCACCACCACCGCGAGCACCACCGAGGAGACGAAGGAGCTCCCCGACAGCTCGGGCGCCACCAACGACACGCACTGCACCGTGTTCATCGACTACGGCGACCCCTGGCCGCCCGAGGAGCCGGGCAAGGTGGTGTGCTACCGGAAGGCGCCCGGAAGCGGTGGCTTCGGCAAGTTCAAGCCGGCCGCCTACGCTGGCTACCAGAAGAGCAACTACGGTCACGAGGCGAGCTACGCGGGAGTCTGTGCTGGCCCTACTCCAACGAGCGCCGCGACGGCTCCCGAGGCGTGGGAGGCGAAGTGGGGCTTCGGGCGGATCTACGGCGGTGAGCTCTTCGGGGCAGGCGCGGTGATGGGGGCCTACCTCCGCGCCGAGCCCGCCGCCGGTGAGCCGGGAGAAGAAGACAGCCACGCAGATCGGATGTTCGGCGGCGCCTCCCTCCGCGCGGCGGCCACCGTATTCGGGCAGAGCATCGAGCTCGTCGACATCGGGGCCGACGCCGAGGCCGAGTATGGCGAGGAGGCCACGGGGCGCGCGCACGCCTACGTCGCGGGCCTCGCGTCCTACGACGTGTCGGGGACCGTCCCCCTCAACCTCGACGTGCACGACGCCGCGGAGCTCTTCTCGGCGAGCACCACGTTCACGCTCGGGCCGGTGCCGGTCACCGTGACCGGCTCGGTGATCGGGGAGATCGGTCTGCTCGGCAAGACCGGCCCCACCGTCGAGAGGCTCGGCACGGGCATCAAGGTGGAGGCGACGCCCTACGCGCGCCTCTTCGCCGAGGCCACCGCCGAAGTGAGCGCGGGCGGGATCGCGGGGGTGGGCGTCACCGGCGACCTCACCCTGGTGCGCGCCGAGGTGCCGTCGCGGGCGCGCGCGATCTTCGACTCGTCGGGTGCCATCCGCTGGTCGCTCGACTCCGATCTCGAGCTCGGCTCGCTCGACGGCTCGGTGGTGGCGTGGGCGAAGCTGGTGTCGAAGTACGAGCTGCCGATCGCCTCGTGGGACGGGGTGGAGACGACCATTCCGCTGCTTCACATCGCGGGCTGCCGCACCGCCTTCGCAGGAGGTTGATCATGACGCTCGGCTCGAAATCGCTCTGGCTTGGGCTCTTGGCGCTCACGGTGGCGCCGCTCGCGGCGACGGCGTGGTGGGCTCGCGATGGCGCAGTAGAGGGCTCGTCGGCGAGCGACGAGGCGGTGGCGGTCGCCCCGTCGCGCTGGCTTCCCGGCGCCGCGCGCATCTACCGCCTCGAGCTCACGCAGGCCACCGAGGTGCGGTCCGACAAGCCCGCGCTCGCTTTCACCGTGTCGCTCTCCGCCGAGCTGGAGCTCGCGGTGAGTGGTTGCGAAGAGGCTCGCTGCGTCCTTCGAGCCGAGCTGAGGCGCCCCGTCCTCGACGTGGCGGGCCAACCGCCGGAAGGGTCGCTCGGCGCCGAGCTCGAGCGACCCTTCTTCATCGCGGTCGACGCTCGCGGCCAGATCGAGCGGCTCTACGCGAGCCGTGAGGCGAGCTCCGCGGCCCGTGGTTACCTGCGGGCGGTGGCGGCGGGCACCCGCTTCGTGGGGCCCGAGCCGAGCGCAACCTGGTCGACGGTGGAGGAGGACGGTGCCGGCGTCTTTCGCGTCACCTACGCTCACGCTGGCGCGAACACGTTCGTGAAGCGGCGCGTGGAGCAGCTGGGCATCACCACCGCGAGCGGTCTCAAGCCGGCGGGGCAGACCGGGCTGTACGAGACGGCGGGGGAGACGCGGGTGACGCTCGACGACGAGGGGTGGCTCGCGACGCTCGCCGGCTCGGAGTCGCTCACGGCGCGCCCCAAGGATGTGCCGATGTCGGCCACGAGCTCGGTGACGGTGGCGCTCGCGGTGTTGGAGGCGCGCGTCGCGAGCGAGCACGTGGGCTCCTTCGAGGACGCGCGCGCGGGGCTGATGGCGTTTCGGCTCGCAGCGTTCGAGACGGGCGACCAGCGGGCGCGCGACGAACGGCGGCTCGCCGGCGCCAACTACGACGCGGTGCGCGGTGAGCTCCTCGCCGCGGAGGCGGGCAAGGAGGTGCTCGCGCTGCGCAAGCTGGCGGCGGTGTTTCGCACCGATCTCGGCGCCGCGGGGCGGGCGGCGTCGGACCTCTTCGCGATGGATCTCGAGGACGCGGCGGTGGTGCTTGGGGCCCTCGCGGAGGCGGGCAACGAGCCAGCCCAGGCCGCGCTCGCGGAGGTGGCGTCGAGCGCCAACGCGCACGAGTCGCTGCGGGGGAGCGCGATGGCGGCCATGGGTCGGCTCGCGGAGCCGAGCGAGACGGCCCTCGACGCGCTGCGCGACGGGCTCGACGACGCGTCACCGCACGTGCGGGGGCGCGCGACGCTCGCGCTCGGCGCGGCGGCCTTCGCGGCGGGCGAAGAGGGCGACGACGCGGTGACCGAGCTCCTCGCGCGCTTCGAGACCGCGGCTACCGCGGAGGAGCGTGCGCTCGCGCTCGAGGCGCTTGGGAACAGCGGAGATGTGCGCCTCTTGCCCCTCGCCGCGCGGGCCCTGTCGGAGGAGGCCGTCGTGGTGCGCATCGCGGCCGCGGCGGCGCTGCGGTTCGTCGAGGACGAGCGGGCGGACAGCTTGCTCGACGTCGCGCTCACGGACCCGGCGGACGCCGTCCAGCGACGCGCGCTCTTCGCGCTGGGGCATCGCCCGGCGGCGCTTCACGTCGGCGCCGTGGGCGCGCTGCTCCAGCGCGCGCCGAGGGCGAGCTCAGCGGCGCGAGCCGGTGCCATCGAGCGACTGGGCCAGTGGCGTGAGCTCGCCGCCGCGCGGGCGGCCCTCGCGTGGGCAGCCGAACACGATCCAGACGAGGAGCTGCGTCGGCTCGCCGGCGCGCTCGTCGCGACATGAGACCGTGGGTGGCCTCGTTTCTCGACGCGACCCGTCGCGACGAGAACGGTGGATGGGGTGCCCAGCTGCAATCGGTGCGGCGCGCCGACGGGCCGGCTCCTCACCGCCGCCGCCTCCGAGGGCGGACGCCGTGGCGCGTGGACACCGGATGAGGCACGCTAGGGCGGTGTCCCGCCCAATACGCTCTCGACATCGGTACACCTATGCCGAGTACCTCGCCTACGAGCGTGACAGCGGCCTCAAACACGAGTTCGACGATGGCGAGATCCTCGCCATGGCAGGAGGGTCGCGGCGCCACAACGCGCTCGCGTCGCGGGTAACGGCCGCCCTCGAAGCGGGAAGACGGCCGGGGTGCGTGGCCTTTCAATCCGACCAGAAAGTGCGGGTGCTCGCTACCGGGCGGGCAACGTATCCGGACGCCTCGATCGTCTGCGGACCTATCGAAGGTGATCCCGCCGATCCCACCGGTACGACCGTCACCAACCCGACCGTCCTCGTGGAGGTGCTGTCGCCCAGCACCGAAGCGGACGATCGCGGAGGCAAGTGGCAGCACTACCAGCAGCTGGAGTCGCTTCGCGAGTACGTCCTCGTCGGCCAGGATGCGCCGCGCATCGAGAGGTATCGGCGCCTCGAAGATGGCGGCTGGGGCTACGAAGAGCTCACTCAAGGTGTCCTCGCGCTCGACTGCGGCGCGCGTCTCGATCTGGCCGCGCTGTGGGACGGCCTCCCCGATTGAGCCTCACGAGAGAAGCGCGCGGTGCGCTCACAGCTCGAAGTAGTGCTGGAGACCGAGGTAGCGCTCCCCGCCGTCGGGGACCACGGTGACCACGCGGCGACCCGGTCCGAGGCGCGCGGCCACCGCGACCGCGGCGCATACCGCGGCTCCCGCGCTGATCCCGGCGAGGATGCCCTCCGCGGCGGCGAGCGCCTTCATTGTCTCGAAGGCGTCGCGGTCGCTCACGCGCACGATCTCGTCGATGAGCTCGCGACGCAGCACGGAGGGGATGAAACCGGCACCTATCCCCTGGATGCGATGAGGACCGGAGCGCTCCCCAGAGAGCACCGCCGAGCCCGCCGGCTCCACCGCCACGATATGCACTCCTGCCACCTCCTCGCGGAGCACGCTGCCCACGCCGGTGAGGGTGCCGCCGGTGCCGACGCCGGCCACGAAGGCGTCGAGTCGCCCTTCGGTGGCCTCGAGGATCTCGCGCGCGGTGGTCAACCGATGAGCCTCGGGGTTGTGGCCGTTGTCGAACTGGCTGGGCACGAACACACGGGGGAGCGACGCGGCGATGCTGCGCGCCTTCGCCACCGCGCCGGCCATGTCGTCGGCGGCGGGGGTGAGCACCACCTCTGCGCCGAAGCGCTCGAGGATGGCGACGCGCTCGAGGACCATCGCGTCCGGCATCACGATGATGCAGCGGTAGCCGCGCGCGGCGCACACCATCGCGAGCCCGATGCCGGTGTTGCCCGAGCTCGGCTCGACGACCGTGGTGCCCGGACCGAGGACGCCCGCCTCTTCGGCGCGGGTGAGCATGTGCATCGCCACTCGGTCCTTGATGCTCCCCCCCGGGCTGAGCGACTCGAGCTTGACGAGCACCTCGGCGGAGCCGGGACGAGGGAGCCGTCGCAAGCGCAACAGCGGTGTGGCCCCCACGAGCTCGAGCACCGAGTCGATGATCCGAGACGTCATGGCGCCACCTCCACCACCAGGCGCGTGAGCAGCGCGGCCAGCACCGGAGCCCCCAACCACACCGCGCCGAGCCGGCCGAGCTCGCGCCTCGGCATGCGCCGCACGCTCTCTTCTTTCACCTGCGACACCGCCAACACCGCCGCGGTCTGGAGCTGAACGAGCGACTGCGGAATGCCGAGCAAGGAGGCGAGGAGGAGGAGACTCCCCACCACGACGCTGGTGGTGGCCGCGGTCACCTCGCCGATCGGCACGATGTCGCGCGCCATGTGATCGGCGGGACCTCGAAGCACGAGGGCGCCGGCACCGAAGAGGGGCGCGAGGAGGAGCAGGCCCATCTCCGCGTCGATCACCCCGCCGGCGGCGAGGGGACCCACGATGTTGGCGACGTTGTTGGCGCCGATGGCCACCGCCACGTAACAACCGCCGGCGATCACCACGAGACGGAGGCGAGGCCGCTGGCGGGCGATGCGCTCGTGCAGCCGCCAGTTCGAGGCCCGCAGCGGATAGAGCCGATGGGTGAGCCACAGACACAGGCCGTAGCTCGCGAGCGGCAAGAACAGCCACGCCGGGAGCAAGCGACCGAAGAGCGTCGCGGTGTCCACCTGGCCGTGATGAACGCCTACCACGACCACCGCGGCCACCGTCACCCACGACGTCGACTGCGCGATGCGGAGGAGGCTCGCCAGCACCATCGCCAGCGCGACCGCGCCCACGACGCCCAGGGTGACCGCGGGCGTGAACGCCTCGGCGGGGGCGATGCCGCGCCCCACGGTGGAGGCCACGCGTTCGCCGAGGAGCACCGCCCCGAGGAGCACGCAGCCGGTGTACAGGGGAATGGCGACCCGACGCGACAAGACGCCGGCGCCGAGGCTCGCCGCAAATGACGGCGCCATGCCGCTCGAGCCCATGGCCAGCGCGAGCACCGCGGCGACGGTCAGGGTGGCGAGCGCGATCACTTGCATGGACCTACCACCTCTCGGCGAGGTTGGTACGTGATATCGCAGGCCGGCTCGGGGGGGGGGCAGCGGGGCGACCCATCGCCGGCGGGCAGAGGCCACGCGCCACGCCACGGGCGCTCGTCACCCCTCTGCCAACGCCGTCGATCTAGAGTAAGCTCGCGCCATGGCGCAGCCGCCCCAAGGCTACGGTCCCCCTCCGGGCGCTCCACCCGCCGGCGGTGGCTGGCAAGGGACCGACTGGCGCCAGCAGCCGCCGCCCCACTCGCCGTACGCAGTCATCCCGCCGCACCAAGGGCACGTGGGCTATCACGGCTATCACCACGGCCAGCAGCCTCACCTCGCCCAGCTCCACGGGTACCACCAGGCGCTGCAGCAGGCCCCGGCGGCGCGCCCGCCCGAGCCGGAGGCGCTGATCAAGGCGCCCGCTCCAGTGGGCCCCCACTGGCCCATCGACCCGCGCATCCTCGAGAGCCTCCCGACGCTGCCGTGCCTCGCCGTCGAGAGCAAGCCGCCGGACGCCGCGGTGCTCCTGTCGATCGAGAGCAACGCCGCCCACGTGTTGCAGGAGGCGGCCACGCTCCACGCCCAAGACAAAGAGGCCGAGCGCCTGCGCAAGCGGGCCAACACGATCGCGCTCATCTTCCTCATCATCGGCTTCCTCGGCCTCGTGATCTTCGTGGGGGTCGTGTTTCTCGTCATCGCCGGCGTCGCGTACTGGAGGGGCACGCGCCACGGCAAGCTCGACCTCGAAGACCGCCGCCTCGAGGTGGTCACGGGCACGCTCTGGACCTTCGCCGCCGAGCTCAAGCCGAACCGACCCGTGAAGATGCTCGCCGATTTCACCGGCTACGAGCGACAGACCCCCGTTCGCCGCGAGAAGACGGGCACCGGCTTGTTCGAGCAGACGCGCCAGCTCATCCTCTGGCACCACCACTGGTTGCTCGCGCGCATGACGCTGGCCGACGGGGTCGCCGTGATGCTCGACGTCACCACGCGCGTGAAGCGCAAGACCCTCCAGAAGCGGAAGTACGAGAAGAAGAAGGACGTCGTCGTGGAGCAGCTCACCATCCGCCTCACGCCCCCCAAGGGGAAGGCCTTCCCAGGGCACCAACAGCTCCCCGCGATGCAGCTACCCGGCCTCGTGCTCCGCCGTGGACTCATCCAACCGCGCCACGCCACCTTCGTCTATCAGACCGCGCCCGCCCAGCGTGTCTGCACGCGCAGCGGCTGGGCCGCCTACCAGCTCGAGAACCAGCTCGACTCACGCAAGGTGGTGGCGGCGCTCATCCACAGCTACAAGTCTGCGGCGCGCGTGAAGCGGGGCGCCTCCCATGCGGGGTGACGCACGGCGCGGCCGCTACCGGCACGATGAGCGCGTCGGTCCGACGTGACGAAAGCAATACGATCGCGATGACGAACACACGCCTCTTCTGCCTCACGCTCCTCCTCGTGGTGCTGGCCTGCGATCGCGGCGGTGGTAGCGCCGACGTCGGCGACTCGGCGCCCTCCCAAGGCTCGCAGCGAGCCAGGGATCTCACGGGTGTCGTGCTCACCCTCGACGGCGAGGAGCACGCGCTGACGAAGAAGGGGGACCGCTACGAGACGTCGCGGGGGCTGAAGGTCAAGGTCGAGGCGGATCGGGTCAAGGTGAAGGACGCGAGCGACGGCGAGCTCGCCAAGGTGAAGAAGAAGGATGACGGGTTCAAGGTGTATCGGGGGGGCGCCGACGACGCCTCGTTCGAGGCCAAGCGTCGGGGGGGCGGCTACAAGCTGAAGGACGCGTCCGATCGCGAGGTTGGCGTTGTCGAAGGCGGCGGCGGCACCTTCGGCGGGCAGCGCGTGTCGGTGAAGGACGGCGAGGTGCGACGCGGTGACGAGGTGGTGGCCACCGTGAAGGGGAACCTCGATCCTACGGTGGCAGCGCTGCTCGCGGCGCCGAACCTGACGGTCGCGGAGCGGCTCGCGATGGTCATCTTCGTGGTCGAGCTCGAGCGATGAACCGCTGCCGAGAGACCGCGGGCATCCTGTTCAAGAAGAAGTGTGGCGAGCCCGCTCATGGCACCTGCGCCCAGTGCCACAAGCCGGTGTGTTTCACGCACGGCCGCACCTACTGGCAGTCGATCGCTTGTGTGAGCTGCCTCCGCCAGCTCATCAAGAGCCAGCCGCAGCAGCGACAGAGCCAGGCGCACCTGCGCGACGACCCCTTCTTCTACTGGTACTTCGTGGACGACGCGTGGCTCCACGAGCCGTACGGAGCCGACGACTACGCCCTGTTCGACGACTTCGGGGGCGACGATTTCGGGCCCGAGCATCACGACGGGTGGGAGGGCACCTGAGGATAGCGCCGTCGGCGCGGCTGTCGCTCTATGCGCTCGGTGGCGGCCGCGGTCACGCGACACGAGGGGCGGCGGTGGCCGAGGCGCTCGCCGCGAGGGGCGCGACGGTCTCGCTGCTCGTGCCCGCGCGCAACGCGCTGTTGGCCGCCACGCTCGCCCCCTCGGCGGCGGTGGTCGCGCTCGAACGCCCGGGCTCCCCCCGCGCCCTCGCCACCGCCGTCGCCGCCGCCGTCGCCGCGCACGAGGCCGACGCGCTCGTCGTGGACACGTTCCCCGAGGGCCTGCTCGAGGAGCTCTCGGAGGTCGCGGTGCCGCGCTACGCGCTCCTCCGCTTGCGGCGGGACGTTCACGGCGAGCGTTTCCAGCGTGGGCTCGCGGGCTGCGCGGGAGCTGCCGACCTCGAGCCCTCGCTGAGGTGGCTCGACGACGCGCGCGTGATCCCGCTCGCGGAGGTGGCACGTGAGCTCGGCGACGGTGGCGGCGGCGCGGGCGGCGAGGGTGGCGAGGGTGGCGAGGGTGGCGAGGGCGAGCTAGCGGATAACTCGGTGTGTGTGCTCGGGGGCGATGACAGCTCGCTCGAGCGCCTCCTCGAGCGCCTGGCCCATCGCCTGGTCGCGTGTGGTGTGCGGGTACGCCGCGTGCTCGACGGGGTGGGGCCGCTCTGGTTCGGCCCCCCCGGTGGGCGCCCGCGGGTCGTGGTGGGCGCAGCTGGCTACAACCTCACCTACGAGCTCGCCCGCGCCGGCGTGCACCACCTCGCGGTGCCCCGGCCGCGGCCGTTCGACGACCAGCGGCGGCGCGCGCTCGCCGTGGCCGAGCCCGTGACCGGGCCGGAAGACCTCGAACGACGGGTGCTCGAGCTGTTGCTCGGGCCACGCCCACGCGCGCGCCCAGCCCCTGCCGCCGCGGTGCGCGGACACGACGTCGTCGCCGACTGGCTCCTCGAGGGTCTCTGACGACCCACCGCCGTCGTCTCCCGCGCCCTCCAGGTCGCGCGAGTCATCCCTGCTCGCGTCCCGTTCGTGACTTGGTGGCGAGGTGGCTGGTGTCTCGGCGTCGAGTTGGGCATGATCCGGGGCGTCCCAACGTGGGCCCCCACCAACAGCGAGGAGAATCCCTTGGCAGCGTACACCTGTGAGAAATGCGGAATGAGCATCGGCACCATGACCTGTGGCAAGTGCAACAAGGAGCTCGAGCACTCCACGATCACCAAACCGGACGGCACGAACGTGCACATCTCGGCGTGTCCGGATGGGCACGGCAAGGTGAAGTCGCCGATGTGTTGTGGCCAGGACATGGCCTGCTCCACGAGCTGATGGAGCCGTGAGCGACGTGGAGGGGTCGAGGCGAAGGGCGGCCGAGCCGAGGCGTGACCGGCGCCTCCGCGGGTGGCTGAGCGCCGCCTTGCTCCTCGGGTCTGTGCCTTCCTCGGCGTGGGCCCAGCCCGCGGCCCCTCCTGGTCCCGCGACTCCTGGTCCCGCGACTCCTGGTCTCGCGACTCCTGGTCCCGCGACTCCTGGTCCCGCGACTCCTGGTCCCGCGACTCCTGGTCCCGCGGCTCCGGGTGCGGCAGCGCCGGCGCCCACGCAGTGCGCGCCGTGTGGTCGCGCGCGGTCCGCCATCGACTCGGTGGTGCGGGAGATCGTCGCGGGCGTGGGCCGCCCGCCGCTCGAGGCGGTGGTGTTCGTCGCTCCGCTCGCGAGCGACGCGAAGGCTCCCGGCAGCGACGCGCTCCTCGCCACGATCGGCGAGCAGGTGGCGGGACGACTCGGCGGTCGTGCGAGGTTCGTCGCGACGCCGCTGACGCTCGCTGCGGCGCGGGCCGAGGCGCGTGACGCGCGGGGTTTTCTCTACCTGCGGGTCGCCATCGCCGGGGGACGGTTGCGGCTCGTCGCCGACGCCTACCCGGTGGCCCGCAGCGTGTGGGCGCGCGCGCGGGCGGCCCACCGCGGTCCGGTGGCGCATGCTCAGGCCCAAGCCCCCATCGACGCCGAAGTGCGCTCCTACCTCGAGCCGCTGAGCTTCGAGGCGCAACCCAAGGTCGCCCAATACGATGGCGCCGACGCGGAGATCCTGGCCCTCGCCTGCGGCGATCTCGACGGCGACGGTGGCAGCGAGCTGTTCACGATGACCCGCCACCGCGTGGTTCAGGTGCGCCTCGCGGAGGCCCAGGTGGAGCGCGTGGCCGAGGCGAAGTGGAGCGAACATGCGCCCGTCGCCCCGGTGCCGCTGCGCGAGCCGCTCGGCTTCGCCACCGTCGTGGAGGGACCGAGCGGATACCTCGACGTGAGCGTGACGGATCGGGAAGGAAGTCTCCGCCTCGGCGCTGGCCTCGCGGTGCTCCACAAACCCGGTGGGCTGGCGGTGCCGCACGGTGCGACCACCGCGTGCGCACGGATCGAGAACCTCCTCCTCGGGCCCGCGCGCAAGCCCTGCTCGCCCTCCGAACAGGCCCCTCCGTTCGACGACGTGGGCCATCCCACCGACGCGCTGGCGGCGACACACTGGGTGAGCCCGGGCGGCGAGGGCACCCCCACGGTGGCGCTCCGCAAGCAAGGCATGCTCGTGGTGCGCCGGGGCGCCGAGGAGCTCGTCATCGCACCGAGCGGGGCACAGCTCGCGGTGGGCGATCTCGATCAGGACGGGGCGCTCGAGGTGGTGTCGGCCCTCGACACGCTCGCCCCCAAACACGACGCGGTAGAGGTGAGGACGCTCACCGCGACGGGCACGGTGAAGAAGCGCGCGCGCCTCCCTGCGCCGCTTGGGGTGCGCGCGCTCGCGATCTGCCCGCCCGACGGGCCGGGGGTCGCCCCGCTGGTGGTGGCCACCGGCACCCAGCTCTGGGTCGTGCGATGAGTGGCCGGCTCCACCGCCGCGCGCTCCTCTCGCTGAGTGCGCTCGCTCCTTTGGGTGCGCTCGCTCCCGCGGCAGCGGCGCTCGGACGCCTCCCTACCGGCGGCAAGGTAGCGCTGCGCGCACCGCTGTCGACCGCCCGCATCGATCCCCACGATCTGTTCGACCCCCTCGCCGCCTACTTTGGCGGGGCGATGGCCGACACGGTGTACGCGCGGGACGTCCACGGTGTGGTGTACCCCGCGCTCGCCGACGGCATGCCCACCGTGGAGGGAGATCAGACGGTGGTGCGTCTGCGTCCCGGCTTGCGCACGGCGCGCGGCAAGCCGATCGGCGGCCGCGACCTCGCGTGGTCGGTCGCGCGCGCCCGCAAGCTCGGGGCCTCGGCCCTGTTCGCGCGGGTGACGCCGTGGGTGCGCTCCGACAAGGACGATCCCCTCGTGGCTCGCTTCGGTGACGTCGACCCTGCGGCGCTCGCGCTCGTGCTCTGTTCGCCGCTCTGTGCGTTGCTCCCGGTGGGCTTCGATCCGAACAAGCCCGATGGAACCGGCGCGTTCCTCGCCCGCCCGTCGCCGGTCGCCCTCGAGCTCATCCGCAACCCCAACGCGGCCCGGGGGCCGAGCCAGCTCGAGCAGGTGACGGTGTGGCGCGCTCCCGATCTCGCGGCGTCGCTCAAGGCGTTCGAGGCGGGGATCGACGACGTGGGTTGGCAAGGCATGGGCTTTTACGGCACGCGCCCCGAGGCTCGGCCCTTCGATCATCGCGACGTGGGCTGGGTGGTGTTGGTGACGGGGATCGGCGCAGGGCCCCTCCACGCGCCGGGGATGGCCCAGCGGCTCGCCGACGCGGTGCCGATCGAGAGCCTGCACGTGGGGCTTCGCGGTCGCCCTGGCGCCTCGGGAGGGACGCCCTACAACGGCGGCTCGGCATCGCTCCTGTTCGACAGCGGCGTACCCCATCTCGCCGAGATCGCCGCCGTGCTCGCGGCAAAGATGAGCGCCGGAGGCGGCACGGTCACCCCCGCACCGGTGAGCCGCGCCACGCTGCGGCGCCAGCGCGCGTCCAAGAGCTTCGCGTTCGCGCTCGACGTGGTGCGCGATCCGGGGCCGGTGCCGGCGGGGGTGTTGCTCGCGCTCGCGACCGCCGACAGCGCCGAGCGGGGCAAGGAGGTGGCCGAGAAGCCTCCGAAGGTGACGAGCGGGCCGGCGCATACGCTGACCCGTGGCCTCCACGTGGGGGTGCTCGGCGCCCTCGCGGTGCGCGGAGGCGTGATTCGCCCGGTGGCGCTCGCCGCCGACAAGCGCGGGCTCGGCATCGACTGGGGGGCGACCTACCGCCATTGACGGCCCTTTGGGGTGCTGGCAACTGACGCCCATGCACAAACTCGCGTGGCTCGCAGTGGCGACGCTCGGCCTGGTCGGTCCAAGCGGCTCGCTCGGCTGCGGCAAGAAGGGGGGCGTGGGAAAACCCTGCGTCGATGACTCGAACTGCGAGGAGGAGCTCGTATGTTTTCGCACCAGCCGCGCGCGCGCCAGAGACGAGCCGCACACGTGCTCTCCCAAGGACTGGGCCGACAAGCAGTGCGAGGAGGAGGGCCTCTGCAAGAAGTCGGGCCTGTGCACGGCCAAGAACGGTGAGTGCCGGGCCACCAGCGACACAGACTGCCGCAAGAGCATCCTGTGCGAGGACGAGGGCTGGTGTTCGCTGCTCGACGACCGCTGCGCCATCGTCGACAACGCCGACTGCAAGAAGCTCCCCGCTTGCAACCACCTTGGGAAGTGCACTGCGAAAGATGGCCTGTGCGTGGTGGGCTCGCGCGCCGACTGCGAGCGCACCGAGGGCTGCAAGCTCGAGGGGCTCTGCTCGCCGAACAAGTCGTCCAACGGTTGCACCTGGGGCGCCGACGAAGACTGTGCGAGGAACGCGAGCTGCGCGCAGCGTGGACACTGCTCGTTCGATGCCGCGACCTCCTCGTGCAAGGCGAAGAAAGACGCCGACTGCGCCGGCGCCGCGGTGTGTAAGAGCGCGGGGGACTGCGGCGTGAGCGGTAACGATGGCGAGTGCAAGCCTCAGAAAGACGAGCACTGCGCGGGCTCCGACTCGTGCAAGGAGTTCGGCAACTGCGCGCTCCACAACGGTCTCTGCGTGGCGAGCAAAGAGAAGCACTGCAAGGACAGCAAGGCCTGCAAAGATCACGATCAGTGTGAGCTCGACCAAGAGGCCTCGATGTGCGTGAGGAAGAAGGAGTGAGGACGGCGACCTTTGTTGCCTGCCGGTGAGCAAGAGGGCCGCGTTCGTGTGGTGGGGCCGCTCTTTTTGGCGATCGTCGCCATCTCCTTTGCCGCCATCTTCTTTCGCAAGGCCGCGCCGACCCATCCCCTGGTGGCGGCGGGGGTTCGCCTCCTCTTGGCCACCCTGCTCCTGTTGCCGTTGGTGCTCCGCGCTCGACGCGCCGGGCGCTTGCCGGGGGCGGTGATCCGCTCCGCGGCTTGGGCTGGTGTGGCCTACGCCGTTCACTTCGGTGCGTGGGTCACGTCGCTCACGATGACGACGGTGATGGCCTCGGTGACGGTGGTGACCGCCACCCCCGCGATCCTCGCGGTGATCGGCGTGGTGACACGGCGCGACGCCCCCGATCGACGCCACGTGGCGGGGATCTTGTTGGCGGCGAGCGGCCTGTTGATCATCGGTGGCGCGGATCTCGCCGAGCCTCGCGCCTTGCTCGGCGACGCGCTCGCATTCGTCGGCGCGGGGGCCATGGCGGTGTACCTCTTGCTCGCGCGACGGCACGGCGACGCGCTCGACAGCTGGGCGTACTCCGGCGTGGCCACCGCCGTGGGCGCCGCGCTCTTGCTCGGTACCGCGGCGTTGCTCGGCGTCCCGCTCCGGTTCGCCGGCTGGGAACCCTTCGGCTACATCGTGCTCGCCGCGCTGTTTCCCCAGCTCGTCGGGCATGGCTTGCTCACCTGGTCGCTGCGGCACCTGCGTCCGACGGTGGTCGCGATCGGCACGCTCGCCGAGCCGGTGGGGGCGACCCTCTTGGCCTGGCTCCTCCTCGATGAGGCGGTCGGCGGCTCCACGCTGCTTGGAGGTGCGGTCGCCTTGAGCGGCGTTGCCCTCGCGGTGGGGCGATCGCCGCGCCCTGCGCCGCAGTAGGGGTCGGCGCACGCGGCGCTCGGGTTCGATCGTGCAGTGTTATGCTCGCTCGATGGTGCCACCGGTTGCCGCTTGGCTCGCGCTCTGGCTCGCGCTCGTGGCCGTGAGCTGCGCAGGGGCCGACGACGACGGGGACGGTTCGCGCACGTGCGGCGACAGCGTGTGCTCGCAGTCGACCTGCGAGACGCAGGCTCGCTGTCCGAACGACTGTGGCGCTTGTGTCGGTCCCGGCTGCGACGTGGGGGGGCCGGTGGGGCAGTGCGGACAGGGCTGCGGCACGTCGTGCGACTGCGCGAACCAGGGCGAGCTCTGCAGCGCCGACTATGGGGTGAGCCCAGGGACCTGCCTGCCGGTCGACTGTCTGCGCTGCGAGAACTTCGACGCGTGCAGCTTCAGCCCCGACGAAAACGGCGCATGTCTCACCGTGACCTGCACCTGATAGAGCGAGGAAGGCAGAGTGCGGCGGGGCATAGCTCGGCTCAACGCGTGGTGATGCGCGCTGGCTCCGGCTTGGCGTCTGCCCCGAAGTAGAACGCGACGACCCCCTCGTCGGTGAACAGCGTGACCACCGCGAAGCCGTCGCGGCTGAAGATGCGGGTGCCGGAGACGGTGCTGTTCACCTGCACTTCGTCCTTGCGCACGCGGTCGTCGAACAACACCTCCGGGGTGCCTGCGCCGTGCACCCAACGCACCCCCTGACGATGCTCCGACTCGGCCACCCCGAGGAGCTTGTCGCCGAGCACGGCGCGTCTCGGTCGCACGACCCCGACGTCTCCGAAGTCGACGTCCTCGAGCCCAGCGTCGCGGCAGCCGCGCCGATCGCACGCGCGCACCGGACCCACGTCGTGCAAGAGCACCGCCTCGCCGCGACAGGCCACCTGGTTCCCCAGCTGCTCGTGGCGCTCCGACACCGACCAGCTTCCATCGGCGAAGAACGCGAGATACCCATGGCTGCGACCCACTTGGAGCACGAGCGCCTGCGTGGTGCGGCACAAGCTCAGCGAAGCGTTCACCGCGTCGAGCGCTCCCACCTTGGTGAAGGCCGGCCCCGACGTGGGGAGGGGCAGCGTCGCGGCGTGGAGCGCTGGGGGCTCGGGCGTCTCGCTCTCGTCCTCGTCGTTCAGCGTCTGCACCAACGCCACGCCGTGGGCCACCACCCCCAGCGTGAGCTTGGTGGCCTCGAAGTCTTTCGGCGCGACCAGCCGTCGGGTGCGCGGGGCGCCGGGACGCGCCTCTTCCACCAGCTCGAACGAGCCCTCGCCGTGGTCGCCGAGCACGATCACCGCCACCGCACCGTCGGGCCCGATGAAAGCGCTGCCGAGGTTGCCTCGCGCCACCTCGTCTCCCGAGTCGGAGCGGAAGACCACCTCTTCGCTGTCGAGCCGGCCGAACAACAGAGGGGGCGCGCCCGGCGCCGTCGTGCCGCCGAGGCGGAGGCCTTCGGCCCGAGCGGCCGCGCCGGTGATGGTTCGACACACGGCGTCGGGGCCGGCACGGTTGAACGTGCACACACAAGGTGGCGCGTCGGTCGCCGCGTCGTGCAGCAAGAGGTGGAGCTCCGTTCCCGGCCACAGGTCGGAGGCAATCGCGTGGGCGCCGAGGGGCGTCGCCACGAGGCGTGCGTCGGCGGGCAGCGTGGTGAGGTTGGGGGCCACGATAGGCGCGGGGAGCGCGTCTCCCCACGCTTGCACGGCGCTGGTGGAGAGCTCGAGCTCGGCCGCCTTGGCGGCGAGCTGATCGAGGAGGTAGGCGTGGTCGGGCTTGGTCGCGCCCGCAGCGAGCTCGGTGGCGAGCGTGTGGGCGTGGCTCGCGAGCGCCTCGCCGCGCTTCTGTTTCACCAACTCTTGGTTCAAGCTCTCGAGCGGCTCTGCGCAACGCGCGGGCCAGTCGGTCTTCTGGCCCGCCAGCGCGAGCTTGGTCCGATGTACGTGGAGGCTCGGTGAGGCGCCCTTGGGGAGTGGCCCTCCCAAGAGACAGCCTGCCGCGTGTGACCACGCCGTCTCCAGCACGCGTCGTTGGTGGTGCGCTCGCGCCAGCTGGAGCGCCACCACCCCCACCACCGCGAGGGCGGCGCTCCCCGCGAGGAGCCAGCGCGTGCGCCGCTTGCGGGCCTCCGCCCGTGCGAGCTCGCGATCGATGGACTCGGGGGACGGGTCGGTGTCGATGGAGGGCATGGGGGCTACCTCCACGTGAGCTCGGGGGGCGGCGTCCCCGCCAGCCGCTCGAACGTCTCGCGTGCCGCCTCTTGCACCTCGGCCGACGACTTGGCCATGAGCGCCTTGTAGAGCGCTGGGAAGCGCTTGCTGATCGCGCCTCTCTCGAGCCACGGATCACTCGGCGCGACCCCCAGCGTGTCGCTCAGCTCGGACAGCAGCACCCGCGGGCCTGGGATGAGGAAGCGGCCGGAGGAGCGGAGCATGCGCTGCACCAGGAGCGACAACAGCGTCTTGGCCAGGGTGGGGGAGTGCCCGATGGCCGCCAGATCGGCGAGCAGCGCGCGGCGCGGATGCTCCGGATCGCGATAGGCTAGAGGCAGCTCGGAGAGCGCCTTATTGAGCGGCTCCGGTGTCGGCGCGGTCGAGCTCTTCTCGAGGAGGTAAACGCTCCCGCGGATGGCGGCTGCGTCCGCGAACACCAGCAACACGCTCTTGAAGTCGTCCTCGTAGCCCTGGAGCTTCTCGTTCAGCTCCAGCACCTGGAACGCCTCGAGGTTGTCTTTGCGGAAGTGCTCGAGCTTCTCGAGCGAGTCCTCGTCGATGAGCAGGCGCCGCGGCGACGCCACGTCGAGATCGGTGAGCTTCAAGATGGCGTCACGCCGCTGCTCGAGCAGCAGGGCGATGCGGTTCGCGCTCTCTTGCTGCACGGCCGCCGAGCCGAGGAGCTCGTCGCGCAGCGTCTGTCCCGCGATGTCGAGCATCTCCTTGCCGCCCTCCATCATTTGCGCCTCCTTCTCCGGCACGAGCTCCCACGGGCTCTGGCCCGAGAGCGGCTTCATGAGGGTGGTGGCGAGGGCCTCCTCGGGGACGTCGAGCGACACCAAGAGGCCGCCGATGGCGTTGGTGTCGTAGGCGTCGTCGGCGACGTCGACGTTCAGCGTGTCGAGCCGCTTGCCGAGCGTGAGCTCGGTGCTCTCGTCGCGGTAGCGGAGGTGCCCTCGGCGCTCCACGTAGTAGCTGAGGATGATCACCTCTCGGAAGGGCACCGCACCTCCGAGGTCGCCGCCGCTCGAGATCGCGGTGAGGTTGGTGCGGGCGTCGAGCAGCACCGGATGCCCCTCGCGGGCGAGCAGCTCGTTGATGGCCTTGGTCGCGCCATAGAGCGTCTTCTCATCGTCGGGGACGAAGTCCTCCGGCAGATCTTGTCTGGGCTCGCCGTCGTCGCCGGTGGGTCGCCCGCTGCCGGTGATCCGCTCGCCGGCCTCGAGGAGGGCGCCCATCGCCTTCTCGCCCTCGTCGCCGAGGGCCTCTTTGGTGGTCGCGAGCAGCGTCTCGCGCTGCTTCTTCAGCTTGCTAAGCTTGTCGTCGACGCTGCGGAGGCCGTCGCGGGCGCGGCGGTAGCGATCGAGGTACACCACCCATTTGGTGAGCTCGACGCCCACCGAGCGCCCGAGGGTGGAGGTCCGCAGGCGCTGCTCTGCGCTCGGTCCGAACACGTAGAACGCGAACAGCCCGCCACCGCCGAAGAGCAAGAGGAGCAAGAGGGGGGTGAAGAAGAAGAGCCGCGGGGCCTTCTTCGGAGCGGTGGCGGCCGCCTTCGCGAAGGCGCTCGCGACGTCTTCGGTGGAGCGGGGGTCGAGCTCGCCGAGCACGCCGGCGTGGAGGAGGTAGGCCACCCGCAGCTGCTGCTGCTCGTCCACCACCGCGTCGACGGGGCCGGTGCGCTCGATCGCGTCATTGATGGCGCGCTGCACCCGCTTGTTCACCGAACGACGGAGCAGGGGATCCACGCGGGCGATCACGGCCCGCGCGGCCTGCTCGTAGCCGGCCTCGGCCGCGCTGTAGAGGGCGCTCCTGACGACCCGTTCCAACATGGCGACGACAACCTGGCATGCGGCCTGGTGGAGCACAACTGCCGCAGCAAACGTGCTATGCGGCTCCGGAACATGGGTCCGAGGGTTCGAGGTGTGATCATGGTGGTGACCGCGCTCGCCGCCGCCGGCTCGATTCTATGGATGCAGGGCCGCTACGAAGCCTCCGATCAGCGTCACGCGCTCGAGGTGGTGCAGAGCTACCATCCTCCCGGGGGGTCCAGCATCCCCGAGCAGCTCGCGGCTCGACACCCCGATAAGCCGGTATCGTGGAGCGCGGCCGTGGAGAACACCTGCTTCCAGCACATCCGGGTTCACGCGGTCGTCACCGATGATCCGGGGGCGGAGCCGGTGCTCTACGCCTTCGTGGTCGACATCAACGGCCCCGCCATCCACCCCGCCAACGACAACGGCCGTGAGCTCATCGTGGCGCTCGCCACCCCGCTCCCGGTGGGCTCGGGGGCCGGCGCGGCCTCTGCCTCCGCCAGCGCTGCCCCGAGCGCCGCCACCGCCTCCGCGACCGCGTCCGCGGGGAGGCCCGAGCCCAACGACACCGCGGCTTCGAGCGCCTCGCCGTCGGCTCTCGCCCCAGCGCCCGCCCTCCCGTGACCACGCGCGCCGATCTCCGTGACGCCGCGTGGGTCGTGCTCGCGAAGGCGGCGATGGGCGGGGTGGTGCTCGCAGGTGGCTTTCGGGCCGTGAGCGACGACGACTTCGCGCGCGTGGTCCACGCGCAACAGTTCGCGCTCGCCCCCGCGCTCGATCCGACGGGGACGAGCTGGCTGCCGCTGCCGTTCTGGCTCACCGGCGGCGCGATGATGGTGTTCGGCACCTCGATCACGGTCGCCCGCGTCGTCGCGTTCGTGACCGGCGTGCTGGCCTCGCTCCTGTTGCTCGTGGCCGCGCGCCTCTTTATCGAAGACCGTCGCACGGCCCTCGTGGGGGCGCTCTGTGCCAGTCTGTTCCCGTGGAGCGCGCGGCTCGGAGTGGCCACCGTGCCCGAGCTCCTCGCGGGGGCGCTGTCGGTGGTCGCGCTCGCCACCTTGGCTCGAGAGGCGCCACGGATCCGGCTCTGGGGGGCGGGCTGCCTCGTCGCCGCCACGCTCTGTCGCTACGAGCCGTGGATCGTGGCCATCGCGTTCGCGGCCTTCACCGCGCGCGACGCTCATGCGGCGCGCGCTGGGAGGAGCAGGGGGACGTTCGCGCTCGCCGCGGTCGCGGCGGGCGTCGGTCCGTGCTCATGGATCGTCCACAACGCGTACCGCCACGGTGACGCGCTCTCCTTCTTGTCGCGGGTGTCGGCCTACAAGAAGGCGGTGTCGGGCGCCCCCACCGACGTGGTGTCGCTCTTGGCGGGTTATCCGCTCGCGCTGCTGCGCGAAGAGCCGGAGCTCTGCATCCTCGCCGGCGGCCTCGTGGCGTTCGGTCGTCGCGTGCCCCCGCGGTTCGTTCGGGCGGGGATCGCGGTGGGGGCGCTCTTGGTGCTCCTCACGCTGGCGTCGGCATCGGGCGGTGCCCCCACCCACCACGTGGGGCGGGCCGTCCTCGTGATCTGGCTGGTGCTCGCCATCGCGCTCGGACAAGGCGCGGTGCTGGCTCTCCGCTCGCCCGGGCGGCGAACGTTCGCGGCGGCGGTGCTCGTGGTCATGCCCCTCGGGGCGTTTATCCTCCGCCCCTGGTATGCGCGCCTCGACAGCTTCGTGACCCGTCGCGACGAGCTCTCGATTGGAGCGGCGGTGACGCCGTTTCTCGCCCATGAGCGCGCGCTGGTGGAGGCCCGCGACTACGGCTTCTTCGCCATCCAGGCCGGCACCGGCAACCCCTGGCGGGTGGTGCTCGACCGCTCCGTCGATCCGCGCGACACGAGCCGCACCTCGAGCTTCGTCAGCGCGCGACGGATCGAGGCGCGGGCCAAGGAGGTCGACGCGAGCCTCGTGCTCGGACACCTGTCGCCAGCCACGCGCGAGCTCGGCGCCCCGCTCGCGACGGCGGGCCCGTGGGGCGTGTGGCGACTCTCGGAGCGAGCGCCTCAGGCCACGAGGTAGCGGTCTACTTCGTCATCGGTGAGGAGGTACGCCTCGCCCGAGAGCGGACAACGCATCACGCCGCTGTCGTCGGGCTCGGGCAAGCGCACCCCGGCGCGGCTCACCCAACCCACGCGCTCGGCCGGAACACCCACCACCAGCGCGTAGGCGGGCACATCGCGGGTGACCACCGCCCCCGCGCCCACGAAGGCCCACGCACCGATCGTCACACCACAGACGACGGTGGCGTTGGCGCCGATGGTGGCGCCCCGCCCGACGCGGGTGGTCTCGAACGTGCCGCGGCGGTTCGCCCGCGGGTTCTTCACGTTGGTGAGCACGCACGACGGGCCGAGGAACACGTCGTCCTCGAGCTCGACCCCTCGGTACACCGACACGTTGTTCTGAATCTTTACCCGATCGCCGATCACCGCGCCCTCGGCCACGAACACACCTTGCCCGAGGGTGCAGTCGCGGCCGATCCGCGCGCCAGCCATCACGTGGCAAAAGCGCCACACGCGGGTGCCTTCCCCGATGTCGCTCGGTCGCTCGACCACTGCGGTGGGATCGATCACCAGAGGCTCTTGTCTCACCCGCGGCGACGCGGCAAGGGGAGCGCGCCGCCGCTCGGCTCGCCGCGGTGCGTGAAACCGCGCGTGACGCGTGCTCGCCAGCGCTCGACGCGAAGCGCGAGACCTCCAGCGATCGCCCCATTTTCACCACCCTCCGTGCCGCCGGTGGTGAAACAATGCCGCCGATGAAACGCGCGCTCGTCACCGGCGTCACCGGTCAGGACGGCTCCTATCTCGCCGAGCTGCTCCTCGACAAGGGCTACGAAGTTCACGGGGTGATCCGCCGCTCGTCGAGCTTCAACACCGACCGCATCGATCACCTCTACAAAGACCCCCACGACCGCGGTGCGCGTTTGTTCCTGCACTACGGTGACCTGACCGACGCGTCCGGGCTGCAAGCCATCGTGACGGAGGTGAAGCCTCACGAGATCTACAACCTCGGTGCGCAGAGCCACGTGCGGGTGTCGTTCGATACTCCCGAGTACACCGCCGAGGTGACCGGGCTCGGCACGGTGAGGCTCCTCGAGGCGGCACGGCGCGCCGCTCCCGAGGCCCGCATCTACCAGGCCAGCTCGAGCGAGCTCTACGGCAAGGTGGTGGAGACGCCGCAGCGCGAGACCACGCCGTTTCACCCGCGCTCGCCCTACGCGGCGGCGAAGGCTTACGCCTTCTACATCGCCCAGAACTACCGCGAGTCGTACGGGATGTACGTGTGCAACGGCATCTTGTTCAACCACGAGAGCGAGCGGCGCGGGGAGACCTTCGTGACGCGGAAGATCACGCGCGCGGTAGGCCGCGTTCGTCACGGGCTCCAGCACAAGCTCTACCTTGGGAACCTGTCGGCCAAGCGCGACTGGGGCCACGCCGCCGACTACGTGGAGGCGATGTGGCTCATGCTGCAGCAGGACGAGCCCGACGACTTCGTGATCGGCACCGGCGAGACGCACTCGGTGCAGGAGTTTCTCGACCTGGCGTGTGCGCGGGCCGGGCTCGATCCGGCGGCCATCGTGGAGATCGATCCACGCTACTTTCGACCGGCGGAGGTCGATCTGCTGCTCGCCGATCCGAGCCGGGCCAAAGAGAAGCTCGGCTGGCAGCCGAAGATCGGCTTCGAGGAGCTGGTCCACCGCATGGTGGATCACGATCTCGAGCTCGCCGCGCGAGCCGTGCGGGCCAGCGGCTGAAGGCGCACGACGATGTGCGGCGTGGCGGGCATCGTGGCGTACGGCGGTGAGCGAGCGAGCCTCGCCGAGCTCACGGCCATGGGGGCAGCTCTCCGCCACCGCGGCCCCGACGGGGAGGGCACTTGGGTCCACCCCGAGGGGCGCATCGCGCTCGCCCATCGAAGGCTCTCGATCATCGATCTGAGCGAGCGGGGGGCGCAACCCATGCTCTCGGAGGACGGCTCCCTCGCGGTCTCGTTCAACGGCGAGATCTACAACCATCGCGCGCTGCGGAGCGAGCTCGAGCGCGCCGGCTGCCGCTTCCACTCGAGCTCCGACACGGAGGTGCTGCTGCACGGCTACGCGATGTGGGGGGAGGCGCTGGTGGGGCGCCTGCGCGGGATGTTCGCCTTCGCGCTGGCCGACGTGCGACGACGGCGCGTGCTGCTGGCTCGCGATCCCTACGGGATCAAGCCGCTGTATTACGCCGACGACGGCGGGCGGGTGCGCTTCGCCTCGGAGGTGAAGGCGCTCGCGGCGGTGGGAGCGGCGCGCGCGTCGAGTCCGGCAGGGGTGGTGGGCTTTCTGCTCTTCGGCTCGGTGCCGGAGCCCTTCACGTGGTTCGAGGGTGTACGCGCGCTCCCGGCCGGACACGTGAGCTGGCTCGACGAGCGCGGCGCGCACGAACCGCGCCGCTACGCGTCGATCGCCCGCGTTTGGGCAAGGGCCGCTCGGGCGCCACGAGCGCTCCCCGCGCGAGCGCTCGAGGAGGAGGTGGCGACGGCGCTGCGGGACACGGTGGAGCACCACCTCGTGGCCGACGTGCCGGTGGGCGCCTTCCTCAGCGCGGGGGTCGACTCCACCGCGCTCGTGGCCCTGATGCGCGAGGCGCGTGGACGCGTGCAGACCGTGACCCTCACCACCGAGCAGTTTCGAGGTCGGGCCGACGACGAGGCGCCGTGGGCGGAGCGCATCGCGGCGCGCTACGGAGCCGACCATCGGACGCTGGTCGTCACCGACGACGACTTTCGCAGCTCGGTGCCCCGCATCCTCGCTGCGATGGACCAACCGAGCATCGACGGCTTCAACACCTGGCTCGTGAGCCGCGCCGCGGTGGAGGCCGGCTTGAAGGTGGCGGTGTCGGGCCTCGGCGGCGACGAGCTCTTCGGCGGCTACCCCTCGTTCCGCACCGTACCCCGCTACCACGCGTTCGCGCGTGGGGCGGCGGCGATCCCTGGGCTCGGGAGGCGAGCCCGGGAGCTCGCGCGCGCCGCCGATCTCCCGCGGCGCTTGGGGTTGAGCCCGAAGGTGGTGGGCCTCGGCGAGCTCGCAGCCACCTTCGGAGGCGCCTACTTCCTCGCTCGCGGTCTGTTCATGCCGTGGGAGCTGCCGGCGCTGGTCGGCGAGGAGCTCGCGCGCGCGGGCCTCCGCGCGCTCGATCCGGTGGCCCACTGCGACGCGGTGCTCGATCCCGATCCCGACGCGCCGTTCGCTCGCGTGGCCACTCTCGAAGCGTGCCTCTACATGAGAAACCAGCTCTTGCGCGACAGCGACTGGGCGAGCATGGCCCACAGCCTCGAGGTTCGCGTCCCCCTCGTGGATCACGTGCTCCTCGAGCGCGTGGCCCCGCTTTGTGCGAGCCTCCAGGGTAAGGCGGGTAAGCGCGCGCTTGGTCGCGCTCCCCGCGAGGCCCTCCCCGTCGAGCTCGTCGAGCGGAGAAAGACCGGGTTCGGCCTCCCGCTCGGCGCGTGGCTGGCCGAGCCGAGCGCGGGGGTGGACGCCTACCGGCGCGTGCCTCTGCTCGCGGAGCCCACCGTCGGCTACGCGCGGCGCCTGGCGTACAGCCTGTTCGACATGCGTCGCCAGGGCCTCTGACGCGGCCGCGCGCGCTTGTGTTCCTGGAGCGCGAGTGCTTCTGTTCGGAGGTGGGCAGCCCAAAGTTTGCCAAGCTCCCGCCGCCTCCACCCTGGCACGGGGAGCTGACCACGGTGGGGGTCACCGGCACCAACGGGAAGACCTCGACGACCCTGGCGCTCGGCGCGGTCCTCGGCACCCTCCGAACGCCGGTGGCCCAGGTGACGACGGTGGGGTCGTTCCTCGATGGCGAGCGCTTCGCGGCCAGCTTCGACTACCACGGCTTCCTCGCCACGCTCGCCGCAGCGAGGGCACGCGGCGGCCAATACGCCGCCATCGAGCTCACCAGCGAGAGCCTCGCGCTCGGCTTCGCGAAGGCGTGGCCCTGTCGAGTTGGTGTCTTCACCAACCTCACCCGCGATCACCTCGACGCGCACGGCAGCGCAGAGCACTACCTCGCGAGCAAGGCGCAGCTCTTCATGCATTTGCTGGAGGGGGGGATCGCGGTCCTCAACGCTGCCGACCCTGCCTCGGAGCTCCTCGCGGAGGTGGTGCCCGCGCACGCCCGCATCGTGCGCTACGCCGTGCCGTCGCGGGGGCCCGTCGACGCCGCCGAGCATCGCGCGCGCGACGTGGAGGTGACCTGGCGTGGCACCCGCTTGCGGCTCGACGGTGACCCCGTCGAGCTCACCATCGCCGCCATCGGGGACGTCTTCGCGGAGAACGCGCTCGCGGCCTTCGTGGCGGCGGTAGCCCTCGGCGCGGAGCCGGCGGCGGCCGCGGCGGCCCTCGCCGCCGTCCCTCCCCCACCGGGACGCTTCGAGGTGGTCGCCACCGATCCCCACGTGGTCGTCGACTACGCCCACACCCCCGACGCGCTGAGGCGCACCCTCGAGACGGCGAGGCGCCTGACCCGCGGGGCCCTCACGGTCGTGTTCGGCGCGGGCGGGGAGCGCGATCAGAAGAAGCGGCCGCTGATGGGCGAGGCGGCGATGGCGGCCGATCGCGTCGTGCTCACCAGCGACAACCCGCGGAGCGAGGACCCCGCCGAGATCGTGCGTCAGATTCGTGCCGGAATCACAAATGGCGACGTCGTCGTGGAGCTCGAGCGCGAGGCCGCCATCCGTGAGGCGGTGTCCGCGGCGTCTCCCCACGACGTCGTGGTCATCGCGGGCAAGGGCCACGAGACCACCCAGCTCCAAGGGGGCGTCGAGCGCCGCTTCTCCGACGCCGAGATCGCGCGCGCGGCCCACGCCGCGCGGCGCTAAAGGTCGCCCCGCGGAGGGTGTGGGTCAGCGGCCCGTCGTCAAAAGTCTACGCTGGGGCCGGCGCTCTCGAGGCAGCAGCCGATGTACATGCATCCCTTGACGGACTCCAGCTGGCACTTCCGATAGCAGCTCGCGATCTGGCAGGTGCCCTTCTTGCAGCACTCCATGTCTTCGTGCTTGCACTTCCATTGGTGCACATTGTTGGGGTGCCCATAGCTCCCGCCGCACCATGCCTTCCCCTGCGGCTTCGGGGCGGGGGGAGGGGGTGGTGTCGGGGCCGGGGCTTGGCCCGGCGCGAGCACCAGCTGACCCGCGGCGGTGCGCAGCCGCGAAGGATGGACCGACGCCGTCACCCCATGGCCGATGAAGCTGCAGCTGTAGTGACTCCCCGCCGCTCCCACCACGCTCACCCGATACCACTGTCCGTTGCCCCACGCGTAGGCCATCTCCCCGCTCCGCAGAGCGCGCGCGCCGCCCTGGGCTCCAACGACGGGCATGATCTCGTTGATGGCGCCGATCGGGTCCTCATCGTCGAGGTTCATGGTCAGCAGGCGGAGGGGGCTCTTCACCGGCTCCTTCTGCATGTCGCTGTTGGCCGCGATCTGGGCCACCTCCTCGGGCACCGACGTTCCCACCGGGACGATCATGGGTCCGTCTGCGTCTGCCGACTCCTCGTCCCCGGCCGGCGCCGCGCTCGCCGTCGCGCTCGGCTTTGCTTTGCTCGTCGCGGACGACTTTGCCGCGGCGCTGCGGTCGCGGCCCTTCGAATCTTGGGCGCTCTCACCGGCGCCCGTCGCCGTGTCGCAAGCGTGAAGCGCCAACAACGCGACGAAGGTCATGCACACCGAGGACACACGGCTCATCTCAGCAACTCCCCTCTCTTCATGGCGGTTCATCCCACCCCGCTGCAACAAAGCGCAGCCAGCCCACACCAATCCAAGGGCACCACGCGTGCGCTTCCCTGTCAATTGCGCCACCACATCCGGCGCGCTCAAGAACGGGGCGCGCGCTTGTCCTTCCGGCGGCTGCGCTTCTTCGGCGGCGCGTCGTCCTCGAGGAGCTTGCCGAGCATCCCCTGAGGGGTGAGCTGCGACTTGGCCTTGTGTGCGGTCTTGAACAGGCGCGCGAGCTGGGTCACCGCGGCCGGTCCACCGAGGAGCGCGACCACCACCCCGATCACCACGAGCTCGACGAGCCCCAAACCGAACATGAGGAGGAGCATACTCCCCGAACGGTTTTCGTGGTGCGCCGTCCCGGTCGAGCTCCCGTCGACATTGCGCTGGGGGCCCCAGCACCCAAGCGCGCTTCGCGAGAGCCGGGGTCTTCTCCGGTCGGCGCGCGAGGGATGGGTGCGCTCGTGGGGGTCTCGGGAGAGGCGGCGCCGTGCATTCCTCGCCGAAACGGCGTGGGTGTCGTACGATCGGAACGTGGCCGTTTCAGATCAGCAAGGCGACAGGCCCCGCTGTCCTATCCACAACATCGCCAAGGGCAACGACGGCCGCTGCCTGTTGTGCCAGCGCAACCGCCCCGAGGTGCCCGAAGAGCCTCGCAGCGCGTGGCCGTGGGTGGTGACGGTGGCGCTGTTGGGGTTCGGGGCGCTCGGCGCTTACGCGCTCTGGGGTCGCGACTCCGGCGACGCGTCGCCGGTCGTGGCGACCACCCCCGAGCCCGCGCCCCTCCCCGACGAGGGAGAGACCCGTCCCGCGAGCGGACAGCCCGTGGCGCCCGCGCCCAACTTCCGCTCGATCGAGCAGAAGCGCGACGGGGTGCGCGCCGATCGAGACGCCCGTGAGGCGCAGATTGCGCAGGAGATGAAGAGCGTGCCCATCACCATGTACGCGCCTCCGAGCTGCGGCCTGTGCAACTACGCCCGCCTCTGGTTTCAGGAGAAGGGCTACAGCATCACCGAGAAGCCACCGCCAGCGGACGACGCGGCCGGGGCCACCGAGCCCGCCGGAAACGCCGGCGCCGCCTCCCAACCCAAGCCGGAGCAGAAACCGGTGCCCACGTTCGACGTCGACGGGATCAGCGTGAGGGGCTTCTCCGAGGCCCGCATGGAGCGGGTGATCCGTCAGGCCGCCGTCAAGCGGCTCCAGAAGTGACGCCGTGACGTGAGCGCGGCGCAGGTCTCGCGTTCGTGATGGGGCATCGCGTGACAGCGGCCGCGGGGTCTCTCGCGAGGTCGCGTGACTCGGCTCCGCACCCTTCGAGCGCTGTTATCGCAAGCCGTGGGGCGAGGTGTAGCGCTGGGCGCTCCGCTTCGGTGGAGGCAATCGGGCGTGGGCGGAAGAGGGAAGGAGCGACGAGCAGCAGCTTACGGAGCCGGTCTTCGCCCCTCACCTCTCGAGCCACGCCACGAGCTCGGCGCCGAGCTCCACCGCCCGCGATTTCTGGATGTTGTGGCCGCCGCTCGCAAACCAGAGCCGTGGGCCAGGGGGTGCGCGGCGGTCGAGCTCGCGGCTCACCGACGCCTCGACCCAGGGGTCGTCGTCGGCCCAGGCGACGAGGGTAGGCGCCACCACCCTGGAGAGGGCAGCGGCGATCGCGTCGAACGACACCGCGGCGAGGCAGCGGTTCATGTGGATGAGCTCATGCGCGGTGTACTCCCCGCGGAACCCCGCGAGCCGCAGCAAGCGGCGATAGAGCGGCAGCAAGGTCGCTCCGAGCCCGGGGGTGGCGAGGAGGTGGGCGGTGGCGGCAGGGGCGAGGACGCGCCGCGCTCCCCGATGGGGACGCGTGCCGATGGAGGCGAGGAGGGCGAGGTGCGAGACGCGATCCGGCCAGCGAGCGGCGGCGGCGATGGCCACGGCGCCGCCTTGGGAGTGTCCGAGCAGCGTCGCTCGCTCGATCGCGAGCGCATCGAGCAGGCGGAGCACGAGCTCGGCGCGATCCTCGATGGCGGGGGAGGGCAGCGTCTCGACGGGCGTGCCCCCCGAGGCGGGGAGCTCGAGCCGGATGAAGCGCAGGTGCGGCTCGATGACGCTGCCGAGCCACCGGAAGTCTCGCGCCGAGCCAGGGAGCCCGTGGAGCCCGACCACCACGCTCCCCGCGCCCACGTCGGTGAACGTGAACGGTCCACGCGGCCCGTCGCTCCGTCGGAGCGGCGGATCGGAGGGGAGGTCGGGCGTCATGTCTTCACCTACCACAGTCCGGTGGACGCTCTCGGGGCCGCGCTCCCTGCCGGGCGCCGGCACGCGGTCGCCGCGATGGTGTGGTGCCGCGCGTGGCCGACGGGTCGTTCGTCCGCGGGCGAGCTGTCGTGCTAGCGTCGAGGCGTGAGCGAACGAAGCCGTCATCGCGACGCGATCCTCGCGCGGCGCGCCCTCTACCTCACCACCGCCCTCTCGGCGCTCGGTTGCCCGAGCCGCGACGAGCCTCCCACCGATCCCGTCGAGACGGCAGCGACGGCCCGCACGCACGGAAAGCGCCAGAAGAAGAAGGAGGCCACCCTCCCCGCCAACACGCCCTGGGCAGAGGTGATCGCCAAGGCTCCTCCGCTCGAGGTGCCCAAGGAGGCGGCGCTGCGCGAGCGCGCACACCTCGAAGCGCAGAAGACCCGGACGAAGGCGCAGTACGACGCGATCGCGGCGGTGTGGACCAAGACGCCGGGCTGTGATCCAGCCGCCTCCACCTGCAACGACTGGAGGGAGCTCGCCGCGCTCGCTCAAACCATGTTCCGAGCGATCGAGGGGCCCTTCTCCTTCGGCCCGTGCGGGGGGGCCAACGGGACGACCGACTTCGTGCTCGCGCGGCGCCGCGCCCACCAGGCGTACGTCGACGCGCTCCTCAAGCAGGTGGAGGCGCACCTCGAGAAGTTGGCGTTGCACTACGGGGCCGACGGCGCCGACGCGTGGGCCGGGATGGTGAAGGAGGCCAAGGAGCCGCCGCCGCGCCCGTGCCTGTCCCCCTGTCCGATGCCAGAGCTTCAAGACATCCTCGTGTCCGTCCGCTTTGCGAAGGGCTCGGCGACCCTCGACCTCGGGGATCGGCCGGTCCTGGTCGCGCTCGGGCGGGTCCGTGACGAGCACAAGACGCAGTCGCACAAGTCGGTGCTGGTGGTGCGGGGCCACGCCGATCCCTCCGAGCCCGAGCCCGACAAGCTCGCCCTCGAGCGCGCCCAGGCGGTGGTCGACTGGTTGGTGAAGAACGGCGTGAGCCCGGCCGACGTGTCCGCCACCTCGATGGGGGGGGCGTTGCGCATCGAGGCGAGCGCCGGACCGAGCGGAGGGGCGGTGAATCGTCGCGTCGACTTCGAGGTCGTGGAGCGCTGAGCGCGAGAGGATGCCCTCTTGACCGCGGACGAGCGCACGGTCGCAGCAGCGTCACCAGTGAGTCTGGCGCTCCCCGCCGTGATCCGCGTGATCGGCGCGAAGGCCAAGCCGCCGCGGCTCTTGTTGTCGTCGGGTAGCTGCGTCGTCGGCGCTGGACGACAGGCCGATCTCATCATCGACGATCCAGAGGTGTCACGTCGGCATGTGGAGCTCTCGCTCGTCCCCGAAGGGATCCATGTCGCCGATCTCGGCAGCCGGAACGGGACATTCTACCTCGGACAACGCGTAGAGCGCATGACGCTCGCTCTCGGCAGTCGCCTCCGCGTCGGCTCGGCCGAGCTCGCGCTCGAGGTGGATCCGCGCGCCCTCGCCGCGGACGAGGGCGCCGAGCCCACCGAATATCGCGGCCTCCGTGGCGCGTCTGTGGCCATGCGCCAGCTGTTCTCGCGTCTCTCACGGCTCGAGGGGTCGCTCGTCAACGTGCTCGTCGAAGGGGAGTCGGGGGTGGGCAAGGAGCTCATCGCCAGCGCGCTGCATCAGGGCTCCTCCCTCGCCGCGGAGGCCTACGTCGCCCTCAACTGCGGCGCCCTCCCCCGGGAGCTCATCGCGAGCGAGCTGTTCGGGCACAAGAAGGGCGCCTTCACCGGTGCGCTCGACGATCGCGCCGGCGCCTTCGAACGCGCGCACGGCGGCACGCTCTTCCTCGACGAAGTCGGTGAGCTCCCCCTCGAGGTCCAGCCGATGATGTTGCGGGCGCTCGAGCTGGGGGAGGTGCGCAGGGTGGGCGTCGATGAGGCGCGGCGCGTGAAGGTGCGGGTCATCGCCGCCACCAACCGGGATCTCGCGGCGGAGGTGACGGCCGGCCGTTTTCGCGAGGACCTCTATTTTCGACTCGCGGTGGTGACCCTGCGGGTGCCACCCTTGCGTGAGCGACGCGACGACGTTCCCCTCTTGGCGGCCACCTTCGCCAGCGCCGAAGGGATCGGCGCGCTCCCCGACCAGGTGCTCACCGAGCTCGCGGGGCGGCCCTGGCCGGGCAACGTGCGCGAGCTGCGCAACGCGATCCGCGCCTACGCCGCGCTCGGGGATCTCCCCGACGACAAACGCGTGACGGCGACGGACGAGCTCGATCGGGCGCTCGCCAAGGTGATCGATCCCACCCGGGCCTACGCGGAGCAGAAGGACGAGATCGCGACGCGCTTCTCGCGCATCTACCTCGAGCAGCTGATGCAACGAGCGGGCGGCAACCAGACGGAGGCGGCGCGCATCGCGGGCCTCGATCGCGGCTACCTCGGCAAGCTGCTCGTCAAACACGGGATCGACAAGCGCTGAGCCCGACGGTGGCGTTCCCCGCGGACGCTCAGAACGTCCCGCTGAGCCCGACGTAACCGGGTCGAAGCTCGAGGCGCGCGCGCTGGGCCTCGCCCGCGCTCGGGAGCACGATGAGCAGCACCACCCCCGCCGCGGCCGCGGCGCCGCCGGCGACGAAGAGCACGGTCGACACGGTCTGAAAGGTCTCTGCCCGCTCCACCTCGGCGAGATCTTCGGCGAGGCAGCTCTGTCCGAGACAGCGGTCCTTCACGTCGGACACCGTCTCGAGCGCGGCGATTCGCAGGCCGACGCCCACCGCCGCCGCCGCCACGCCGACGCCGAGCACGGTGAGCCCTGGCGCGAGGGCTGCCGGATCGGAGCCCGTCGCCCGGTCGGGCTCGGGGAGCGGCTCGGGCCGCGACGTCGGCGCGGGCGCCGACGGTTTGGCAGCCGCGATCGTCACCGTCTCGCTCTTCCCTTCCGCGAGCGTCAGCGACTGCTCGAACTGCACGACGCCGTCGAGCCGCGCGCGCACCACGTGAGGGCCCGGATCGACGGCGGTCTGTGCGAGAACGGTCACGACGTCGTCGATGCTCACCTCCCACGCGGCGGGAGCCTGCGTCCGATCGATCACGATCGTGGGGATGCGCGCCTCGAGCGCCTCGAGATCGTCGGCGGCATCCTTCTGCGCGGCGAGGAAAGGCGCGGACGCGTTCGGACCAAGGGCCTCGAGGGTGACCGCGCGGTACTGCTCACGCGCGCGCACGAGCTTGCCGAGGTTGCGGTTGCACCGCGCGGCGTAGAGCAGCAAGACGGGGGAGTGGGCCTTGGCCTCGGCGGCTTCGAAGAGCTCGAGCGCCCCCTGCCAGTCTCCTTGATCGTATTTCGCCTTGGCCGCTTTCGCGAGCGTCACCGCGGTTTGGGTGTCCCCGCCGCCTTGAGCCCACGCGGAGGTGGGGGTGGTGGCGAGGGCGACGAGGAGCAAGAACCCGAACAGACGCAGCGTCATGGTGAGGTCGGCAGTCCGGTGAACGGATCGATCTTGGGTTGCGGCGGCGGACCTGGTGGCGGCGGGGGCGGCATCTTGGGGGCGGTGGGGTTCTGGGGGCCCGCGGGGAGCGGCAGCGGGCGGTTCGCGGGGGGTGGGGTAGGAGCCGCCACGCTCGACGCGGAGGGTAGCGGCGGCTGGCTCGTGCTCGCGATTGGAGCGGTCCCCGAAGGCTCCGTCGGCGTCGCCGCGGCGGAGGCCATGGGCGGAGCCGACGCCACCGCCGACGCGGCGACCTCGGGCGGCGTCGCGTCGCTCCCGGCGCGTCCGAGGTAGAACGCGCCGAACAGGCCCGCCGCGCCGAGGAGCGCCCACACCCAGAGGCGGCTGCCGCGGGAGGGCAGCGGGGTGAGCACCCCCGCGGTCACGGCGGCCACCTCGCGCGAGCCCGTCAGCTCCCCGGCGCGCTCGGCGCGCATCGAGCTCGAGGAGAGCGACGCCGCGCCGCTCGAGCCCGCCCGCTCCAAATCCGCGCGCTCCGAATCCGTGCGCTCGGGCGAGGACGCCGGCACTGTCACTCGTTCGGCCGACGGTTGGGTGGCGTCCTCGCGGCCTGGCCCCGAGTTGGGCGCCTCGTCGAGGAAAGGGCGTGGGTCTCTGCCTTCTGCGATCGCGGTGAAGGCCCGCGCCATGGTGCGGGCGCGCTGGAAGCGGCGCGTCACGTTGCGACTCAACGCCGTGTCGAAGAACAGATCGATGTCTGGCGGCAGCGCCGGATTCACCAGCGTCGCGCGTGGGATGGGCTTGGTCACCACCTCGAGCAGCACGGCGGTGATGGCGTCGCCCGCGAAGGGTTTCTCGCCGGTGAGGGCTCGGTAGATGAGCACACCGAGCGCCCACAGATCGCTGCGTTGATCCACGCGCTCGCCGCGCGCCTGCTCCGGGCTCATGTGATGGGGCGAGCCGATCACGGTGCCGCTGGTGGTCTTCTCCTCGACGAGGTTGGTCTTGGTCTCGCGGGCGACACCAAAATCGACGAGCTTGACCACCTCGTCGTCTCCCTCGCGGGCCAGGAACACGTTGCTCGGCTTGAGATCGCGATGAACGATCCCCGCGTCGTGCGCCACCTCGAGGGCCTTGCAGATCTGGTGCACCACCGGCGCGAGCTCCGAGAGCGTCATCGGCCCGTCGTGCTTGAGCCGCTCGCCGAGATCCTCTCCCTCGAGCAGCTCCATCACCATGAACGGCGTGCCGTCGTCGACGCCGTAGTCGTGCACCCGCACGATGTGATGGCTCTTGAGCTGAGCGCTGGCCTTCGCCTCCCGCTCGAAGCGCGCCCGCGCAAGCTCCGTGGTCGCGAGCTCGGGGGCCATCTGCTTGACGGCGACGTCGACGTCGAGCACCTCGTGGCGCGCCACCCACACCGAGCCCATGCCGCCCTCGGCGAACTGTCGCAGGAGGCGGTACTTCCCCCCGACGACGCGGCCTGGTGCGAAAGGATCGGGACGGCTGGCCATTGACGAGCCAGCGTATCACGCGCCCTCGGCGCGCCGCACGTTTGGCAGCTTCGACGCGATCGAGGGCCGCTGGCCGCGCGCTCGTGGGCGCCGCGGGCGTCGGCAGCGCCGGGCTCCGGCGCCTTGCCCCGCCGTCCCTCGACGCCGGTCAGTCGCAGGTCCCGGTCGCGCCGCAGGCGTAGTGCCGGGCGAGCTCCTCTTGCGTCAGCGCCCGGTCGTACACCGCCACCTCGTCGACGAGCACGGTGTCGGAGGCGCCCGCCCCGGCGAGGTAAAAGGCGCAGCCCGCGGCGACCCAGCTCTCGGAGAGCGCTCGGGCCGGGAGAAACACCGGCTCCCCGTCCACGTAGAGCTGCCCCTCGCCTGCCGCCGCGTCGAAGGTGATGGCCACGTGACGAAACATGTCGAGCACGATGGGCTGGTGGCTGAGCTCTTCGATGTTGGTGTTGGCGTAGCGCTTGTGGGTCACCGACGTCGCTCCCAAGAAGGTGGAGTAGCCGTCGCCGTTGGGCTCCGGTCGGCAGGTCCAGAGCCCGGAGGCGTCCCCCGTCTGCACCGCGACCCACGCCTCGAGGGTGTACGAGCTGTCACCGAAGCCGAGCGGGTGCGGGGCATCGACGAAGAGCGACGCCCCCGTCTGCAGGGTGGCGGCCTGGCCGACCACCCCCTCGGCCTCGAAGTCGACCGCGCCGCTCCCCATGTCGTTGTCGATGTAGGCGTCTTCCCCGTTGCCGCTCAGATCCGGCGTGCGAGTGCCGTTCTGCACCACGTCGAGCGGCCAATAGGCGATGGCTCCATCTTCGATCACGAGGCCCGGGTAGCCAGGGAGGGTCCCGCCGCTCCCGCCGCTCCCGCCGCTCCCGCCGGCTCCACCCGCGGCGCTCGCGGCGCCCGCGCCACCGTCGCCACCGTCGCCGCCACCGGACGCGGTCGTGCCGCCACCGCCGTCTCGATCGAACAGGAGGCCGCTGGTGTCGATGCACGCTGCGCAGCCGAGGAGCGCGACGAGCGCGAGGGCGGAGGCCGTGGTGGATGGCATGTCAGTGTGCTCGTGAAGCCAAGACCATGCCGCTTGCGAGCGACGATGGTTCGGGGGGTTACGGGGCACGCTTCGTAGACTCGAGTCCAACGCGTGTAGACTCGAGTCTACGCACAAACCGGAGGTCGCAGAAGAACTCCTGTGATTTCGCATCGACGTGCGCCGGTCGGAGCTGGCACAGCCGCTGCAAAGTCCCGAGCATGAGCGTGGACTTGATGCGACGCCTGTTCTCGAAGGCTCCCCTCGCGATCTCGCGCCGGCCCCTCGTCGCCCTCGCCGCCGCCGGGCTCTTGGGCCTCTCCGGCCTCGCGGCTTGCGTCGGCGACATCGGCGACGGTGGCGAAGGCCTCGACGAGCCTCCGCTCGAGCCCGGCGACTTCGCCTGCACCCCCGGCGATCCGAGCGCCACCGTGCTGCCCCGTCTGTCGCGGGGACAGTACGTCGCCGCGGTGAGCGACTTCGTGGCCGCGGCGGTGGGTCCCCAAGAGGTGGAGCCCATCCTCGCCGCCATCGCCTCCACCCTCACGCTCCTCCCTCAGGACGCGAGCTCGGATCACGACCGGCTCGATCAGGCCGTGAGCCAAGGCCACGTCGACGCGCAGTATCACCTCGCCGTCGCCGTCGCGCGGGAGCTCACCTCCACTCCCGAGCGCCGCGAGGCTCTCCTCGGCAGCTGCGGCACCGACGCCGATCCGGCCAACGACGACAGCTGCCTCGAGGAGCTCATCCTCGGGCTCGGCTACCGCGCCCACCGGCGCCCGTTGGTGAGCGCCGAGGTCGCCTTCTATCGCGACGAGGTCTTCGAGCCCGCCGAGGGGATGGACCTCGCGGCCGTGCGCGACGTGATCACCGCCATGCTGCTCGCCCCGAGCTTCGTGTACCGCGTGGAGCTCGACGGCGATCCGGTGGACGGACGCGCCGATCTCTACGCCCTCTCGGCCCACGAGCTGGCGTCGCGCCTCGCCTTCCACTTCTGGAACGGCCCCCCCGACGACGCCCTCTACGCGGCCGCCGACAGCGGTCTGCTCCTCACCGAGGAGGGCTACGCGGCCGAGGTCGAGCGCATGCTCGACGATCCCCGCACCCTCGCCACCTTCGATCGCTTCTACGCCGAGTGGCTGTGGCTCGACGACCTCGCGCCGCTGCATCAGCAGGTAGGGCAGCCCGACTACGACGCGTTCCTCGGTGGGGTGGTGCCTACCCCCGAGCTCCGCGAGCGCCTCATCGAAGACCTCCTCGATCTCACGCGCTACGTCACCTGGCAGTCGGGCGGTTCGTTCGCCGAGCTGTTCGTCTCGCAGCTCTCCTTCGCCAAGACCGACGACGTGGCCGCGATCTACGGTGGCGTGCCGCTCTGGCAGGAAGGCACCACGCCGGCCACGCTCCCCGCCGGCGCTCGCGCCGGGATCCTCACCCGCCCCGCGATGCTCGCCACCGGCTCCATCCAGACCCACTCGGTGCTCCGCGGTCGCGAGGTGCGACGCCGCATCCTCTGCCAAGAGATGCCGCCCCCGCCGGCCGACGCCATGAACAACCTCCCCGATCTCGACCCGATCATGACCGAGCGCGAGCGCATGGAGGCCATCACCGAGCAGCCTGGCTCGTCGTGCGTGGGCTGCCACAGCCAGATGAACCCCATCGGCTACACGCTCGAGAGCTTCGACGGCCTCGGCCGAGCGCGCACCGAAGAAGCGATCTTCGACACCGACGGCACCCTGCTCGCCACGCTGCCGCTCGACACCAGCGCCGCCCCGCGCCTCACCGCCGACGACGACACGGTGGCCTCCGGCGCCATCGAGCTCAGCGCCCTCGTGGCGGACAGCAACCTCGCCCGCGCCTGCTTCGCTCGTCACGCCTTCCGCTTCGCCCTCTCCCGCGTCGAGGACGACGCCGTCGACGGCTGCGCGCTCGAGACGATCCGCGAGTCGCTCGCCGACGGCCGCGACCTCCGCGCGGTGTATCGCGACATCGCCCTGTCCCCCACCTTCCGCCTCCGCAAGCTCAGCGCCGAGTGACCCCATGAACGCCAACGCTCACGACCCGAAGCCTCGCTCCTCCTCCTCTCGCCGACAGTTCCTGCGCGGCGCGGCCGGTTTCACGCTCGCCTTGCCGTTCCTCGATTCGCTCTCCGACAAGCCGGCACAGGCCGGCGTGCCCCCCTACGCCGCCAACCCGCGCTTCGTGGCCATGACCACCCAGCACGGCGGCGTGTGGGGGGCGAACATGTGGCCTGGCGACGAGATGCTCCCGAGCTCGCACAACCTCTACGCCGGCCACACCGCGCGTCACGGAACGCTCACCCCGGCCGTCGTGGGGGGCACCGCCTCGCTCTCGCCGGTGCTCACCGCCGACGCCGCGCTGCTCACGAGCGCGCTGGCCTCCAAAATGAACCTCCTCCGTGGCCTCGACGTGCCGCACTATCTCGGCCACCACACCGGCGGCGAGCTCGGCAACTTCGCCGCCGAGTTCGACGCGACCCCGATGGGACCCGTCACCACGCATCGGCCGACCATCGATCAGGTGCTCGCCTACTCGCCCTCGTTCTACCCCGACCTGTCCACCATCCGACAACGCAGCCTCCACATCGGCACGCACACGCACCACAGCTGGACCCGCGCCAACCCGAACGATCCGACCTCGGCGGTGCAGCCGGTCCCGCTCAGCCAGAGCGCCCAAGCGCTGTTCGATCTCATCTTCGTGCCCGAAGAGGTGGAAGAGAATCCGCGGCCGCTCGTGGTCGATCGCGTCATCGAGCACTATCGGCGGCTCCGCCAGGGAAGCTTCGGCGACGCGCGCCGTCTGTCCACCCACGACGCCCAGCGACTCGATGACCACATGGATCGGCTGCGCGACCTCCAGACGCGCCTCAACGCGGTGGCGAGCTGCGGCGACGTGCCCCCGCTCGGAGGCGACACCGGCGGCCTCGACGTCGGCGGCTACTCTTCGGACATCGACGCCATGCGCCGCTACTACCAGCTCTACAACGACGTCATCGTGGCGGCTTTCGTGTGCGGCACGAGCCGCATCGCGGTGGTGAACAGCGGCGAGACCTGGTCGACCGAGTTCCCCGGCCTCTGCTGCGACTGGCACCAGCTCGTGGCCCACGAGTCGCATCACGCGGATGGAGCGCGGCAGGCGATCCTCGTAGAGGCCAAGCAGCGCTTCTTCGAGTGGGTGTTCCTCGATCTGGTCAACAAGCTCGACGTGGAGGAGAGCGAGGGCATCACCTACCTCGACAACTCCCTGGTCTTCTGGGTGCAGGAGTCGGGCGCCACCACCCACGACGCCATCTCGCTCCCCATCGTGAGCGCCGGCAGCGCGGCGGGGCACTTCGAGACCGGGCGCTACGTCGACTATCGGAACCGCACCAACACCTCCCTCGCCCACGACTACTCGCTCGAGCACGCGGCGCTTCGCCCCGGGATCCCGTACCAGCGCTTCCTCGCCAACGTCATGATGTCGATGGGCTTGTCGCCGAGCGAGTTCGAGCAGCCGGGGGAGCGCGGCTACGGCGACAACTTCATCGAGTCGAGCAACTGGATGCCCCAGCAGTATATGAACGACGCGAGCCAGCCGCTCCCCCTCCTCACCTGAGGGGACGCGCCGGCGCGCGACGATTGCGCCTTCGTGCAGGGGTTTCGTCGGGGCTCGTGGCGGAGGCTGTTGTCGGTGACATTTGCGTCTGGCATGTGACGTGCGTAGGGCTGGTTCAAGGCCCGTATGTCACGTCGTGCATCCATCGCAATCTTCGCGTCCGCGCTGACGGTCTCGCTCGTCGGCCCCGCGCGTGCCGAGCCGCCGCTCCCCGTCGAGCCCGTCGCCGAGGGCCGCGAGCCCGACACGGTCGGCGAATACGTCTGGCCGGCTCGCCCTTTCCGCTGGTTCGACTACGCGTACACCGGCGTGCTCGTGGCCGGAGCGGTGGTGGAGCTCGCGCTGCCGCCCGGCGATCAGGCCGGGGAGAGCCGGCACGCGGGAGGGATCCTCTTCGATGACGCCCTCCACGACGAGGTGGTGCTCGGGGCGGAGCGGGATCGGCACGCGGTGGCCACCGCCGCCGATCTGATGGTGGGGACGCTCGTCGCGTATCCCGCGATCGTTCCAGCGGCCATCGTTTGGGCCCAACGCGGCAGCGCTTTCTCGGCGCTCCAGCTGACCATGATCAACATCCAGGCCTTCGCGTTCACGAGCCTCATCACCGGGGTCACCAAGCGGGTCGCCGACCGCGAGCGCCCGATCGCGACGCGGTGCTTCGAAGACCCCAACTACGACGAGAACTGCGACTCGGCCGACAACCACTACAGCTTCCCGAGCGGGCACGCCTCGGTGGCGTTCACCGGTGCCGCGCTCACGTGCCTCCACCACTTCCAGCTGGATCTCATGGGGCGTGCGGGCGACATGATCGTCTGCGCGACCGGGGTCACCATGGCTGCCTTTACCGGGATCAGCCGCATGGCCTCCGACAAGCACTACGCGTCGGACGTGCTCGCCGGCGCCACGATCGGCTCGGTGTCGGGGGCGCTCATGCCGTGGCTCCTCTACTACGGGTTCGGTGGACCTCCGATGGTCACCGAGACCTCGTTCGTGACCCCGATGGTCACCGAAGACAGGGTCGGCGTGAGGTGGATGGGGTTGCTCTGAGCGACACCCACGAGAGGTCGCCGCCGCAGTGACGAACGTCGCGAGGGTTGCTTGTCGTGCTCCGCCGGCGGATCGTGGTGCGGAGCATGCCCCAGCGAGAGGTTCGTCACGGCGATGGTGTCGCTTGGCTGCGCGCGGCGGAGCTCGGGCGCGAGCACGCGGTCGTCACGTCGCTCCCCGACGTATCGGAGCTCACGTTGAACTTCGAAGACTGGCGCTCATGGTTCGTCGCGGTGGCCGAGCTCGTCTGTCGGCGGATCCATCCCGACGCGGTGGCGGTGTTCTATCAGACGGACGTCAAACACGACGGACGCTGGGTCGACAAGGGGCACCTCGTCCACGTGGGCGCGGACGCGGCCGGGGCTCACTGTCTTTGGCACAAGATCGTCTGTCGCGCGCCGCCCGGCAACACCACCTTCGGCCGCCCCGCCTACGGTCGCCTGCTCGCCTTCTCGCAGGCGCTGCGGGTCGCCCCCGCGCGGTCGACGCCCGATGTCTTCCCCGAGCTCGGGGCGATGACGTGGTCGCGGGCGATGCCCATGGCGGCAGCGGTGGCGAGCTGTCGGTTCCTTCGGGAGCACACCGCGACAGCGGTGGTGGTCGATCCGTTCTGTGGGCGCGGCACCATCCTCGCGGTGGCCAACCACTTCGGTCTCGACGCGGTCGGGGTGGAGATCTCGAAGAAGCGCTGCCGCAAGGCGCAAAAGCTCACCCTCGCGGCGGACGCCGCCGTCGACGGGCGTTGACCGCCTGCGGCGCCCGAGGCTCTCGGCGCGCCGCGCCACGTCGCCGCAAAGCAGGCCCCCGCGGGCACCGCGTGGCGACTACACTGCACGCGTGGGTGAACCGCGACGCGGCACGCTGCGCTTCCCGCTCCTCGTCGGAACCGGCGCGTTGCGCACGCTCGCGTTCCCTCCCGCGGTGGTGCTGCTGCTCTGCGCCGTGTTCTCGACGATCTACCTCGAGGGGCCCGACTGGCCCGATGGCGACACATGGCGCAAGGTGGGTTTCCTCGGGCCGGTCATCGCGGTGGTGCTGTTCCTGTCGCCGCTCGCGCTCCTCGGGTGGCTGGGCCGGGTGCGCGCGATGCTCGCCGATGCGGTGCGAACCCGCGCCTGTGACCTGCTCCTCTCCGACACCGGGCTCGCGGTCGTCGGGGGTCGGGCGGATGGCTTTCTCGTGGGCTGGGACGAGCTTCGGGGCGCGGTCATCTCGTGGAGTGACGCGGAGGGCCTGTCCCTCGGCGTCTCGGGGCGCACCCTGACGATCCCCGCGCCCCGCGACGCGCAGGAGCGGGAGTCGCTGCGCAGCGTGGCCGAGACCTTGATCGCCACGCGTGATGGTGTCGTGGTGGGCGCGCCGCGCCGAGAGCCGCCGGGCGTCGTGGCCTGTGTGGAGTGTGCTGCGCCGCTCGCTCCGGCCACGACCGCGCTCGCGGAGTGCGGACACTGCCACACCCAGAACGAGCTCCCGAGCGCCCTCGTCGAGAAGGCGCGGGCGCTCACGACGCTAAGAAGAGAGCAGCGGCGCGACGAGCGACGGCTGCGCATGTTGAGGCGGCAGCCGGGCCCGTGGGCCGCCAACGCGGTGGCGTTCGTCGCCGGCGGCGCGGTGCTCCTCGGCGGTATCGTCGCCGCGTTCGTCACCGCCGGGTTCGGCTTCGTCGATGGACGGCAAGCGGGGATGCCCCGCATGCACGGCGCGTGGCTGGGGGTGGGCGGGGCTTGCCTCCTCCTGATCGGCGCCTCGAGCTGGCTGCTCGCGACGCGTCGTGCGCTGCGCCTCTTGACGTTGGGTTTTTCGGCGCGGGCTCCGGCTCGAGACGGCGAGCCGATGGCCTGCCGCGAGTGTGCCGGTCCGCTCCCCGAGCCGGCCGCGGGGCAGATGCTGCTCGCCTGCGTTTACTGCCACACCACCAACGTTCGCGCGTTGGACGCGCGGCTCCACGCGGCGATGGTGACCGCGGCCCCGCAGGCTCCGACGATAGGCCCCCGGGACGTGCTCGGCCGCGTCGCGCGCCGGCGCATGGCGGCGGCGGTGGTGTTCGTGGCCGGCCTCGCCTCGATCGCGGCGGGGGCGGCGTGGCGCCTCGCTTACGTCCCGCTCTTGGTGATCGATCTGGGCGCCGTCGAGGTGCCCTTCGAGCCCGTCCCGGTGAGGTTCTCGCCAGCACCGGTGGAGCCCGGTCCCGACGCGAGCGCGATCCACCGCGTGGGTCGGTTCGGCGACGCCGTCCTCGCGCTCCTGCCCGGACCCGGCTCGCGCCTCGACGTCGTCGCCATGTTCGAGGGCGAGACCCGCGTGTACGAGCACGGCGCGCAAGCCCCGTGGCTCGTGTGGCGCGCTGGTCCCACGCTCTGGACGCGCGCTCCGGGGGGCGTCGCCGCGCTCCTGCCCACTGGCCTGACCACGTTCGATGAGGCGGGGACGGCGCACCTCCGTCACCGCTTTGCCGAGCTCGAGGATCCGCGGGCGGTCGCCTTGTCGGCCGACGCCGGGGCGGGCTTCTTGGTGACGACGCGGGCCTCGTCCCATGGGCACCTGCGCCTGCGACAGCTCGACGGGCGGGGCGCGCCGATCGTGCACGAAGACGTGCGAGAGGCGGCGGTGCACCCCGACGGCACCCGCGTCGCGGTCACCGTCGTGGTCGACGAGCGCTTTCACCTCGTGATGCTCACCTCGTTGGCCGCTCCGGGCGGCAGGCTCCTCACCCGCGGCCGCGGTCACGTCAGCTGTCCCACGTGGTCACCGGATGGCACCGCGCTGGCGTTCCTCTCCGAGCCGGTGCGCGACGAGAGCCAATACTCCATCTTCTATGGGCGGCGCGCCCTCTTCGCGCTCGACCTCGAGACGAACGCGCTCCTTCGGCTCACCCAAGGTACCGATCTCGCGCGCACGTGTCCGGCGTGGACGTCGGACGGGCTCTTCGTCGTCGCTACCGAGCAAGAGCATCCGACCGCGCCGTTCGTTCGCACCCTGCTCCGCGTCGAGCGCTGAGGCGTCGAGCGCTGAGGCGTCGAGCGCTGGGCGTCGAGCGCTGAGCGTCGAGCGCTGAAGCGTCGAGCGCTGAAGCGTCGAGCGCCGACTTACTCGCGCGAGGAGCGGGTGTGGACGCGCGCGTTGGGGGCCTCTCGCGCACAGCCGGGCGAGCTTGGGCTCATCGCTTCGGGCGGCAAAGTGCGAGCCTCGGTCGGGTTTCGGCGATACGCTCTCATGCATGATGGGGCTCGTCGATCACACGCCGGAGGGCCTCCGCGCCCCCGACCTCGAGGCGGCGGTCGCCGCTCATCGGACACTCGATCAGGTGGTGCGGTGGGGCGTGGCGCGCGGCCACGTCGTGACCCGGGTGGTGCACCAGGACGAGTACACCCTCGACGTGGTCCTGCCCATCGGCGACGGGTTGTTTCTCGTGTACGACACCACCTGACTGGGCGGCGTGACGGCGGTCGCCGTCTGGGACCACGAGCCGAGCGCCGACGAGCTGCTCGACGCGCGCGTCGCCTCGGGCTGGACGCCCACCCCGACGAGCACGGTGCACGGGGAGGTGATCATGGGCCACGCGTGCACCCGCTTCGGGCGCTGTCCCCCGGAGGGAGTGCCGGTGGGTTGCGCGCTCTGAAGACCCAACGTGGGTGCGCCTCATAGGCCCGAGAGCGGGCCAACCGGAATTCATGCTGTAATTGAATTGTGACGTTGGTTGGGGTGGAAGGTCAAGGATGCAGTGGCTGAGATGCTCGGCCGCGCACAGAGGGCTTCGAACGTGGCGCCGCCGCTGCGCACGGCTTGCCGCTTTGGGTGCGTCACTTCGGCGCGTGGGGTGGGGGATGTCTGGGGCATGCCTTGGTGGGCGCGCTGGTTTGAGGCGTAACGTGGGGGATGGCGCCTGGGTGGTGGTGTGCCGCCTTGGTGCGATCCTTGCTACGCTCTCCTTGCCCATGCCGAGTCTCAAGCCCAACCGTCAAGCGCCGCACGGCTTGCTCCTCGAGCACGACGAGGCGGTGACCACGCGGGTGGGTCTGCGGCGGTGGCGTCATCGTGGCCCCGTGCTGCCGCGCTGGCCGTCTGCGGCCCACGACACGGTGGAGGTGGCGTGGGCCGAGGAGGGGGGCATGGTCTACCGCGTGGGCCGGCAGTCGTTGCACGCTGGGCCCGGAGAGGTGGTGGTGGTTCCCGCCCAGGCCGAGCATCACACGGGGATCGAGCCGAACACGGTGGCCACGTCGGTGCAGCTGAGCGCGACCCTGGTGGCCGAGATCCGCGACGTGATGGGGGGGACCGTGGAGCTCGGCGTGCTCCGCGATCCAGGCATGGTGTCGCTGGGGCAGCTCATCCTCGAGGAGGCACGCTCCGGGGAGCGCGGCCGCTTCCTCACCACGGAGGCGCTCGCGGAGGCGCTCACGGTGCGCCTCTTGCGAGCCGGCGAGTCGGCGCCGGGCGCGACGGGCGCGGATCCACGGATCGTGCGCGCGGTGGACGAGGTGCGTGCCCGCTACGCGGAGCCGCTCACCATCGACGAGCTCGCGAAGGCGGCCGGCATGAGCCGGTATCATTTCAGCCGGGCCTTTCGCCGCCACGTGGGCGCCAGCCCCTACCAGTATCTCACGAGCCTGCGCGTGCGGCGGGCCGCAGAGCTCTTGCGCAAGGGGCGCCACAATGTGACGGAGGCGGCCTTCAGCGTGGGGGTGTTCGATCTGGGCCGCTTCGCGCGGGCGTTTCGCAAAGAGATGGGCTGCTCGCCGTCGCGCTTTCACTGACGCCGAGCGAGCGGCCGCGTCGAGGGAAGCGTGCGCGTCGAGGAGCGTGCGTCGAGGGAGGCGTGCGGGCGTCGAGGAGCGTGCATCGAGGGAGGAGGCCTGGTCGAGGGAGCGTGCGGCGATGGAGGGCGCGAAGGCACGAATCGCTCGGCGAAGCGCACGAAACGCATCGTGCTGGCGGAGTGGATTGGATACTCCTTGGGCATGACCAGAACGTGGTGGAGCTTGCTCCTCGTCGGTGGGTTGCTCAGCGGCTGCGCGGATGACGTCGAGACGACGGCCCCGGTATCGCGCGTGTTCTTCACGCCCGATGCGTCGAGCTCCGGCGCGGCGTTGTGGCTCGAGGCCGAGCGCGTTCCCGACGGAGTCGCAGTGACCCTGTGGGGTCGCGAGCTCGGCGACGTGTTCGGTTGGTCCGCACACGTGGCGGGCCTCGACGCGGCCCTCGTCGTGAGCTCGGCGACGGTCGAGGAGCGGCTCGGTCCGGCCGAGGAAGCGCTCTACCTCGCCGCCCCGCGGCCTGGCGACGTGGCCCTCGGGGGGAGTCGCCGCGCGCCCGAGCTCGGCGACGTGAGCCTCGCGGAGGCGGCGACGCTCGCCTCGGTCAGGCTCCACGCCGCGGGGGCCGTGGTGTCGCGTCTCGAGCTCGCGCAGGCCGTCGTGCGCCGCGCGGACGGCAGCTACGTGGGCGTGACCACCGCCGGTGGAACGCTCGACACCGAGGGAGGGCGCTGACATGCCGCGCGCGATCTTCCGGGGGCTCACCGCCCTCTGTTCGTTGACGTCGGTCGCGATGGTCGAGGTGGCGGTCGCCCAAGAGTTGGACGTGACGCGGCAGGACGTGGTGATCGATCTCACCCAACCCGGCGAGCTGCACATCGAGCTCGACATCGTGGCTCGGGCTACGACGGCGACCGACGCGCTCTTGCTCCCCATGCCGCTCGTGCCCCACGTGACGGCCACCGTCGATGGCGTCGCGGCGACGGTGACGGCGGTCGGCGGCGCCCAGGCTCTGCGGATCGGGTTCCCTGTCGAGCTCGCGGCTGGGGAGGAGGCGCAGGTGGTCATCACCATGAGTGGCCCGCCGAGCTGCGGTGGGAGCGCGGCGTTCTGCTTCCACTCCCCCACCGAGACGATCCTCACCGTGCCGCAGCCAGGGAGCGCGTGGCACTACGGGAGCTACTCGGCGCTGGATCCCTACGTGGGCAGCGTGGAGGTGCTGGCGCCGAGCGCGTTCACGGTGGTGGCGGGGCAGGGGGCCCCGGTCAGCGTGGTTGCAGAGGGAGCTGCCCAGCGCTGGCGCTTCGACGTGGCCACGCCCACCGAGCTCCTCGGGCTGTACGCCGGCACACCGCAGACGCTCACGGTGGATGGCCCCATCCCCGTCACCGCGCTCTATCACGCGAGCGAGCACGACGCGGAGGTGGTGGCCCGCGCCGTCGAGGTGGCGTCCGAGCTCTTGCCGATCTTCGGTGCGCAGTACGGCCCACTCCCCGTCGATCACGTGCACCTGATCACCACCCCGAAGAATTTCGTGGCCGGAGGCTTGGGCCTGCTCGGTCAGGTGTTCTTCAACGGGGTGGTGTTCTCCTCGCACGACTACCTCGCGGAGCAAGGCACCGCCCACGAGCTCGCGCACAGCTGGTGGGGCAACCTCGCGAGCGGGGCGGCGTTCCACGAGGCGTACTTCTTGGGGGAGGGAATGGCCGAGTATGCGGCATGGCGCGCGCTCGGCGTCGCGCGGTCGCCAGCGGTGCGAACGGCAGGGATGCGGATGAACGCGGTGTGGTACCAGTATCGGCGTCCCAACGACGTGGACGTGCCCATCCTCGCCTTCAACGTGGGGTCCTCTTCGGCCTATGTGCACGTGACGTATCACAAGGGAGCCCTCGTGATGCGCGCGCTCGAGGAGACGCTCGGAGAGGCGGCGATGGGCCGGGCGCTCGAGCGCTTCGTGGCCAGGGGCTACGGACAGCTCTCTATCGCTGGGCTCATCGAGGACGTGCTCACCGAGAGCGGGTTCGACGCCACGACGTTCGTCGATCAGTGGATGCGAGCGACCGGCTTCCCCTACCTCTACGTGACCCCGACCTGGGACGGCGACGCCGTGGAGCTCACCGTCGAGGTGGTGGGGGCCTTCGATCTGAGCCTGCCGATCCGCTTCACGTTCCCCGATGGCTCGACGCGTGAGGAGCAGGTCGCGCTGGCCCAGGGCGTGACCACGCACCGCTTCGAGCTCGAGGAGCGACCCGCCGCCGTCGCCCTCGATCCAGACTGGACGATGCCGCGCGAGGTGGCCGCGGCCTCGCCCGCCGACGTAAACCTCGACGCGACGGTGGACGCCGCCGATCTCATCGACGTCGCCCTTCGCGTGGGCAGCTACCTCCCCGACGAGCGCCGCGTCGACGGCGGCTACGATCCGCTGTTCGACGTGGATCGCGATCGGGTGGTGGGGCCTGTCGATCTCGACGCGGTGGTGGCCGCCGCCCTCGCCACGCCCTGAGCCAGCGCCGACCCGCTGCGTGCCGCGGCGGGGCATCCTCGCATCCGGCTCGCCGGCGAGCTCGATTCGCGCTTACGCTCGAGAGGTGACGCGCCTCTTTGGTCGAGGAGAACAGCTCTCGCGCGCCGAACGAGCCATCGATCGAGCCGCCGCCGGGGAGGGCCGCGTGCTGTTGTGTACCGGGGAGCCGGGCATCGGCAAGACGCGGCTCGCCGGCGCCATCGCCGAGCGCGGCCGTGGCCGAGGCGCTCGCGTGGCATGGGGCCGCTCGTGGGAAGCTCTCGGCGCCCCCGCGTTCTGGCCGTTCATCGAGATCTTTCGCGAGCTCGGTATCGACGATCTGGCGCTCGACCGCGTCGATCACGCCCGTGGCGACGACCAGGACGCGCGCTTTCGTGCCCTCGACATCGCGTGCGAACGCCTCGCCCGCGAGGCAGCCCGAGGGTGGTTGCTGCTCGTGCTCGACGATCTGCACGCGGCCGACACGTCGTCGCTCTTGCTGCTCCAGCTGCTCGCGCGGAGAGTCTCGCGATTGCCGCTGATGGTGGTGGGGACCTATCGCGAGGCGGAGGTGCGGTGCCAGCGCGAGCTCTCCGAGCTCCTCGGGAAGATCGCGCGCGATGCGGAGCTCGAGCCGCTCGCTCGCCTCTCGCGCGCCGACGTCGTTCTCTGGGTGACCAGCGAGGCGCCGGAGGCCACGGCGAGCATGCGCGACGAGCTGGCGCGCCTCACCGAGGGCAACCCGCTGTTCGTGGTGGAGGTGCTGCGACTCGGCCCTGGTCGCGCGGGTCAGCGCTTGCCCGACGGTTTGATGGCGGCGCTCGATCAGCGGCTCGGGCGACTCTCGGAGCCGTCGCGCGACCTGTTGCGCCGTGGGGCGGTGCTGGGGCGCGAGCTCGCCCTGGACGATCTGGTGCGGCTTGGTGAGCACCCTCGCTCGGAGGTGGAGCGGTGGCTCTCCGAGGCCGAGGCCCATGGCATCGTGGAGGCGCGGGCGCCGGCGCAGGTGGCCTTCAGCCATGTGCTCTTCCGCGAGCGACTCCTCGCCGAGCTCCCGCCAGAACGCCGAGCTGCGCTCAACTGGCGGGTCGGAGAGCTGCTGCTCGCGGACCCCATCGGCGCGCAGCGTTCGCATCACGCGGCCGCCCATCACCTCATCGAGGGCGCCGAGGCGGGGGATCCCCACCGCGCCGCGGAGGTGGCGATCACCGCCGCACGCCGCGCGCTCACGCAGCTCGCCTTCGAAGACGCGGCCGAGCTCGCACGTCGAGCCCTCCGCCTCTTGAGCGATAAGCGCTCGGAGACCGCCCGCGAGCTGTGGCTCTTGGTCGCCGAGGCGCTGATGCGTTCGGGCCACGCGGAGGAGGCCCAGGGCGTGTGTGTCGACATCGCCGCGCTGGCCCGCGCCGCGCCCCACGGCGAGACGCTCGCGCGCGCCGCGCTCCTCTACGGGCTGCAGCTCACCTCGGCACGCGTCGATCGCACGATGCTCGAGCTCCTCCGTTCTGCCCTCGAGGTGCTGCCCGAGGGCGACAGCCCGCTCCGCGCGCGCGTGTTGGCGCGCTACGCGGCGGCGCTCGTGCCGCCCGAGAAACGGGACGACATCGACACGATCCGCGACCTCTCCGAAGAGGCGCGAGCGATGGCGACCCGCGTCGGCGACCCCGCGACGCAGCTCTTCGTGGCGTTCTTCGCCTCGAGCGCGAGCGGGTACATGGTGGGCACCGAGGAGCGCTTCGCGCGTGGCCGCGAGATCATCACCCTCGCGAGCGCCCTCGACGACCGGCCCATGCTGGTCGCGATGCTCCCGTTCTACCTGACGTGCTTGCTCGAGCGAGGGCTGCGGGCCGAGGCCGCGGCGAGCCTCGCGAGCTACGAAGACCTGATGGAGGGCTTCCCGCAGCCCCACCATCGCTGGCGGCTCGCCCTCGCGCGGGCGTCGTTCCCGGCGCTCGAGGGCGATTTCGAGCGGGCCCTCGCGCTCGCGGCCGAGGTGCGCGCGCTGGCCGACGAGGCAGCGTCGATGCCGGGGCGCGTGGCCTGGATGATCTTGCGGGTCGCGCTGGCCGCGGCCGCCGGAGGGCGGCCGGCCGTCGACGCCGACGAGCTGCTCGGGGCCGTGCCCAACGCGCCGCCCTTGGCGCCGTTTCGCGCCTGGGTGCTCGCGGCGTCGGGGCGCACGCGGGAGGCGCGGGAGTACAGCCTGACGTTGCGCGACGCCGTCCTCGGGTTTCCTGGCCTCGTCACCGGTGGGGCCACCGCCGCGCTCACCGGGGACGTCGAGCTCGCGGCGCGCCTCTACCCGGCGCTCGAGGCCGAGCGCGACCGGAACCCCCTGTTCTGGGGACCGGGAGGGACCTTCGCCTTCAGCCCGACCGGCGAGGTGCTCGGTGACATGGCGCGGCTCCTCGGGCGACCGGAGGCCGCGGGCCGTCACTACCGCGCGGCCCTCGAGCAGGCCGAGCGCATGGGAGCGACGCCCTTCATCACGCGCGCCCACGCCGCGCTCGAGCGGCTCGGCGCGGTGGCCCCCGAAGGCGACCCCCTACCTCCGTCGGCTGAGCTCGCTGTGCCGACGCTGTCGCTCGAGCGCGAGGGCCGCCTGTGGACGCTGAAGAGCTCCACCGGAGCTACCGTGCGGCTCGTGCACGGCAAGGGGGTGTCGTACCTCGCGTGTCTGCTCGAGCAGCCGGGGACGCGCGTCCACGTGCTCGAGCTGATTGGGGCCGGGGAGCGGGCGAGCGACGCCGGGGCCGTGCTCGACGCAGCGTCCAAGCGCGCCTATCGGCGACGGCTCGAGGCTCTCGCGGCCGAGCTCGACGAGGCGGAGTCGTTCGGTGACGGTGAGCGCGCTCGCCGCGCTCGCGAGGAGACGGAGGCGCTCGCCGAGGAGCTGGCTCGGGCGGTGGGCTTGGGAGGCCGCGACCGGCGCGCTGCGTCCAACGTGGAGCGCGCGCGGGTGAACGTGCAGCGGCGTCTCAAGCACACGCTGCAGCAGGTTGTCGCGCTCGACCCGGCGCTCGGTCGCTACCTCGGTGCCGCCGTCCGTACGGGGACGTTCTGCTCGTTCGAGCCGGTTTGACACCGGCCTCGCGGACGTGGATGTCCGAACGCGGGCGCGAGGGGCGCGCGGAACGGTGTTCCGTGCGATGGAACGCCTCTTCATCAGAGGACAACCGATGACCACGACGAACACTTCCAACCCGACCGAGCTCCACAAGCGCGACGCCCGCCGTTTCTTCGAGGCGATGAGCCGCCACGACGTAGACGCGGCGGCGGCGCTCTTCGCCGACGACTTCGTGAACCACTCCGCCATCCCCGAGGCTCAAGGCGTGGCCGGCTTCCGGGTCATCCTCGGCAAGCTGCTCCGCGCCTTCCCGGATCTCGGCTTTCGCTGCGAAGACATCATCGCGGAAGAAGACCGGGTGGTGTGCCGTGTGACGTTCAGCGGGACCAACACCGGCCCCCTCGAGCTCACGCGGTTCCCGATGCCGGCCACCGGCAAGTCGGTGGTCGCCGAACAGATCCACATCCTCCGCTTCGAGGGCCACAAGGCCGTGGAGCACTGGGCGACACGCGACGACATCGGCATGTTGCGCCAGCTCGGCCACGTGGTCGGGCCGCGCCCATGACCGGCTCGCCGAGCTGGCGCTTCGCACCCCGCGACTGTGCGCTCCCCGCAGAAACGTGGACGTGGTAGCGACGCGAGATGCAGCAGCGATTGGCCCTCGTGCCGGTTGTTCTCCTCGCCGCGGCGTGCGGCGAGTCGAACCCTCCCGAGCTCAACGAAGCAGCCCAGAAGGCCGCCGAAACGTACTGCACGTGCGTGAAGGATGCCGGAGGCAAGACGGCGGCCGAGCTCGCGAAGGAGGCCCCCTGCCAGCAGGAGTCGAAGGCCTTCAACACGGCGTGGGAGGCCCTCCCGGTGCGCGCGCGCGATCCCAAGGCGGGGCCCATCTACGACTACTACAACTCGTGTAGCAGCATCCTCTCCACCCTCCGCGGTGCGGCGATGTCCGACGGCAAGTAGCTCGAGGCGCTCCGCCTCGTCTCACCAACGACCGAGCTCTAGAGGAGCGCCTTCGCGGTGGCTCCGAGGCCGGCGCGCTCGAGCTCGGCGAGCGCGGTGTCGCGCGTGCCGTGACCCGCGAGGTACCCGTTGAGGCGGGCGGCGAGCGTGCTGTCCACCATCGCCCGATCCGTCTTGTAGCTCGCGATGAGCGCGGCGGTGAGCTCGGCGTGTCGCCGCAGGCGATACTTCTGGTGGTAGTCTTCGGCGCGGAAGAAGGGGGACGCGAGGCCGATGTGGGTGTGGAGCGCGGCGCGGCGGTCGGCGGCGGCGCGCTCGCCCGCCTCACGCGCGAGCGCGAGCTCGTCCTCGTCGGCGGCGTACACCGCGCTCTGGTACTGCGTGCTGAACCGCTCGCGGGTGGGATCGTGGGCCGCGAAGAAGTGCGTGAGGAGCTCCGCATAGCTCACCACGGTCGGATCGTAGTCGAGCTGGAGCGCCTCGGCGTGGTCACCGATGTTGCGGTAGGTGGGCGCCCGGGTGGTGCCGCCGGTGTAGCCCACGCGGGTGCGGAGCACGCCGTCGAGACACCCGAACCGGGCGTCGGGACCCCAAAATCACCCCAGCGCGAAGGTGGCGGTGCGAAGGGATGACGGCGTCATCACGAGAGCCTAGCCGATCGCGGCTCGCGCGGCCGCACCGAGCGCTCCGAGCCCCGAGCGCCGAAGCGAGGCGCGGACCGAGCGCGCCTCGCGCCTGGGTGTGCGCGCGCTCAGGGCTGAGTCTGTGCGGCCTCCGGTGGGCGACACGAGTGGCCAGAAGCGCGCGTAGCCGCGCGCTCCAATGGTGGCGCAGCGGTTGCACTGCTCGTGTTCATGACCAACCAACGACAAGAGCGGCAGGGTTTCCCGCCGCGCATCGCGATCATCGGAGGGGGGGCCGCGGGCATCGCCGCAGCCCACGGGCTGGTTCGAGGAGGCGCCGCGGTGACCCTCATCGAGGCCGGCCGAGAGCTCGGGGGCAACTGCCAGGGGGTGGCCGTGCACGGTCCCGACGGGGAGCGCCACGTCGTCGATCTGGGAGTGAGCGACTTCAACGCGCGCACCTTCCTCACGCTGAAGACCCTGCTCGAGGAGCTCGGCGCGAGCTGTCACCCGATCACCCAGGACGCGTCCTTCTCGCTCCCCGACGGCACGCTCTTGTGGTTCTTCCGTGACGGTCGCGCTCATTTCGAGGTGGCGCTCGGAGACGAGCGGCGGTTCCTCGCCGAGATGGCGCGTTTTCGCGACGAGGCGTGTGAGGTGCTCGAGGACGAGCGCTTCGCGCGCTGGACGCTTGGGCGCTATGCGGCGCACCGTCGCTACTCGAGCGAGCTGTGGAGCCTCTACCTGGCCCCGCGAGCCATCGGCTGCTTCCCCACGCCGGATGGAGCGCCCGAGGACATCCCCATTCGCCCACTCGTCGCCTTCTGGCGCATGCACGGCCTGGTGGGGAGCGAGCCAGGGCTGCGCATGGTGGTCGACGGCGGGATGCACACCTACGTGAGGCGCTTCGAGGCGCACTTCGTCGCGCGCGGTGGGCGGCTCCTCACCTCGACAGCGGTGACGAGCGTGCGGCGACACCCGAACGGGGTGGTGATCCACGCCCGAACCGCGGCTGGCGCTCCGGTGGAGCTCCACGCCGACGACGTGATCTTCGCGACGCCTCCGGGGGCCGCCCGGCGCATGTTGGCCGACCGCACGCCCACCGAGGACGCGGTGCTTGGCAGAGTCGGCTACCAGCGCGCCTTGGTTTATGCGCACCGGGACACGGCGCTGATGCCACGGGAGCGCGACGCGTGGTGCGCATACAACTACGTGGTCCCGAGCGGTGGCGCCCCGCGCGTCCGTCCGACCATCACGTTCTATCCCAACCGCTTGGCGCGCCTGCCCCAAGAGGTGCCCGACGTGTTCGTGAGCATGAACCCCCACCGCCCCCCGCACCCGAACGGGGTGTTGACGGTGAAGCTCCTCGAGCATCCCATGTTCGACGCACGCACGGAGATCACCCGCGATCTCGGTGGCCTTCAGGGGCGCGCCAACACGTGGTTCGCGGGGAGCTACGTGGAGGAGCCCTTCGTGCACGAGCAGGCGCTGGCCTCCGGCTTCGCCGCCGCGGCCGAGATCCTTGGGCGCCAGGGCGTCGGCGAACCGCTCGACGGGCGAGACCGCCCGCGCCCGCGATCGGCGCGGCGACCCGCGCTCGCGCCCGCTACTGCCTCTTGAGGAGCGCCTGGAACTCGTCCCAGGAGACGCCCTCGTCTCCGTCGAGATCGGCGGCCTCGATGATCCCGTCGGCCCACTTGCCGGTGAAGAAGAAGCCTGCGTCGCCCAGGAGCTCCCGGAGCTCCGACCTGTCCACCACGCCTGCGGAGCCGCTCTTCGACGCGTAGTGCTCGAAGGCTCGGGTCCAGTCGCCAGCGAACCGCTCGTCCACCAGCTTCGTCAGCGCATCCTTGAGTTGTTGTTTCTGTGCTTCGGTTGCCATGGTCGCTCGTGTGCGGTGCCCTCCGCCATACGTATCACGCCACCGCTCGGATCGCCGTCGCGAGCACCATCGCGTCCCCGGCCCCTGCCTGGTCTCGCGTGATTTGGGGTGCGCGGGCTGGGTCGGGGTGATATGCAGCACCCCGACAACGTTCCCGCAGACGTCTGTCATCGACCCTTCGACATGACAACAAGAGACTCGCGCAGGCCGCGTGCGGCGCTGGCGCTTGCCCTGGGAACACTGGTTGGCTCGCTCTGCCTCGGCGGGCTGGGATGCGCGCCGGAGGACGCGGCGTCCGCGCCCACGCCACCGCCGGTGGAGCTCCCGCCCGCGATCTGCAAGGCGGGTGGCGCGCTCCCTCAACCTTGGTTGACGCCGGCCACCGAGGAGCTCGGCCTTGGCGCTGCGAGCGACGAGGCGCCGGCAGGGTCGTGCATCGTCACCCCCGATCTCGACGGTGACGGCTTCGCGGACGTGCTCGCCTTCACCGGGAGCTCATCGCGCGGGCTCGTGAACGACGCGCCGACCCGCCACCTGCTGATGAACCGCCCCGCGAGCCACGACGTCACCCAGCGCGTGCTCGAGCGCGTGCCGGATCTCGGAGGGCTCGGCGCGACACGCGAGGGGACTCAAGATCGCGGGGCAAGCATCGCGCTGTTCGGCGATCTCGACAACGACGGGCACGTCGACGTGATCACCTGCCCGAGCGACTTCACGGACGTGTTCAAGGCGACCTGGGATCCGTGCGCGGCGTTTCTGAACGACGGCACCGGCCGCCTCGCGCTCGCCCCCGCGAGCGACATCGACGGCGTTTACCCGGCCACCAGCGCGGTGCTGCTCGACTACGACCGCGACGGCATCCTCGACATCTGGTTCGCGGGGGTGGCGCACTGGCCTTACGGGCTCGCACTGCATCAAGGGCCGCGCCTTCTCCGTGGCCAAGGGGATGGCACCTTCGTCGACGTGACCGCGCTGGTGGGGTTGCCCCTCGACGACGCGCCCCATGATCCGAGCCAGCGCTTCCGACCGACCCTCGGAGTGACCGCCTGCGATCTCGACGACGATGGCGACCTCGACGTGCTCGGGGCGAGCTACGGTCGCGAGCCGAACCAGGCGTGGCGCAACGACGGCGGGTTCTTCGTCGACGTGAGCCGTGAGCTCGCGCTCGACTACGATGACCGACAAGACTTCAGCGACGACGAGAGCTACCGCTGCTACTGCGCCGACACCGGCGACTGTGAGCCGATGCCCCCGGCGCCCGTCGCCCCCTGCAACGCCTTTGGTGGTCGGCACCTCCGCGGGTGGCTCCCTGGCTTCTCCGATCAGCCCTTCGCCCTCGGTGGCAACAGTATGGGGGTCACCTGTGCCGACGCCGACGACGACGGCGACATGGATGTGCTGTTCGCCAACATCACTCACGGAGACGTCGGCTCGAGCTCCGATCCGACCGAGCTGCTCGTCAACCCCGGGGATGGGGGTCCGTTCCAGCGACCCGGCAACGAGGTGACCGGTTTGCACCGGCCGCTGGCGCTCGCCGACAACCACTACGATCATGTGGCCGCCTTCGCGGATCTCGATCTCGACGGGCACAAGGAGCTCCTGGTGCAGAACAACCACCCGACCCCGACGATGCGCCACTGGCTCTTCACTCGCACCGCGCTCGGCACCTACCTCGAGGTGACGCAGGCGAGCGGGCTGTGGCTCACCGAGGAAGAGACCCTCGACATCGGCGCCGCGTTCGTCGATCTCGACGGGGACGGGGATCTCGACGTGCTCGCCGCGTCGCTCGAGGGCCCGTACGCGCTCCGCGCCTTCCGCAACGTGGCTGGCGAACATCGGAACGTCGTCCGGGTGCGGCTCATCGGGAAGGGCGCGGGCTTCTCCAACGTGTCTGCCATCGGGGCCCGCGTGCGCGTCACCGCCCACGGGCGCAGCCAGACGCTCGAGGTGAAGGGTGGGCAAGGTCTCAGCAACATCCAGGGAGACTTCGTCCTTCACTTCGGGCTCGGCGAGGCCTGCGAGGTGGACGAAGTGGAGGTGCGCTGGCCGGACGCCGCCGGCACGACGACGCGCTACGACGCGGTGCGCGCGAACTACACCCTCGTCATCCGCGAGGGGGAGAGCGCCGTCGAGCATCGTTGAGGCGCCTTCGAGGCGTGCTCGCCTTCACCAGCGCCCCTGAAGGCTCAGGGTGTCGAGCGCGAACGAAGCCATCGCGTGACCCTGACGCAGTTGGGGCACGGGGGGCGCGGCGTAAGGCGAAGCGCGCCGTGAGCGGTAGACGTTCGCCTTGGCTCGACGGCTGCCGTGGGATCGGGCACGACTCCATAGGACCACCATGCCGCCTTCGTCATCGCAGCTGCCGCTCGGCGTGAGCCTCATCTCGGGCTTCCTCGGGAGCGGTAAGACGACGTTGGTCAACCGCCTGCTCTCCGCCGAGCATGGGGTGCGCATGGGCGTGCTCGTGAACGACTTCGGCGACATCGCCATCGACGCCAAGCTCATCGTCAGCGAGCAGAAGGACACGGTCACCCTCGCCAATGGCTGCATCTGTTGCACGCTGCGCGACGACCTCGGCGAGGCGCTCGGGCAGCTCGCCGAGCGCGACGTCGAGCATGTGGTGGTGGAGGCGAGCGGCATCGCCGATCCGCGGGTGCTCGCCCAGACCCTCATGAACCTCGATCGCGGTCGCCAGGTGGCGCTCGACGCGGTGGTGGTGGTGGTGGATAGTGAGCAACTCGGCAGCTATTCCCCTGCCGACCGCAGCCTCGCGCGCGACCAGCTCGGTCAGGCCAACGTGGTGCTGCTCAACAAGATCGATCTGGCCGACGAGCACGCGCTCGCCGTTGCCGAGGAGGAGGCGGAGCGCTTCGCGCCGCGTGCCGCCGTGCTCCGGACACGACACGCCGACGTGCCCATCGAGCTGCTCCTCGGCGTGGGCCGCTTCGACCCGGAGCAGCTGAAGGAGCAGCGGACCGAACATCACGGCCACGGCTACCGCACGTGCAGCTTCACCTCGGACGAGCCCCTCACCCTCTCGCGCCTGCGCGAGGCCGCCACCGATCTGCCGCCCAGCGTGTTTCGTGCCAAGGGCCGCGTGTTCCTGCGCGAGCGCCCCGAGCACGCCTGCGTGTTGCACGTGGTAGGGCGGCGCGCGCGCATCGACTTGGGACCGCCGTGGGGCGAGGAGCGGCCGCGCACCGAGCTCTCGTTCCTGGGGCGTCACGACCTCGAGAGCGAGGCGATCGAGGCGGCCTTCCAGGCCTGCACCGAGCCTCCGAGCGAGCCCGGCGTGATGCAGCGGGCGCTCACTTGGCTCAGAACGCGCTGGCCAGGGTGAGGGGGGCCGGCCCGCGCGGTCAGGTCTCGGAGCCCGTCTCGAAGGGGGGACGCGGGCTTCGTTGCTCGAGCGGCGCGGAGGGTTGGTGGCAGACCTCAGGCGACGGCACGCGTGGCGATGGGCTCGGGTCGTCTACGGAGGCTGTCGGCGACATAGATCGCCACCGCACACCAGATGAGGCTGAAGGCGACGGCGTGCTCGGTGCGGAAGGGCTCCCCGTAGAGGAGCACCGCGGTGCCCAGCTGCATGGTGGGGGCGAGGTACTGCACCATCCCGAGTGTGGTGTAGCGGAGGCGCCGCGCTGCGCTGGCGAAGGCCAACAGGGGGATGGCGGTGACGACGCCGCTCGCGATGAGCAGGGTCGCGGTGGCGCCCCCTGCCGCGGGCAGGTGGCCGAGGGGGGGCTCGAGGAGCGCGAGGTAGAGGATGGCCACCGGCGCGGCGAGACCGGTCTCGATGGCGAGGCCCTCGAGCGGCGCGATGGGGGCACGCTTGCGGATGAGCCCGTAGCAAGAGAAGGTGACCGCGAGGAGCAGCGACACCCACGGGAGCTCACCTCGCGCCAGCGTGAGGAAGATCACGGCACCGAGCGCGAGCGCCACCGCGACCGCTTGAAACGGGCGGAGCTTCTCACCGAGGAGGACGCGCCCGAGCGCCACGTTGATCAGCGGGTTGATGTAGTAGCCGAGGCTCGCCTCGGTGACGCGCCCCACGCTCACCGCCCAGATGAAGATCCCCCAGTTGACGGCGATGAGGGAGGTGGACGCGAGCATCGCCCACCGTTTGCGCGGCTCGGCCATCACCGCCGCGGCCTGCCGAAAGCGGCCGAGGAAGACCAGCGCGACCACCAGGAACCCGAGCGACCACACGACGCGGTGGGCGAGTACCTCGGCGGCTGGGATGGCTGCGAGCTGCTTCCAGTAGATGGGGAACAACCCCCAGAGGCCATAGGCCAATACCGCCATCCACAAGCCGCGCGTTGGGCTCTCGTCTTCCTGGGGGGCGACCATACCGCGGCAACATAAGAGCGGGCGCGGCGCGAGCCAGCGCCAATCATCTCGGGCGCGCTGGACCACGCGGGGGCGTTCCTCAGCAAACCATCACGAAAGGATCACGAGACCCTCCAGCATGACTTTTCCGACGCGGTTACGGTGGGCGCTGGAGGAATCGACATGAGTCTGAATACCGATGTGCTTCGTTCGAGCTTCGCGCTGGTGGTGGAACGCAACCCGGCCGTGGTGGCCCGCTTCTACGAGATCTTCTTCGAGCGCTACCCCCAGGTGAAGCCCCTCTTCGGCCAGCGCAACACCGCGCAGACCCAGCAGAAAATGCTCACCGAGGCGCTCGTCGCGGTGATCGACCACCTCGAGGACGCCCCCTGGCTCACCGAGCAGCTCCAGGCGATCGGGGGCAAACACGTCGACTACGGCGTGACCGACGAGATGTACGACTGGGTTGGAGAGTGCCTGTTGGCGGCGCTCGCCGAGGTGGCCGCGGACGCGTGGACCTCCGAGGTCGAGGAGGCCTGGGTGGCCGCCTACGGCGCCATCAAGTCGCTGTGCCTGGAGGGGGCCGAGCGAGCCCGCACCTCCGCGGTGGCGTGACACCCCTCCGGGGGCGTTTCGCTCCCCGAGCACATTGACTAGCCTGTCTCCTCGCGCCTTGTTGGGCGGGAGGAGACCCTGACCTTCGACGACTTCGAGATCGACACGTCGCGGTTCGAGCTGCGCCGCGGCGGACAGACCGTGGAGGTCGAGCCGCGCGTGCTCGATCTGATCGTGTATCTCGCCGCGCAGGCTCCACGGGTGGTGACCCGCGACGAGCTCCTCGAGAAGGTGTGGCGCGGCGCGAGCGTGAGCGACGCCGCCCTCTCGCGAGCGGTGCGGGAGGCGCGTCGCGCGCTCGGCGATGACGGCGCCGCGCAGCGCATCATCAAGACCGTTCACGGACGCGGATACAGCTTCGTCGCCACCGAACGACGCGCCGACGCGGCCCCGGCTCGACCCCCGGCCTCCCTCGGCGCGACGGCGTTCTTCGGGCGAGGGTCGCACCTCGAGCGCCTCGTGGGCCTCGCCGAGGCGTGTGTGCGTGGGGCGGGCGCGGTGGTCCTCGTGGAGGGCGAGGCGGGCATCGGGAAGAGCTGCTTGCTCGACCAGCTCCTCGTGCGCGCCAGCGAGCTCGAGCTCGCGGTGGCGAGCGGCCGCTGCTCCGCTGCGGAGGGGGCCCCTGCCCTGTGGCCGTGGGTTCAGGTGTTGCGCGCGCTCGAGAGCGGCTTGGGGGAAGGGGCGCTCGAGGCGTTGGACGGCGCGGCCTGGGCTATCCTCGCCCCCCACGTGGGCCGAGCGGCCAGCGCGCCGCACCTCGACGACCCATTCCCTGTGATCGACGCTACCGGTCGCCTGCTCGCGGCTTGCGCGCGGCAACGCCCGCTGCTCGTCGCCGTCGACGACCTCCACGTCGCCGACTCGGGGTCGCGGGCGATGGCCACCTGGCTCGCCAACGAGCTCGCGGCCGAGCGCGTGCTGCTGCTCTTGACGACGCGCGATGGTGGGCGCGGGCTCCCTCTCGCGGCTCCCTTGGGCGACGTGCTGCGGGAACGTGCCCATCGGTTGCGCCTCGAAGGGCTCGACCGAGAGAGCGTCCGCGCCTGGCTCGCGGTGGCGCGAGGGGAGGAGGTGTCCGACGCCGTGGTGCGACAGGTCACCATCAGCACCGGCGGCAACCCCCTCCACATCCGCCAGCTGTTGTGGAGCGCGGAAGGCGCCGAGCTCGATCGGGTGCTGTCGGACGGGCTGCCCCGCGAGCTCCGTGAGGCGATCGCGGTCCGTCTCGGCCGGCTGCCCCCCTCGAAGCGGGATGTGTTGGTCGCGGCGGCGGTCGCGGGATCCACGTTCACCACCGGCGGGCTCGCGTCGGGCCTCGACCGTCCGATCGACGAGGTGCTCCCCGCCGTGGAGAGCCTCCTCGCCGAGGGGTGGCTGCGCCGCTCCACCGAGGTGGTGGGCACCCTCGAGCTCCCCCACGCGGCGATCCGCGCTGCCATCTACGAGGCGGTGGAGCCAAGCGAGCGGATGCAGCACCACGACCGCATGGGGCGTGCGCTCGCGGCAGCCGCGGGCAACGGTGCCTCCGTGGAGCGCGCCGCCTATCACCTCACGCGAGCAGCCCCCGCCACGCGCGTCGAGCTTGGCGTGGAGTACGCCCACCGAGCCGCGCTCGAGGCCTTTCACAAGGGGGCCTACGACCGTTGCGCCGCGTTCTGCGAGGCCGCGCTCGACGGCATGGGCCTCGCTGATCGACCCTTCCCCGCGCGCCGCGAGGTGGCGCTGTTGCTCGCCTCGGCCAAAGGGCGCGACGGTGATCTCGCCGCCGCCGCCGTTCTCTTTCGGGGGGCGGCGCGTCTGACCGAGGTGCCCCATCGCGCTCACCCGCTGCTCGATCAGCGTGAGCTCGCCATCGTGAGGGACACCCTCGCCGCGGTCGTGCCTCGCCTCGAGCCGCTCGTCGAGCGGATCTACGACCTCCTCTTCACGCGTCACCCGGCCGTGAAAGGGCTGTTCCAGCGAAATCGCCCCGAGCTTCAGGTGGTGATGCTGGCCGAGACCCTCACCTCCATCATCGATCACTACGAGGATACGCCGTGGCTCGACGAGACGCTCTCTCGGCTCGGTCGCGGTCACGTGCACTACGGCGTGACCGACGAGATGTTCGGTTGGCTCGGCGAGGCCCTCCTCGACAGTCTGCGTGAGGAGCTCGGGGAGCAGTGGTCGGCGGACGTCGCGGGCGCTTGGGAGCACGCCTTCCAGAGCATCTCGGCCATCATGATCGGCGCGATGCGAGACACCCGCGAACAGCTTGCCGTGCGGCGCCTGGCCCGGGCGTGAGCGCAACGCGCGCACCAGGCTCCGAACCGTGTCGCTCGCGCTCTGTGACGCCTACGGCGGCGCCATCGACGATGTCGACGCGACCGTCCATGGACGTCGCACGTCGCTGACCGAAGCGCGCATTCGACCATGGTCGCGGGCGCGCCAGCCTCGGGCGCTCTTGTCGCGCCCTCGAAGCAATGACAAAGCCGATCCATGGTGGGACGTCAGGGGCACGCGGCGGGCGCGATGGTGTTTTGGGCTGCGCTCGTGGGGGCGGCATGTGGCGACGCCGCGACGGTGGCCGATCCGCCTGCGTCCGCCGGCGGCGTCGGTGAGCCCTGCTACCCCAACGACACCTGCGACGCGGAGCTGCGCTGCGAGCAGGGCCGCTGCGAGGAGGGGGACGGGGTCCCGTCGTGCGGCGACGGTCGGTGCGACGACGAAGAGACGTTCGAAGCGTGCCCCGAGGACTGTGACGCGCCACCCCTGCCCTGTGGAGACGACGTTTGCGACGCGAGCGAGGACTTCGAGAGCTGCCCTGAAGACTGTCCGCCCCCGTCGCTCCCGAGACGCGTGGACGTGCTCGTGGTGCTCGACGACTCCGGGTCCATGTCTGAGGAGCAGAGCCTGGTCGCCGCCGCCCTCCGGACGCTCCCCGCCGCGCTGGATGACGGCAGCGGCGCTCCGGACCTCCACATCGGCGTCGTATCCACCGACATGGGAGTGGGTGACGTCGTGGTGCCAACCTGCTCCACGGGCGGGGAAGGCGGCGCGCTGCTCGTCCCGGCGAGCTGCGACTTTCTCGGATCTCCGTATCTCATCGACGCGCCCCCCATCGGCTGCACGGTGACGGCGAACGCCTTTGGCGCCTGTACGGCTCACGACTGCTCGACCAACCACTGCACCGAAGGAGCCCTCGTCGTCGATCCGGACAGCGGCTGTCCACGCTGTCGAAACTTCGACGAAGCCATCAACGACGCCGCCGCGTGTCTCGCGTCCCTCGGCACCGGCGGTTGTGGGTTCGAGCGCCCCCTCGACGCGATGCGCGCTGCGCTCGACGCCCACCCGGCGAACGCGGGGTTCTTGCGCGACGACTCCGTCCTGGCCGTGCTGTTCGTCGGCGACGAGGATGACTGCTCGGCGGTGGAACCGCACAGCTTCTACGATCTTAACAACGTCGCGCTCGGCGATCCGAGCTTTCGGTGCTTTCACCAGAGCGTGACCTGTGACGACAACCACGCCCAGATCGGGCCCCACGAAGGATGCAGCGCGCTGGAGTCGCCGACCGCGCTCCTCACCAACGTTTCGGAGTACGTCGCGTTCGTCTCCGCCTTGCGCGATCCTGGGCGCCTCGTGCTCCACGGCATCGTCGGCGCCACGAACGGCGGCAGCGTGGTGGTGAGTGAGCTCGGCGGACCGCGGCTCGATCCGACCTGCACCGACGCGACCGGCTCGGCCTTCCCTGGGTTCCGACTCGAGGCCTTCGTGAACGCGCTCGAAGGTGGTGGAGTGGGCTCGGTCTGCGGCGCGCTCGTCCCCTACGACCTGTCGGGCTTCGCGGCGCGCATCCGCTACGCGCTCCGTCGCTGACGGTCGTCTCGGCGGACGGGAGCTCGTGTGAGCTGGGTGAAGCGTGGACGCGCCACGGGCAGGGCCCCGGCGACTGGGCCAGAAAGGGACAGCCGGCGGCAAGAAGGGGCAACATTCTCCCCTGGCCAGGGGCGCGGGCTGGCACGAAGATTGGATACGTCGATCCCCATGGGGAACTCTCTTCCGTGGGTACCGGGCGGCTCCTGGAGCGAGCCCGACGACCAGGAGGACACCTATGACGATCTCCGCCCCTCGAGCGATTGGTTGAGCGGACGCCGCCTGTCGCGCCCGCACACCGTCGCCGTCGCCGAGGATGACGGCGACATGCGCAGCCTCCTCGTCGCCGAGCTCCGGCGCGACGGCTACGAGGTGTGCGAGCTGAAAGATGGTCACGCGCTGATGGAGTATCTTCGAGCGCTCATGGATCCGGAGGTGGGCGAAGAGCCCCCGGATCTCATCGTGACGGACATCCGCATGCCTGGATGCTCGGGCATGGACATCCTCGACTTCCTCCACCAGCTTCAGTGGGACATCCCGGTGATCCTCATCACCGCCTTCGGCGACCGCCCCACGCACACCGAAGCGCAAGCTCTCGGAGCGGTGCGGGTGCTCGACAAGCCGTTCCAACTCACCGAGCTGAAGGCGTCGATCTACGCGGCGGTGGTCGACCGCGACGCCGGGTCCGTTTGAAGGGTTCTCGCCTGGAGCCGGCACCCCCTGAGCGAGCGGCGGTGCGTTCTCGCTTGCCAGCTCAGCGGATCGGCTGAATGAGAGCGTCTGGCCCATGAGGCTGACGAGGAAGTTCACGTTCGCGTTGGTCGCCGGAGTGCTGGTCATTCAGGCGAGCTTCAGCGTGCTGCGGGTGCAGCGCCTGCAGGCCATGTTTCATCTCGACATCACGCGAGAGGAACGCGTCTTGGGTCGCGCCCTCGCCATCTCGGCCGAGACGGTCGCCGGGACGTCCGGAGTGGACGCTGCGCGCTCCCTCGTGCAACAGGCGAACCTCGCGGAGAGCCACGTCGAGATCCGTTGGGTCGAGCTCGAGCCCGGGGTCGCCGACGCTCAGCCGCGGGTTGGGAGGGAGTCGCTCGAGCCTCTGTTGCGGGGGGAGCGAGTCATCGCCCAGACCGAGAACGCTGCGGTGTTCACCTACACCCCGGTACGCCTCCCCGACGGGGGCATGGCCGCGGTGGAGATCGCCGACTCGTGGGACGACGAAGAGGAGTACTTGCAGCGGAGCGTGCGCAACGCGGTGCTCTCTACCGCGCTCCTCGTCGCCCTCTGCGGGCTGGTGGCGTGGGGCGTGGGAGCGCTGTTCATCGGCCGACCCATCCGCCAGCTCGTCGTTCGGGCGCGTCAGATCGGCGAGGGCAAGCTCGAAGGAGCGGTTCACCTCGGCCAACGCGACGAGCTCACCGAGCTCGCCGAGGAGATGAACAGCATGGCCGCCGCGTTGCGGCGCGCTGGCGAGCGGGTGGAGAAGGAGACCCAGGCGCGCATCGCCCTCCTCGAGCAGCTGAAACACGCCGATCGATTGCGCACGGTGGGGACGCTCGCCTCTGGGATCGCGCACGAGCTCGGCACTCCGCTCAACGTGGTCGAGGGCCACGCGCAGCTCATCCTCGAAGACCGTGGGGCTGGCTCGGAGCTGAAAGAGAACGCCACCATCATCCGACGCCAGGCGCGGCGCATGACGGCCATCATCCGCCAGCTCCTCGACTTTGCGCGCCGCGAGCACGGGGGAGAGGGGACCGCCGACGTGTCCCACGTGGCCGACAAGACCGTCGAGATGCTCTCCACCCTCGCGCGGAAACGAGGCTGTCGGCTCCTCTGCAAGCACGACGAGGGGCTGCCGCTGGCCGCCATCCGCGAGGACGAGCTGCTCCAAGTGCTGGCCAACGTGACGATGAACGGCATCCAGGCCATGCCCGACGGAGGCGACGTCGAGCTGTCCGTCGCCCGGGCTCGTGCGGCGCCGCCGTGGACGCCGGACGCGCGGCGCGACATGATCCTGATCATCGTCCGAGACCAGGGAGACGGCATGGATCACGACACCATCGAGCGAGCCTTCGAGCCCTTCTTCACGACCAAGCAGGTTGGGGAAGGCACGGGGCTCGGCCTCTCCGTCGCCTACGGAATCGTGGCCGAGCGGGGGGGCTGGATCGAGGTCGACAGCGCGAAGGGGCGGGGTAGCGCGTTCTCCATCTTCGTGCCTGCGGCGCCGCCCGCGGTGGAAGGGCAGCCGTCATGAAGAGTCCCGTCTTGGTCGTCGACGACGACGCCGCGATGTGTCGGATGCTCACGAGCGGGCTCGCGAGCCTCGACGTCGAGGTCGTGACCGCTTGCGACACCGAGACGGCGCTCGGGTTGTTCGCGGCCCGCACGTTCGACGTGGTGCTCACCGATCTCCGAATGGGCGGGCGTAGCGGCCTCGATCTCTGCAAGGCGATCGTGGAGAGCCGTCCCGATGTGCCCGTGATCGTGATGACCGCGTTCGGCAGCATGGACAGCGCGGTGCAAGCCATTCGCGCCGGGGCCTACGACTTCGTGACCAAGCCGTTTGAGCTCGATCGGATCCGCGTGACGGTGGAGCGCGCCGTCGATCACCGCAAGCTCGCCCAACGTCTGGTGCGGCTCGAGGATGCCCTCACCGAGACGCGGCGATTCGCCGGCATCATCGGCCGGAGCGCGCCGATGCAGAAGGTCTTCGAGCTCATCGACCGCGTGGCCAGCACCTCCACCACCGTGCTCGTCAGCGGCGAGAGCGGCACCGGCAAAGAGCTCGTGGCGCGGGCCATCCACGATCGCAGCCCGCGGGCCGGCCAGCCGTTCGTGGCCATCAACTGCGCGGCCATGCCCGCTGCGCTCCTCGAGAGCGAGCTGTTTGGCCACGTGAAAGGCGCCTTCACCGATGCGCGCTCGGATCGCTCGGGGATGTTCGAGGTGGCGGGCGCGGGCACCCTGTTCCTCGACGAGATCGGGGAGCTTCCCCTCGAGCTCCAACCCAAGCTGTTGCGCGCGCTTCAGGAGCGGACGTTCCGCCCCGTCGGCAGCAGCCGCGAGCTCCCCCTCGAGGCGCGGATCGTGGTGGCCACCAACCGTGACCTCGAGACGGCGGTGCAGGAGGGCGCGTTCCGCGAAGACCTCTACTACCGCATCCAGGTGATCGAGATCGAGGTGCCACCCCTGCGCGCGCGCGGCAACGACGTGCTCCTCTTGGCGCAACACTTCATCGAGCAATCGGGCGCGACCAACGGAAAGGCGGTGTCGGGGGTCACCGCCCCTGCCGCGAAGAAGCTCCTCGCCTACGGCTGGCCCGGCAACGTGCGGGAGCTTCAGAACTGCATCGAACGCGCGGTCACGCTCACCCGGTTCAACGAGATCACCGTCGACGACCTCCCCGACCGGATGCTCGAGGAGCCGCGCTCGCAGCCCGCGCTCTTCGAGGGAGACATCGACTCGCTGGTGCCGATGGACGAGGTGGAGCGCCGGTACGTGCTCCGCGTGTACCAAGCCACCGGTGGCAACAAGTCGCTCGCGGCGAAGATCTTGGGCTTCAACCGCAAGACGCTCTATCGCAAGCTCATCCGTTACGGTGTCCTCGCCGGTGGCGACGGCGACACCGATGACGCCTGACCTCACGCCTCACCGAGCGCGGAGGTGCTTGCTGAGGCAAAGCGCCGCCAACGGGGACGGCATGCGAGGCAGAAAGGGCCAGATCACGCGGTTTGGAGGGTCATTTCGACGGCATGACTGTTGCTTCGGTCGCGACTGGACGCGCGAGCCCAAGGTGGGCCCCTCCCGTCCGAAGAAAGTGTGAGAGTCATGACGTATCGACTGTTCATGGCGATCGCTGCGCTCGGTGCAGCAACGAGTGGCTGTGCGGATCAACCGGCCAAGACGCCGCTCTCGGCGACGTCTCCGACTGGCCAAGGGGACGGCAGCGCGCGCCGCGCCCAAGGCGAAGAGCTTCCCGGAAAAGATCCGAACCAGGGCAACATCCACATTCATCCTCGGCTGGCCAAGCTGTGCAACGTCAGCGCTGCCTACTTCTCATTCGACTCGGCCAATCTGAGTGGGGAGGCCAAAGCTGCGATGGACTCGCTCGCGAAGTGCTTCACGACCGGCGCAGCCAAGAACGAGACGATGCAGCTGGTCGGCCACGCCGATCCACGCGGCGAGCCGGAGTACAACTTCGCCCTCGGACAGCGCCGAGCGGGGACGGTGGAGATGCACCTCACCCAGCGTGGGGTGCCCGCGGATCGCATCGAGACGTCCTCGCGAGGCGAGCTCGACGCCGTCGGCACCAACGAGGCGAGCTGGGCGAAGGACCGCAAGGTAGAGATCAACCTCGCCGACTGATCTCGGCCGCCCGGGGGGGCATCGTCCGGGCGACGGCGACGGAGACGAGGTCAACGGCTGGGGGGGGCCTGATGGCTCGGCGCCGTGGTGAAGGTGAGGTCGGTGAGCGTGTGGAGGAAGGCGATGAGCGCGCGCTCGTCGGCGGCGGTCAGCGGGATCCCGAGCCTGCCCCCGCGCGCGAGGACGGGGGCGAGGGTGGGGGAGCGCTTCACACCGCTGCGATAGTGCGCGAGCACGTCCTCGATGCGCGCGAAGCGACCGTCGTGCATGTAGGGCGCGGTCAACATCACGTTGCGGAGGGTGGGCGTCTTGTACCGACCGATGTCGGCCTCGGCGCCCGTGATGCGACCGCGTCCCCAAGCGAGGCGCTCGTGGTCTTCGGGGTAGGCCTCGTCGAGGCCATTGTTGTGGAAGTCGTGGTCGGTGAAAAAGTCGGGTCGGTGGCAGCTCCCGCAGTGGCGCTGGAACACGGCCAGCCCATCGAGCTCGGCGTCGGTCAACGCGACGCCTTCGCCCCGCACGTGCTGGTCGTAGCGCGAGTTGGCGCTGATGAGGCTGCGCTCGAACTGGGCGATGGCGCGCACCACGTTGGGGAGGGTGAGCCCGTCGGGGAACGCGCGCGCGAACAGCTCCAGATACGGCGGACGCGCGGCGAGCTCCACGAGGAGCTCGTCGAGGTTCTGCCCCATCTCGTCCGGATGCTTGATGGGCGCGAAGGCCTGTGACTCGAGGTCGTAGCCGCCGCCATCCCAGAAGTAGCCGGGGTGCCAAGCGAGGTTGACGAGGGTGGGCGCGTTGCGGCGCAGCGGCTCACCGCTCTGGCCAGCGCGGCCGAGCGCCTCTCCGTCGGTGAACGCCTTGTCCGGGTGGTGACAGGTGGCGCACGAGACCTGGTTGTTCGCGGACAAGGTCGGGTCGAAGAAGAGGCGCCGCCCGAGCTCGATGCCCGCCACGGTGAGGGGATTCCGCTCCGGCGTGGGGATGCTCGCGGCGAGGTTTCTGGGGGGGCGAGGGAGCCGCGCAGCGAGCGACACGGGCGGCGCGGGGGCGAGCGCGCTGCTCGTGGGCGCGGTCACGTGAGGCTCGGCGTCGCTGCTGCGCTCGGCGGGGCGCTCGCAGCCCAGCCCGAGGGCCACCACTGCGGCCACCGTGCCAAAGAGGCGGATCAGCGCACCGTCTGCTGCTCTGCCTCTCGGTGCCATCGATCGGACGAGGCTACTCGACCCCCGCCACAGCGAACCAACCCGCGAAGATGTTCATGAGCTGAGGTCCCTGAGGACCGAACGTGATGTTGTCGGCGGTGTTGAAGTCGAACCCGTTGGCGAGCGCCGACGCTTCGAGCTGGATCGTGACCACGGGGTGGGCGGCGCCGTCGACGGTGATCGGCTGGGGCAAGGGCAACGTCACCGTCTTGTAGTTGGCGTCGGTGCCGATGTGCGCGGCGAACGCCCTGAGCGTCTGGCTGCCGTCATTGAAGTACTGCCCTTCGGTCTTCACGAAGATGAAGCCGGAGTTCCAGCCCCAGTCCATGTCGACCGCCGTGGAGAGCTCCCCGACGAAGACATCGGTAGAGTGGTTGTGTGCGGCGTCGACCCCGAGGCCGAAGGTGACGGAGGTGTACTCACCGGGTGGGATGTTCTCGAGCGTCACGTCGGTGCGCGTCTTGCCCGCGGTCGCTTCCACCAGGTAGTACGAGTCGGGGTCGGCGTGCTCCCCGGCGCCCGAGAGCGTCACGTTGCTCACCCAGTAGCGGATCATCGAGAACGAGAAGGGCTCGTCGTCTGCCGTCGCGTATTCGGTGCCGAGCGTGAGCGGGGCGCCGTCGAACACGTTCGAGAACCTGAGGGTCGCGCTCCCAGGGCTGCCCATCATCCCCGACGACGCGCTGTTGTTCGCGCTGGTCGCCCCGCCGCCCGGACCGCTCGAAGACGACGACGCCGACGAGGTCGTGTCGTCGTCGGGGCCGGCCGAGGACCCGTCGTCGCAGCCGCTGATGCTCGCTGCGCCGAAGAGGAGACACGAGGCGTAAGAGAAGACACGATGCATGTTCATGGGAGCTCCTTGGTAGTTTCTTGCGATCAGGGGATGCACTCGACCCCCGCGGTAGCGGTCCACTCGAGCGCCGCGAGCCCGAGCGAGAACGTTGGGATCTTGGTGAGGTACTCTTCGTCGAGATCGCCGCTGTCGACGAGCGACTGGAGGACGTCGAGGCCCATCGGTCGGACGAGGACACGCAGCGTCACCCGTGCCGGCAACGTCGTGGGCACGAGGTAGGTGCGGGAGCGGTGGATGTCCGTCCACGCCGGGTCCGACGGGGCGCTCGCGGTGGGCGGCATCAACAGCTCGCTCTCGACGCTCGCCGCCTCCCAGAACATGTGCACCTCTTGGCCGGCCTCGCCAAAGATGCGGTCGCCGAGGCGCCAGAGGTTTGGGTCGCCGAGCTCGACCGCCGTCACCGGCTCCCCCTCCGCCACCACGCCGCTCTCGAACACCACCGCCTCGGTCGCGTCGTAGGCGGTGAGCTCCACCCACACCCGCCGGTCCTGAGCGGCACCGCTCGGGAAGCCGTGGCCCGCGCCCTGGTTCTCGAGGCCGACGGTGATGGCCGTCTCGCCGGCCCGCTCCACGACGCAGAGCTCGGCCCGAACGGTAGTGTCCAGATCTCGCTGGATCTGCGCCCGCTGAGCCTCCATCTCCGGGAATGGCGTGAGCGCGACGTCCACCCCCACCATCTTGTGGTCGTGCACCCGGCGGAGGAACACCCCTTCGAAGTCGGCGGCCACCCCGTCACGTCCCGCCATGTGGCAGTTGCCGCAGGTCTGCTGTTGGTCGGGCACTGGGTTGGAGAACAACGACTGACGCCACTCCTCGAACGTTCGCTCGAGGTGAAGGTTGTGCGGGGCTGGGGTCACGATGTCGTGGCAGGAGCCGCAGAGCGTCGCCGACGCGAGCTGCTCGCGATCGAGGAGCTCGGAGTACGCGGAGGCGTGGGCGCCGTTGGGCACCGGCTCGGCGATGCCGCCTCGCAGCACCCCGTCGTCCGCGAGCACGAGAGGGGCGTTGTGCTCGCCCTCGACGGCGCTCACCGAGTGGCAGAAGTAGCAGGTGACCCCTTGCGCGTAGCTCGGCACCTCCGACAGGTTGAGGCCGTCGGTCGTGAGCCCGAGCCGCACCGCCATCGGCGCGTGGCAGCTCACACAGAAGTCGCCGAGCGCGCCGTTCGTCTCGCGCTGGCCGCGAGCGTTCATCGCGAGGAACACGGGGTCGAGCGCGGCGTAGGCGTGCATGCTCCCCGACCACTGTCTCACGTGCTCAGCGTGGCACTCGGCGCAGGTCTCGGGGTCGAGGAGCGCCTCTCGCGGGAGGAAGCGGGGGTTGGGCTCGTCGCTGCCACAGCCGACCATCGCGACGAGCAGCACCGAGGCGCTGGGGAGTGAGCTCCTCACCGGACAGCACCTCTTCGGATCCACTCGATCACGCTGCACTGCTCCGTGGCCGCGAGGGGGCTGCCTGGCGGCATCACGTCGGCTCCGCTCGACACGAGGCGCACGACGAGCTTCGAGCACGCGGGGTCGCCGGCGATCACACGAGGCTCTGCGTCCGTCGGCGACAACAGCAGGTCGTAGGCGAGGTCGGGGTCGCCGAGAGCGAGGCCTCCTTGTGCCCCTTCGGGGGCGTGGCACGCCCCTCCGCTCACCGCGCAGCTCCGCGTGAAGGTCTGCGCGAACACGTTGTCGAAGGTGGGCTCGTAGAGCGGCGTGCAGCTCTCGGGCAGCGCGGAGACGCAGCGCGGGGCCTCGTCGTCGTCGGCGCACGCGACGAGGCACGCCCCGACGAGCACGATCCCGAAGGTGTTTCGCTTCATCGCGCGTTCCACGGCTCGCTCGAGGGCTCAGCCCTCGAGGTCGAAGGAGAAGGTCACTTGATCCTCGACCGAGTCGCCCTGCATGATCCGGATGGTCACCTCCCAGATCCCGGGCATGAACAGGTCCATCGCGTCGAGCGTGTACATGCCGTCGTCTCCGGCAGGCGTCGCGTCGGTGATGGGGGGAAATGTGCCGTGGTTGTGTGCTGGCATGCGAGGCTCGGCCGCGATCACAGCGTCCGAAACTGGGTCGCCCGCGTCGAGGAGCTGGATGGTCCAGGTGTAGAGGCCCGTGTCTTGGGGGATGGGCTGGCTCTCCACGAGCTTCACCACGTACACGCCGCTCTGCCCTTGTTTCTCGAGGCCTGCGACGTACACGTCGCCGCCGCTCCCATTCCCGCCGCTGCCGCTGCTCCCTTGGGTGGCGGTGCCGCCGGTGGCCGCGCTGCTGGTGTGGCCCGCCGTGCCTCCCGCCCCCGAGCTGGAGGCGGTTGGTCCGTGGCCGCTCGGTGTGGGCTCTGCGCTCGAGCACGCGACGAGCGCCCCCAACGCCAGGGACGCGAACGTAACCCAGCTCGCTCCCGGGGGTCGCGCCCGGCTCCACGAAGGCTGCTGTGCGCTCTCGCCTTGCCGCGCCACCTGCGACAGCCACCTCGAACCATGTCGCGCCCTATGCGCCATCTGCGACACCCACATCGAACCACTCCCACCGGCAACCCGTGCGGTGGATGCGACAATCCACCGCATTGACCTTACCACAGCTCCCCTTGAGGCGTGAGGGCCCGCGCACGAGGGGGGGAGAGTCGTGCGCAGTTTCCCGACGGTCGGGTAGGATGGCCAGCCTTCGTCGTATCTCGACTCGAAGTCCAACTACCCCGCGAGGTTTGATGTTGCGAGCTCATGTGGTGTGCCGGCGAGCGCTGATGTCTCTGAGTGTACTGCTCCTCTCGACGAGCGCCCTCGCGGAGACGGTGACCGCCGCGACGGCCGTGCAACGCGCGGCGACCCACAACCCGAACCTCAGGGCGGTGCTCCACGACCTGAAGGCGGCGAACCTGGCCATCGCCGTAGCCGAGCAGGTGCTCACGCCGACGCTGTTTCTGGGGGTGAACGGGGCCTACAACGAGCGCTTCGGCGCCTCGTCGCGAGGCGTCACGCGCAACGAGGATCAGAGCATCACCGGCGAGACCGGCGTGCGCGTCACGACCCCCATCGGGACCGCGATCGAGGTAGGCGTCTCCAACGGGGTGAGCTGGCGCACGAGCAACCTCACCGTCGCCACCACCGAGTCGGTCACCGTCGGCCCCAACTACGCGGCCGAGCTCTACAGCACCGTCCGGCAGCCGATCTTGCGAGGCGCCGGGGAGGACGGGGTGATGGCGCCCACACGGCAAGCGCAGGCCAGCCACGCGGCCGCGGAGCACCAGCGCGATCAGGCGGCCAGCGAGCTGTGTCGCGACGTGCTCACCGCCTACTGGGAGCTCTGGTACGCCGAGCGCGCGGTGGGCGTGCAAGAGGCCGCGCTCGCCCTCGCCGACAAGCAGCTCAAAGACGCTCAGCTCAGCGCCGAGCTGCTCGGCAACACGGCCACGGTGGAGACCCTGCGATTCGGCATGGAGGTGGCCAACGTGCAAGAGAGCTTGGCGGGAGCCAAAGCCACGCGCGCCACCCGCGCCGTGCAGCTCGGGCAGCTCTTGTCGCTGAAGCCGGGGAAGAGCCTGAAGCTCGCCCCCACCGCCGACGCGCCGAGCACGGTGTCGCTGCCCCCGCTCGATGAGATCCTCGCGCGAGCTCGAAAGATCTCCCCCGAGCTCAAGGCCCTCGACAAGCAGATCGACGCGGCCCGCGAGGAGGTGATCGCGGCCCGCGATGCCAACCAGCCCCAGCTCGACGTCGTGCTGGGCGTGTCGATGGGCGGCCTGTGGCAGAGCGCGACCATCGCGACCCTCGCGCTCCCTGGCGATCGGCCGGCGTTCACCGCGATGTTGGGCATCGAGCTGGAGGTGCCGCTCGGGCCCGGGGTGGGCTCACCCCAGGCGGCGCGCGCCACCGCGCAGCTGAACGCGGCCCAGGCGCGCTACGACGCGCGCGTCCAGGCGCTCGACGCCGAGATCGCCGGCCTCTCGATCACTGTCGAGAACGCGGCCAACACGGTGGCCCTGACCACCACGTCGGCGGAGCTCGCGCGAAAGCTCGCCGAGGCGGAGCGTGAGCGTTACACCCTCGGCTCGACCACGCCGCAAGAGGTGGTTCGCGCGCAACAGACCCATCGCGAGACGGAGCTACGACGGCTGCGCGCCATGGTCGACCATGTGAACGCGCAGGTGGCGCTCGAGCACCGCACGGCCCGGCTCGTGGCGCGCTTCGCGGACGCCGTCCCGAAGGCGCTCGACTAGTCCTGAACGAAGCGAGCCTGACGAGCGCCACGAGCAGGCTCCTTGCAGGCGGCTCCGTCCGAGCACTTGGCGGCGCTCCTCAGGCTCCGGCCGACTCGTTGGCTGGAGCCGCTTCGTGGTTCCCGTCGCCGTCCGCGTCTCCGTCCGCTTCGGCGACGGACACCTCGGTGCGGGCCAAGCCAAAGTCGTCGAGCAACACGTAGATCGCGGGCAGCACCAACAGCACGAGGAGGGTGGAGGCGGTGATCCCGAACACGATGGCCATGGCCACGGGGATGAGCGTCTGGGCCTGTCGGCTCGTCTCGAACATCAGCGGGATGAGCCCGGCGGCGGTCGTGGCCGACGTCAACAACACGGCGCGGAACCGATCGCGACTCGCTCGGCGGGCGGCGTCGGACGCAGAGGCTCCGCGGGCGCGCGCGGCCTTGATGAACAAGACGAGCAGGATGGAGTCGTTGACGACCACCCCCGCGAGCGACACGAAACCGAGCAGCGACTGCGATGAGAGCGGCTGCCCGGCGAGGACGCTACCCCACACCACCCCCACGAAGGCGAAGGGGATGGCGAGCATCACCACCAAGGGCTCCACGTAGCTCCTGAACTGCAGGCTCAAGAGGATGAAGATCCCCAGCAAGCCGATGGCGAGACCCTGACCCATCGAGCCGAGCGTGCGCGCCGACTCCTCCGCCTCGCCGCCGAGGGTGAAGCGAACGTCGGGATATTCGCTCTCGAGCTCGGGCATCTTGTCGTCGCGGAAGCGCCGCATGAGCGCGGCGGAGTTTGCGATCTCGCGGTTGATGCTCCCCGTGACGGTGGCGGTGCGCACGCCGTTGATGCGGTTGATGCTGGCGAAGCTCCGATCCGGCACGATGGTGGCGATGGCACCGAGGGGCACCGAGGTTCCCGCGCCGATCACCACCGGGAACTGCTCCAGATCCGTGAGGGTGTCGCGGTTGTCGCGCGAGAGCTCCACGAAGAGCTCGTACTCCTCCCCACGGTCGTAGAGATTGTCGACCGACACCCCGGAGAGGGCGGCCCGGAGCTGACTGGCGACGGTCTGGCCGGTGATCGAGGTGGCTCCCGCCCCATCGCGCAGCTTCACGCCCACCTGTGTGGTCCCCGGCTTCAGATCGTCGGCCAGGTCGAAGACGCCGTCGAACTGCGAGAGCCAGCCCTTGATGTCGGCGGCGACGTCTTCGAGGCGCTCGAGGTCGTCCCCTTCGATGCGGATGTCGATGGCGTTGCCTCCGGGGCCCCGTCGTCCGCCTGCGCCGAACGCGGCCGACACCGCGCTGCCCATCGGCCCCGCCTCCTTTCGCCACAGGGTGGTGAAGTCGGCGAGGTTGGTCTTGCGCACCTCCACGCTGAGGAGATCGACGGACACGGTGGCGGTGTGAGGCCCTGGCTCCTCCACGTCGGGGTTGTAGTTGAAGCGCGCCGAGACGTTCCGCACCAGCGGCTTGCCCTCGGGTTGGTTGGGGGCCTCGGCCTCCGACACGCGCCACGCCGCAGCCACGACCCGCTCCACCTCGCGCTTGGTCGCCTCGAGCGACGTGCCGGGGGGCATCTCGAGCTTGAACTGCACCACGTCGCCTTCGGCGCTCGGGAACGCCTGGTAGCGGAGCTTGCCCGACGTCACCATGCCGATCGACACCAGCATCACCGCCAGCGTCAGCCCCAGCGTGACGTGGCGCAGCCGCACCGAGCCGTCCACCACCCGGCCGAGCCAGCGCTCGCGGATGCGCTCGAAGCCCTCGTTGAACCGGCTCCGAAAGCGGCTTGGACGATCTTCCTCGGCAGGCTTGAGCGAGTGCCCGAGGTGGGCGGGGAGGATGAAGAACGCCTCCACCAGGCTCACCGCAAGCACCGCGATCAAGATGAATGGAATCACCTGGAGCGTGCGTCCGATGCGTCCGTCGATCCCGGAGAGCGGCACGAACACACACACCGTCGTGGCGAAGGACGACATGACGCCGCCGGCCACCTGTTTCACGCCGTTCACGGCGGCCTCCACCGGTCGCGCTCCGCGCGCGAGATGGGCCGCGACGTTGTCGGCGAGCACGATGGCGTCGTCCATCAACAGGCCGAGGGCCACCAAGAGGCCGAGCATCGTCATCATGTTCAGCGTCTGTCCGAGCTGAAGCATCACCCACAGCGCGCCGAGGAACGACACCGGCAGCCCTGCGCCCACCCAGAACGCGAGACGCCAGCCGAAGAACAGCCAGAGGGTGAGGAACACGAGCGCCAGACCCTGGAGGCCGTTCTTGACGAGCAGCATCAAGCGGTCTTCGATCACCGAGGCGACGTCTTCGGTGAGGGTGAGCTCGACCCCGTCCGGCTTGCGGTCTTCCTGGTCGGCGAGGAACTGCTTCACGGCCGCCACCAGATCGAGGCTGTCCTGCGTCTCCGTCTTGCTCACCGTGAGCATGCCGGCCCGCTTGCCGTTGAAGTAGGTCTGCTCCTCCTCGAGGGAGAAGGTGTCCTCCACTTCGGCCACGTCGCCGAGCCGCACCGTCCCCCCGGTGGCGCCGCCTTTGACGACGATGTCGCGGAGGAGGTGCACGGTGGTGCGCTTGTCGGAGTAGCGCACCAGGATGTCACCCTCCCGCGTGTCGAGCTTGCCGATGGGGGCGTCGAGGCTCTGCGCGGAGACCGCGGCGGCGACGTCGCTCGTGGTGAGCCCTTGTCGGGCGAGGGCGGCGCGGTCGACGCGGATGCGGAGACGGTGGGTGGAGAACCCGGCGATGGCCACCTGCGTGATCCCGCCGTACCGCATGAGCTCGCGCTTGAGGTGCTCGCAGTAGAGCTTGAGGTCTTGCGCCGACATGGGGCCGGTGACCGCGATCGCCGCGACCGACTGCATCCTTCCCGCTGCGGAGACGCGCGGCGGATCGACATCTTCTGGCAGGTCGCGGATGCCGTCGATCGCCGACTTGACCTCGGCGAGCAAGGTGTCGAAGCTGACGCCGTCTTCCACCTCGAGCGTGATCGATACGCCACCCTCGCGCGAGCGCGAGCGCATCTGCTCGATGCCTGGGAGCCCGCCGATCTCGTCCTCGATGCGTTGGGTGATGGTGGAGTCGACGATCTCCGTGGGGGCCCCTGGGTAGCTCGCCGAGATGCGAATGCTGTGGGGCTCGAACTCGGGGTAGGTCTCGCGGCGAAGGTCGGGGATCGCGAAGACACCGAGCACGACGAACACCACCATCAAGAGGTTGGCGGCGGTGGGATGTTTGGCGAAGTACTGGATCACGGCGTGGCGCCCCGACCCTCTCCGCGACGCTGCCCGCGTGGTCCTTGCGCGGATTGCGTCGGGCCCGGCTGGGCGTCGGGTGGTTTGCCCTTTCCGTCGCGGGGCCGCCTCGGGCCTTCGGGCGCGGCCGTGAGCTCGGGGGGCTTCTCGCCCTTGGCCACCGCCCCGAGCCACACCGCTGCCGTCTCGTCGTTGCGCGGGGCGAGCAGCATGCCCTCCACCGCTGGCGCGAGCGCGGTCAAGACCACCCGATCTCCGGGGGCGAGGCCCTTCGCGACGCAGACGAACTGCTCCTGGAGGATGTCGATCTCCACGTCGCGGATCTCGAGCCGGTCCTCGGCACCAGCGACGTACACTTTGGTGTCGAACAGCGCCGACCGCGGGATCGCGAGGCAGTCGGCGCGGGGCACGCCCTTGAGCTCGACCTCCACGTGCATGCCCGCCGAGAGCGGCGGCCCGGTGCGGCCTTGACGCCGGCGCGGATCGGTCACCTCCACCACCACCCCCACCGTGCGGGTGGTGGGATCGACCCCCTGGAAGCGACGGAACTTGCCTTCCCAGCTCACCTCGACGTCTTGGCTCTTGAGCGAGATGGTCGCCGAGATGCGTGAGGCGCGGGACGGGCCCGGGGTTGCCGGTGCGGGCGTCGCCCCGTCTTCGACGGTGGGTGCCGCGGAGCCGGCGGGGACGGCGGAGCCCGCGAGCGGTGCGTCCCCCCCCGAGCCGTCGGGGGTGAGCTCGAGAGGCTTTGGCGCTTCGGTCGGGTCTGGCGCGGGGCTCGGCGGGGGGGAGGCCGTGTCGCGGGGCCCCATCAGCGGCCCGACGGTCCCGATCGGCATGTGCGCCGCCACCTCCATGACGTCGACACCGTCACCCACCACCACGACCTGACCGGAGCCCACCGCCTGGTGGAGGCTCGCGTTCACCTCGCGGATGCGCATCGTGAAGGGCGCCACCACCTCCGTCCTGGCGATGTCTTTGCGCGCGCCGGCCACGCCCGCCTCCTGCTGCGCGATCTGGGCCTCGAGCACCCGGCGCGACGCGGGGAGCTCGAGCAGCGTGTTCTCCAGCGCTTGCACCGACTTCTGCGCCGTGAGCACGCCGCGCTCGGCCTGCTCGACGGCGGTCTGCGGGCCTAGCCCCGCCTCTTGGGCCTTCTTGGCCCGCTCCAGATCCTTGATGGCGAGCTCGAGGATCTTCTTCTCCAGCGCCAGGCTCGAGCGCGCGCTCTCCTCACGAGTCTTGATCTCCGCGATCTGCGCGCGCACTCCGCGCACCGAGGCCTCGCCGCGGTTTCGCTCGAGCTCGTAGTTGCCTGGGTCGATCTTGAACAGGCGGGTGCCCTTCTGAACCGTCCGGCCCACCTCCAGGTTGTCTGCGATCTCGACGAGCGTGCCTCCTACCTCGGCCACCGCTTGCCAGCTGCGCTGGGCCTGGACGACGCCGTACCCCGTGACGCGCGGCACCACCTCGAGCGGCTTCACCTCGATGACGCGCACGGCGCGACCACGATCGTTCGGGTTTCGGCGCCGCGGCGGATCCCCCGAGATCTGGAGCCATCCAAAGCCTGCTCCGCCCGCGGCCACCAATCCGATGAACACGAGCAACCGACCGCGGTTCGAGGACAACATCGCTCTCATGCTTGGCCGACCGTTCGCAGTGGGGCAAGCGCGAAGCACGAATGCCAGGGCCAGCCGCTCGTGTTTCAAGTGGGCGCGAGCAGACGGCGACTCACGTGCTCGCGCCGAGCTCGGTCGAGCGCCCGGCCGTGCCTGGCAGGGCGGGCTGTCGAGTCAGTATGCGGCAGCCAGCTCGACGAGCTTGCTCACGGTGCGCCAGTTGCGCGCGGTGGCGGCGACGCCGAGGAGCCGCTCGACGCGCTCGGCCAGCTTCGATCGGCCGAACCCATCGGGCGTGTGCAGATAACAGACCCGCTTCGTCAGCGCGAAGCGCTCGCTCGACGTCTTCACGGCGTCGAGCCCCTCGAGGTCGGGTGCCTTGGGTGTGGTGGCGAGGAAGAAGAGATGTACGCTCTTCGGATCCTCCTCGGCTTGAGGAAACGGATTGGCCGCCGCGGCGGCGTCGAGCTCGGCGCGCCGGAGCACCATCACGCGAGGCTCGAAGCCGCAGCGCTTGGCGACGGCCTCCGCGAGTCGGCGCTCTGCGCGCTGGGTGCTCGACGAGGCCGTGCGGAAGACCACGTTCCCGCTCTGAATGTAGGTGGTCACGTCGGTGCAGTCGTGCTCCTCGAGCAGCGCCTTGAGCTGCTTCATCGGGAGGATATGAGCGCCGCCGACGTTGATACCGCGGAAGAGGGCGATGAACGTGTTCATGCGAGCGCCCTTAGAGAAACACAAAAGTGCCCCCCGGCCGAGCGGTCCACGTGATGGCGGTTCGTCGATCCAACGCTCGAGGAGCGGAGCCGCGCGCGCTCGCCCCGACTCGGGGCATCGACGGGCATCTGACCGACACCGTTCCCCGCGCGGGGGGCGTCGCGGTACGCTCTGCCGATGGGTTGGGTCCACCGTGCTCGTGGGTCGGCAGCGGCCCTCGCCTTGGCGAGCGCTGCCCTCGCCTGCGTCTCGGGCCTCGGGTGGGGCTGCAACGCTGCGTTCGGGGTGTCGGATCTGCGCTTCGAGGAGGCCCTCGGCGGAGGTCCTGCCGCGTCCGGTGTCGGGGCCAGCGGCGGCGCGACGGCCTCGTGCGACAATGGCGCGCGCGACGGCGACGAAGAGGGTGTCGACTGCGGCGGGCCGTGTCCGAGCTGCGAGGCGCCGCTCGGGGAGCTCGGTGCTCCCTGCGAGATGGCGGCGCAGTGCGCGAGCGGTCACTGTCCGGCGGGGGACGGCGTCTGCTGTGACACGCGCTGCGATCTCACCTGCGAGGCGTGCGTCGAGACGAAGACCGGCGCCGCGGACGGGCTCTGCCGGTTGGTGCCCGCCAAGCTGGATCCCGACGCGGAGTGCCCGAGCGAGGACGTCGCGACCTGTGGCTCGAACGGCGATGGATGCAGCGGCACGAGCACGAGCTGCGTCCTGTTCGAGGAGGGGAGGGTGTGCGAAGCGGCCGTGTGTCGGGGCGGCGTGGCGCGCTCGGACGCGACGTGTGATGGCAGCGGCCACTGCCTCTCGCCCACGGAGACGTCGTGCGCGCCCTACACGTGCGATGCCAACAGCGTGACCTGCCGCACGTCCTGCTTGCTCGAGAGCGACTGCGTGAGCACCCACTATTGCAACCTCTTGTTGGCCACGTGTACGCCCAAAGGAGGCGCGGGGGCCCCGTGCTCGGCTGCCAAGCACTGCCTGAGCGGCGTGTGCAACACGGCGCTCGGCGTCTGCGCCTGAGCTGAGGCGCGACGGGCGCCAGCCGGCGCTCAGCAGCCAGCGCAGTGGCAGGCCTCGCCGCACTCGACGTCGGGCTCGTCGGCACCTTCGCCGCAGGTGGCGGTGCAGGCGCCTTTGCCACAAAAGACGTCGGCGCGATCACAGCCGTTGTCGGTGCAAGCTATCTCGCAGGTCCCGTTGGAGCAGTGAACGGCGAGATCGCGGCACGCGTCTTCCGGTCCGCACGCCACCGTGCACGGCCAGGTGTCGGGGCACATGAGCTCGGCCTGTCGGCAGGCGCCGCCGGCGGTGCACACGAGACGACAGGAGAAGCCCGCTGGGCAAGCGAGCGTGCTCTGACGGCACGCCTCGAACGTGAGACAGGCGATGACGCATTCGCCGCCTTCACAGCCCCCGCTGCACACGGTCGGGCAGTCGGCGTCGCCAGGCGGGGTAGGCCGTTCGCCACAGCAGTTGCCAGACCCATCACACCACCCGGGGGCGCCGCACTCGCGGTCCGGATCCGTGTCGACGAGCACCGGCGCACAGGTGCCGTGAGGCCTCCCGGTCTTCTCCTCTCTGCACGACCAGCACGGTGTGTCGCACGCGCTCTCACAACACACGCCGTCTTCGGCCGGGCAATGCCCGCTGGCGCATTGCGCGCTCGTGTCGCACGACTGGCTCACGGCCTTGAGATCGGGGGCCGCGCCCCCCTCCGCGCTCGAGCCGCCGAGGCCCCCAACGCTCGACGTCGCACCACCGTCCGAGCCGCCGGCGTGGGCCCCGGTGCTCGATGAGGCGGTGTCGCCGCTGCAGCCGGCGGGCCACGACCCAAGGGCGACGGCGAGGAGGCACGCTGCGATGCCATGCCCAAACGACGGGCGCCGAGCGCGCTCGCGCATCGTCCCGTCTCGCGCCGTGCTGTCTCGCCCCCCTGCTCGCACCGTCTCTCGCACCTTGGAAGCGTAGAGCACCGAGACCCCTTCGGAGAAGACCTCCAGAGAGGCTCCGTGTTGGGGGTTCCGCCGAGGCGGCGGACGACGTAAACTGGTCCGCCTTTTTGTTAGCGTTGGCTCCACGGGGGATATCCAAGATGTCAAAGATCACCACGTTCATGATGTTGACCGTGCTCGCCGGCGTGAGCACGGGCTGTGAGCTCATCACCGCCGTCGACCGCGACCGGATCCCCGGAGACGCCTCCGACTGCGAGCCCGGCGAGTACGTGGCCGTTGCGCCTGGGGAAGGGCAGCCGCGGGAGTGTGCGCCGTGCGAGGAGGGCACGTTCAGCGACGGCACGAACGCGGCGGAGTGCACCCCGTGGAGCGACTGCGCCGCTGGTGAGTTCGAGTCGGCGGCGCCGTCGGAGGCGGCCGACCGTGGCTGCTCTGCCTGCGCTGACGGTGAGTTCAGCGACACCGTCAACGCCACCGCGTGCGCGGCGTGGACGGACTGCGTGGCCGGTGAGTTCGAGAGCGTAGCCGGCTCCACGACCACCGACCGCAGCTGCGAGCCCTGCGACAGCGGCGAGTTCAGCGACGCGATCAACCAGACCGCATGTGCGGCCTGGTCCGACTGCGACCCGGGGGAGATCGTGACCGGCGAGCCGTCGGCGACCGAGGACCGTGAGTGCACGACGTGCGCGTCGGGTACGTTCAGCACGACCGTGAACGCCACCGCCTGTGCCGCTTGGACCGAGTGTGTGGCGGGCGAGTTCGTGTCGACGGCGGGGACGGCCTCGAGCGATCAGGCATGCACGGCTTGCGCATCGGGCACCTTCACCGACGCCCCCAACCAGGCCGCGTGCGCGGCGTGGACGGACTGCGTGGCCGGCGAGTTTCTCGAGGCCGCGGGGACGACGACGACCGACCAGGTGTGCACCGAGTGCGCGGCGGGGAGCTTCAGCGACACGACGAACGCCGCCTCCTGCACGACGTGCGAAACGGGGACGTTTCAGACGCAGACCGGGCAGACGTCTTGCGACGCGTACACGAGCTGCGTGGCCGGTGAGTTCGTGGAGACGCCGGGGACGACGACGACGGATCAGCAGTGCGCGGCCTGCGCGGCGGGGAGCTTCAGCGACACGACGGACGCGACCTCGTGCACGACGTGTGGGACGGGGACGTTCCAGCCGCTGGCGGGGCAGACGTCTTGCGACGCGTACACGAGCTGCGTGGCCGGTGAGTTCGTGGAGA
>CAYOAL010000006.1:148042-148148 GCA_964401935.1 uncultured Polyangiaceae bacterium
CGGACGCGACCTCGTGCACGACGTGTGGGACGGGGACGTTCCAGCCGCTGGCGGGACAGACGTCGTGCGACGCGTGCGCGGCCGGCACCTCGCAGCCGCTGACGGG
>CAYOAL010000007.1:0-72744 GCA_964401935.1 uncultured Polyangiaceae bacterium
CCGACCCCGCCACTCCGCCTTTTCCGGTCAGCTCTTGAGTTTCCTGGAGGGTGCTCCGCACCCTCCCCCCACGCTGCGCACGGGGAGTCCCTCCCACCGCGTTGCGCTTGGGGCCCCAACGCGCGCTCCATGAGAGCGTCGGGCTTTTCGGTCGGGGCTTGAGCGGCGGGTCGCCTCGCGCTCGCGGGTCAGGTCTCGGCGGACGACACGCGCGCGGGGAGCCGCGCCGGCACCACACACGCGGCGCCCTCGAGGAAGCCGTCCGACTCGATGCGGAGGGCGTGGTTGAAGCGCGCGCGGAAGTTCTCCCACGCGATGGCGGCGGTGAGCTCCACCAGCGCGCGGTCGTCGAGGTGCTCACGCAGCTTGGTGACGAGCGCGTCGCTGACGTCGTCGCTCGTCATGGCCGTCGCGTAGTCGAGCACCAGCCGCTCGAGCGTGTCGAAGGCGTCGCTCTCCTGGTAACGTGAGAGCTCGCTCAGCTGCTCTTGGGTCACCCCTTCGCGCAGGCCCACGGCCGCGCCGATGTCGATTCAGAAGGGGCAGCCGATCAGGGTGGCGGCGCGCACCTGGGCCAGCGTCTTGAGGTGCGCTGGCACCGCGCTCCAGCGCTCGGCCCCCATCTCGAACGCGCCCACCGCCATCAAGACGCCAGGGTGGTGGGCATAGATGTGAAGCGGGCCAGGCGCGGTCGCCTTGCCGAGCTGCTTGCCGAGCTTGCGGCGCGAGAACCAGTCGACAAAACGAACGAAGAGTCCGCGTCGCTCGCGGGCCAAGGGATCGATGCGTGGCATGGGTGAACCTCCTGCCCACCGCACGCCTCGGCGTCTCGAAAGGTTACAGCTCCGAGCTCGAGCGCCGCTCAGTGCCCGTGCGGGTCGCCGTGAGCAGGGCCGTCGCCCGGGCCATGAGGAACACCGGGACCGCCCGGACCGCCGGGCTTGCTCGGGCCGTCGGGTCCGCCGGGCATGCCGGGTCCGCCAGGTCCGCCGGGTCCGCCGGGCATGCCGGGTCCGCCGGGGCCGCCGGGCATGCCGGGTCCGCCGGGTCCGCCCGGTCCGCCGGGTCCGCCGGGCATGCCTGGCATGCGTCCCATGCCCGGATTGCTCGTGAGCTGCTTCAGCTGGTTCACGAGCATCGGGTAGTTTTGTTGCATCTCCTCACAGCCGGCCACGGGCAGCGTCGCCATTTTGGCCTTCACCATGTTGCACACCTGCGGGGAGGTGCGCCCGACGTCGGCGCAGAGCTTCTCGGCGAGCTCGTCGCAGACGCTGCGCGCCTTCTTCAGCCGATCGAGCGTGGGGGCCACCTCGGTGAGCGCGGCCGAGCAGGCCTTGTCCGGCATCATGATCGCGGCGCTCTTGGCCTGGTTGCAGTCGGCGGTCTCCGCGCCGAGACCGTCACAGATCTGCTTCTCCCAGTCACGACACGGCGTCGCCGAGCCGGCCGCGGCTCCCTCGCTGGTGATGAGCTCGGCCGCCTTCGCGTCGCGCAAGTACCACCCGGCGAGGGCGCCGATCACCACCCCGAGCCCGGCAAACACCGCCGAGATGCTCACGATGGAGCGGCTGCGGGCCGGCGTCGCGCTGTGCCGGCCTCTGGCCTGAGCGGCACCTACCGCGCGGTCCTCGTCGTCGTCGTCGTCGTCGCTGGCGCCGTCGTCGTCGCTGGCGCCGTCGTCGTCATCTGCGTCGTCGTCATCTGCGTCGTCGTCATCTGCGTCGTCGTCATCTGCGTCGTCGCTGGCGCCGTCGTCGTCATCTTCGTCGTCGTCATCTGCGTCGTGGTCCCCCGCGTCGTCGTCCGTCGTGGACGCGTCGCTGTCTCGTGCGGCGACATCCTCACCTTCCTCGTCGCGACCCTGGGTGTCTTTGCCGCTGGCCTTGTTCTTCGAGCTCTTCACTTCAACCTCTCGGCGACACCGTACGGGGGATCGGGCGGATGCGCCAGCGACGTGCGCTCCAACCCCGGGCTGGGGCAATCGGCGAGGTGCCGCTCTCTCTTGTGTAAGTGGCTGTACTTACGGCGCTCTTCGAAGCGCAAGGGACGGCCACAGCGGGCGCGGTCGACAGCGAACCCTGCCGTGATAGCCTTCGTTCGAAGTGCGAAGCCAAGAGCGTTGGAAGCCGGTCGGTGTCGCGGTGGTCGCGCTCGGTCTCTGGGCCTGTGACAGCGGCGTCGAGAGCACGGCGGCGGGCGCGGGCGCCGGCGGAGGAGGCGGTGGCCCGGGCGCTGGCGCGGGCGGAGGCGCCTCGAGCCTCGGGTGTGAGACGGGGCTCGCGGCCGGGGATCACACCTTCACGCTCGAGCACGGCGGTCAAGAGCGTACCTTCGAGCTCCACCTCCCGCCGAGCTACGATGGCGAGACGCCGGTGCCGCTGGTGATGAACTTCCATGGCCTTGGCTCCAACATCATGGAGCAGAAGCTCTTCAGCGCCATGAACGGCACCGCCGACGCCAATGGGTTTGCCGTGGTGTATCCGCAAGGCTTCTCCAACTCGTGGAACGGCGGCGTGTGTTGTGGCCAGGCGCAGTCGCAAGGGATCGACGACGTCGGCTTCGTGCGCGCGATGGTCGATCGCCTCGCCGACGAAGCGTGCCTCGATCGCAAGCGCGTCTACTCCACCGGCATGTCGAACGGGGCCTTCCTTTCGCACCGGCTCGGGTGCGAGGCCTCGGATCTCGTGGCCGCGATCGGTCCGGTGGCGGGCACGCTGAGCGTCCCCTGCGAGCCGACCCGGCCCATGCCGTCGGTCGCTTTCTACGGCACCGCCGACACCCTCGTCGACTACGCCGTGTTGGCCGTGCCGAGCACCGCCCGCTGGGTGGAGGTCAACGGCTGCGCCGCCGCGCCGGAGGTGAGCTTTCAACAGGGCACGGTCACCTGCGAGACCTACGGCGGCTGCGACGGCGACGTGACGGTGACGATGTGCACCGCCGAAGGCATGGGCCACTGCTGGCCCGGACAGAGCTTCTGTCCGTTTGGGAACGCCACCACCGACATCGTGGCGAACGATGCCATGTGGCAGCTCTTCGCGCAGCACGCCCTGCCCTGAACGAGGCGCCGCTCGAGCGGCCCCGGCAGCTCGGCACGGAATGGTCGCGTACGGCGCGGAGTTGTTGCTCACTCGTCGCCTCGGTGCTGCGTGCTCGGCACGTGCGCGGGGCACTCTCTGCGTCGATGACAACGATCGCCCACATCACCGACTTGCATCTGCTCGAAGCGAGCTCTTCTCGTCCGCTGGGAGAGCGCGTGCGTCGCGCGTGTCTGAGCTTCGGTCGGTGGGTGAGCGCGGCTCTGCGACGCCAACGAGCGGCGCTCGCTCTCCGTGCTGCGTACGAGAGCGGGGCCGACCACGTCGTCGTCACCGGCGACCTCACCGAGGAAGGAACCACGGCGCAGTTCGAGACGCTCGCCGAGCTGCTGTACGAGAGCGGGCTCGATCCGCGACGTGTCACCCTCGTTCCCGGAAACCACGACGCCTACTCCAGCGTCTACGCCTTCCGGCACGCGCTCGGCGGACCGCTCGCTGCATTCGCTGCGGCGAGCCCCGAAGGCGCCGTGACCGTGCTCGATGAGGTCGCCATCATGGCCGTGTCATCAGCGATGGCGCAGCCGGTCACGCGCTCGGCGGGGGTGATCGATCGAGGTGCCCTCGACCGAATGTCGCGCTGGGCCTCGCCGGAGCGTGTCGGACGGCGCGCGCTCGTGGTGGCACAGCACCATCCACCGTATCGCCACCCGCGGCCCGGGATGCAGTGGCTCGACGGACTGCTCAACCATCGTCACCAGCGGGCGCTGCTCGAGTGTTACCCGCAGGCCCACGTGTTGCACGGGCACTTGCATCAAGCTTGCGATGTGGCGCTCATGCCGCTCGGCGACAAGCAGGTGTTCGGTGCGCGGGATGTCGTGGGTTCCGATGGGCCGGTGGTGCGCCTCTTCACGGCCTGCGACGGAGGCGTCTTCCCGCTCGAGCCGGTGCCGCCCTCGGATCGGGCAGCGCGTCGCCGCGAGGTGCGCGACACGCTCAACGGAGCGTGCTGAGCGGCGAGCGCGGGGCCGCTCAGGCTTGGCTTGGCTCGCGGGCGAAAAGGCGGCCGCCTGCACTGACGACCCCGAGGATCACCGCACCGAGGACGAGGCCCACGGTGCCATCGAACAGCGCCGGGGCGAGGTAGCCGAGCACGCCGCCGATGCCGCCGACTCCGCCCATCATGGCCTCGAACGCTGCCGACCAGCTCTTCAGCAGCGCGACGCCGTGGCTGATGATGCCGCCGCCGACGAGGAACATGGCGGCCGTGCCCACGATCGACAGGAGGCGCATGAGCAGCGGGGCACCACGCAACAGGCCCCATCCCAAACCCCTCGCCAAGCTGCTCTCGCGCTTGGCGAGGGCGGTCCCCGCGTCGTCGAGCTTCACGATCCCGGCCACGAGGCCGTAGATCCCGACGGTTGTGACCACCGCGATGGCGGTGAGCACAGCTGCCTTCATGCCGAGCGAGACATCGCCGATGGCCCCGAGGCTGATGACGACGATCTCGGCGGAGAGGATGAAGTCGGTGCGGATGGCGCCCTTGATCTTGTCCTTCTCGAACTCGACCATGTCGACCTCGGGCTTCGCCATCGCCTCCAAGCGGGCTTCGCGGTGTTTGGCGTCCTGCTCCGGGTCGGTCAGGAACTTGTGGGCGAGCTTCTCCACGCCCTCGTAACAGAGGAAGGCGCCGCCGAGCATCAACAGCGGCGTGAGCAGCCAGGGAGCGACCGCGGTCAGCCCCAGCGCAGCGGGCACGAGGATCACCTTGTTGAGCGCCGAGCCCTTGGTCACCGCCCACACGACGGGGAGCTCGCGATCGGGCTTCACTCCCGTCACCTGCTCGGCGTTGAGGGCGAGATCGTCGCCGAGCACGCCGGCCGTCTTCTTGGTGGCGAGCTTGGTCATCACCGCCACGTCGTCGAGCACGACGGTGATGTCGTCGAGGAGCGCGAGGAGGCTGCTGGCCATCGGGAGCGTGTCCTGTCGGTCGCGCGGCGGAGGGCCGCGCCATGGGCCCGCACGATCGCTTATCTTCGCTGCCTCGCCCAGCCCTTTCGTGCTCGGCGCCCGAGCAGGTGCGATACGGTGTGCCCGGTCAGCGGGGGCAGAGCGCGGGGGCGAGGCCAGCCGTCAGCGCGCAGGGGTCGGGCAGGCCGGTCGTGGGCGGCAAGGTGGCGGGCCAGGTCGCCGCGGGCACCCCGCCTGCCGGAACGGTGTTCGCGGACGGCACCGGCAACCCCTTGGGGAGGAGCTGGGGGAGCCCGTTCAACCACGGCGGGAGGCCGGCGAGCGGTGGCAGCGGCATGGCGCCAGGCTGACCACCAGGCTGACCGCCGGGCTGAGGGACGGGGACCGGTTGGTTGGGAACACCGGCGGAAGGCACGACGCGGAGCACGAACGCCTGGCGGAGGTGACGCGCGAGGGCGTGCTCCGGCATCCAGGCGTAGCCGCCCTGAGCCCAGTCGTCGCCCCAGCTGTTCTTGATGAGGAACTGGCGAGAGCTGCCCACGGTGCGAAACCCGACGATGACCACCGCGTGACCGGAGTTGCGGTCGGGCTCGTAGTCGGGGAACACGCCGCCCTTCAGGTTGCTGTAGCTCCATGCCCGCCGACTGAACGCCACGTCGGCCCAGATGGCGCGACCGGAGGCGAGCACGCTGGCGAGCTCTTGCGGGTTGCCGGGCTTGGCGGCGAGCTTCTCCACGTTGTCGAAGCGGAACGCGGGGAGCGCGTCGGCGTGGCGGAGCTCGGCGACGAGCTGCGGGCTCTGGCGCCACGACGCCGGCTTCACCCCATACTCGCGCTCGCACCACACCTCGCTGGGCTCTTCATTGAACGCGCAGGCCTTCGGCGGGTGATAGGGCCACTGGCCCTCGAGGGTGAGCGCCTGGCTCGGTCCCTGCTTGTAGAGGTCGTCCCACGAGTCTTTGGCCACCGCGTGGAGCGCCGACACCGCGGCGTGCTGGTGACCGCTCTGTCGTGCGCCGTTGTCGATGACGCTCGACAGGGCGTGGGCCCAGCACACGCCCACCTGACCCTGATCGCGGACGGGCCCATCGAAGGCGCGCAGATCGACGTGGGCGGGGAGCGGCGCCGCGGAGCCTCTCGCCCCCGCGAAGTACGATCGGAACCCGCTCCGGGTGGGCGGGCCGGCCGTGAAGGCGCGTACCGGCAGCTCGGGGCTCTCCCCGCACATTGGGGTGATGAACCTGCCGGGCCCGACCTCCACCGGACCGCACGTGGAGGCCGAGGGAGGGGCTTGGGGGGCAGAGCTCCGCGCGCAACCGAGCGAGCCACCGACAAGCACCACGAGCACAACCGCGACTCGTGAAAGCATGGGGGCCATGAAGCACGCGGCGTGCCCACCTCAGCGACCAGCGTTCGCGCACCTGGGCTTGGCGCCTGCGACAAGCACGTCGCGGCCGCGACAACGAGAGCGCGGGTCGGCCGAGGTGGACCACCCTTGGGTCACGCCGGGTCTTCGCCGGGCCCCGGCGCGGCGGCGGGGTACATGCGACGGATCACGCGGCCGATGGTGAGCCCTTGCACGACGATCGAGAACACCACGATGACATAGGTGACGGTGAGCAACGCGTTGCGACCCTGAAACTCGGGGAGCTTCATCGCGAGCGCCACCGAGATGCCACCCTTGAGGCCGCCCCACGTGAGGAGCCGGATGGTGCCCGCACCAATCGGTCGCTGTAAGCGCAGAAGCGCGACCGGCGCGGCCACGCTGACGAGGCGCGCGAGGAGCACGATGGGGATGAGCGCGAGCCCCGCATAGAGGTAGCCGACCGCCGTGTCGATCGCGAACACCACCAGCCCGATGAGCAGGAAGAGCACCGCATTGAGCGACTCGTCGATGAACGTCCACACCACGTCGAGGTGTTTGGCGGTGGCCTCGCTCATCGCCTGCATGCGCCCGCGGTTGCCGAGCAAGAGGCCGGCCGTCACCGCCGCGAGGGGCGCCGACAGGTGCAGCCGGGTGGCCACTGCGCCGATGAGGAACACCGTCGCCACCGTCATGAGCACCTCGAGGTTGGGCTCGTCGAGCGTGCGCGAGGCGCGGAACGCGACGTAGCCGGTCACCAACCCCAAGACCACACCGCCGATGATCTCCTGGGCCAACAGGCGCGCCACGGTCGCTGCGCTCATCGCCTGCTCGGCGGCGGCCTCACCGCCTTCCATCGTGGCCACTCCCACCCCGACACACACCGTGAACAGGACCACGCCGGTGCCGTCGTTGAACAGGCTCTCGCCGATGACCTTCACCTCGAGGTCTTTGGGGGCCTTGGCCGCCTTCATGATCCCGAGCACCGCGATCGGATCGGTGGGCGTGATCAGCGCGCCGAACGTGAAGCACCAGATCGGCGCGATCTCGACATGAAACACGCGGAACAGCATCATCGTCGCGAAACCGGCCACCACCGTGCTGATCACCACGCCCACCGACGCCAGCGCGGCGATGGTGGCGACACGCTCACGAAGCTGGCTCAGATCGGTGTGGAGCGCGCCGGCGAAGAGGAGCAGGCTCAGCATGCCTGCGAGGACGGTGTCCGCGAAGTCGATGGCCAAGACCACGCTTCGCACTCGGCTCTCGAGGTCCCAAGTGGGCACGAGGGCGTCGAGGCCGAGCACGACGAAGGACGCGATGAGACCACTAACGAGCAGGCCGATCGCGAACGGCAGCTTGAGCACGTGGTGGTTGAAGAAACCGAAGACCGAAGCCAGCACCAAGAGCAGCGCGGCCGCGTCGAGCAGGCCCATGGGCACCTCGTGATTGCGAGCACGCTCCGATGTCCGAATCGGAGCCAAACGTGGTCATCGGCGTACCACAGCTCGGCTCGAGCGGCGCGTCTTCTGGCGCCGGCGGAGATCTGATAGACCCGAGCCATGACTGGGAAACCCGCGGCCTTCTTCGGGAGGCTGACGCAGCACCCAGGCCCGGTCACCGGCCCAGGGTCGCCCGACGTGCTCGTCCACAACCTCCCCGCGTGGGCGGCCACGGTTCCCCACGCGTGCCCCATCCATGGCCCGGAGGTGGTGGTCGCGGGCTCGGAGACCGTCCTCATCAATGGGAAGTTCGCGGCGCGGGCCGGAGATTTTCTCCAAGGTAGCGGGCCGCCGAACCGCATCATGGAGATGCCGGGCATGGATGACGTGCTCATCGGTACGCCGCCGATCGGGGTTCAGCGGCCCGAGAACGTCTCCACGTTCTGCCAGGCCTACTGCGCGCTCAAGCGGGACTGGCCCAATCTCTCTCCGGAGGAGCGCGAGCGCCGCTATCGCGAGCTCCTCGCCCAACAGTTCGCCACGTTCGGTGCGCCGCCCCCGTCGGTGGCCGACACGGCGCCGCCCGGCACCAACGCGACGTGGGACGCGAACCGTTGGCAAGTGGCGGTGGGCCAAGGGATGTGGACGTCGTCGTCACCGCCGGCTGCGTCCACGACGTTGCACGAGACGGCCCACGCTCAGCAGACGTTCCTCGGGATGCGCTCGCGCGGCGGGGACAGTGGCAGCCAGACGGTGCCCGAGCACGTCCGCACCGCGGCTGCGAGTCAGCCGCTCGAGGCCGACAGCGCCGAGGGACGCTACGGGAGCCTGCACGCGAACAACGAGCTCGACCACGCGGGCCTCGAGAACCGCAGCCAGATCATCCGGAACTACCACGCGGCCTGGGCGGCCAACCCCAGCGCGTCCGACCCCGGCGTGCGAGCCGCGGCGCTCGCCTACGCCCAACAACCAGGGGGCCAAGACGGAGCAGAGGCCGGCACCGCCGCCGGCACCTGCGGGTGCCCGTGAACAGCCTCGACGAGCTCGTCGCGTTCGTGGAGGTCGTGCTCGGGCCCGGGTTCGATCTCGAGGCCGCCGCGACACGGTTGGGCGCGATCGACTATTGGGTGGGCGCGCTCGCTCACCTGAAGAGCGCCGAGCCCGCGCTCACGCGCGTCGTGTTGGAGACCGACGAGGGCGTGCTCCATGGTGTGCAAGCCGATCTCGTCAAGGTCCTCGAGGTTCCGTGGAGCGATCTCGAGCGCTCGCTGGGGCCTCGCGTCGAGGCCGCACGCGTCGTGGATGCGTGGTCGGGACCGGTCCCCTACCGGTTCGTGCGCGAGGACTCGGCCCCGCCGGGCGTGATCTTCCTCGACGTCACCGACCGTGGCGTGACGGCGGCCATCGAGCGCCTGGTCGTGCGCCGTGGCGCGCCGAGCGGCTCGTCGTGACGAGGTCGCCGGCGCTTGTCGTGAGGGAACACAGCGGGTAGCACTGGCGCCGCGGGAGGCCACATGTCGGAGGGAACCACAGACTTGCGCGTGGGTGGCTGGATGCTCTCGAAGATCGTCCAAACCGCGCAGGAGGAGCTCTCGGCGCTGCGGAACGAGAAGCTCGCCGACAGCACCAGCGCGAGCGTCGAAGAGCTGCGCATCGCCCAGGCTGTGCTGCTCCTGGTGTTGCGAGCCCTCGACACGGGCGACGAGCGTTTGTGGCGAGAGCTCGACAACACGCTCCGGCGCATCGCGTCGTCCTCCGGGGCGTCGCCGTCGTCGGGAGCCACTCCCCCCGACGCGCCGCTGCCGCAGTCGGCACCGCGACGGGGCAACCTGGAGCCCCTCGCAGGCCTGGCCCAGACCGCCCCCGCGAACACATCGCGTCGAGAGCGCGCGCTGCCGTTCGCGGTCCCGGTGGTGGCGTCGTCGCCCGACCCGTCGCTCCCGGCGGCGGAGGTGGTGGTCACCGCCGCGGGCGCCAACCTGTCGCTCCGCCAGCACGCAGAGATGTGCGCCGCCCACGCCAGGGCGCCGGCGGAGTGGAACAGCGTGCTCGCGCGCTACGGGTTCACGCGTCACGAGGTGTTCTCGGCGCTCGATCGCCTGTGGCGAGAGCGCCTGGCAAGCGACCCAGCCCTCGAGCGGGTGTGGCGCGAGGTGTATCGACTCGCCCTTCAGAGCCCCTAGAAGACAAAGCTGATGACGAACCTCGGTCCTTCCCTCCGTCACGTCACCGCAGGCAACGAAGCCGACTTCATGCTCGGCATCGAGGGCCACGGGTGGCACGCCTTCGACGTCGTGCGTTTTCATGGTGTCGAGGCGATCTCGCAACCGTTTCGGTTCGACATCACGCTGGCCCGCGCCGCCGATCAAGGCCCGATGCCGCTCGAGCCGCTGCTCAACCTGTCGGCCACGCTCTCCATCGCGGCCGAGGGGCGCTGGCGGCTCGTGCACGGCATCCTCTCGGACGTGGAGCGCCTCGAGCACACCGGGACGCTCATCCTCTACCGGGCGCGCCTCGTGCCCCACCTCTTTCGCGCACAGCTGCGCCGCCGCTGCCGCGTCTTCGTGGATCGCACGCTGCGAGACATCTTGACCACCGTGCTGGAGAACCGCGCCCGGCCCGACACCCCGGGGAGCGGCGGTCTCACCCAGCTCAGCGAAGAGGGGCGAGCCCCCGGCCGCGTGAGCTTCGACACCTACGCGGCCCCCGCCGCCCACTACCGCTGGGCAGTCAGCGACGAGACGCGCCTCCGCGACCCGCTCCTCCGCTCGTATGCCGTGCAGTACAACGAGAGCGATCTCGCCTTCCTGTCGCGGCTGCTCGAGGAAGAAGGGCTCAGCTACTTCTTCGAGGTGGCCGAGCAGGGGGCGGTGATGACCATCACGGATCGTCCCGGTCACATGCCCCTCTGCGACTACGACGCGACCTACTCCTTGCGGACGGGCGTCATGGGGGGCGGCGCCGACGTGCGGCACGAGGTGATCCAGGGGTTCGGTGAGCGTGCGGCCATGGCGCCACACACCGTGACCATGCGCGACTTCGCGTGGCCGCGCTCTCGCGTGACGTTGGAGGCGCGCGCCGACGGCACCTCCGCCGGGGACGCCGACCACTTCGAGTATCCTGCGCGCGACGAGGGCGTGGCCAGCGATCCGTGCCGCGTCCCCGCTCACGTCGTGATGGAACGGTTCGAGGTGGAGCGCCGGCTCACCTCCGGCGTCGGAACGGTGCGCACGATGACGCCGGGCTACCGCTTTCGCATCGACGACCCCCACGCGACGGGGGAAGCCCAGGAGCTCCTCGCCGACTCCGTGGAGACGTTCGCCACCCAGCTCCAGCCGGAGAGCGCGGTGCTCGCCGCCCAGGCGTTTCCAATCCCGTCCACCGGTGTGGGGTATCGGAGTCACTTTCGCGCGTTGCCCGCGTCGCAGCAGTATCGGCCGGCCCGCGTGACGCCGCGTCCGCGGATCGATGGAGTGCAGACCGCGCTCGTGAGCGCGGAGGAGCACGCCTCGCCGCCGGAGATCAACGCCGACCGCCACGCGCGCGTGCGTGTGCGCTTCCCGTGGGATCAGACGCCGGCGACCGGCCAGCCCACGTCGATGTGGATCCGCGTCTCCCACGCGTGGGCGGGCGGGGCGTTCGGCGGCTTGTACCACCCGCGGGTGGGCCACGAGGTGGTCGTGGCCTACCTTCAGGGCGATCCGGAGCGCCCCATGATCGTCGGGCGCGTGTACAACGTGCAGACCCCGCCGCCGTACGACGGGTCGTCACAGCCCACCCTCAGCACCGTCAAGAGCCAGAGCTCACCGAACGCCCAGGGGAGCAACGAGCTGCGCTTCGAGGACGAGGCAGGGCAGGAGGAGGTGTACCTCCACGCGCAGCGCGATCTCAACGAGGTGATCGAGCGCGACCACACGGCCAAGGTCGGTCGCAACCACCGCGTCGACGTGGAGCGGCGCCAGACCATCAACGTGGGAGCGAGTCGTTCCCTCTCGGTCGGGGGGAGCCGTTCGGCCACCATCGGCGAGAACGACACCATCACGGTTCGGCGCGGCGACCGCGAGGTGGAGGTGGTGAGCGGTGACATGACGATCCGCGCCGAGAACGGCAAGATTCACCTCACCACCGGGCCCGCTTTCATCGAGATGGAGGACGACAAGATCGAGCTCAACAGCGGTCGCGGGGCGCGCGTCCGCATCGGAGGCAACGTGATCCACGTCGACGCCTCCCAGATCCGCCTCCAGACGCCGCAGGGCGCGCGCGTCGAGCTGAACCAGCCCGACGTCATCGTGACCGCGGGGGCGAACATCACGGCGATGGCCAACGAGATCACCGAGCTCGGCGGGCAGCGCGTCGTCGTCACCGCGTCCGATGACGTCGACGTTCACGGCAACCCCATCAAGCTGAACTGTTGACGAGGGAGGGGGGCATCACGCGGTGAACGAGATGCCATGGAAGACGTCGGCGTCGGGGCTCGTGACCCTGGGCCGCACGCCGCGCGGGGTGCTCTTGTGGCCGGCGCTCCTGTTCGGTTGCGGCGTCGCGCTCAGCTCCGCGGCGGGCTGGCTTCAGCACCGCGTAGAGCTCGAGGGCTTGCGAGAGAGCATCCGGAACGAGCTCGTGCCGAGTCGCGGCGAGCTCAGCCGCGAGGTCTTCGGCGCAGTCCACCTCACCGAGGGGCTCGCTAGCGTCGTCGCGGTGGACGGGGAAATCTCCGAGGAGAAGTTCCGAGCGCTCACCACCGAGCTCTTCCGCCGGAGCGACCTCGTTCGCAACGTCGCGCTCGCTCCCGACAACGTCGTGACGCACGTGTATCCTCTCGAGGGGAACGAGCGCGTGATTGGCCTCGACTACGCGAAGAGCCGGGAGCAGTGGCCGAGCGTCGAGCGGATGATGAACGAGGGGGGGGTCGTGGTGGCGGGGCCCGTCCCGCTCGTGCAGGGAGGCATGGGCGTGATCGGGCGGACCCCCATCTTCCTCGCCGCCCGCGAGCCGTCGAAGCCGCGCCGCTACTGGGGGCTGGTGTCCACCGTGGTCGCGTTCGACCGGCTGCTGGCAACCACCTCGCTCGAGGCGATGCGAGAGCGGCTGCGCGTGGGTCTGCGCGGGGTGGACGGACTCGGAGCGCGCGGCGCGCCGTTCTGGGGCGACCCTCACGTGTTCGACGCCGAGCCGGTGGTGGTGGAGGTGCCGCTGCCGTCGGGGAGCTGGCAGCTCGGCGCCACCCCGCGCGGTGGCTGGCCACCGTTCCGCGCGCTCGGCTCGAGCTTCTTCCTCGCAGGAGCCCTCGTCACCGTCGTGCTCTCCGGTCTGCTGCGCAGGTTGTTGCAGACGAGCCACGCGCGCGAGCAAGAGGTGCGCCTGCGCCAGTCGGCCATAGCTTCCCTCGAGCGCGCGCACGCCGAGCTCGAGGAGCGGGTGGCTGCGCGCACCGCCGACCTCCGCCTCGCCCGCGACGCGGCCCAGTCTGCCGATCGCCTGAAGTCGGCGTTCCTCGCCACGATGTCTCACGAGCTCCGCACGCCGCTCAACTCGATCATTGGCTTCTCAGGGATTCTCCTGCAACGCCTCGCTGGGCCGCTGACCGAGGAGCAAGAGAAGCAGCTTCGTATGGTGCGGGGGAGCGCCGATCATCTCCTCGCGTTGATCACCGATGTCCTCGATCTGTCGCGGATCGAAGCGGGGCAGCTCCGTCTGTCGGTGGCGCCGTTCGATCTGCGTGCGTGTATCGAGAAGGCAGCCGCCACCGTCGGCCCCGTGTGCGAGAAGAAGGGCCTCGCGCTAGAGCTCGAGATCGCGCCGGACGTGGGCGTCATCGAGGGCGATCGGCGGCGCGTCGAACAGGTGCTGCTCAACCTGCTCTCCAACGCCATCAAGTTCACCGACGAGGGGCGCGTTCGGGTGCAAGCCTCGTGTCGAGATGACACCGTCACCGTCGCCGTGAGCGACACCGGCATCGGCATCGACCGCGACGCTCACGCACGGCTCTTCGTGCCTTTCTCGCAGCTCGAGGTGGGGCTCGATCGGCGGCACGAAGGCACCGGGCTCGGGCTCTCCATCTGCAAGCGGCTCGTGGAGCTCCTCGGCGGCACCATTTGGATAAAGAGCGAAGCCGGTCGAGGCAGCACCTTCGGGTTCGACCTCCCACGCCGTCATGCGTCGGTCGCTCCCTCGGACGCCCCCCCCCGCGCTCGGTCCGAGGAGCCGCCGGCGCCGTGAGGGGCGCGTCGCCTGCATGCGGCGTTCTTCACGAGGTGTCGAGCGCGGTCGATCCCCTTGCGCGAGGTCGACGGTCACCGAATACTGCCGCTATGACCGCACCGCGTGGGAGCCTCAAACTGCTGCTCCTGGGCCTGTGCGCGCTCGCTGGCTGTAGCGATGACGAGCCGAGCACGGCCACCGTCGTGGGCCACTTCGCCCAAGACGGCTTCGCCCATCCGGTCACCCGTGTGCTCGTGGCTTCCAACGGCGGTCGCAACACCGTGGCGCCGGTGGCCAGCGACGGTTCCTTCGCGCTGGTGCTCGACCGCGGACGCCACGTGCTCTCGGCCGACACCGATCTCGGCTCGTTGCCGTTGGTGCTCGCCGGTGCACACGGCAGCTACGCCCTAGGGCTCGACGTCCGCGGGGGAGACGCCCACGCCGATATCGGCGCCATCCGCTTCTACGATCCGAGCGAGGCCCCCTACGCGCCGACCGACGTGTGCATGACGGGGTATTTCGAGGGCAGCCTCGAGCCATGCATCACGCGCCCGGCGACCGTGATCTGCCCCCCAGGCTCGCGCCAGCTGTACGGCTCCTCCCCCCGTGTGGAGGTCGACGAGCCCATGGCCGTGCCCACGTTCAGCCTCGAGACCTTCGGGTGCAAGCACAAGAGAGACCGTCGTGACCATGACGACGACGACTGGGGCGACAGCGACGCTTGGGGCGACGACGACTGGGACGACGGCGACGACTGGGGCGACGACGACTGGGGCGACGACGACTGGGGCGACGACGACTGGGACGACTGGGACGACGGCGACGACTGGGACGACAGCGACGACTGGGACTGGGACGACGACTGAGATCCGACCGCGACACGGCAGCAGCGGTCGCCAACGCGCGGCTCGCACGCGTCCAAGCACAAGCGCGAGCCGTTTGGCCGCTGCGCGCCACGTGGCGACAACCGGCGCCCGAACCGGTGTCGCGTCACCAGGCTCCCGGTGGGGCCGAGGTGCTTCGCTCGTCGTGGTGTCAGCGTGGTGTGGCAGGCCTCGGGCCGTGGCGCCGTCGCAATCTTGCTCTCGGGATGAGTGCCTCGAGGCGGTGACGTTCTCAGAACAGCGCCTGGCGCTCTGCTGAAAGCGGGGCCCGCCGACGGTCTCTAGGTTCCCCGCCGATCGGTGCGACGCCGCGCGAGGTGACGATGATGGGACGGAGCTGGGCTCGAGCTTGGATGGTGGGGGCGCTCGCGTGGGTGCTGGGAGGGTGTTCGCCGTTCGGAGCGCGCGACGCGCGCACGGCCCGCACCGAGCCGGAGGCGGTGGTCGAAGAGCTCGGGAGCCGACTGCACCCGAAGGCGCGGCTCATCCAGCTGGAGGCGACCTGGCTGGCCCTCAACTTCGGCGGCAGGACGTCGGAGCTGGCGCGTGTGCCGTCGGACGACGCGGCGCTCCTCCGGCGCCTGTGTGCCCACAACTTGCGAGCGGCGGAGCTGTTGTTCGAGCGCTACGCGGCCGCGCCGCCGCGCCTCACGGCGCACGCAATCGAGAGCATGTGGCGCTTCGAGAGCCCGCGCTACGCCCCATGCCGTAAGGACGAGGCGCTCGGCCCGAAGCTCACCGCGTACCTCGAGCGCGCCGAGGCGTCGCTCGGCGATGACGTCGCCTTTCCCGAGCGCGACTGGTCGGCGGCCACCGAGGGGCCGTTCGTGTTCGTGGAAGGACGGTTCCACGGCATGCACGAGGGCGCCGGGGACGGCGCTGTCGCGACGTTCAACGGACAGGACGTCGTGGGCCGGACGACCTCCTTCGAGGGGTTCGAGGTGAGAGAGCGCTTTGGGCGCTACAGCGTCGAGGAGAAGAACGTCACGCGGAACGTGGTCCAGTCGCGAGACGATGCGTGGGTCGTGGTCGAGCTCGCGTGGAAGCCGAAGCGCTTCGTCGACGCGAGCGCGAGCGGTCTGGTGCTCCTCGAGCCGAAGGGCACCCAAGAACGCGAGGGTGGGGGCGAGGCGCTGAGCGGGACCGCGGTCGCGGTCGGTCGCCGAGGGGTCACCGACTGGGAGTGGGTGAGCTGGTCGACGCGTCGGCTCCCCCCCGACCACCCCATGCTGCGGCTCGGCGACGACGTCGCGGAGCCCGTGGTGGCCGCAGAACGAGACGACGAAGACGACGACGGTGACGAGACCGCGGCGACAAGGGGCGCCGCGGCGGAGGCGACCTCGAAGCCGACCGCGCCGGTGCCTGCCCCAACGCCCACGCGGCACGCGGAGGCGGGGGGGATCTCCTCGTGGGTGTGGGTGGGCCTCGGCGTCACCCTGGCTGGACTGACGACGGGTGTCGTGGCGGGGAGCGTGGCCACCGCGCGCGCCGCCGAGCTGCGAGCCGCCTGCGCCGGCGAGTCGCAGTGTCATGGAGCCATCACCGACGCTCAGCTCGACGAGGCGATGACGATCGCCCACGTGTCCACGGTCGGCTTCGTGGCGACCGGGGTGGGGGCCGCGGTCGGCGTCGTCGGGCTCGTCTTGAGTGACTGGGGTTCAACGGAAGAGAGGGCCTACGTGCCAAAGCTCCGTGTTGGGCTGGGTCGCGCCACTGTGGAAGGGAGCTTCTGATGCGTTGGATGACGATGAGCGTGACGTGCCTGTTGGCCTTGGGCTGCCATGTGGCCACGGGGCTCGACGAGATCGTGCCGGGGGAGCGGGCCGACGACGACGGGGCCGGCGGCGAGCCGGCGGGCCAGGGCGGCGCGGGAGGGAGCGCCGTGGCGAGCGGCGGGGGGAGCGCCACGAGCACCGGCGCCTCCACCAGCGCGAGCGCGGGTGCGGGGGCGGATCCGGGCGACTACCTCGGTCCGGCGGCGGGCGCATACATGTTCGCGAGCACCCTCGCGGGCGAGGCGGGGCCAGCGTTCTACGCGGTGGTGACGGAGAGCTCGGGTGCGCACGTCGCCTTCACGCTTCAGGCGCTCGACGCCGAGACGCGCGAGCCGGTGGGGAGCTCGACGAGCTACGAGGACGTGCCCCACTCGGCCGCTGGGACCACCGAGATCGCGGTGGGGACGCTCGTGGTGCCGGCTGCCGCCAACCCGCTCGGCCCCGTCGGCGTCGTGGCCGAAGACGTGGTGCTCGAGTTCCTGCGCAACGACTTCCCCTGCGGCACGCTCCGCGGCCAGGTCACCGCGCCGATCGTCCAGTCGCTCGCCGGCTCCACGTTCTTCCTCACCCCCGTGGACGGCCCCACCAATCTGCCCCTGAGCCCACCCACGTCCTGCCCCTGACCGAATCAGTGGGGGGGCTGGTAGCTGGCGTTGTCGTCGACCGCGGCGAAGGCCTGGCGATCCGCGCCGCCGGGCATGTAGAGCACGCCGTCGAGCGCGGCCGCGCCGGTGCCGTGGCGCGGGTTGGGCATGTCGGGGAACGCCTCCCAGCCGTCGGTGGCGGCGTCGTAGGCCTCCACCGCGGCGAACACCCCCGAGGGCGCGTTCGTGTTCCCCTCGCCTCCCATCACGAACAGGCGCGTGCCGAGCGCTGCCGCCGCGCAGCCCGCCCGCGGCGTCGGCATGGGAGCGCCCACCGACCAGGTCCCCGTGGCCGGATCGAAGAGGTCGACCTCGCCCATCACTCCCTCGATGCCCCCGCTGCGACCTCCCACCACGAACACGCGCCCATCGAGGGCGCCGCCTACCAGGTGATCGCGCGCTGCGCTCAGCGCGGGCAACGTCTCCCACGTGTCCGTGGTCGTGTCGTACACCGAGAAGTCGGCCACCGACCCTTGGCGGTAGCCCCCCGCCACGTAGATCTTTGCGCCGATCACAGCCGTCACCGCGCCGCCGCGCTCCGTTCCCGCGGGCATGCTCGTCAGCGTGGACCACGTCTGAGCGACCGGATCGTAGACGAGCGTCTCGCCGACCGCGATGAACGCGTTCTCCGCCAGGCCGCCGAGCACGTAGAGCCTGTCGTCCACCACCGCCGCGTTGAGGTGGTGCCGCTCCACTGGCAGCGAGGGCAGGCTCCGCCACGTGTCGGTGCCCGGGGCGTAGGCCTCCACGCGCGCGACCACGCGCGCCTCCGCGTCGTAGCCGCCGACGACCACCACCTCCCCAGCGAGCGCCACCACCGCCGTCTCTTGGAGTGGCCCCCCCGCGAGCGGAGCCAGCGCTCGCCACCCGTCCGCCACGCCGCCCCCCGCGCCGGTCGCGCTCGCCGTGCCCGTCGACGAGGTCCCCGACGTCATCCCCGTGGCCGCGCTGCCCGAGCCCGTCGCTCCCTCGCCGTCACCGCCGCACGCCAAGAGCAGCCCGCCGCCCAACACGCCCCCCCACAAAACCCGTGCAAGCATCCGGAGAGCATACTCCACGCCCGCGCCGACGGATGCCAGGGCGACGGCGCGGCGCCCGCGGCGTGCTCGTTCACGAGCTTCGCGCGGGCTGCCGATGGGCGATCCCAGGGGGACTTGAACCCCCGTTACCGACGTGAGAGGCCGGTGTCCTAACCACTAGACGATGGGACCAGGAACTGTGATTTCGAAGACAAGAGGATGGATTCGAAGGAAAGCGAAGGGCGCTCCGGGGAGCGGATCTTGTTGGCGGACTAGGATTCGAACCTAGATGACAAGAACCAGAATCTTGCGTCCTGCCGTTAGACGATCCGCCAGTATCGAAGCGAAACCAGTATCGAAGCGAAACTCGAAGTGTGAAGCCGAAGGTGATTCGAAGCCACGAGGGCGGGACCGAGACGTGGGGGGCGCGTCATCGCCGAGGCGGAGGCGGCGACCCACAGAGAAGTCCAAGAGAAACAGAGAAGACCAAGAGAAGGCGCGCGAAGAGGAAGCGTGAAGCGAGGAGATGCGAAGGTGAAGCGGGTGACGCTGCGGGCTGCGCGGCGCCGGCTCCTCCGCGAGGGCTGCTCGGGGGAGCGTGTCGGACGGAGTGCGATCGTGGCGATGTGCACCCCGGGCGAGCGGGGCGTAGCTTATTCATCCGGCTGGATGTGTCAACAGGTTACGTCAAGTCGCGCTTGACCTCTGGCGGGGGTTGACTAGGGTCGCGGCCCCGATCCCTAGGGAGAGGTTCGCCCGTTCGCGGCGTGCCCACCCGAGGGACCGACCCGAGGCATGGCCCCCACGTGGGTCGAGCCCAAGGTCGAAACGACGACAGGACAGAGAACGGAGAGATCATCATGAGCGCCAAGGAGATTCGTTTCAGCCGCCACGCCCGCGCGGCGGTACAAAAGGGTGTCGACACGTTGGCCAACGCCGTGAAGGTGACGCTCGGGCCGCGTGGTCGCAATGTGGTGATCGAGAAGTCGTGGGGAGCGCCCACGATCACGAAGGATGGCGTGACCGTCGCGAAAGAGATCGAGGTGAAGGACAAGATCCAGAACCTCGGCGCGCAGATGGTCCGCGAGGTGGCGTCGCGCACGAGCGACAACGCTGGGGACGGAACAACGACGGCCACGGTGCTCGCTCAGGCGTTCTACGCGCACGGCCTGAAGCTGGTGGAGGCCGGGTACAGCCCGATCTCGCTCAAGCGCGGCATCGACGCAGCGGTCGAGAAGATGACGGCCGAGCTCAAGCGCATCGCGAAGCCGAGCGGCAGCCATGAGCAGGTGGCGCAGGTAGGCACGGTGAGCGCCAACGGCGACACCGAGATCGGAGAGATCCTCGCCGACGCCATGGACAAGGCGGGCAAAGAGGGCGTCATCACGGTGGAGGAGAACAACACGATGGAGACCGTGCTCGAGATCGTCGAGGGCATGCAGTTCGATCGTGGCTACCTCTCCCCGTACTTCGTGACCAACCAGGAGAAGATGATCGTCGAGCTCGACGACCCCTACATCCTCGTTCACGAGAAGAAGATCTCGTCGATGAACGATCTCGTTCCGGTGCTCGAGCAGGTGGCGCGCGGCGGACGTCCGCTCCTCATCATCTCGGAGGACGTGGACGGCGAGGCGCTCGCCACTCTGGTGGTGAACAAGCTCCGCGGCGCGCTGCGGGTGGCGGCGGTGAAGGCTCCGGGCTTCGGCGATCGTCGCAAGGAGATGCTCAAGGACCTCGCCATCCTCACCGGTGCGACGCCTTTCATGGAGGATCTGGGCCGCAAGCTCGACAGCGCGACGCTCGCGGATCTCGGCAGCTGCAAGCGGGCGGAGATCACCAAGGAGAACACCACGCTCGTGGATGGCGCGGGTGCGAAGAAGGAGATCAAGGGCCGCGTGGAGGCGATCCGGCGCCAGATCGACGAGACGTCGAGCGACTACGATCGCGAGAAGCTTCAGGAGCGGCTCGCGAAGCTCGCCGGGGGCGTCGCGGTGGTCAAGGTGGGCGCCGGCAGCGAGATCGAGATGAAGGAGAAGAAGGCCCGCGTCGAAGACGCCCTCCACGCGACCCGTGCCGCGGTGGAAGAGGGCATCGTCCCCGGCGGCGGCGTGGCCCTCATCCGCGCCGCCGAGGTGCTCGCGGGCTTGTCGCTCGGCGACGACCGCGACTACGGCGTAGACCTGGTGCGCGCCGCGGTCAGCGCCCCGTTGATGCAGATCGCGGAGAACGCCGGCGTCGAGGGCACCGTCGTGGTCGACGCGGTGGCGACGAAGAAGGGCAACTTCGGCTACAACGCAGCCACCCACACCTACGAAGACCTGGTGAAGGCCGGCGTCATCGATCCGGTGAAGGTGGTGCGGCACGCCCTCGAGAACGCGGCGAGCGTGGCCGGCCTGCTCCTCACCACCGAGGCGGTCATCGTCGACAAGCCCAAGAAGGACGAGGGCGGCGACATGGGCGGCGGCGGCATGGGCGGCATGGGCGGCATGGGCGGCATGGGCGGCATGGGCGGCATGGGCGGCATGGGCGGCATGATGTGACCGCCGGCGGCTCGGGGGTCGGAGCGATCGGTCTCGACCCCCCGAGCCCCTCCCACTAGACTGCCGAGCGATGCCCGCAGCCGACGCTCTCGGAGCACGCGAGTTCGAGGCGGGCGACATCCTCTTCAGGGAGGGTGACGCCGGCACCTGCATGTTCGTGATCCGTGAGGGCACCGTGCGGCTGTGGAAGGACATCGACGGTGAGATGACGACGCTCGCCGAGCTCTCCGCGGGAGAGATCGTGGGCGAGGTGGCGCTGGTGCGCAGCGCCCAACACACCGCGACCGCGACCGCCCTCGCCCCCACCAAGTGCCTCGTGGTCACGGCCCACGGGCTCGAGCAGATGGTCACCCAAGACGCGGAGATCGCGGTACGCGTGATCCGTGTGCTCGCCGATCGCCTCGCGCAGAGCCACGACTTGTTGGGGATGGTGGGCCAGCGTGACACGCGGACGCGGGTGGCCATGGCCATCATCCGTCACGCGGAGGGGCGCGGAGAGCCGCGCGACGACGGCGTGTGGATCCCGCGTCGGCTCGGGGACATCGCGGACGAGGTGGCGGTGTCCAAGCAGGAGCTGGGGGAGATTTCCAAGGAATTTTTGAAGCTCCAGCTTCTTCGAGTCAAACGCGACGGCATTCTGGTACCCGACGTGTCTCGGTTGTATGGGTTTGTGAAGTCAGGCGATGTCTGAGCGCGTCACCACCACCGTCACGGTTGGCTTCCCCGTCGGCTCACTGGAAGTGAGGATGGATGGAGCTTAGGGTCCTCGGCTGCCACGGGGGTGAGACGCCCCACCACCGCACGACGTCCTTCCTCGTCGACGACAGGCTCTCCATCGACGCCGGCGCCATCACCTCCAGCCTCGAGCTCTCGGATCAGGTCCGCCTCGAGATGGTGCTGGTGAGCCACTCGCACATGGATCACGTGCGCGATCTCGCGACCATCGCCGACAACCGGGCGCAGCTGCAGGCGCCGCCGCTCGTGATCGCGGGCACCAAGTCGACCCTCGACGAGCTGAAGCGCCACTTCTTCAACGACAAGCTCTGGCCTGACTTCGCGGTCATCCCCTCACCGAGCGAGCCCACCATCATCTACCGCGAGGTGCCGCTCGAGCAGCCCACCAAGCTCCTCGACTACGTGGTCACCGCGGTGAGCGTGAACCACACCGTCGACTCGGCGGGCTTCGTCATTTCCGACGCCAACGGCACCATCGGCTTCAGCGGCGACACCGGCCCCACCGACCGCCTCTGGGAGGTGCTCAACGAGGTGGACAACCTCAAGGCGCTGCTGATGGAGGTGAGCTTCCCGAACGACGAGCAACGGCTCGCGACCGCGAGCGGCCACCACACGCCGCGCACCCTGCTCGAGGATCTCAAGAAGTTCAAGGCGCCGGGCGAGCTCGCCACGATGCTCTACCACATCAAGCCTCCCTTCCAGGCGGTCGTGGAGCGTGAGTGCGCCAAGCTCAAGGGCGTGAACCTCGAGATCTTGCAGCTGCGCGATCAGTTCATCCTGTGACCGGCAGCGCGCCCCAGCTCATCCCGTGAGCCTTGCGCGCCTTTGTGCGTTCTGAGCGCTGCGCGTTCTGAGCGCTGCGCGCCCTGCGCGCTCAAGGCGGGACGTCGGGCTCGTCGGCGTCCAGGAAGGCCTCGAGCCCACCTTGCATCTCGATGAGCTCGATCGCGCCGCCCACGACCGGGCCACCGGCAGGGTCGTCGTCGCCGTCGTCGACCTTCACGAGCACGACGGTGGTGTTGTCGTTGCCGCCCGCGGCGTTGGCGCGCGTGATCAGCTCCTCGCAGACGAGGCCCAGGTCGGCCTCCCCGAGACAGACGTCGAGGATCTCCTCGTCGCCGAGCATGCCGTTGAGGCCGTCGCTGCACAGGAGGTAGGTGTCGCCCACGCGCGTGTCGGTGGTCAGCAGATCGACGACCACGTCGGGGGCCATACCCAGCGCGCGCGTGATGACGTTGGACGGGAGCTGGTTGACCTCCTCCTCGCTCAGCCACGGCGCGATCTCGGTCACCTCGCTCACCAGCGAGTGGTCGCTCGTGAGCTGGGTGATGTGGCTGTCCCGGATCCGGTAACAGCGGCTGTCGCCCACGTGGCCCACGATCACCTGCTTGGCGTCGGCGCTGAACATCACCGCCACGATGGTCGTGCCCATGCCCGACTCGTTCTGCGAGCGCCGCGCGCGCCCGAAGACGTGCTGGTTGGCGAGGCGCACCCCCACCACGATGCAATTCTCTTCTTCGGTGAGATCGTTGTCGTACCGAAACGGCCAGGTGCGGTCCGGGCCTACCGTCTTGTCGTAGAACTCACTCAGGGTGGAAATGGCGAGCGAGCTTGCCACGTCCCCCGACAGGTGGCCCCCCATCCCATCCGCGACCGCGGCGAAGCGATACTCCGGGAAGACGAGGAACGAGTCCTCGTTGCGGTCGCGCAACAAGCCGACATCGGATCTGCCCGCGAACCGGGTCTTCATGCGGTCATGCAACGTGTCCTCGCGCAGGCTGCCCTCGCGCGGGGGGCTCTTCTGTGGGGTTGAAACGATCGGTCGTCACCGGGGTTGTGATGGGGCTCGGCACCCGAACGGGCATGTTGGCACCGCATTTGGTGAGAGAACAAGACCAACTCGATGACAGGCCGATGAAAATCGCCTGGCGCGGCGGGCCCTCGCGGTGCCCCGACGCGGGGTCTCGAGGGGGATTGCGCGAAGGGGGCGGGTGTCGTTTGACAGGCGAACCAGGGGTCGCTATAAGCGGCGCCCCTTTTCTGCGGCGAGAGCGAGGGCTGGCGTGCTGGGCAGGAGCATGAGCATATTCTCGGGGAATGCGCATCCCGAGTTGACGGACGAGATCTGTAAGTACTTGGATTGTCCAAGAGGCAGATCCCGGGTCAATCAATTTTCCGACGGCGAGACCTTCGCGGTCATCGAGGAAAACGTACGTGGTGTCGACACTTACGTCGTTCAACCGACGTGCTCCCCGGTGAACGACAAGGTCATGGAGCTCTTGATCATGGTGGACGCGTTGCGCCGGGCTTCGGCCGGCTCGATCACCGCCGTGATGCCGTACTACGGCTACGCCCGACAGGACCGCAAGGTCGCGCCGCGCACCCCCATCACCGCGAAGCTGATCGCGGGCCTGCTCGAAGCGAGCGGGGTGAACCGGGTGGTCGCCGTCGATCTCCACGCCGGCCAGATCCAGGGCTTCTTCAACATCCCCGTCGACCACCTCTACGCCATGCCCGCGCTGCTCCAGGACCACCTCCGCGAGCACTACATGGGCGCGGTGGTCGTCTCGCCCGACGCCGGCGGCGTGGAGCGCGCGCGCGCCTTTAGCAAACGCCTCCGCGGCAGCCTCGCCATCATCGACAAGCGCCGTGAGAAGGCCAACGAGAGCGAGGTGATGAACATCATCGGTGACGTGGAGGGCAAGCGCTGTGTCATCGTCGACGACATCCTCGACACCGCAGGCACCATGTGCAACGCCGCCCGCGCGCTCATGGATGCAGGCGCCGCGAGCGTCTCGGCGAGCGTGAGCCACGCCGTGCTCAGCGGCCCCGCCATCGCCCGGCTCAACGACTCGCCTCTCGACGAGGTGGTCGTCACCAACTCCATCCCGATCACCCAAGAGATGCGGGCGGCGTGCAAGAAGCTGAGGACCGTCAGCATCGCGCCGCTCCTCGCCGAAGCCATCCGGCGCATTCACCACTCCGACTCGGTGAGCTCCCTGTTCGTCTGAACCGTTCGTCCGAACGAGCCCCGAACCGCACGACACGACCGACTCAAGAGGAAACCATGCAGAACGTAACCCTCCACGCAATCCCCCGCACCCAGAGTGGCAAAGGCCCGGCCCGTCGTCTGCGCGCCGAGGGCCGCATGCCCGTCGTGGCCTACGGCGACGGCATCGAGACGCTGTCGCTCGCCATCCCGCGGGATGCGCTCCGAGACATCCTCACTTCGTCGCGCGGCCGCAACACCATCATCAACCTCGAGGTCGAGGGCGACGCGTCGTTCCCCGTGATGGTGCGCGAGTACACCGTGCATCCGCTGTCTCGTCAGCTGCTCCACGCCGATCTCGTGAAGATCGCCCCCGACAAGCCCGTGGAGTGCGAGGTGCCGTTCCACACGACGGGCAAGAGCAAGGGAGAACAGGCTGGTGGCACGCTGCTCACGAACCTCCGCTCCCTCACCGTGCGCTGCCTCCCCGCGAACATCCCCGACCAGGTCGAGTACGACGTGTCGGCGCTCGAGATCGACGACGTGGTGAAGGTGAGCCAGCTCGTCATGCCCGAGGGTGTGGAGGCGTTGCTTCCCCCCGAGCGCAAGGTGCTCGTGGTGGTGCCGCCGCGGGTGCTCGAGGCGGCCGAGGGCGAGGCTGCCGCCGAGGGCGAAGCGGCTGCCCCCGCCGAGGGGGCAGGAGGCGGCGAGAGCGCCTGAGCGACTCGCTCCGGCTAGCGCGGAGAAGCCCGCACCATGTGGCTCGTCGTTGGATTGGGCAACCCGGGGCGGGAGTACGCGAGCCACCGCCACAACATCGGCTTCATGGTCGTCGACGCGCTCGCGCGGAGAAGCAAGGCGGACGCGTTCCGCGCGAAGTTCTCCGCCGAGCTCGCGCGCACCGAGATCAAAGGAGAGGACGCGTGGCTGCTCAAGCCGATGACGTACATGAACCTCTCCGGCGACTCGGTGCAGCCGTGCGCGGCGTTCTTCAAGATCCCGCCCGAGCGCGTGATCGTGATCCACGACGAGCTCGACCTCCCGTTTGGTGACATCCGCCTGAAGCGTGGCGGCGGCCACGCGGGTCACAACGGGTTGCGCTCGATCATCGGTCGGATGGGGGCCGACTTCTGTCGCGTCCGCTTCGGGATCGGGCGACCCCCGCCGAGCTTCCGAGACACGGCGAGCTGGGTGCTCTCCAGCTTCGGCCCCGAGGAGCGGGAAAATCTCGACAAGCTCGTGGATCTTGCTAGCGGCGCTGTGCTAGACATCGCCGCCCGCGGCTTCGACGCCGCGGCAAAGCTTCGAAATACCAAACCGAAACCAAAGAAACGTCCTCCCCAGGAGCCCACCGAGGCTCCTCCCAAGCCCGCCGCGACGAGCGAGGCGACCCAAGTCGAGCCCAACATGCGCCAGCCCTCGGAGCTGGACGCCTCGAAGGCCGACGACCGGGGATGACAACTTCTCGCTCCGTCACGCTGACGGGGCCTTTGTCCGAGAGGAGCACAACACATGGGCCAAGTGGCACTCGCACCCGGGCACGCCCGGGAGTACGAAACGATCTACATTCTCCGGCCGAACGTCGAGAAAGAGGCGGCCGAGGATGTAGCCAACCGCGTCTCCGAGGCGATCAAAGGCACCAAAGGCAAGGTCATCGAGGCCGAGCTTTGGGGCAGCCGTCGTCTCGCCTACCCGATCAAGCGACATCATCGCGGGACCTACGTCTTCGTGAAGTACCAGGGCCGTGGCGACGCGGTGGCCGAGATCGAGCGCCAGCTGCGGCTGGTAGACGCCGTCATTCGCTACCAGACGGTGATGGTGAAAGACCAGATCCCCTTCGAGGGCGCGGCGACGACCGAGGGCCTGCAGCTCGACTTCGACCTCCCCTTCGAGGCCGACGAGCCCGAGCTCACCGTGGAGCGCTCGCTGGGTCTCGACGCGGCCTTCTCGGAGCGGCGCGGCCGTCGTGACCGCGACATCATCGACGATGATGACGACATGGACGACGGCGACGGGATGGATGACGACGAGGATGGAGACGAGTGATGAGCGAAGATCGAGACAGAATGCGTGGCGACCGTGGTGACCGTGATCGTGGCGATGACCGGTTGGGCGACAAGGGCGGCGAAGATATGCCCTGGCGTCGCCGAGGCCGCCGTCGCGTGTGCCGGTTCTGCGCCGACAAGGAAAACCTCATCGACTACAAAGATCCCCAGGCGCTCAAGTACTTCGTGACCGAGCGCGGGAAGATCGTGCCGCGCCGCATCAGCGGAGCTTGCGCCAAGCATCAGCGCGCCATCACCACCGCCATCAAGCGGGCGCGGGTGATCGCGCTCTTGCCGTTCACCATGAACGAGGGAGGATGACATGTCTCGCAACGTCCAGGTGGTTCTGACCGACGACCTCCCCAACGTCGGCACGAGCGGTGAGCTCGTTCGGGTCAAAGCTGGCTACGCGCGCAACTTCCTCATCCCGCGAGGTCTGGCCGCGCTGGCCACGAAGGACAACGTGAAGCGCATCGAGCACGAGAAGCGCGTCGCGCAGGCTCGCGCGATCAAGCTTCGCGCCGAGGCCGAGGTGGTGGCGAAGAAGATTGGCGACATGCGGCTCACCTTCCACGCCCAGACGGGTGAGGACGACAAGCTGTACGGCTCGATCACCTCGCGCGACGTGGAAGAGGCGCTCGCGGAGAAGGGGATCGAGATCGATCGGCGCAAGATCGTCATGGATGCGATCCGCGCGGTGGGTGATCACCGCATCGTCGTGAAGATCGCCTCTGGCGTCGACGCCGAGCTGCACGTGGAGGTGCTGCCCAAGGGCTGACCCTGCCGCGCAGCGTCATGAAGTGATATGGTGTTCGTGGAGCGCCGAGAGGTCTCCACGATACCCACCGCACCCTGCGAGGTCCCCGACCCGCAGGGTGTTGTCATTTAGAGGGCCTGTGAAGAACCCGTTGTTCTCCTGTTCGTCTCTTGTGGAAAAACTGGGGGGGAGACCATGAGCATGCAGACACAGCGCGAGCGGCGTGGACGCGACGAGGGGCCGCGGGAGCCGCCCATCCTCTCCGGGCGCGTGCCGCCCAACGACCTCCAAGCCGAGGCGGCGGTGCTCGCCTCGTGCCTGCTCGAGAGCGAGGCGCTCGACCGGGTGCTCGAGATCCTCGAGCCCGAGCACTTCTACAGCGACAACCACCGGCTCGTCTTCGAGGCCTGTCGCTCGTTGTCCCTCGATGGCATCCCCATCGACATCGTCAGCGTGGCCTCGTGGCTCCGAAACCGCGAGCTCATCCAGCGGGCGGGGGGCGCGAAGTATCTCGGCGAGCTCGTCGACGCCACCCCGGCGGTGGCCAACGTGGGCACCCACGCGCGCACCGTGAAGGAGAAGTGGCGGCTTCGCCGACTGATCGCGGTGTGCCAGAAGTATGCAGGGCTCGGCTACGGCGAGGTGCCGGAGGCTCAAGACTTCATCGATCGCGCCGAGCAAGAGATCTACGACATCGCGCGCACTCCGGAGTCGAGCACCGTCTATCCCCTGAAGGACGTGCTCACCATCACGTTCAAGAAGCTCTCCGAGGCCGCCGAGCGCGGCGATCGCATCACCGGTGTGCCCACGAAGTTCGTCGATCTCGACAAGAAGACGGCCGGACTGCACCCCGGCGATCTGGTGATCGTGGCCGCGCGGCCCGGCATGGGGAAGACGTCGTTCGTGCTCAACGTGGCCGTGAACGTGGCTGCGCCCCAGCTCATCACCACCCCTGGGCCCGGCGACGACGGCTACGGCGAGCAGCAGACGGAGACGCCCGGTTACGGGGTGGCGGTGTTCTCGCTCGAGATGCCCAAAGAGCAGGTCGCGCAACGTATGGTCTGCGCCGAGGCACGGGTCGACGTGGGCAAGATGCGCCAGGGCTACCTCAATCAGGAAGACTGGGCGAACCTCACCAGCGCGGCGGCGGTGCTCGCCAACCTCCCGGTGTGGATCGACGACACGGCCGGGCTGTCGCTGCTCGAGCTCCGCTCGAAGGTGAGGCGCTTGAAGGCGGAGTACTCGCGCCAGCGCAAACCCAACGAGCCGGGCCTGGGCCTCGTGATCATCGACTACCTCCAGCTCATGCGAGGTCGCGCCAACGCGAACAGCCGCGAGCAAGAGATCAGCGAGATCTCGCGTGGTCTCAAGCAGCTCGCGAAGGAGCTCTCGGTGCCGGTGATCGCGCTCTCGCAGCTGAACCGCGGCGTGGAGACGCGGGCCGGCAAAGACAAGCGCCCGATGCTCTCCGATCTTCGTGAGAGCGGCGCCATCGAGCAGGACGCGGACATGATCGTGTTCATCTACCGCGACGAGTACTACAACCGCGACACCACGACCGAGCATGGCATCGCCGAGCTCATCATCGCCAAGCAGCGCAACGGCCCCACGGGCACCGTGCGCACGCGCTTCATCGACAGCTACACGCGGTTTGAGAACCTCGCTCCCGGCGAGTACGAAGACTTCGGAGAGTTTGACGGTTAGCGCGAGCCGCGATCGACGAGCGCGACGAGGAGGACGATGCGCACCGACGTGATCGACACGAGCCCCGCGTCCATCGCCCGAGCCGCGCGGCTGTTGTCGCAGGGGGAGGTGGTCGCGTTCCCCACCGAGACGGTGTACGGCCTCGGAGCGCGCGCCGACCGCTCCGACGCCGTCGCCAAGATCTTCGAGGCCAAGGGGCGCCCCTCCGACAAGCCGCTCATCCTCCACGTGGCCGACGTGGCGGCGGCGCGCGCGGCGACGCGCGGTTGGGACGAGCGGGCATCGGCCCTCGCCGAGCGCTTCTGGCCAGGCCCGGTGACCATCGTGCTCGAGGCAGCGGCGTGGGTGGTGCCGGAGGTGACGGCGGGCGGGTCCACCGTGGCGGTACGCGCACCTGGCCACGAGGTCGCGCTCGCGCTCATCACCGCGCTCGGTTGCCCCATCGCTGCGCCGAGCGCCAACCTGTCCGGTCACGAGGCCCCCACCACCGCGGAGGGGGTGGGGGCGAGCCTGGGAGGGCGCATCCCCCTCGTCGTGGACGGCGGGGAGACGCCGTGGCGAACGCCCTCGACGCTGGTCGAGCTCACCGCGAGGGGCGCGCGGATCGTGCGCGCCGGTGCCGTCTCGCGTGAGGCCATCGCCGAGGTGTTGCAGCTTGATGAGGACGGCGGCCGTCCGTAGACTTCACCCGTCGATGCGCTGGATGGGTGCGATGGTCGCGGCGATGGTGTCGGCGATCGTCGTGGCGGTGCTCGTCACGGCGGACGAGGCTCACGCAGAACCCGAGGCTCCGGTGCCGGAGCGGCGTCGCCTGCGCCTCGACGAGTCGCCCGAGCTCACGTTGCTCGCGCCGTTTCGTCACGCCGTCGATCCGGGCCGCACCGCGATCGGTCGCTGGCGCCGCAGCCCCTTCGGGCGGTGGAGCCACCGCGGCTTCGCCTCGTTGGACTGGAGTGGGGGACATCCCGCGCCGGGCCACGACGCCGCGGTCAACCCGCGCCTCTCGATCGGCTCTGTCGATCCATGCGCCGCGCGCCTGACCGAGAGCGAGCCACGGTGGCCGGTCGCCATGCCGCGCGAGCATTGGTTCGAAGGAGAAGACAGCGTCGGAGGCGCGCTCTTGGGCTCGACGGCGCTCGCGCTCCGCCGAGAGCTCATGCCCCCGTGGCTCGAGCGCGTCGACATCCACTGGGCCCACGCGTTGGTGCTCGCGCTCGGCTGCGGTCGCGGGGGCGAGTGCTCGGTCGGCGAGTCGTTTCCCGCGAGCGTGTTTGCCGTGCTGTGGAACTCGCTGTCTCCGCTCGAGCCGCCGTCGCCGTGGTGGGAGTGTCGCGAGCGGCCGCTGCGACTGCAGCGCTTCGGTCCGGAGGGGGAGGCCTTCGTCGCGCTGAGCTGCGACGGCTCCATCCCCGACGGTGCTCTCGAGACCTTGAGCGTGCTCGCGCGCCCGCTCGACGTGCCACGGCCAAGCGCGCTGCCCGCGGTGCCCACCGGGCCCCCCGGCGAGTGGGTGGACGGCGTGCGCATCATGCACCCGCGCTTGCTCTGGGTGCTACACCGCATCTCGCTCGAGTACCCGTGGCATCCGGTGCACATCTACAGCGGCTATCGCCCCGCCGACGGTCCCCTCGAGGAGGGCACCCACACCAGCAATCACGCCCTCGGTCGAGCCCTCGACATCAGCGTGAAGGGGGTGGAAAACGAGGAGCTGCTCGCGCTGTGTCACAAGCTGGCCGACGTGGGCTGTGGCTACTACCCCAACGGCAAGTTCGTCCACTTCGACATTCGCTTCCACGGCGGCGGCCTCTGGATCGACGCCTCCAAACCCGGCGAGCCGAGCCGGTACGTCACGAGCTGGCCCGGCGTCGTGGAGAGAGGCCGCGTGATCTGGCAGAAGGAGGTGCTGGTGGCCCAGTGAGGCGCCCCACGCGACCCGGCGGGACGGTCGCGCACCGCGGCGGCTCCTCGCGCTCGAGCGGTCACGTCCCCTCGGTCAGCGCTCGCCGAGCGGGGGACGGATGCGCACCGGGCGCTCCGCGGGAGAGGCGCTCGTCGACACGAGGAACGGCTTGGGCTCGCGGGCGCCGGGGGCCCACTCGCACAGGGACACGGAGCGGTCGCCGTGGGTGCCGGGGCGAATCCACACGAAGGTCTGGGTGCCGATGCGTTCGCTGCACTCGGGATCGGTGAAGGCCGCCGACCAGAACCCGCCGTTGACGTAGCGCACGGGGCCCACCTGGTGGTTCTGGGGCTCGTGGGTGTGGCCGAAGACGACCATCCTGGCGCCGGTGATGGCGGCGATGAGGTGGGCGAGCCGCTCGTCGAGGAGCGGTTGGTCGAACACCGTCGCCTTCACTTGGGCGGCGTAGATCGCGTAGGGAGGGATGAGTGCGACCATCGGGGCCACTACCCACAGCGGGCTGATCGGGAGCGCGACGTTGATGTGGAGCACGAGCTGCCACGAGAGGAACATCAACGCGAGGAACAAGAACCCTCGGTCGAGCCACAGCACCTTCATCACCCGAATGGGGCTAGAGCACGCCGACGGAACCGAGATGGCCTGGAGCTTCCGCACCATCGCGGGGGTGACGCGGGCGCGCGCCGCGACATCGGCGACCTTCTCGTCGATCCGGAGCGGGTCGCGCATCGGGGGGCGCCAGTGCTCGGTGAGGCTGAGCACGAGGGTGGCGAGCGCGCCCCAGAACCACGTCCAGAGCAAGAGCGGCTGGGTGAGCAGCATGTAGCGCAGGAAGAAGCGCACGTACTGCAGGCCGCTCATGATGTAGTTGTCTTTGGCGTTGGGGTTGAAGTAGCCCATGCCGTTGAGCATGTAGCGCCCGGCGAGATCGCCGAAAGGGATGCGGATACGCGGCCGGCCCCGCACCTCGATGAGCGGATCGATCGGGTTCTTCACCACGCAGTTGGGATCGTACTGGTGACCGTGGCTGATGTAGGTGTCGTCCTGGCTCAGGTAGAACCAGTCGCAGAACACGAGCTCGCCGCCAGGCTGCTTGGTGGCGACGTCGCGCGGCGTGTTGGCATCGTGGTCGTTGCCTGGGGCACCGCCATCGCCGCGAGCGTCGTGCTCGCCGAGGGCGCTCGGTTCGGCCGCTAGCTCGTGGCCATGTTGCGGCTCGACGCCCAGCCGCTCGCGGATCAGGCGCTGCAGCGAGGGCCACGCGAGCTCGACGTCGTGGTTGCCGAACACGAACACGACGCGGTGCCCGCCATCGAGGAAGCGACGGATGGCGTCGAACCAGATGGGGTGGTCGCGGATGATCACCTCCATCTTGAAGCGGGACATCCACTCCTCGCTGCCGAGCCCTCGTAGCCGCGCCAGCCAGTCGATCGGACCCTCGGGGTCTTCCGGCAGCTGGGTGACGGAGTCGAAGTCGAAGATGTCGCCGTTGAGGACGAGCTCGACGCGCTCGGCGGTTTGCTCGGTGAGGTGCTGAAGGAGACGCGCGAAGTCTTCGTCGATGAAGTGCTTCTCGAGCTTGTAGGCCATCCAGTGAGGCCGGCGAGGATCGGGTCGCTGGGCCTCGCTCAGGTGGAGGTCGGAGAGGACGACGGTATGCACGAGACTCCCTCGATCGGTATCGCGTGGTGGCCGAGGTCGCCGTCATGTTTCGAACATATCCCTGCGGGCTCGGCCCGCGAGCTCGGCGAGGCCGCGAGCTCGGCGACGCCTGCGACGGGGCGGGCGCGGTCCGTGCGGCGGCCGCCCCCTGGCGCGTCGTCAGGGGAGCACGTCGGGAGGCGGACCCTCGATGGAGGGATCGGCGTCGAGCACCGGATCGGCGGCGAGATCTTCGCCATCCATCATCCGCACGACCTTGTCGAGGGTGACGCGGATCGCGTGCTGCTCCTCGGCGGGGAGCAGCGCGAGGCGGTTCGCGAACTTCTCTTGGAGCGCGGAGGGCGCGTCGGCGAGGAGCGCGGTGCCGGCGTCGGTGATGGCGACGGTGACGTTTCGCCGATCACTCTCGCTACGGACGCGCGTCACGAGCTGCCGCGAGGCGAGCCGATCGACGATGCCGGTGACGGTCGCCTGGCTCAGCGCCACGTGTTTGGCGAGCTCCGAGGGGGTGAGCGACGTGTGACGGCCGAGCACGCGCAAGCACACCAGCTGGGGTCCGGTCAGGCCGAACTTGTTGGCGAGGTAGCGGCTGTGGATGTCGATCGCGCGGGTGATCCGCCTCAGCGCGACGAGGATGTCTTCTTCGAGCTCGTTGGGCACGGCGCTTGGTTTCCCGTTGAATCGCGGTGTTCCCGGTTTCGGAGTCGGGCCTCGCTCCGTAGCACTTCTGGTCGCGCGCCTCCGAGAATCCCCGATGGTTTCAGCTCTAACGATTTGAATCGATTGTTTTACGGAAGATATCCTTAGAATACTTTCTTTGGCCCGCGTTTTCGTGTAGGATGAGTTTGTATCCGATTGTAATCATAGATGATTCGGTTCGGCGCCACGGAGATCGCGAAGATCCGGCCGGCGGCGACGAACATCACCCACACGCACAGCTGACTCGGGAGGACTTCCATGAAGCTCAAAACCTTGCTCGGTGGCTGCGCGGTCGTGTTTGCGATCGCGGCTGCCGCCTCCGCAGCCGCCGGCACCGTCGACACCGGCGCGGCCGACAGGCTTGGGGACGCGCCAGACACGCTCGCCCCGAACCCGCCGCCCCTCCCCACGACGCCGCGGCCATCGCCGCCGCCGATCCCGTCGCCCAAGAAGCCCGAGCCCCCCAAGCCGGGCCCCAAGCCGAAGCCCAAGGGCTGAGCGGCCCCCCGCAGGACACGGCGTGTGTGGCATCGTCGGGATGTTCAACGTCGCCCACCGAGCCCAGCTCGAGGCGATGTTGGCCTCCACCGTCCATCGCGGGGAAGACAGCACTCGGTTCGAGTTTTACGACGGCCGCTGCGGCCTCGGGATCAACCGGCTGAGCATCATCGATCTCGCGAGGGGTGAGCAGCCGCTCCACAACGAAGACCGCAGCGTGCACGTGGTGTGCAACGGCGAGATCTACAACCACGAGGCCATCGCGAGCGATCTGGGCGCGCATCACCAACTCCGCACGCGCTCGGACGCGGAGGTGATCAGCCACCTCTACGAGGATCACGGCGACGACTGCGTCAACCTCCTCGATGGCATGTTCGCCTTCGTGCTGTACGACGCGCAGCAGAAGCGCTTCCTCGCCGCACGCGATCCGATCGGCATCAAGCCGCTCTACTACGCGCGCGATGGGCAGCGCTGGTACTTCGCGTCCGAAGCCAAGGCCCTCCTCGCCGCGAGCGTCGAGCCGCAGGCGGTGCGCATGCTCCCGCCTGGCTTTCGTGTCACCGAGCGCGGGCCCGAGGCGTATTACCACCTCGCGGCCCAACGCAGCGTGCCCAACGCGGAGCTCGTGCGTTCGCTGCTCGATCACGCGGTGAAGATGCGGCTCCTCGCCGACGTCGAGGTGGGCACCTTCCTCTCCGGTGGCCTCGACTCGAGCATCATCACGGCCCTCGCGAAGCGACATCAGCCGGGCCTCCGCACGTTCACCGTGGGCATGGAAGGTGCGCCCGACGTGGAGGCCGCGCGCACGGTGGCGGCTTTCCTCGGCGTGCGCCACGCGGTGCGCACGTTCACCGTCGAGGAGATGCTGGCCGCGATCCCCGAGGCGATCTGGCACGTGGAGAGCTTCAACCCCTCGATGGTCACTGGCGCCGTGGTCACGCTGATGGCGGCCCGCCTCGCCAAGGAGGAGGGCCTCAAGGTGGTGCTCTGCGGCGAAGGGAGCGACGAGATCTTCGCGGGCTACTCGGCGGTGCGGAACATGTCGTGGCCAGCGCTGCAGCAAGCCTCGTGGGAGCTCATCAACAACCTCCACAATACGGAGTGCAAGCGCCTCGATCGTATGACGATGGCGGTGTCCCTCGAGGCGCGGGTGCCGTTCCTCGATCGACGCGTGGTGGAGTACGCGCTGAACCTGCCCTGCGAGGCCAAGATCAAGACGGTGAACGGCCGCAAGGTCGAGAAGCACATCCTGCGCGAAGCGTTCACCGGGATGCTCCCCGACGAGATCCTCTGGCGCGAGAAGATGCCCTTCGATCAGGGAAGCGGCGGCCGTCACATCATCGAGCACGTGAACGGCCTGGTCAGCGACGCGGATCTCGTCGCGGCACGACGCGACTACCCAGAGGCCAACCTGGCCTCCAAGGAGATGCTCTACTACTTCCGCATCTGGCGTGAGCACTTCGGCGATCTCGGGGGCGCGCGCGTGTTCGACATGTTCGGCGACTATCCGGTGATGATGGCCAACATCGCGAAGAGGACCGCCGAGAGCGGAAGCTGAAGCGACGTGAAGCGCGGCGTTAGGGCAGAGCTCTCCACGCGGCTGACGGTGGCCGCGGCCCAGATGCGGCCCGTGCTCGCGGACGTGGACGCGAACGTGGAGATCCACCTCGACTACGTGCGCCGAGCCCGCGAGCTCGGGGTCGACGTGCTCGTGTTCCCCGAGCTGTCGCTCACCGGCTACGACATGGGGATGCAGGCGCCGGAGCTGGGGATCGCTCTCGGAGAGCGCCTCGTGGAGCCGCTCTCACGGCTCGCGGAGGCCGCCCGGTCGATGCACGTCGTCGTCGGCTTCGTGGAGGAGGCGTACGGCGCACAGTACTTCAACTCCGCGGCCGTGTTGCGCGACGGCGAGCTCGTGTTCTTGCACCGTAAGCTCCACCTCGCGAACTACGGCGACATGCAGGAAGCGAAGTTCTTTGCGTCGGGACGCTACATCGAGCCGTTTGCGCTGCCGTCGCGGTTCACCGGCGCGCTCTTGTTGTGCTCCGACATGTGGAACCCTCCGCTCGTGCACATCGCGGCGCTACACGGCGCCACCTTGCTGCTCGTTCCCACCAACTCCTCCATCGACTCCGAGAGCGGCGACGCCACCAAGCCGGGGCGGTGGGATCTCGTGCTGCAGTTCTACGCCTCGCTCTACGGCCTGCCGATCGTGTTCGTCAATCGAGTGGGGAGCGAGGGCGTCTACTCGTTTTGGGGTGGCTCGCGGGTGCTCGACGCTTCCGGTCGCGAGGTGGCGCGGGCCAACGACGAGGAGGCGCTGCTGGTCGCCGAGCTCGACTACGCCGACGTGCGGCGGGCTCGCTTCGCGCTCCCCACCGTGCGCGACTCGAACCTGGCGCTGATTCATCGCGAGATCAGTCGCCTCGTGGAGCGCATCGGCGTGCCCGACGTGGTTCGCCGCTGAGCTCCTCACCGGTTGTGGCGCTTGGGGCGCGCTGCCGTTATGGTCGGCGACATGTTGGAGGTTGTGGGCGAGCACCGTGTGTTCGGCGGCAAGCAGGGCTTCTACCGCCATCAGGCGCGTCTGACCGGACCGATGGAGCTGTCGGTGTTCGTGCCGCCGCAGGCCGAGCACGAGCCCTGTCCGGTGGTGATCTTCCTGTCGGGGCTGACATGCACGCCGGCCAACTTCACGACGAAGTCGGGCTTTCAGCGCGCCGCCGCCGAGCTCGGCCTGATCGTGGTAGCCCCCGACACGTCGCCGCGGGGCGCGGGCTGCCCCGGCGAGGACGATGACTGGGACTTCGGCACCGGTGCCGGGTTCTACGTCGACGCCACCCAGGCGCCGTGGTCGGAGCGGTACCGCATGTTCGGCTACGTCACCGAAGAGCTCCCCGCGCTCATCGATGGCGCCTTTCGCACGCGTGGGCCAGCGCATCGCAGCATCTTCGGTCACTCCATGGGGGGGCATGGCGCGCTCGTGATCGGGCTGCGCCAGCCAGACCGCTGGCGGTCGATCTCCGCGCTGTCTCCGATCTGCGCGCCGTCGCGGTGCCCTTGGGGGGAGAAGGCGTTTTTGGGCTATCTCGGCGACGACCGAAGCGCGTGGGCTCGCTACGATGCGTGCGAGCTGCTCGCGCAGACCGTGCACCCACAGCCGATCCTGGTGGATCAAGGCACCGCCGACGGGTTCCTCACCGAGCAGCTCCAACCGCAGCTCTTGAGCGCGGCATGTGAAGCGTCCGGCCAAGCCCTCGAGCTGCGAATGCAGGAGGGCTACGACCACAGCTATTACTTCATCGCCACGTTCGTGGACGATCACCTCGCGCATCACGCGCGCTACCTCTGAGCTCACGCGCGAGCTGTCACGCGCGGCTCAGGCCTTCTTCGGCTTGGCGAGCTCCGAGGTGCAGAAGGCGCAGCGCGTCGCCTCCTTGCTCACCTCGCTCTTGCAGAATGGGCACGGCTTGGTGGTGACCGGGGGCGCCTCCTCCGGCTTGCGCAGCTTGTTCATCCAGCGCACGAGGAAGAAGAGCGCCAGCGCCACGATGAGGAACGAGATGATCTGGTTGATGAACAGCCCGTACCGCAGCGTCACCGCGCCTGCCTCCTGTGCATCGGCGAGCGTCGCATAAGGCGGCGGCATCTTCCCCACCTTCAGCACAACGAAGCGTGTCGAGAAGTCGAGCCCCCCCGTGAGCAGGCCGACGGGCGGCATGACGACGTCGTCGACGAGGGACTTCACGACGGTGCCGAACGCGCCACCGATCATGATGCCCACCGCCATGTCGACGACGTTGCCCTTCATGGCAAACTCTTTGAACTCTTTGAACATCGCCGGGACTCTGCTCCCGCCCCGCAGCCAGCGCAAGCGCGGCGCGCGCGATCTCGAGCGTCGCGTGCGACCTCGCCCGTCGCGCGCGGACGCGCTCGCCCCGGCGCTCGCCGCGGTCGCTCATCCCGTGCATGCGCGAGGTCGCAGCGCGGATGTGGCTAGATGCCGTCGGGGATCCAGGGCTTTGGCGGCGGCGGGGGCTTCGGCGGGAGCTTCGGCAGCGGCCGCGGCGACGCCACCGAAGGCGCAGGGTCGGGCGGCGGCTCCTCGGCGCTCGGCTCGGGCGCGGCGGGTTCCACCGTTCTGGTGCTCGTCGCCGGTTCGGACACGGTGGGGGTGGTGGCCGAGCGCTCCGGCGCCGGCTCCACGGGCTCGCCGGTGGGCAGCGACGCGGAGGTCTGGGCGGTGGCAGGCTCGTCGGGGCGGGACGGCTCCGTGGGCGCCGGCTCTTTCGGCGGTGGAGGGCTGTCGACCGCGGCGCTCGAGGCCGTGGGCGACGACGGCGTCTCCTTGCCGCCGAAGAGGAAGGCCCCCGCGACGACGCCCGCGACGAGCAAACCGACGACAGCCGGCCAGCGCATCCCCGCCTTGTCGCTGCGTGGGGCTTCGGCGGGCAGCGGCGTGTGGCTCGCCGCGCCGTCGGAGGAGGACTCGTCGATCACGAGCGGAGGGAGGCCCTCCACTGCCTTCAGGGCGTCTTTCATCGTGGCGAGCTTGTCTCTCGCGATCGCCTTCACCCACACCGCCACCTCGCGGGGGCTGGCCAACGTGGTGCTGCGCTCGATGGCCTCGGCCATGTCGACGGCCGTGAGCCAGCGTCGGCCCTTGTCGGGGTGGAGCCCCCGCAAGACGATCTCGTCGAAGCCCCGGCCGAGCCCGTCGCGGTAGCGCGAGGGCGGCGGTGGGTCGCCGTCGAGCACCTCGTAGATGATGGCGGCTGCGTTCTGACCCCGGTAGAGCCGTCGTCCCGTGGCCATCTCCCACAGCACGATGGAGGCCGCGTAGATGTCGCTCGCGGGCTCGAGATCTTCGTTCTTCAGCTGCTCGGGGGAGCAATAACGCAGGGTGCCTCGGAACTCTCCCTCTTCGGCGCGGTCGACGCGGCCGTAGGCGCGGGCCACACCGAAGTCGATGAGCTGGACGCCGCCGTCCGAGCCGATGATGACGTTCTCGGGGGAGACGTCGCGGTGGATCACGCACAGGGGGTTGCCGTCCTCGTCCGTGGCGTCGTGGGCGGCTTGGAGCCCGTGGAGGATCCCGCTCGCGATCCGCATCGCGATGGGGAGCGGGATCTTCGACCCCTGCCGCTTCATCTGCCGAATGAGGTGCGCGAGCGTGACGCCGTGGACGTAGTCCATGACGATGAAGAGCTCGCCGTCCTCCTCGACGACGTCCATCACCGACGTCACGTTGGCGTGGCGGATGCGCGCGACGACCTGCGCCTCGTCGAGCAACATGTTCACGAACGACGAGCTCGAGACGAGGTGGCGGTGAAGGCGCTTGATGGCCACCGTCTTCGCGAAGCCCCCTGCGCCGTACCAGCGGCCGAGGTGGATGGTGGCCATGCCGCCGGCCGCGATCACCGGCCCGAGCTGGCAGCGACGAAGCTTCACGTCCGGAGCGTCACCGCGAGCGCTCGGAGGGGGGATGCTGTCGGGGGGGGGCTCGCTGTCTCGGGCGTCCTCGTCGTCCTCTTGCGCGGAGCCGCCGCCACCTCGCGACCGACGCCGAAGCGAGGTGGGAGCGCCGAGCTCGTCTTCGAGATCGGACATGAGCGACCCGGTCGTCTTGACCCGCGTGAGATCTTCTTCTTCGTCGTCGTCCTCGAGCGCGTCGTCCTCGAGCGCGTCGCCCTCGAGCGCGTCGTCCTCGAGCGCGGCGTCGTGTCCGGCCCCGTGAGCTCGAGCGGCAGCGGGTGGTGCCGCGCCGGGACGCGCTGCGCCGGGACGCGCTGCGCCCGACGGTGACGCTCGGGTGGCCGCCGCGACGCTGCGCACTTTGGTGGGGGCGCCGTGCTCGTCACCCTCGAGCATCGAGCGCGAAGGGGGCCGCGGGATCTTGATCCGCGTGGGCGGCGGCTCGGCGTCGTCGGGCGGGGGCGCCTGTCGCTCGCGCACCTCGGACTGCGTCTCGCGGTGCTTCATGCGACCCGCCGCCGTGTCCGCTCCTGCTCCGCCCTCCTTGCGCCGCTTCATCCTCGAAGTTCTCAGGGTACGTGGTGTGGGGTGCGGCTGTCACCTCCCACGGGCCTCCGCGCGCGGGCCATCACGGGTCGCGCACCGCGCGCGTCTCGGCTCGGGCCATCACCGATCGTTGGGCTGCTCGGGGCCGTCCTCGGGGGCTGGGGGCATGCCATACATCGGTGCCGCGTGGTCGTGGCCGTCTTCCGGCTGAGGAGGCACCGGGGCGGGCCCGGCTGCGGCTCGACGGGCGCAGGGGTGTCGGGGGGTGGGGCGGGCATGCCGTACATCGGCGCGTCGGGCTCGCGGTTCGGCTGCGGCTGCGGCGGCATGCCGTACTTGGGGGCCGGGCGCTGCTGCGGGCATCCGGTCACGGCGAGCCCCAGCGAGGCCGCGGTCAGCACGCCGAGCGTCCGTCGGCTCAAGAGGGCCAGACTCGCGGTGCAGAACGGGCACGTGCTCGCTTCGGCCAGGACATGACGCTGACACGACGGGCAGGGGAGGAGCGCTCGGGGCATGGTGCCAGCGTGCCGTGGTTGGGGCCGGGTGGCAATGCTGGCCACGAGCCGTGGTATGACCGGCGCCATGGGTGCGCGGTTCGACAGGTTCGGTTGGGTCGTGGCGGTGGCGGTGCTCGCGTGCCTGCTCGTGACGGCAGGGACGCGGACCGCCGAGGCGTGCGGTGGGATGATCTTCAAAGATCACGAGCAGCGACCGGGAGGGATGAGCGACCAGCAGGTGCTCATCGCACAACGAATCGACAAGACGGTGATGGTGGTGAGCGTCGGCTATGTGGGCGCCACCAGCGACTTCGCCTTCCTCTTCCCGCTCCAGAAGCCGACGAGCCAGGTGCGCGACGCCGATCCGTCGCTCTTCGAGGTGCTCGAGGAGGAGACCGCGCCGCGGGTGATCGTGGAGGACGCGACGCAGCCGCCGCCGCCCTCCGGAGGGGGGTGCGGCTGCCTTGGGGCCGGCGGCGCGAAGTCGGCGGACACCGCCGGCGCACGTGCCCCGACGGTGGTCATCCACGAGCGCGGCAAGACCGAGACCTACGAGTATGTGATCATCGGCGGCGACGACGCCCAGACGGTGAGCGCGTGGCTCGAGAAGGAGGGCTTCAAGGCCCCCGCCGAGCTCCAAGCCGCCATCGACGGGTACCTCGCCAAGGGCTGGGTGTTCCTCGCCGCCAAGCTCCTGGTCAGCGCGGCCGAGGGCAACCTCGCGCCGCTCGAGCTCACCTTCCGCGAGCTCCCGCTCGAGGAGCTCACCTATCCGTTCGGTCTCTCCGCTCACTCTCTCGCGCCCGGCTCGCGCGTGTCGGTCACCCTGTACCTCATGGGGCCGGCGCCGTTCCTGCCTGTCGACTACGAGGTGGCACCGATCGATCGGGCTCGCCTCGTGGCGACGTCGGCGGTGGACAGCAACTACGAAGACCTCTTCAAGAAACAAACCGAGGGCGGGGGCATGGTGCTGGAGTTTGGTGCCATCGGTCACAACCCGTTCGGTTCGATGCAGAGCAAGACGGCCAAGACGCTGTTCGAGATGTTTGGGGAGGGGGCGGCGCTGTTGCGCCTGCGCACCCAGCTCGGCGCCGCGCAGCTCAAGGACTCCGGCTTTCGGCCCGCCGACGCGACGGAGGCGAAGCAGACGAACGTGCACAGCGTGGTGTGGTCGGGAGATCGCCCGGCGCTCCCCGAGCCCTCGGGGTCGGCGCTGTCCGGCTGGCTCGTGTTGGCTGCCGCCACCATTGCCCGTCGCCGGTGGCTTCGCTAAACACTCGGCATGCTCCTCGACACGATCCGCGCTCGCGTGAAGGAGGCCATGAAGGCCAGACGCGAGATCGAGAAGACCATCCTGCGCCTCGTGCTCGGTGAGGTGCAGACCGAGGAGGCGCGCCGCAGCGCGACGCTCGACGACGGCGAGGTGGAGAAGATCCTCCGCAAGCTCGTGAAGTCGAACACCGAGACGCTCGAAGCCACCGAAGATGCTGCACGCCGCGCCGAGCTCGAAGAGGAGCTGACCATCCTCGAGTCGCTCCTGCCCAAGACGCTCGGAGAAGACGACGTCGTGGCGGCCCTCGCCGCGGTGGCCGACGACATCCGCGGCGCCAAAGGAGACGGCCCCGCCACCGGCATCGCGATGAAGCACCTCAAGGTGAGCGGCGCGACCGTGGACGGCAAGGTGGTGGCGGGGGCCGTGCGGAAGTTGCGCGGCGGCTGACCGCGCCATGCGTGGGTGTCGTCGCCATCTGGGCCCGAGCCGCTGGCTCGACCGCGGTCCATGGCAGCGCGTCCGCCGCCTCGTCACGCTCGGCGTGGCGCTCGCGTGCGGCGGGGGCTGCACCGAGCCGGCGGTCGCCCCGAGCGAAGAGCGCGCGCTCGTGCTCGTGGAGAGCGTCCCGATCGATGTCGATGGGTTCGAGCTCGAGGCGGCGCCGGCGACCCACGCGGTGTGGCTCGATCTGGTGCGCGGCGCGCAGACGACCATCGACGTGGCAAGCTTCTACGTCTCGAACCGGGAGGGCGGGCGCTTGGAGGCGGTGCTGGCGGGCATGGAGGCGGCGGCGCGTCGCGGGGTGCGGGTGCGCTTGCTCGTGGACGCCGCCTTCGCCGACAAGTATCCGGCCGAGCTCGAGCGGCTCGAGCGAACCATCGCCGTGCGCCGCCTCGACGCGGCTTCCGTCATGGGTGGGGTGCAGCACGCGAAGTACATGGTCGTCGACGGGCGCTCGCTCTACGTGGGGAGCGCCAACTTCGACTGGCGGGCGCTCGAGCACATCCACGAGCTCGGGGTGCTGGTGAAGGCAGAGCCGCTCGCCGCGGCGCTCGGGCAGGTGTTTCAGCTCGACTGGGAGCTCGCGGAGGGCGAGACGGCGGCGCCGCCGAGGGCTGTGCGGTGGCCGGCGGTGGAGGTGAACGGGGAGCGGGTGTCGCTGTGGGCGAGCCCGAGAGGCTGGCTGCCCGATCCGTCGTCGTGGGAGCTGATGCGGCTCATCGGGGCCATCCGCCGAGCCCGGATGTCGGTGGCCGTACAGCTCCTGAGCTACGACGCCGACTATCGTGATGGGACGCCGTGGCGCGAGCTCCACGCCGCGCTCCTCGCCGCGGCGGGGCGTGGGGTGCGGGTGCGGCTCGCGCTGTCCCACTGGCAGCAGCGGCACATGGACGCGGTGCAGGAGCTCCAGCGCGTCGACGGGATCGACGTCGCGCTCGTCGAGGTGCCACCGCACGCGAGCGGGTTCATCCCATTCGCCAGGGTGAACCACGCCAAGTACATGGTCATCGACGGGGAGCTCAGCTGGATCGGCACGAGCAACTGGCAAGGCGACTATTTCTATCGCAGCCGCAACGTGGGCCTCGTGATCGAAGGAGCGGCCACCGCCGCCCGGCTCGAAGCGTTGTTCGAGAAGGTGTTCACGGGAGCGCACGCCAGGCGCGTCGACCCAGACGCGACCTACGCCGAGCCGAAGATCGGACCCTGAGCTCCTGCCGGGGTGGGGTAGCTTCTCGCGGCGCCTTCGTACAACGGGTCATGGTTTCGAGTCGTCCTAAGGTCGTCGCGATCGGCGCTGCCACGGTGGCGCTGTTCGGCTATGGCGCCCTGCTCCTCTTGGTCCCGGCGATCCTCGACTGGGCCTTCGCGCAGGGGGGCAAGGCGCCGATGTTGGTGGTGGTCGTCGGGGCAGTAGTGGTGGTCGGGACCTTCCTGGCGGTCGAGAAGGTCGCCATGAAGGGGGGCCAAGGATGACCCCTCTGTCGTTGTCGACGCCGGCGAGGGGAACCGCAGAACCGCACGAGTCTCGAGCGTCGTAGCGAGTGAGTGGCCGACGCCTTGGGAGCGTGGGCGAGGAAAAATTGCTGCTCTCGGGGGCGAGGGACGGACATGTGCCGGGCCATGTGCTACTGCCGCCCACATGGGGTGCCTCAGCGAGAACGAGGTCGTCGAGCTCGCCGAAGGGCGAGGTGACGACGCCGCTCGCGCGTCGGCGCTCGCGCACCTCGACAGCTGCGACGGTTGCCGCGTGTTGCTCGCGCACACCATGCGCGCGGTGATGCCGACGGCGGACGAGCGGGCGGCGGCGTCGCGCGTGGCCCCCGCCGACGGGATCCCGCGCGTCGGAGACGTCGTGGCGCGCTACCGGATTCTCGAGAGGCTCGGCGCGGGCGCGATGGGCGTCGTGCTCGCCGCGGAGCACCTCGACCTGCGACGCTCGGTGGCGCTGAAGATCGTGCGCCCAGGCTCGGGGGTGGCCGACGAGCAGCTCCGGCTGCGGCTGGTGCGCGAGGCGCGGGCCGCGAGCGCGATCGTCCACCGTCACGTGGTGAACGTGCACGACGTGTTCACGCTCGAGGACGGGACCCCCGTGATGGTGATGGATCTGTTGCGCGGCGAGTCGCTGCGGGAGCGCCTCGTGCGGAAGGGGCGCCTCGGCGTGGGCGAGACGCTCGGGCTCGTTCGCCAGGTGCTCGAGGCGCTCGAGGCGGCCCACGCGCTCGGCATCGTTCACCGTGATCTCAAGCCGGACAACATCTTCCTCGCCCGGGAAGACGACGGCCGCGAGGTGGTGAAGATCGTCGACTTCGGCATCGCCAAGCTCACCGCCCTCGAGGGGCCTCTCGCCGCGACCGTCGGCCTCACCGAGACGGGCATGCTGATCGGGACGCCCCACTACATGGCGCCGGAGCAAGCCTTCGGCGACGGGCCGATCGACGCCAGGGCCGATCTCTGGGCGGTGGGGGTGATCGTGTACGAGTGCGTCGCCGGCGCGCGGCCGATCGAAGGCTCCACCGCCGGACAGGTGTTGCGCCGCCTCGCGCAGCTCTCGTTCAAGCCGCTGGAAGAGGTGGCGCCGAGCGTGCCGACCGCGCTCGCGAGCATCGTGCGCTCGCTCCTCAGCGAGCGGGAGCACCGTCCGAGCAGCGCGGCCGAGGTGGGCGCTCTCTTCGCGACCATCGAGGAGCGGCCCGACCCGCAGGTGATCACCGACGCGACCGGCGTGGTGCCCACGGTCGGTACGCGCTGGCTCGCGCGCGCCCGACGGCCTTCCCCCTGGTTCCTTGGGATCGGGGTGCTGGCCCTGTTGCTCGGCGTGCTGTTGCTGCTCGACGCGTCGTCGTCGGTGGCGCTGCGCCATCCGGGGACGGTGCGCACGCCGCACGCGGAGGAGACGCTCGCTGCCTCGCCTCGGGCCCCGACCACGCTCCCCATCGCGGCCGCAAACGCGAGCGCCGACGCGAGCGCGCCGCCCACCGCCGCGTCGCCCGCCCCCCGGGTGCCGCCGAGGGTGAGAGCCCCGGCACCACCACGGCCAGCGCCTGCCCCCAAGGTCGCGGCCGCGCCGTCGCCTGCGCCGTCGCCTGCACCCGAGCCGGGGGGGCTCTTGGTGGGCAACCCCTACTGAGCGTGGAGATGACGTGAGCGTGGAGATGACGCGTCGACGACAAGCGCGGCTCGCAGCCGCTTCGAGGACCCGGCGGGAGCGCCGCGAGCGCTCCCATCGACGCGCCGTGCGGTGGCTCGCGCCGCTGGTGCTCTGGGCAGGCGCCGTGTCGACCCTCTCTTCCTCGTCCTGGGCCGACGACCCATCCTCCGAGGAGGCGCCCACCGAGGCCCAGCCCGAGGAGGACGACACGGCGCGGGCTCGTGCCGCGTTCGACGAGGGATCCGCGCTCGCGAAGAAGATGTTGTGGGCCGAGGCTCTCGGCCGCTTCGAGGTGTCGGCGAAGCTCAGGCCTCACGCCGGCACCACGTACAACATGGCGATCTGCCATCGCGCGCTCGGACAATACACCGTGGCCCGGGCCGTCTTCTCGCGCGCCCTCCGCGACAACGCCGAGGCTGGCGGTGGTGAGCTCGCACAGAGCACGGTGGAGAACATCAACGGCTTCTTGGCCGAGGTCGAGCGCGTGCTCGCCACCGTGACCGTGACGCTCGATCCCCCGAGCGCTGCCATCACCGTCGACGGACGACCGCTCGAGCGAATGACCACGACGACTGGGCCTCCCGTGTTGGTGGCGGGCACGCTCCCGGTGGGCCCCGGCGGCAAGCCGCCAGCGCGCAAGTTCAAGCTCGTCGTCGATCCGGGGATGCACGTCATCGTGATCGAACGCGCGGGCTTCTCGGATGCGGTGGTGCGCCATCAGGTCACGCCGGGGAGCAAGACGACGCTCGCGCTCAAGCTCGAGCGTCTGCCCAGCTTGCTGCACGTCGAGGCCAACGAGCCACGCGCGGCGGTCGCCGTGGATGGCGTCGACGTCGGCCTCGCGCCGGTGACCTTGCAGCGACCGGCTGGCCCCTACGAGGTGGTCGTCGAGAAGCGCGGCTTCGACCCCTATCGCGCCAACGTGACCCTTCACGCGGCGCAGCGACTCGACCTGATGGCGCGGCTTCAGCCGACCACGATCGGGCTGCACGAGCGCTGGTGGTTCTGGACCGCGCTCGGCGCCACGCTGGCCTCGGCGGTGGTGGTGACCTACTTCGTGACTCGGCCCGAGCCCGAGCGGCCGCCGCTCGACGGTGGCGGGCTCGGTTGGACGATACGCGTCCCATGAGGCTGCGCGCAGGGTGGTGTTCGGCGGCGCTGGGCGCGATCGCGGCGCTCGGCGCTCTTGCGTGCGGCGAGGAGCTGCCGCCCTACGCGGAGGCGATCGTGGTGGTGGATGTCGCGGCGCGGGTGCCCAACGTCGTGGAGCGCGTGCGGATCGATCTCTACGACGCCTCGGGGACGTGGTTCGAGAGTCGCGACGTCGCGCGGCCCGACGCCCGCGACTGGCCGGTGTCGTTCAGCGTGTTCAGCGACGACGAGGCGGCCGACAAGCGCGTGTGGCTGCGCGTCCGCGCCTACCCGGAAGGCCGCGTCCGCGACTACCGCGGCGAGCGCTACGAAGCCCGCGGGGGCGCGCGCGCCGAGCCGGAGGGCGACGGTGAGCCGCGCCTCGTGAGAGAGGGGCGCGACCAGACGCCGAGCACCGAGCCGGAGCCGCTCACCGCCATCGATCAGCTGGCGCTCATCGTGCTCACCCCCGGAGTCCGTGGCCCCCTCCGGATCACGCTCGACCCCCGCTGCGCCGGGACCATGCCCATCCTCGACGACCTCGAGGCGCCGTCGACCTGTCTCGAAGAACCCGACGTGCTCGAGCCGGTCCGCGCGCGCCGCGTGGAGACCGACGAGCCGATCGACCTTCGCCACGACAACGAGCGGCCACGCTGCGCCGGCTCGGCGCCCTATGACGCGGTCTGCGTCCCCGGTGGGGCGGCGCTCCTCGGCTCGAGCGAGATCGCGCTCGTGCCCGATCTCGAGCCACGGCCCGAGCGGATGGTGGTTCACTCCCCGTTCTTCATCGATCGCTACGAGGTGTCGGTCGCGCGCTTCCGCGAGGCGCTCGCCAACGGCTTCGTGCCGTCGCTGATGCCCTTCGCCAACGAGGGCCCGCTCACCGGCGACGTCGACGGGAGCTGCACCTTCAGCGAAGCGCCGCGCGACCGCGAGGGCTACGGGTTGTCGTGCATGACGTGGACGGCAGCGCGCGAGCTCTGCCAGTGGCTGGGAGGGGACCTGCCCACGGAGGCGCAGCTCGAGCACGCGGCCACGCTGGCCTCGGACGAGGGGCGCTCGCACTACGCTTGGGGAGACGAGCCGCCGAGCTGTGAGCGCGCGAGCTATGGTCGCGTGGATCTCGCTGGCTTCCCCGGGGTGTGCGAGCACCTCGGGCGGGGCCCCGAAGCCCTCACGGTGGGGGCCCGCGGCGACGTGACGCGCGAAGGCGTGGTGGGACTCGCGGGAGGGCTCACCGAGTGGACACGCGACGACTACGCGGCCTACGACGGCGCCTGTTGGGGCGACACTTCGGTCGTGGATCCGTGGTGTGAGGGGCCGCTGGGCAACAAGACGGTGCGCGGCGCGTCATGGGCCGCACCCCCCACCTACCTCCCGAGCACTGCGCGCATCGGCACGCTTTCGGCGCGACGCGCCTCGTTCTTGGGGTTTCGTTGCGTGTATGCGGCGGAGACCGAGCCATGAGAGCGGTCGTCGTGGGGCTCGCGCTGACGGCTCTCGGCTGCTCCGACACGTTGCCGCCGACCGGACAGCTGCGCCTCTTCGTGACCACCGACGCGCCGCTCCTCGCCGCGGGAGCCGAGTCACCGCCGCTCTTCGATCGGTTGAGGTTCGACCTCTATCCGCCGGGGGAGAGCACCCCCTGCGCGGGTTGCTCCCGGACGTTCTCCGTCGATGCCGAGAGCGTAAGCCGCGGAGAGACATCGATCGGCATCGTGCCCGAGCCGGGGGTCTCGGGAATCCGGGTGCGCGTGCGGCTCTATCGCAGCGCGGGCACCCTCAGCGGCGAGCCGAGGCCGGGCTCCACGCTCGAGCAGCTGGTGCTGCTGCCCGAGGTGAGCGACGAGGGCGTCATCGACGTCACCGTCACGCTGCTCACCGAGACGGTGGGCCACCCGGTAGGGCACCTCGAGGCGCCGGTCGCGCCGGAGCCGGGCCGTCCGCCGAGCGGCCTCCCCGGAACGTGGAGCGGCGCGGAGCTCGTCCCTTGCGCCGTCGCGCCAGGTCCGGATCAGGCGTGTGTCGCTGGGCGCGCGTTCTGGATGGGCGACCCACGGCTCGATCTCTCCACGACCCCGGAGTGGGACGGCTCCCTCGAGCGGCTCGTGGTCGTGTCACCGTTTCTCCTCGATCGGACCGAGGTGACGGTGGCCGCGTTTCGCGCATCGGGCCTCGCGTACGCCCTCACGCCTTCCGGCCCCAGCGACAACCCGCACGAAGCAAACACCGGCATCGAGGGCTGCACGTACACGTCGGCCCCGGGCGACAACGACGCGCTCCCCACCACCTGCGTGAGCTGGGATCTCGCGCGGCGCTTCTGCGAGTCGCTCGGGCGCACCCTCCCCACCGAAGCCCAGCTCGAGCTCGCGAAGTCGCGGGGAGGGGTGGCCCCGTTCCCCTGGGGCGAAGACGCTCCCGCCTGCGAGGACGCGGTCTTCGCGCGGGGCGACGCCTGCTCGGCCCTCACCCCTTCACCCCACCCGGCGGGGAGCGGCGTGCTGGATCGGGTGCGGCTCTCCGACGACGGCGCCGAGGTCGTGGATCTCGCTGGCAACGTCGCGGAGTGGGCGGCCGACGCCTGGCAGCGCGAGGACGAGGCGTGTTGGGGCACCGGCCTCTTCGTCGATCCGCGCTGCGACGCGTACAGCGCGCTCGACAGAGAGGGGCGCTCGTACCGCGGCGGCCACTACGACGCGAGCGAGCTCCAGCTACGGGCGGGGTTTCGCTCTTGGATCTACCACGACGAGCTCGCGGTCAGCGGCCTCGTCGGGTTTCGCTGCGCTGCCGAGGGCCGCTGAGGCGCGGCCTTCGACGGCACTCACGAGCAGGTGTCGCACACGCCGCTGATGTTCACCTCGACGTCGCCGCTGAGCCCGCGGGGAACACCAGGTCGCGACTTGATCTCCACGGTGTCTTCGGGGAGACACTCCACGGCCCCACAGCTCTTGCACACGAAGTGAACATGAGAGTCGTCGTGGGCGCTGCTGTGGGCGAGCTCGAAGCGCCAGACGTGGTCGCCGAAGTCGGACCGCCGCGCGATCCCCGCGTCGGCCAGATCGACCAGATTGCGGTACACGGTGGCGCGGTCGAGCCCCCGCTCCTCGAGCGCCTCGCACACCTCGCCATGGGTGAGCGGTCGCGCGGTGCGGGAGAGGAACTCGAGCACCAACAGACGCGACTGAGTGGCGCGCAGTCCGGCGTCGCGGAGCCGCTGTCGGTCTTGTTTTCGCATAGCCGCCATGGGCGAGGAGTGTGCTGAGGATAGGCGATGGAGCGGGCTCGGTCGAGCTTGGGTGATGGCGTTTTGCGGGTGTGGGTCCCGAAATGGAACTAAAGTCGGGCGATGGCCGACGAAACGCCGCTCGAGGCCGCATATCGCGTGGCTCGGGGTGTGCACCCCGGCTTCATGGTGCCGCTCGCCGACTTTGCGGCGTTCGTGGCGGCTCGCCTCGAGGACGGCGCGCCGGCCGAGGACGTGGCCGCCGACCTCTACCTCGCCTGCGGCTGCGCCCGGGGCGACGAGGCGGCGCTGTCGGCGTTCGAGGCGACGCTCCTGTCGCAGGTGCCCTCGTTCCTGGCCCGGATCGACGCCAGCCGAGCGGTGGCCGACGAGGTGAAGCAACGCCTGCGCGAGCGGCTGTTCGTCGGCCAGGGGAACGGCGCGCCGAAGATCGCGGAGTACGGTGGTCGCGGCCGCTTGGCGAGCTGGCTGCGCGTGGTGACCATTCGCACCGCTCTCAACCTGAAGTCGCGGAAGGCCGAGGGGCGGACCGAAGACGAGCAGGCCGCCGACGCGCTGCTCGCGGATCGGGATCCGGAGCTCGAGTACCTGCGCGAGCGTTATCGGCAGCAGTTTCACGACGCGTTCGTGGCTGCGCTCGAGACGCTCGAGCCACGGGAGCGCACGGTGTTGCGCATGCACCTCGCGGACGGCCTCAACATCGAGGGCATCGGGCAAATGTATGGCGTCCACCGAGCGACCGTGGCGCGCTGGATCGCGTCGGCGCGCGAGCATCTCTTTCAGGCCACCCGGCGTCGGCTGCGGGGCGAGCTCGGGCTGAGCGCGACCGAGTTCGAGAGCCTGGTGCGGCTCGTTCGCAGCGAGCTCGACGTGAGCATCTGTCGCCTCCTGCAAGAGCACGACGAAGCGGGGTGACGGTGACCATGAACCGGTGCCGTGTGACGACCGTCCCGTCGCGAGGGGGCCCCAGGGTGAGCGTGCTCGCCTCCCGAGGCGCCCGCCGTGAACGAAGGCGCCCTCTGCTCTGGCGGTGGCTCGTGGTGGCGGCGCTGAGTGGCGGGGTGGGCTGCGACGGGTGCGAGCCAGCGGCGCCGACACCGGCGCCGTCGACGAGCGCACAGCCGCCCGACGCAGCTCTCGAAGGGCCCTCGATCGAGCTCACGCTCGACGGCAACTCGCGCACCCTGGTCGTCCCGCGGCAGCTCACGCTGCTCGCGAACGTGGTGGCCGAGCCCAGCTCGCGCTGGCAGCTGCTCGAGGCGGAGACACACGACGGGAGGCGGCTGTCGCTGGAACGCTTCGCGAGCCGCTATCTCGAGCACGACGTGCGGCTGTCGGTCGACGACGAAGGGCGCGTGCACCTCGGGGTGTACCGCCGCGCCCGCCCCGACATGCCGGCCTACCTCCAGCAGGCGCTCAAGGAGCCGCGGCACGCGCTCGTGGGGGTGGCCCGGGTGCGGGTGCTCACCGTGATGCCCGAGCCCCCGCCGCCGCGCTCGTGGCTCGTGCGCGTGGGCGAGGACGACAAACGGCTCACCGAGGCCGATCTCCAGGGGCTCGCCGCACGACGGAGCGACGCGGCCGAACCAGGGCGTGGGCGCAGGCAGAGTGGCTGGCCCCTCCGCGACGTCGTCGCGCTGTTTCGGCCCCTCGAGGAGGTGGCGTCGGTGACCCTCGTGGATCGGGAAGGGGAAACACATACCTTCGACCACAAGGCGCTGCTCGATCCCGCCAAGGTGCCCACGGTGCGCATCCACCGCGCCGGTGAGCTCGGGGTGAGCGTCGTCGAGGCGGACCAGGCCCAGCCATCGGCGCGGATTCGCGACGTCGTAGAAATACGCCTGCACCTCGCGCGCGCCCCGTGAGCCAACGCCAGGCGCGGGGCCGCCGTGCCGATCTGGGTTACCTTGGAAAACTCCAAGGTATATGGAACGTTGGTGGCCTCGATGTTTCGAGGAACTGGCCTCTTGGGCGGGTGTCGGGACACTTCATGCTGGATCGCTTCGTGAGAGACAACCCGGGCTGTCGGGTGGGCCGACCCCGGCTCGGCGTGGCTGCGTCGGTGTGCGGTGGCGCGCTCCTCGCCGTGCTCACGGGCGTCGTCGTCGGTCTGCACGGGATGTCGGGGCGCTCTCCAGGTGCGCTCGTGGTGGGCGCGGCGCTCGTGGCGGTGGGGGCGGTGGCCACCCGCGGCTGGGTGGGCAAGCTCAACACCGCCCTCGAGCTGATGCGCCGCGGCCGCGCATGTTTCGCCATCGGCAAGGACGACCTCTTGCTCATCGACACCGTCGGCAACACCGTCCAGATCCCCTTCGACGAGATCCTGGGCCTCGAGGTGACCGACGGGGAAGCGCGGCTCCGGGTGAGCAACGAGCTGCAAGGCGTCATCTACGCCATCCTCTTCGACTTGTTCGAGGAGGACGGACCGGGCCCCAGCGTGGAGAGCTTCTTCGAAGCCCTCGCCCCCATCCTGCGCGAGCGCGGAGCCGAGATCTCCGGGGACGACGCCGCCGAGCGCGCGCTCTTCGTGTGACTCGGCAATCGGCAAGCGGCGCTCACTGTCCCTGGCGGTGTGGCGTATGCTTACCCGCCGACCATGAGCGCCCTGTCCGAGGCCATCACCTGCTTTCCCCCCATCGTCGAGGACGTGGCGCTCGCCATCGCCGACGACGCCTACCCCGGCTTGTCGCGCATGCGTTACCACAGCTTGCTCGACGCCTTCGCTGCGCCGCTCTACGAGCCGATGCGCGTGCTCTCGGAGCCTGGGGCGCGGCTGCGCCGCTTCCGCGCCCATCTCTGCGGCGAGCTCGGCTTCAAAGGCAACCGCGACGACTACTACGACCCTCGCAACAGCTACGTCAACGAGGTGATCGAGCGGCGTACCGGGATCCCCATCACCCTCGCGGTGGTGTGGATGGCGCTCGGACGCCGCGTCGGGCTGCGGGTGGAGGGGGTGGGTTTCCCCGGCCACTTCCTGGTGCGGATTGGTGGACCGAGCGGGGCCTACGTCGACGTGTTCAACGAGGGGCAGACGCTCAGCGCGCGCGATCTCGAACGACTGGGTCGGCGTCATCTTCGCGGCGAGCCGGTACCCCAAGAGCTCCTCGCGCCAGTGAGCGCCCGCGACATGGCGGAGCGGATGTTGTTCAACCTGCGCGGGATCTACGAGGGGCGGGGCGACCACGCGCGGGCGATGGTGGTGTGTGACCGGCTCTTCGAGCTCACCGCCTCCCCCGCCCATCGCCGCGATCGTGGCGTCCACGCGCTCGAGCTCGGCGCCAACGAAGCCGCCCTCCGCGATCTCGAGGCGTACCTGAGCGCAGAGCCCGACGCCGCCGACGCCGACCGCGTTCGGACGCTGCTCGACCGGGTCGCGCGCCGCGCCCCGAACCTCAACTGAAGGGGCGTGGTCGTGCGGGGCCGTGGTCGTGCGGGGGCGTGGTCGTGCGGGGGTGAGCCGCCGCGACCCCGCTAGCCGCCGAAGCCGTAGCGACGGAGCAGCTTCTCGGGGAGCCCGCGGGGGGCGGGCGGCGCGGCGCTGCCCATCACGCGGCCGCGCAGCACCTCCACCTCGACCGGCGGCGTGAGCTCGTAGCGGTAGCCGCGGGAGTCGAAGTGGAGCTGGTGGCGGTTTCGCTGGTAGTGGAGCGTGCGGTGGAAATCGAGCTCGAGGGGCCCACGCACCACGTGGTCGCGGTGGGCGAGCAGGAAGCCCGTGAGCCGCACTGCGCGGTGGTTGTGCACGCGATGGCAGCCGTGGCTGAAGCCATCGAGGATGGAGTCGTAGCTCGCCGAGCCGTGGGTGCGGATCCCCTGATCGGTGAAGATGGGCTCTCCGCCCGGGGGCTGATCGATCCGGTGGTGGATCATCATCGCGATGCCGTAGGCGGACGCGTAGTGAGGCCCAAAGGCGTCGTACTTCGGCACCCACACGCCGCGTCCCCGTGGCCGCAGCAGATCGCGGGTCGGGGTGCTGCTCGGTGGAACCCAACGAGGCGCGGCCACGATGTCGCGCACGACGCGCGCGCCGGCCGGCGACTCCTTGTACATGAGCATGGTGCGGCCGTTCAGCTTCTCGGGCTGCCAACCTCCGATGGTGGTGGGCCAGCGGGTGAGCGGGACCACGTCGCCATCGTGTTCGGTGAAGACGATGACCGACGGCTTGCGGGTTCGTGGCATCACGAACCGATCGCCTCGACCCGTGAACGGGAAGTCGTACCAGACGTCGCCGCGATCGATGATGATCCTCAGGCTCATGTGCGGGCTGTGGTAATCCGGTGGCGGAGGGAGGCGGACCGCCGCCAGCGCCGGGAGCTCGCCGTTTTCGAAGAGGGCGCGGACGGCGGCGGGGCTCGTCCAGCCCAGCGCCCGCGCCGCGGCGTCGGTGGCCGCGCCCACCCGATCCGGCGCACCCGCGTCGAGCGGCGCCCCACGGCTGTCGTCGAGGAAGACGGCGGTGTCGAGCTTGCGCCCGACCACCTCGTGGACGACGCCGGCGGCGGTGCCGTCCTCGAGCAAGCCGGTGGCATCCACGACACGCTCGCGCAGCGCTCGGAGCATGGTGAGGAAGTCGAGCTCGCGGGTGTCGGCCATCAGCGCCTGCTTGGTCTCCTCGTCGAGCTGCCACGACACGATCATGTGGCGCCGATGGAACGCCTGCATCGCTTCGATCACCGCGCCGTCCATGAGGCCGTCGTGCTCGCCCTCGTAGAGGCCCTCGCAGCGGAGATGCGCCTTCATGGCGCGAATGCCCGCGTCGCGGGTGAGGATCTTGCGATACTTGGCGTAGTAGGCGCCGTTCGCGTCGTTCGCGCTCGCGAAGGCGTCGATGCCTTCGAGGCCGAGCCGGGCCGCGGCCGCCTTCAGCCTGCCCTCGAGCAGCTTCAGGGTGGCCAGGTCGCCACGTTGCTCGGCCACCGGCTTCCAGGTGTCGACGCCGTGGCGGAGGCTCTCGAGGCCCGCGTCGTCGACCGCGGCGTGACACGCGTGCCGCTCCTCGTCGAGGAGGCGCCCACGCACGACCGAGAACGTCGGGAAGATGCCGTAGAGCTCGAGGTAGCGATCGTGCCTGGCCCGGTCCCACACCGGGTCGTCGCCGAACTGCTCGTTCGCCATCTTCACGTAGGTCTCGCGGTAGGGCACGGGCCCCTCGGGGCCGCCGCCGAGGATGCGCGGAGCCCAGTCGTCCGACAGGTCGAGCACGGTGAGCCCGGCCTCTGCCGCTGCTCGTTCACAGACGTGGGAGGTCACGCGGCCGTCCTCGAACACCGGGACGGGGGTCTCGCAGCGGTCTTGAGGGACGGTCGCTTCGGAGTCGCCAGAGCGGTCCTCGTCCCTCGGAGCGCACTCGGGCTCGACGCACGGAGACAAAGCTCCCCCCTGCGCCTCGGCGTTCGAGTCCGAGGCGCCGCCCGCCGGTCCGCCCTCACAGGCGACCATCGCGACGAGCAGGCCGAGGAGCCAGGTCGTCCGTGCGGCGCTGGTGTCCGCACGTCTGGCCATCTTCTTATGAAGCGTAGCCTGCGTTTATTCTGGGGCTACAAAAAATTGATGACGATTGATTGCTTAGGCAAGTGATCCTCGAATTATGTCGAGGTTTCGGTCGGCCCCGAGGCGCCGCGGCGCGCGCGGCGGCCTGCTCTTTCGACCGGTTGCGTTTGTGCGACTTCCTCGTCATGGTTGGGAACATGGGAGCTCGGCTCGATGCAGCCATCGGCTTTCGCCCGCGCTTGCCAACCGACGACGCGTACATCCGCGCTCTCAGCATGGGTGCGTTCTCCGACTACGCGGCGAGCGGGGCGCGCGCCGTGCAGGCGCTCATGCGCGCCGAAGGTGCGCGCACCGAGGTGGCCGTGCTCGACGACGAGCCGGTGGGCTTCTTTGTGGTGAGCTTCGAGCGCTCCCGGTCGCGTCACGCGATCTTCGATCGCGGCTGGGTGGCGCATCTCTCGGCCATTGCCACCGATCCGATGATGGTGGGTCGCGGTGTCGGCAGGCGCCTCCTCGCGCGCGCCGAGTCGATCGCCGTCGAACGAGGCGCGGTGTGCCTGTCGCTCACCACCGGGGTCGACAACCTGCGGGCGCGGGCCCTCTTCGTGGGCGCCGGCTACGTCGCGTTGGCCGGCGTGGCCAGCTTCTACGGGTCGGGCAAGGACGCGGTGTTCATGCACAAGTCGCTCGGATGACGAAGTCGCACAGCAGTGGGTCCATCCGCTCGTGGCGCGGTCTATGATGCGCGCCTCATGACGGAGACGCGCTCGGTTGCCGTGGGGTGGCTCGACGGCCACGACGAAGCGCTCGCCCGCGTGGTTCCGGCGCTGGTGATCGCGTGGTCGGCGGTCGAGCCCCACCGCATCGGAGAGGTGGCGCTGCTCGACCCCGAGCTCGGGCCCTCCATGCTCGGTCGCGGCGGCGCCGAGTCGGGAGACCGCTTCCCGCGGGTGTCCTTCGTGCGGCAGCGGCCAGGCGTCATCACGCCGATGCCGCCCATCGAGGGGCCTGCGATCTCCAGGGATCAGCTGCTGCTCACCCCCACCGAAGAGGGCATCGAGGTGGAGCGCAAGGGTCGCTGCCCGGTGTCGATCTCCGGCAGCACGGTAGATCGAGGCATCGTGCGCGAAGGCGAGACGCTCACGCTCAAGCACCAGCTGGTGCTGTATTGCACGCGCCGCCCGCTCGAGATCCCGGCGCTGATGGCCTACCCGGAGGGGCACCATCGAGCGTTCGGCAAGCCCGATCCACACGGCATCGTCGGCGAAGGGGTGGCCGCCTGGGAGCTGCGCGACCAGCTCGCGTTCTCGGCCGGCGCGGACGCTCACGTGTTGCTCCTCGGCGAGAGCGGGAGCGGCAAAGAGCTCGCGGCCCAGGCCATCCACCAGCTCTCGCGGCGCGCCGACAAGCCGATGGTCTCGCGCAACGCGGCCACCTTCCCGCCCGGGATCATCGACGCCGAGCTCTTCGGCAACGTGAAGGACTATCCCAATCCAGGGATGGAGGCGCGACGGGGCGTGATCGGTGAAGCCGACGGCTCCACGTTGTTCTTGGACGAGATCGCCGAGCTCCCGGTGGAGCTCCAGGCCCATCTGCTGCGCGTGCTCGACGGGGGCGGGGAGTACCAGCGGCTCGGCGACGCGCAGATGCGGCGCGCGGATCTGCGGCTCGTCGCCGCCACCAACCGCGATCCCACCGAGCTGAAGCACGATCTTCTGGCGCGCTTCACCCTGCGGGTGTCGTTGCCCGGCCTCGGCGATCGGCGCGACGACATCCCGCTCATCCTCGACCACCTCTTGCGCAGGGCGGCGACGAAGAGCCCCGCGGTGGGCGCGCGCTTCTTCGTCTCCGATGACGAGGAGCTCGGCTACCCGCGGATCGATCCGGACCTCGTCGAGGCGCTGCTTCGTCACGAGCTCACCCACCACGTCCGCGAGCTCGACACCTTGCTCTGGCAGGCCATCGGGGCGAGCAAGGGGCGCTATGTGGCCTTCGGTGAGGGGGTGAAGGCGGCGATCAAGATCGCCGCGGTGGAGGCCGAGCCGCTCGCCGATCTCTCGGAGGACGTGATCCGCAAGAGCCTCGAGCGTCACGACGGCAAGGTGGCGCGGGCGTATCGCGAGCTGGGGCTGAAGAGCCGCTACGCGCTGTATCGGTTGATGAAGAAGTACGGAATCGAGGGCTGATGGTCACCGTCGAGGTGGAGCGAACCTATGTCGCGCCCGTGTCGCGGGTTTGGGACAAGTACACCGATCACGCCGGCTGGACGGAGTGGGCCGGCGCGGGGCGGGTGCGGCTCGCCCGCGAGGGGAAGGAGCAGCGAGATGGTGTCGGCTGCCTGCGCGTGATCGAGAACCCGGGGGTCGCGGTGCGTGAAGAGATCACCGAGTTCGAACCTCATCGTCGCATGCGCTACCGCCTCCTCGACGACCCAGGGATCCGCGATCACGAAGGCGAGGTGACCTTTGACGATCTCGGAGGTCACCGGACCCGTGTCGTGTGGCGATGCAGCTTCGAGCCCAAGATCCCTGGCTCGGGCTGGCTGCTCCACAAGGGCGTGTCGTTCTTCTTCAGCCGTGTCCTGCGCCGTCTCGCCCGCGTCCTCTGACGCGGAGCGCTGCGCTCAGGGGGCGAGCATGGCCACGAAGCGGTCGGGCTGTTGGATCCGTTGGGCCGCCAACGAGCGTCGGGCCGCCACGCAGAGCTCGGCGCCTTCGGCGCCGCCGAGGAGCTCTCCGAGACGGACGAGGGCGGCCGCCCGGTGGAGCGCCATCTCGGCCCGCTCGAGCTCGGTGGCCGCGCTTCGATACAGCGCGGCGGCGGCCTCGGGGTCTTGCCGGCGCTCGATGCCGGCTCGCAACAGGAGCGCCATCCCGCTCGAAGAGGTGAGGCCCTCGCGAGCGAGTCGTTTGGCGTCGCGCTCGACCAACGCGAGGTCGGCGGGGCTCGACGCCGCGGCGAGGGTGGCCCGCGCGCGCAGCGCGATCATCGTGTGCTTGAGAAACTGCACCCGCAGAATCATCGAAGCCTTCATGCGTGGCCATGTCTCGGCCAGCCGCTCTCGCGCCGCTTGGCCCCGACCGGCGTGAAGATCGAGCAGGGTGAGCCCCTGAAGCGCGAGCAGGTGCTGGAGCGCGAAGCGCGTCGCGCCCCAGCGCTTGGGTTCCTCGAGGAGGAAGCTCCGCGCGAGCTCCGTCTGACCGTCGGCGAGCCACACCACGATCGAGCTGCCCGAGGCCGCGCACGACTCGGCGAAGCGGTCTCCTCGTGAGCGGGCGTCCGCTATTGCATCGGGCACGCGGCGCCGCAGCTCTGCCACCTCCCCGAGGTAGTAGAGCGCGACGTGGTTGAAGCGGCGCGCGGAGGCGAGCTCCCACTCCACGTCGATGCAGTGCTCGCGGAAGAGGGTGGCCGCCTCGTCGGTGAGGCGGGCCGCGTCGCGCCACCGTCCCGCGAACAGCGCGGTGCCGCCGCGCATCACCTTCGCGAGGCCGTACGTGCGTGGGTCGCGTTGCTGGTGCGCGAGCGCGTCCACCTGATCGAGCAGCACCGCAGCGCGCGTTTGGCGATCGAGGCCGGTGGAGCCGACATGCGCGGCCTCGAGGGCGAGGGCACGCGCCACCCGCGCCGGGTCGCCGCTGTCGAGCGCGAGCAGCAGGTGGCGAGCGTGGAAGTCGGCGCCGACGATGGTGTCGGCCAGGCTCAAGCCCACCGCCACCGACCAGCACGCGTCCATGCGGCGGCGGTCGTCGGGGGAAAGGGTGGTGAGCGTGCTCGGTTCGAGGCCGCGGAGGCGGAGCCGCGCTCGCTGAACGACCACGTCGAGGAGGGCTCGACGCGGCGAGCTCGGGAGCGAGAGCCCCACCTCGGCCAGCACCCCACGCACCACCTCGAGACCCTCGTCGATGTGACCCGAGCGCATGAGGTGCTCGGCGGCGAGGCGACGCAGATCGAGCGGAGCCCGGTGAGGCTGGGGGAGGCGGGAGGCCAAGAGGTAGCGCCGGCCGGCGTCGGCGCTGTGGCCGCAGGCGGCGAGGGCGTCGCCGAGACGCTCGATGAGGGCGGCCCGCTCGGGTGCGTCCGCCTCGAGCAGCGTGTGCGCGCGCTGCAACAGACGCGCCGCGCGATGAAACGCGAACGACGCGATGGCCTGCTCGCCGGCCCGTGCCATGAGCAGGGCCGCGCGGCGTCGTTCGCCGGCGTGGTCGCGGTGGTGGGCCACGAGCTCCACGGGCGCGTCGGCCGCCTCGAGCGCGTTCGCGAGGCGCTCGTGGGTTCTCGGCTGTCGCTCGGGAGAGAGCGTGCGCAACACGGCGCGTCGCACATGGTCGCTGAACACGTCGAGGCAGGGCTCGGCCAAAAACCAGCTGCTGCGCACCAGGTGACGACCGCTGAGCTCGGCGACGACGCGTCCGTCGGGTTCGCGTCCCTCCCCATCGGCCGCGGCTCGGGTGGCCACCGAGAGCTTGAGCGGGGCGGCGGCGAGGGCGAGCACCTCGAGCAGGGCACGCGCGCTCGCGGGCTGGGCGAGCACGCGGTCGTACAACAGCTCGTCGAGCGATGCGGTCGGCGCCTTGCCGTCGAGGAGGTTGCGGGCAAGCTCCATCACGTGCAGGGGAACCCCCTTCGACTCGCGGGCGAGATGTGTGGTGAGCTCGGCGCTGGGGTGGGGGAGGAGCGAGGCGGCCAGGGCTCGGGAGTCGGCGGGAGCGAGCGGCGACAGCTCGAGGGCCGACCAGTGCGCGTCGAGCCGCCGCCGGAACGCTGGATCGGTGATGCTGCGCAACAGCGGGCTCTCCGTCTCCGTGGCCCGGTAGCTCGCCACCAAGAGCAGCGGAGGGCTCGGCGGGCTGAGCAGCGCCTCGAGCAACGCGGCGCTGTCGCGGTCGCCCCAGTGGAGATCGTCGATGACGATCACCACCCGAGCGACTCTTGTGAGGCTCTCGAGCAGCGCCTGCAGCGCAGCGAACGCGCGGCGTCGAAAGGCGTGGACATCGGGGGTGTCGGGGAGGCCGCGGTCGTTGCGAGCGATGGCGGGGACGCGGTCGAGCACGGGGAAGACGCGAGCGAGGGCGCCGATGCCGAGGGGAAGCATCCCCTGCACGACGTCGTCGTCGAGGTGGCGAAGATGTCGCGCGAGCGCATCGACGATCGCATCGAACGCTTTGTAGGGGACGGCCTCCTGCTCTTGACAGCGGCCGGCGAGCACCACCGCCCCTGTGGGCAGCGCGGCCACGAAGTTGCGCAGGAGGGCCGTGCGGCCCATGCCTGCCGGGCTCCGCACCTCGATTACGTGGGCTACGTCGGCACGACGAAAGGCGTCTAACAGTTTGTCGAGCTCGCCCTCGCGCCCCACGAGAGCTCTCCGGCGCGACGAGGGCATCTCCTCCTCGGGGTCGGGCTCGCGCTGCGCGAGCCGGCGCAGCACCTCGTCGCCGGACGGCCGCGCCCGCGGATCGCGCCGGAGCAGCGCGACCGCGAGGCCGGTGAGGTCGTCGGGGAGACCCCGCACGAGCGACGTGGGAGGTGGCGGCTCGGTGCTCTGTTTGCTGGTGAGCAGCTGCACCATGCTGCCCCCGAAGGGCCGCACTCCGGTGAGCGCCTCGTAGAGCATCACCCCCACCGCGTACCAGTCGACGGCGGGAGAGGGTGGGTCGCCGCTCGCCTGCTCGGGGGCCATGTACGCGGGCGTGCCGACGATGGCGCTCTCGGCGGAGGCATCGTCACGTTCGAGGTGGGTGACGAGACCGAAGTCGAGGAGCACGAGCTGTCCGCTCTCGCGCACCAGGATGTTGGAGGGTTTCAGATCACGGTGGATGTGGCCCGCGTCATGGACGGCGCGGAGACACTGCGCGAGCTGGAGGAGCGCGCTCCGCAGGCGCGGCTCGTCGAAGGTGGCGGAGGGCTCGCGCTCTGGGCGGCTGTCGCCATCTTCGTCGAGCCAGGCGAGGCCTGGGCTCACGGTGACGGTCGCGGTGCGTTGCGTGGCGCCGGTGTCGGGCCGCACGAACTTCATCAGGTCGACGCCCTCCACGAGATCCATCGTGTAGAGCCAGCGGCCGTCGACGTGGGCGAGATCGTGGAGCGTGACGAGGTTTTCGTGGCGCAGGGCCGCGATCGAGCGAAACTCGCGCTTCAGGCGGTAGATCCCGGCCGGGCTCACACGGGAGAGCATCTTCAGCGCGACGACCATCTGGCGCTCGCGGTCGAAGGCCTCGAAGACCACCCCCATCCCGCCCTGTCCGAGCTTGCGACGGAGCTGGAAACGCGAGGTCTCCGAGAACGCTGACAGAGGGTCCCTCACGCGAGGATTGTGCACGGGACGGCGTGCCCTCGCTACCTTGGACAAGCGCGGCGCCGACGCACGGCCGCCTACATACGGAAGCGCCTCTCCGAGCCACAATGATGACGCGCGCACCGCGACCCCGTCTATCATGGCGGGTGATGAAGCTCGCCCATGGCGCGGAGATCGCCCCCGGCTTGCGGCTGGTCGAGCCGATCGGGAAGGGGGCCATGGGCAGCGTGTGGATCGCCGAGTGGGCGCGCCGCAGCGAGCCGGTCGCCGTGAAGCTGATGCCCGAGCGCATCGCCCGCATGAAGGGCATGGTGGAGCGGTTCCGGCGCGAGGCCGAGGTGGCTCGTCGCATCCAGAGCCACCACGTCGTGGAGATCTTCGACTTCGGCGAGACACCGAGCGGGCTTCCCTTCATCGTGATGGAGAAGCTCGACGGGGAGACCCTCGAGGCCAAGCTCGAGCGCGAGGGGCGCGCCTCGTTGCCGTTCGCGGTGCGCTTCGTGCCGCAGCTCGGGGCCGCGCTCCAGGCTGCACACGACGTCAATGTGATGCACCGCGACATCAAGCCGACGAACCTCTTCCTCATCGGAGAGGGCGACGCCCCGATGCTCAAGGTGCTCGACTTCGGGGCCGCGAAGGAGGTGCGCGTTCAGGGGGGGAGCATCGTGACCGCCACCGGTGTCGCCATCGGCAGCCCGTTCATGATGAGCCCAGAGCAAGTGCTGGGCTCTCGCTACGTCGATCACCGCACGGATCTGTGGTCGTTCGCGGTGGTGATGTACCGCATGCTCGCGGGGGCGCTGCCCTTCGTGGCCGAGAACCCGAGCGCGCTCGCCTTCACCATTTGTCAGGGGAAGTATCAGAAACCCAGCGAGCTCGGAGCGCCCGCCGCGCTCGATCTGTGGTTCGCGCGCGCCCTCCAGCCCCAGAAAGACCGACGCTTCGACTCCGCGCGAGAGATGGCCGCCGCGTTTCTCGACATGCTCGGCGAGGCACCCCTGTCGATGGTGGAGGACGAGTCCACGTTCGACAACGCCACCACTGGCGTGTTCGAGGGCGCGGCCACGTTCGCGACGTCGCACCTCCCCGATCCCACTGGGGGCGACGAGACGCCCGACTCGGTGACCCTCTCCGACGACGGTGACGCGAGCGACGACGACCCGCGGCAGAGCGACCAGGCGCTCCCCGCCGCCCGCGAGGACGATACCTCGTCGCGCGGCGCCACCGCTCCACGTGCCGTCCCGGTCCGCAAGACGCTGTCGGGTCATCCGCCGCCACCGGTGCGCTCGGCCCGCAAGGCGTCGGGGCCGCCGCGGCTTGCCTCGCCTGCCTCGCCTGCCTCGCCTGCCTCGCCTGCCTCGCCTGCCTCGCCTGCCTCGCCTGCCTCGCCGGTGTCGTCTCCGCCCGCCGCGGCGGCCGGGCCCACCGAGCCCGCGGCGGAAGGGGATCTCTCGGCCTCGGGGTCTCTGGCCGCGGTCCCGCTCGTCGCGCCCGCGACCGCACGAGAGCGACCCCCGGAGCTGCCACCGTCGGAGGTGCCGCCGCCGCCGTCCGATCCAGACGCCGGAGGGAGCGCGCGACGAGAGCCTTCGAGCCCTCCGGAGGACGAGCTGCGAGGACCGGACGGGGGCCAGAGCGTGTCGCCTTCCGCGGTCTCGGCCAAGTCGGCGTCGGCCGCTCCCGCGCGGGGGAAGCCGGGAGCGGGACGTGGGCTGTGGATCGGCCTCGGCCTGGTGGCCGCCGCGGCGGTGGCGGTGGTGGTGGTGCGCGGCCGAGAGACGCCGGCCGCGGTGCCGACCGACGCGACGAGCGCGGTGGTGGCGTCGTCGGTGAGCCCTCCCGAGTCGGCAGAGTTGCCCCCGCCGCCCTCGGTGGAGCCCACGCCGGAGCCGGCCGACACGGCCAGCGCGCCGCCGGCCCCATCCGCGAGCGCGGTGAGCCCCGAGGACGAAGGGCAGCTCTCCATCATCTGTGTGCCGGCCTGCAGCGATGTGATGGTCGACGGCACCTCGTGGGGGCCGTCTCCCATCGAGAAGCGCCCCGTCGCGGCGGGGTTTCACAGCATCATGCTGTTTCGCGCGGGGATGAGCGCCAAGCCGACGACGGTGCGGGTGAAGGCGGGCGAGCACAACGAGAAGAAGGTGTTCCTCGAGGTCACGGCGCAGCCGCCGAGCCAACCGTCGAGCCAGCCGCCGCCCCCCCCTCCACCCCCGCCCTCCGGGTCGGCGCCTCCGCCTCCGCCTCCGCCTCCGCCTCCGCCTCCGCCTCCGCCTCCGCCTTCTCCGCCTCCTCCGCCGCCCCCGCCGCCCTCGACGGCGCCGGTGCCGGCGCCCCCACCGCCGCCTCCTCCTCCGGTGGCACCCGAGCCCGCACCGCCTCCGCCCGCGCCACCCCCCGCGTCGCCTTGAGCGGTCCGCCGGGTTGGGCGAGGCGCGGCGTCGACGCGCGCACCCACGGCCCGATGGGTCAGCGTGGGTTCTGGCCGGCCTGGATGGCGGTGAGCGCGATGGTGAACACGATGTCCTCGACGAGGGCGCCGCGCGAGAGATCGTTCACCGGCTTGGCGAGGCCCTGGAGCATCGGTCCCATGCTCACCACGTTGGCGCTGCGCTGCACCGCCTTGTAGGTGGTGTTCCCGGTGTTGAGATCGGGGAAGACGAACACCGTCGCCCGCCCCGCGACGGGGGAGTCGGGCGCTTTCTGTCCGCCCACCTCCGCCACCGCAGCGGCGTCGTATTGGAGGGGGCCATCGATGAGCAGCTCGGGCCGTTTGGCCTTGGCGATGGCGGTGGCACGCACCACCTTCTCCACGTCGCTCCCGGTTCCCGACGTGCCGGTGCTGTAGCTGATCATCGCTACGCGCGGCTCGATCCCGAACGCGGCGGCGGAGTCGGCGCTCTGCAGCGCGATCTCGGCGAGCTCCTCCGCGGTGGGGTTGGGATTCACCGCGCAGTCGCCGTACACAAGCACTTGCTCGGGCAGACACATGAAGAACACCGAGCTCACGATGGAGGAGTTGGGGCGCGTCTTGATGAGCTGGAGCGCTGGTCGGATGGTGTTGGCGGTGGTGTGGATCGCGCCCGACACGAGGCCGTCCACCTCACCGAGCTGAAGCATCATGGTGCCGAGCACGACGGTGTCGTCGAGCTGATTGGAGGCCATCGCGCTGGTCAGCCCTTTGTGCCGGCGGAGCGCGACCATCGGCTCGACGTAGCGCTGCTTGATGCTCTGCGGATCGATCACCCGCACGTTGTCGCCGAGGGTGACCCCCTCGCGTCGGGCCACCTGCTGCACCGCGTCGGGATCGCCGAGAAGCACACAGGTGGCGATGCCTCGCTCGCCGCAGATGGCGGCGGCGCGCACGGTGCGCGGCTCGGTCCCCTCCGGGAGCACGATGGTGCGATGGGCCGCGCGCGCTTGCTCGATGAGGCGATGACGGAAGGCCGCGGTCGTGACGCGTGGGGTGCGGGCCTGGCTCGCGAGCCGCCTGAGCCAGTCGCGGTCGAGGTGGTCGGCGATGTAGCTCATCACCAGCTCTGCGCGCTCGCGGTCGTCGGGAGGCACGTTGCGGCTGGTGCCGTGGACGGCGCGCGCGGTGTCGTAGCTCTCGGTCGCCACCGCCAGCACCGGGAGGCCGGCCTCGAGGGCGTGGCGACAGAGCCTCAGCATCCCCGGATCCGGCATGCGGTTGCCGGTGAGCAGGATGCCGGCGAGCTGCATGCCGTCCACCTCGCTCAGCGCCGCGGCGAGGAGGATGTCCTCGCGGTCGCCGGGGGTGATGATGAGCGCAAAAGGAGCGAACCGCTCGTAGGCGTGTCGCACGTTGGATGCGCACAGCACGATCGAGCGAATACGCCGCTTCTCCCACTCGCCCGCGTTCACCACGGTGGCTCCCAGGCTCTCGGCCAGCTCCTTGAGGCGCAGTGCGGCGAGCTCGGGCTCGTAGGGGATGATGCCCAGCGGATGGAGGTGCTCGAACTCCAGCGCGTGGCGGAGCTCGGTCACCTTGGCGCTCTGAAGGGTGGGCCCGTGCAGGCCCGCGTAGCGAGATGGCGGGGGGCGCGTGGCTCGCGAAGCGTCGTCCTCGTCGGGCCTCACCATGTTGAGGATGCACGAGCGCTGTCCTCCCTCCGTCAGCTCGCCGTAGGCGCGGGCCGCGATGTCGACGTTGTCGGCGATCTTCACTGGATCCGACTCGTGGGGCGCGGCGACGAGCACCACCTCGGCGTCGATGGCCTTGGCGAGCGCGATGTTGACGCGCGTGGCATAGGCGACCTCGGGCACGGGCACGAGGCCCTCCACCACGACCACGTCGGCGTGCTCACCGGCTCGCTCGACGAGCTCCACCGCCCGCTCGAGGAGCAGCGCCTCGTCGCCCCGACCGAGCAGGTCTTCCGCCTCACGCCGCGGGATCGGCAGCGGTGGCTCGAGCCGGCCGGCGAGCCGGATGAGGGCGTTCGACCGATCCTGTCCAGCCACCACGCTGATCGGCTTGACGAAGCCGTAGCGCAGGCCAAGCTGATCGAGCGCCCGCACGATGCCGAGGCAGATCGACGTGAGGCCGACCCCGTGGCCGGTGGGAACGACGAGGAGGCGGTGGGTCATGCCCCTCCATGCCGCACCTCGGCTGCGGCTGCCACCTCGGCCTGTCGCTCACCGCGCGCGAAAAACGCACCGCCTGCGCGCTGCGGCCTGCCCGATGGCTGGCGAGAGGCGGTTGGAGTCAGCCGACGTCGCAGGCGAGCAGGTCGTCGTAGGTCTCCCGGCGCACGACCACGCGGGCCGCGCCGTCCCGCACGAACACGACGGCTGGCCGCGGTACCTTGTTGTAGTTCGAGCCCATGGCGTGACCGTAGGCGCCCGTCACCGGGGTCGCGAGCACGTCGCCCACCGCGAGGTCGTCGGGCACCCGACCGTCCCGCACCAACAGGTCGCCCGACTCGCAGTGTTTGCCCACCACCGTCACCGCGCGGGGGCGAGGCGCAGCGACGCTCCGAGGCAGGAACGTCTCGTAGCCGCTGCCATAGAGCACCGGGCGCGGGTTGTCGCTCATGCCGCCATCGACGGCCACGTAGGTGCGCACGCCGGCGATGGGTTTGATCGTGCCCACGCGGTAGAGCGTGACGGCGGCTGCGGCCACGATGGCGCGTCCAGGCTCCGCCGTGACGCGGCCCGTGATGCCCGCCTTCTGCACCGCGCGGTGGAGCGCGCTCCCCCAGTCGCGAATCCGCGGCGCCGACTCGCCGCCCACGTAGGCCACGCCGAGGCCGCCGCCGATGGACAGCTCGGGGAGCGCGAGCGGCTTGACGACCGGGGCGAGCACCTCCACCGCTTGCTCGAAGGAGTCGGTGGTGAAGATCTGGCTGCCGATGTGCACGTGCAGGCCTACGAGGTGGAGCGCCCTCGAGGCCAACGCACGCGCGACGGCGCGTTCCGCGTCGTGGGTGGACACCCCGAAGCCGAACTTCGAGTCGACTTGTCCAGTGCGCACGAACTCGTGGGTGTGCGCTTCGATCCCCGGCGTGAGCCGCAGCAAGACACGCGGTGCGGCCACGCCGAGCGCCGGGACGAGCGCCTCGAGCCGGTCGAGCTCGTCGAACGAGTCGACGACGATGCGACCCACGCCGGCAGAGAGCGCCTGCTCGAGCTCGTCGGTCGACTTGTTGTTGCCGTGCAGCACGAGCCTCGCCGCCGGCACGCCGGCGGCGAGGGCGACGTGGAGCTCCCCTCCGGACGCCACGTCGAGGCCCATCCCTTCCTCGTGGGCGAGCCGGGCCATCGCCTTGCAGAGGAACGCCTTGGTTGCGTAGCTTACCCCCTCGCCGAAGGCCTCGAAGGCCTCGCGACAGCGGGCTCGGATGTGGTCCTCGTCGTAGACGAACAGCGGCGTGCCGTGCGTGTCAGCGAGCTCGACGAGATCCACGTCGGCGATGCGCAGCCGGCCGGCGACGACCGTGGCGTTGTCGGGAAGGAGGGAGAGGGGGAGTGCGGTCACCGAGGTCAGGGTGCGCTCGGAAGCGGCGGAGGGCAAGCCGTGGCGACACCGCAGTCACCTTGCGCTCGCTGCCGAACTGACCGATACGGAGGGGGGAAGGTGATGAGCGGAATGGCCCACATCCTGGTCGTCGAAGACGACGAGAACCTTCGGGTGGCCCTCGAGGACAACCTCGATGACGAAGGCTACCGTGTGACCGCGGTGGCCGATGGTCGGTCGGCGTTGAAGGCGCTGGCCAAGGGCGATGTAGAGCTCGTGATCCTCGACATCATGCTCCCCGACATCGACGGCTACGCGGTGTGCAAGCAGATCCGAGAGAAGTCGTACCCGGTCCGTGTGCTCATGCTCACCGCGCGGACGCTGGAGAGCGATCTGGTGACCGGGTTCGACGCCGGCGCCGACGACTACCTCTCCAAACCTTACCGGCTGCGTGAGCTGTTGGCGCGAGTGGGGGCGCTCCTGCGTCGCCCCACCGCGGACACCGTGCGAGCGTCCCAGGTGCCGAGCTCGTCGGCGGACCGCATGGCTTTTGGACACTTCGAGCTCGACTTCGCGGCTCGTCTGGTGCGTGACCGGGAGGGTGAAGAGATGAAGCTCACCCGAACCGAGTTCGATCTCCTCGCGTGTCTCTTGCGCAACGCGGGGCGTGCCCTGTCGCGCGACGAGATCCTCGCCGCGGCCTGGGATCCGAACATCGTGGTCGACCCCCGCACCGTGGACAACTTCGTGTCGAGCCTGAAGCGCAAGCTCGGCTGGGACAAGTCGACGCCGTGGCGGATCACGACGGTGCGCGGCGTGGGCTACCGCCTGGAGATCGATCCGTCCTGAGCGGCAGCACCCTCCAGAAACCTCAGTTGGCCGAGTCGGAGGCGATGAGGTTGGCTTGGCTGTCGAGGTCGCGCCAGTGACCGAACGTGTGAACGACGCCTACCTCGCGCCCCTCTTCCACGATCATGTTCAACAGCTCCACCAGCGAGCCCTTGCGCAGCGTGGTGGGGTCGCTCTTCGCGAGCTCGTCGAGCTTGTTGCCGATGATGGCCGTCCCCTCCGCGGAGAGAGCCAACAGACCCACCCAGTCGCCGGTGGCCGAGTCGACGGTGACGCCCTCGCCGATCCGCTCGAGCCGAGGCCCGCTCCCACCATCGACGAAGGAGGCCTCTCCCACCGAACGGATGAGGTCGGGCGCGTCGTCGTCCCGCTCGCGCAGCCGGAAGGCGGCGTCGGCAGCGATGCGAATGTCCCGCCGATCGCTGAGCAGGTTCTGCAAGATGGTGTGGTCGTAGAGCACGTCGCCGTAGGCGATGACCACGTCACCCTCGAGGAATGAGCGCGCCTGAGCCAGGGAGAACAGCTCGCCGGTGCTCTCGAACTCGTCGTTGTCGAAGTAGTGCAGGCTCGAGAGGTTCACGGCCTCCTTGCGATAGCCGCGCACCACCCCGATGGTCTTGATGCCCAGCTTGTTGAACGCCTCCATGTGCCAGGTGAGCACCGGCTTGCCGCGGAGGTTCAGCATCACCTTGGGCTTGTCCTTCACCAGGTCGCCGAAGTTGCCGGCGGTGGCGGCGAGGATGAGGCCGCGCGCGGGGGTCGCGCTCGCGGAGCCGGGGAGGTACAGCTCCTCCGAGCGCTTGAGCTCGTCCACGTTCTGGAGGCGGAAGATCTCGGCGACCGGCGCGATCGAGTCTTCCACGCTCATGAGATCGGTCGTCTCCTTGAGCTTCCGGAGGTTGGATTGCACCGCCGTGATGACCGTTCGGAGCGTCTGGTTGGCGAAGATGAAGCTGTGGATCCCCTTCTCGCGGAAGCGAGCGATGGGCTCCTTGGGATACTTCGTGGGCACGATCACCACCGGCGTGTCGAGCTTCCAGTGGTCCATGAACTCCATGATCTCCAGCGAGTCTTTGCGCTTGGAGTGGACCAGGATCGCGTCGGCCCCGTTCTGGGCGTAGGCGGTGGCCCGCAACAGCGCCTCTTGCAAGCCCCACCCCGAGATGAACGCTTCGGTCCGCGCCACCACCACGAAGCTCGGATCCGCCTGGGCGTCCTTGGCCGCGCGGAGCTTGCCGCAAAACTCGTCGACGTCGGCCAGCGCCTGCTTCTCGCCGTCGATGAAGCTGTTCGTCTTCGGGAACAGCTTGTCCTCCAGGCACACGCCGGCCACCCCGCGCTGCTCGAGCTTCATGACCAGACGGCGCGCGTTGTTGAAGTTCCCGTAGCCGGTGTCGCCGTCGAGGAGGATGGGCAGCGAGGTCGCGTCGTTCATGAACTCGAGCACCTCGAGCACCTGTGTCCAGCTCGCCTCGTTCGAGTCGCGCACGCCGAGTCCGGCGGAGATGCTGAGGCCGCTCCCCCAAATGGCCTCGAACCCGGCCTCCTCGACCAGCTTGGCCGTCAAGCCGTTGTGGGCCTCCATGAGGATGGTGCAATCCTTGGAGAGCAGGAGCTCGCGGAGTTTCTTCGCTTTGGTCACGCGCGTGGCGTAGCGCAAGCGCTCGGTGGGCGAAAGCGCGCTCGTGCGGCGTCAGCCATCGAGCTTCAACGTGTCTTCGAGACCGTGCTTGGCCAGGGCCTCGATCTCCCGCGCGATGGCGAGCACGTCGCAGCGTCCGCTGCTGCCCGCGATGAACGACGCAGCGATCATCGGCTGGGTCGTGCAGTGCTCGCGCTCGTCCGCCGACAAGCCGAGCAGGCCGGCGAGCTGCTCCAGGATCTCGCTCTCGCGGGGCACCACCACCCCGTCGGCCTGGGTGAGCCAGGCCGCGATGGAGTAGACCAACAGCCTCCCGTCGCCGGTGAGGCCGAGCTCGGCGAGCTTGCTCAGCGGGAGTCGAGTCTCGAGCGCGCGCTCGACCTCCGCGAGCTCGTCGCCGGCCACACCCCAGGCCGTGGCGGCTTTGAGCAAGGCCGCCGCCTCGGTCGGTGCTGCCTCGCCATCGGCCCAGACGACGGCCGCGAGGGCGATGAACGCGTTCTTGTCGAGCTTCACGAGCGCAGCATACGACGGGCCGCCAACGGTGTCGCGTGGCCGGTCATCCCGGGGACGCGGGCGTCGCACCCAGGGCCGGAGCGGGGCGGCGGTGGGGGGCGCCACCTCCACCCCGTGGGGCCACCGGGTCAGCGGCGGACGCGGCGCCGACGGACCAGGGCCGCGCTCGCGAGGAGCGCGAGCAGCCACGGGCCGCTGGCAGGGCCGCCGCTCGTCCCGAAGCGGCAGTCGCAGCCGCCCTCGGCCGAGAGGAGCTCGTTGTTGTTCGGCGTGCCGCCCGCGCCGCCTGCGCCGACGGTCGCCGGTCCTCCACCGCCAGTGGACGGTCCCGCGCCGCCCGCGCCGCCCGCGCCGCCCGCGCCGACGTCCTCCCCTTCGGGAACGCACTCGCCGATCGTCTCGTCCGTCGAGGTGCACTCCTCGTCCTCGGGGCAGCCGTTGCCGTTCAGGCCGCGGCAACCGTCGATGCAGAGCTTGTCGTCGTCGTCGCACACCCGACCGCTCGTCGGGCCACCGCAGTCGCTGTCCTCGAAGCACTCGTAGTTGTCGTCGGAGGGGTCGTTCGGATCTCGCTCCCCCTCGTCGACCACACCATCCTTGTCGGTGTCCTCGTCGCCGTCGGAGACGCCACCGTCGTCGGTGTCTGCGTCGAGCGGATGGGTGGTGGTGTTCCCCCCGTCGCCGTCCGGGACGCAGATCGAGCCGTCGGTGTCCGCGTGCGAGCAGTCGCTGCCGAGCTCGGTGCCGTCGAGCAGCCCATCGCCGTCGCTGTCGCTGTCGTTGGCGTTGATGTCTCCGTCGCCGTCGTGGTCGTCGGCGAAGTTGGGCTCGTCGCCATCGAGGACACCGTCGTCGTCGCTGTCCGCGTCGTTCGGATCGGTGCCTAGGTGGAGCTCGAGGGCGTCGCTCAGGCCGTCGCCGTCGGAGTCGGCCGGCGCGACGTCGTCGCTCGGGTCGTTGGGATCGAGCTCGCCGTCGTCGATCGCGCCGTCGAGGTTCGGATCCTCGTTCCCGTCGGTGACGCCGCCAAAGTCGGTGTCCTCGTTCACCGGCGAGGTGGTGGTGGTCGGATCCGCGTCTTCGACGCAGTGGCCCAGGGACACGTCGGTGTCTTGGTGGCTGCAGTCGAGACCCGCCTCGGTGCCGTCGAACAAGCCGTCGTTGTCGCTGTCGACGTCGAGCACGTTGATGAGGCCGTCGCCATCGCTGTCGGCGGTGGGGTTGGCCTCGTCGCCGTCGAGCACGCCGTCGTCATCGGTGTCCGCGTCGTTCTTGTCGGAGCCGATGGCGTCTTCGAAGTCGTCGGTGAGACCGTCGCCATCGGTGTCGGTGGCGGTGCTGTCGTCGCTCGGATCGTTCGGGTCGAGCTCGCCAGCGTCGACGACACCGTCGAGGTTGAGGTCCTCGTTGCCGTCGGGCACCCCGCCGTTGTCGCTGTCGGGGTTGGTCGGATCGGTGGTGGTGACGCCACCGTCCCCGTCTGGGATGCAGTTGCCCGCCGACATGTCGGTGTCTGCGTTGCTGCAGTCGAAGCCGAGCTCGGTGCCGTCGAAGAGGCCGTCGTTGTCGCTGTCTGGATCGAGCGCGTTGATGAGACCGTCGCCGTCGGTGTCGACGTTCCAGTCTAGCTCGTCTCCATCGGGGACGCCGTCGTCGTCCGAGTCGGCGTCGTTGGGGTCGGTGTTGTTGGCGAGCTCCTCCGCGTCGGTGAGGCCGTCGCCGTCCGTGTCATCGCCGTCGTCGCACGTGCCGTCGCCGTCTTGGTCCGGGCCGTCGTTGTCGGGGAGGGAGTCGGACAGCGGTCCGAAGTCGTCGGTGCCGACCGCGCAGTCGTCACACGTGTCGTTGTCGGAGTCGCCGCAAACGTCCGGGTCGTTGTCGTCGGGGTCGTCCGCTGCGAGCACGCCGTCGTTGTCGTTGTCGTTGTCACCGTCGTCGCAGAGGCCGTCGCCGTCCGCGTCGGGGCCATCGTTGGCGGGATCTGGCGTGAAGCCGGGCCACGGCGTCGGAGAGACGCTGCTCGTGGGGTTGTTCGCGCAGTCGTTGCACGTGTCCGAGTCGCTGTCCGAGCACACCTGGGGATCGAGCGGGGCCGGATCCGTCGCGTCGGGATCGCCGTCGTTGTCGTCGTCGGTGTCCTGATCGTTGCAGGTGCCGTCGCCGTCGGTGTCGCCAGAGGCGTCGTCGCCGCTGCACAGGTCGCCGCCGTCGCAGATCCCGTCGCCGTCGGCGTCGGGCCCGTCGGCGGCCGGGTTGGGCGTAAAGCCGGGCCACGGCGTCGCGGT
>CAYOAL010000007.1:72844-142656 GCA_964401935.1 uncultured Polyangiaceae bacterium
GGCGGTGCTGGTGGGGTTCAGGGCGCAGTCGTTGCAGCCGTCGGGCTCGCTGTCGCTGCAAACCTGCGGGTCGAGGGGGGCGGGGTCCGTCGTGTCGGGATCGCCGTCGTTGTCGTCGTCGGTGTCCTGGTCGTTGCAGGTGCCGTCGCCGTCGGTGTCGCCCGAGCCGTTGTCGCCGAAGCAGCTGTCGCCGAGGTCGCAGAGCCCGTCCCCGTCGGTGTCGGCGCCGTCGGCGAACGGATCCGGCGTGAAGGTGGGCCACGGCGTCGCGGTGGCGGTGCTGGTGGGGTTCAGGGCGCAGTCGTTGCAGCCGTCGGGCTCGCTGTCGGTGCAGAGCTGCGGGTCGAGGGGGGCGGGGTCGGTGGCGTCCGGATCGCCGTCGTTGTCGTCGTCGTCGTCCTGGTCGTTGCAGGTGCCGTCGCCGTCGGTGTCGCCAGAGGCGTCGTCGCCCACGCAGACGTCTGTGGTGTCGCAGATCCCGTCGTTGTCGAAGTCGGGCCCATCGTCGAACGGATCCGGCGTGAACGCGGGCCACGGCGGCGCGGTCGCGGCGCTGCTGGGGTTCGCTGCGCAGTCGTTGCAGCCGTCGGGCTCGCTGTCGGTGCACACCTGCGGATCGAGAGGGGCAGGATCGGTGATGTCGGGATCGCCGTCGTTGTCGTCGTCGTCGTCCTGGTCGTTGCAGGTGCCATCGCCGTCGGTGTCGCCCGTGGTGTCATCTCCCGTGCAGAGGTCGGCGGAGTCGCAGATCCCGTCGCTGTCGTCGTCGGGGCCGTCGTCGTCGGGGTCGTAGGCGCCGCTCGAGCAGTCGTCGCAGCCGTCGCCGTCGTCGTCGCGGCACACGAACGGATCGTTCGGATCGCTGTCGTCGTTGTTGACGACGCCGTCTCCGTCGAAGTCGAGGACGTCGTCGAGGACGATCGGGTCGCTCCCCGCGGTGCAGAGGTCGCCCGCGCCCGGGGAGCCGTTCTTGTTGGCGAGATCCACCGTGATCGAGCGCGCGTTCGACGAGGTGCCAGCGTAGAACACGATGGGCGCGTCGAAGTCGATCCCGGCCGTGGTGAGGGTGGCGACGTCGATGCAGAATTCGATGAAGTAGTCCTGCGTCCCGTTGATCGAGGTGTCGGCAGGGATCACACGAATATTGCCGCCCTCCGTCCAGTCGTGGGGCGTTCCGTCGGGAGGATTGTTGAGGAGGGTGTCGGCGAGGTCGCGTGGATCCGCGTTGCCGGTGCGGCCCACGTCGTTGGCCGCAAACTCGATGTGCTCGGTGATGCCGTTGCCGAGGAGGGAGAACTCGTAGTCGTCACAGACGCCGTCGGTGTCCCAGAGCAGGCCCCAGCCGTAAGGGCGGAGGTTGTCGTCGGCCTGGAGCGGCGAGGTGTCGAGGCGGAGTCGCCAACAGAAGTCGACCCCGTCCGACCACACGTAGGCGGCCGGATCGGTCGCCGTGCCCACGATCTCACGGCCGTTGCCGCTGCCGTCTGCGGGGGCGTCGCCGATCGCGGTGCCAGCGGTGGTGAGGGGCACCCAGTCGCCGTCCGACGGGAAGCTGGCGGCAAAGGCGAACGTGGTCACCGACACCACGGCGACCGCAGTCGCGAGGCGAGCACAGAGTTGGAGAGCGGGCTTCATGTTGTTCTTCTCGGCGTAAACGCCACATCATAGGGCGGGGCTTTTGCCGAGGACGAAGCAATAATGGCTTGGCGACACGATCTCGGGGGGGCCGTGCGCCGATCGCCCCGATCGGGCGACATCGTCGGAACATGTGGGGCACCATGGCCGCCGCTCACGGCTCGCGCGCCCACGCCTCGCGCGCCCACGCCTCGCGCGCCCACGCCTCGCGCGCCCACTCGCGCGCCCACGCCTCGCGCGCCCACGTCTCGCGCGCCCACGCCTCGCGCGCCGACGCCTCGCGGGTCACGCCTCGCGCGCCCACGCCTCGCGGGCCCATGCCTCGCGGGTCACGCCTCGCGGGTCACGCCTCGCGGGTCACGCCTCGCGCGCGATCTCGATCGCCACGTGCGGTCGCAGATCGATGCCGGACACCGGGCGTGCGCTGCGCTGAACGATGCGGCGCTGCAGCGACCACGCGTCACCGTCGCGATGGCTCTCGGGCAACACGAGGCGCGCCGCCCAACCGTGTCCCGAAGGGCGAAGATCCACCGACGCGTCGTCGGGGATCTGCCAGCCTGCGCGCCGCATCCTGCGCAGTCGCTCGTCGACCGCGATCAGCGCGTCACTGGGGTTTTCGGCGATGCACTCAAGGCGACGAAAGGTCGTCGTCTCCCACGTCAAGCTAGCGCCCACGCGGCCTTATTCCATGCCTGGGCCCAGGCGCCAAGAGGTCGCGCGCTCGGGGCGCCGAGCTCGCGCCCACGATCGCGACGAGAGCAGCGCCCCAGCACGCTCGCGCCGGCCCGATGTCGCTCGCGCCAAGGAAGGTGGCGGCCCACCGAACGTAGCATGGGGCCGTGAGCTCCCTCCCTCCCGACCTCTTGAACGTCTTCGGGGATCTGTTCGCCGACTTCTTCGGGGCCACGGCCAACCAGGCGACGCTGTCGCTTCAAGACGCGTGCGCCGGCTGTCGCCGAGAGGTGCGGGTGGCGCGCACGTACCGCTGCGAGGCGTGCGGTGACGCAGGGCATGAGCCGGGCGTAACGTGCCCACCGTGCCAGCGCTGTGACGGTCGCGGGCGGGTGGTGAACGACGACGGGATGGTTCACGTGCTCACGACCTGCCCCGGCTGTGAAGGACGCGGGATCATCGTCTTGCGTCCTTGCAAGGCCTGTCAGGGCCGGGGAGGCGTCCGCTCGGAGGAGACGGTGGAGCTCGAGATCCCACCCGGCACCCGCGATGGGACGGTGTTGCGTCTGCCCGAAGTCGGCGATCCGTCGGCGGCGGGAAAGGCGGAGGCGTTGATCAGGGTGTCGATCGAGCCTCACCCGACGCTTCGGGTGGTGGGGGACGACCTCCGCTGCGAGGTGGCGCTCGAGCCCTCGCTCGCAGCCAGCGGCGGCGAGGTGGAGGTGGACACGCTCACCGGCCGACGCTCGGTGACGGTGCCGGCCGGTACCCGTGACGGCGACAACGTGCGGCTCCGCGGCTACGGTCCGCCTCGCCCCCACGCTGCGGCGGTTCCCCTGCCGAGCGACGGCGTCGGCTACCGTGCTCCCGATCTGAGCGAGCGTGGTGACCAGCTCGTCGTGTTTCGCATCCCGGCGTCACGACCACGAAAGTCGGCCACGACGGTGCGCCTTTTGGCCACTTTGGCGTTGTTCTTCTTGGCTGTGCTGTTCGTGATCGCGCGCTGAGACCGGCCGCCCTCGGCGCCTCACGCGCTGATCGAGAAGACATGCGCTCGCATTGCGCTTGGGTGTTGGGGCCCCAAGCGCAACGCGGTGGGGAGCTCACCGGAGGCGAGGGCGCCATCGAGCGAAGGCAAGCCGGCGAGGGCCCGGGCCACCCGCCCGGAGCCACCCGGAGCCGCGCGAAAGACGGCGCCGAAGGGCAAGTGACTACGGCTCCGTGCGACCCATGCTCGAGCAGATCCAACAACGCTCGGGGAAGCTGCCCGAGGTGCTCCTGGCCGATGGCGGCCACGCCGATGCGGACAGCATCGAGGCGGCGACCGAGCCCACGCGGCCCGCTCTGCCGAGCCTCGCCTCGAGGGGCCCCGCGAGGCCATGTCGGTCGGACCTTCAGTCGCCGAGGGTCGACTCTTCGAGTGGCGCGAACGTGTCGAGGGACACGGCGGTGCCCAGCGCGAAGAAGTCGGCGCCCTCGAAGGTGCCCTCCATGCAGGCGTCGCCCACCAGCTGGTACACGGGGCCCGCGTGCTCGGCGCCGACGCCGTACACCGCGTCGACGCTCGAGGCTGCGCAGCTGTCGACGGGAGCGCTGAGCACGCCCAGGTAGGTGGGCGGCGCGGTGCTGCAGGTCCCGGGGGTGTGGAGGATGACCTGCTCGGTGCACTGGTCGTCGGCGAAGTAGCCGGTGCCCGCGTCGGTGACCATCATCATGGGAGGCAAGCAGCGGGTGCCGTTTCCGGTGGCGCTCGCCGAGCAGCTCTCGTCGCGCTCGGTGTCGTAGAAGGTGCCGGCGGTTCCGAGGAGCGCGCCATCGGGGGACGCGACGCGCTGGAGGGTGAGGCGACCGCTCCCTGCCTCGGCCCAGACGAGCTCGGGCAGCACGCCGGGCGCGGCCTGGCCGCCGATCTCGAAGTAGCGCATGCCCGAGTCGCCGACCGCCGTGCACGAGCCGCTCGCGTCGGAGTAGACGTCGGCGGCGTCGAGGGCGTCGCCCACCGCGTGGATGGTGATGGCCGGCGCCTGACACAGGTCGTCGCCGGGGTAGCTGTACTTCACCACGGCCTGGGGCTCTCCGCAGCTCGCGTCGGTGCTGGCGAAGGCCACGTCGTCGGTGGCGCAGCTGGCCGAGGTGGAGTGGTTCAACCCGGTGGCGAGGTGCGAGCTCAAACACACGGTGGCGTCACCCGCGGCCCGAGCGCTGCACGCTTCGTCACGGGCCACGTTGTACGCGCCGAGCACGCGGTAGGCCCCGTCGCTCGACGCGGCGACCCGCCGACCGAGACCGTTGTCGATCGCCACCGAGCTCACGGTGGCGGGGGCGAACACGCCTTGGTCGGCGGCGGCGAGCCCGTGCACCGTCATCGTCTGATCGTCGAAGGTCGTGTCGGCGACGCAGCCGCTGCCGTTGTCGATGTACACCTCGGCGAGGGTCGCCACCGCGCCCACGGTGTAGGCGTCACGGCGGGTCGTGTGCTCGAGACGGCAGGGCTCGTCCACCACCACCGACACGTGGGCCGGAGGGGCTGCGTCACAGGCGCCGAGCACGAGCACCGGCTCGCTGCAGCCCGCGTCTGCGTAGGCGAGGGTGACCGTGTGCGTGGGAAGACAGGCGACGGAGCCGTCGGCGAGCTCCGCGAAGTCGCACGCCTGCTCGAGCGTGGTGTCTTGGAAGTGCGAGAAGCGCTCGGCGCCATCGCCACCGTCGATGTACACCGCGCTCAGGCGCTCGCCGCTGCCGAAGAGGCCCTCGTAGGTGGCTCCGCCCCCGGTGCCTCCGCCGGAGCCGCCAGTGCCTCCGCCGGCGCCCGTGCCGGGAGGATCGGTGTCGATCTTCTCGACGCACGCGGTGGAGACCATGGCGCTCGCTGTCACGAGCCCGACCAACAAAGCCAATCTACGCATAGGAGTTTAGGAAACCACGGATAAGGCGCCTGTCAAAGTGACCGCTGTGCCGGATTCGTGCCTCCCTACGCCGATTGGGCGCGCGCTCGGTGCAGACGCGTCCGCTCACTTGGGCTCCGCGAAGGAGGCCAGCCAGCTCTGTGCGGCGTCGCCCGGATCGGCGAGGAAGACGTTCTCCTGGCCCTCCACGAAGTTCCAGATGAACGGGCACCGTGTCTGCGATCTCCCCTCGAAGCGCTTCTCGTCGAGTTTGTTGCCCGTCGTCGCCTCGTGCAAGGTGATGGTGTAGCTTGCGTCGACGAGCGCGACCTGGCTGCCCCCGTCGAACTCGCAGTCTTTCACCTTCTTGCCGCGGGTGGTCGTGATGCAGGCCACCAGCTGATACTTCGCCGCGTCGCTGCTCCACCAGTCGTGCTTCTTGAAGCTCTGGCCGGGGTGGGCGCCCTCCACCCAGCCGCCGTCTGCGCCCTCGCGATGAAACACCGCGAGGTGGCTGACCGCCCCTGGCTGCTTGGCGTAGGGGGTGGCTCCGAGCACGGCTTTGTCCCCGCACGCGCCCACCAGATCCGCGGGGCGGATCTTGGGCTTCGGGGCGTCGGCAGGCTGGAGCTCTCCCATCATGCCGAGGAGCGTCGGCTCGAACTCGGCATAGTCTTTCTCGCGATCGTTCTTGAAGAAGAACAGCGTGGGGCACCGCGACGGTGCCTTCAGCGACACCTCTTGCTTCGCGAGCTCCTTCCCGGTGCTCGCCTCTCGAACCGCGATCTCGAAGGTCGTGTCGTACTGATCGACCCAGCGCACGGGCTGCTCCTTGTCGAACTTGCACTCGCGCGCCTTCGTCGCGCTCTTCACGGTGACGCAGGCCACGAGCTGGGTCTCCATCGCCTTCTCGGCGCGCCATGGTTCGAAGGTGGTGGTCGACGTGGCCTTGAACGCTTCTGTCGTCGCCTCGCGCATGAACACGAGCAGCGGGCTCGCCTTGCCCGCCGTCTTTGCGTAGGCGGCCACACCCTTCGGCGCCGCCTTGCCGTCACACACCGTGGCCAGGTCGCTGTCGAGCATGAACTCGGGGCTCCGCTCCATCGGGGCCGGCGCGACGTCGTCGATCCCAGATGGCGCGCTCTCCGGGGTGTCACAGCTGGCGCCGAGCACGACACAGAGCGCTGTGGTCGCGAGGAAGAGGGCAGACGCGAGGGGGGGGCGCGACGGCGCGAGCGTATTCATGGCGAGAGCCTACGCCGACTCGGGGCTGGACCTCCCTCCGAAACACCGCGCTCGCAGCTCGCCACGAGCGCCATCAATCCGAAACACGCAGCCTTCGACGCTCGTCACGAGCGCCCGCGTCCGGGTTCCGAGCGGCGCGCCTCGGGCCGTCGCGCTTCGGTCGTCGACCCGCGCCGCTCGAGGGCAGTTTGGCGCTCGCGTGTGGAGACCATGGGCTACGCTCGGACTACGAAGATGCGCGCTGAGTTGCCCGTTCACCTGGGGTCCCGCTCGTGAGGGGCGCATGACGCTGGCGCTGGCAGATCTCGAGGTGCTCGTGGTGGACTGCCAGAGCACCGGCCAGACGCCGGCGCACGGCGTCCTGCTCGAGCTCGGGTGGTGTCGAGCGCGCGCGAGCGACAGCGCCCCTCCCCGGGTCACCGCGCACCTCACGGCGCTCCCCGACGGCACCCGGATCCCACCGGCGGTGACGCGGGTGACCGGCATCCGCCACGAGCACCTCACCACTGCGGTGCCGGTGGAGCACGCCTACCTCGAGCTCCTCGCCGCTGCCGCGCAGGTGCCGCCGCTGGTCGAAGGGAGGACGCCCGTCGTCATCCACTACGCGAGCTTCGAGCGCGTCTGGCTCGAGCACCTGAAGACGACGCTCGCGGGCGGTCACGTCGGTGTGCTCGAGCTCATGTGCACCCACGAGATCGCCAAGCGCCTGCTCGACCTCCCGCGTCAGGGCCTGCGTCCGCTCGCCGGCTACTTCGGTCTCGGCAAGACGGAGCTGCGCCGCTCGGCGGGGCACGTCGCCGCCACCGCCTTCGTGTGGCGCCACCTCGTGCTCGCGCTCGCCGCCGTGGGCGTGAGCACGTGGAGCGAGCTCACCGTGTGGCTCTCGGAGACGCCGCCGGTGTCGCGCAAGGCGCGCACGCTGCCCCTCCCCCGCGCACGGCGGCTCGCCCTCCCCGACGCTCCCGGGGTGTATCGCATGCTGCGCCACAACGGCGACGTGCTCTACGTGGGCAAAGCGACCTCGCTGAAGAAGCGCGTGAACAGCTATTTCACCAAGCGTCGCGGGCACACCGAGCGGACGATGGAGATGCTCACGCAGGTGCGCGATGTCTCGGTGACCGTCACCGAGACTGCGCTCGAGGCGGCCCTGCTCGAGACCGACGCGATCAAGCGGGAACGGCCGCCGTACAACGTGCAGCTCTCGGGGGAGACGCGGGAGGCCTGGTTCTCCGCTACGGATCTCTCCGACGCGGCGCCCCGCCCCGACGATCGATTCCGGCTCGGGCCGCTCCCGTCGCGTTGGGCCCTCGCGCCCTTCGCGGCCCTTCGTGAGCTCGTGGTGGAGGGCCGCGCGCCGGATCGGTGGCGCCTCGCGCGGGCGACGGCGGTGCCGCCCGCCTTCGGTCCGGGGGAGCCGGAGTTCTTGACCGGGCTCTCGCTGTTCGCCGCGCGTCATGGGGTGGAGCGGTTCAGCCACGCCGCGTTGATGAGCGCGAGCAAGCGCCTGCTCGCGCTCTCGCGTGCGGGCACGCTCGACGAGGGGGACACGGCCGGCGAAGCGGAGCGGGTGTGGGATCCGGAGCGGGTGGCGCGCCACCTCGAGCGGGTGGTGCTGCACGCGGGGCAGCTCGTGCGACGGGCGCGGTGGCTCACACTGCTGAGCGAAGCGAGCGTCTCCTGGTTGTCGAGCGACCGGCTCGCGCGGCGGGTGCTGGTGCTCGAGCGGGCCGAGGTGGTCGAGCGGGCGCTCGTGCCGGTAGACGCCGAGCCCCCCGAGCCGCCAGGAGCCGGGCGCGACCGCCGCGCGCGTCAGGCTTCGTTCGACGTGGCGGCTTACGACCGCCTGCGCGTGCTCGGCACCGAGCTCAAGCGCATCGCGGGCGAGGGCCGCGCGGTCGACGTGCGGTTGAGCGCTCGGGTAACGCTCCGTGGCCGCCGCCTCGGGCGCCTCCTCGATCGGGTGTGAGGGCCAGGGCGCGGAATAAACCGCGGTGCTCAGTTGTCGTCGGGCCGTCAGTCTTGTTAGAAGCGGTCCCCCACCTCGGTGGGTCGGCGACGGACGGGCAGTTCCGGCTTCGCCTCGAGGCATTGTCTAACATTACGAAAATGCAGGACGTTCGCGCACTCAACGATCTCGTCGCCAAGGAAAGCGCTTTCGTGGACGACCTCATCTCCGAGGTCGGCAAGGTCATCGTGGGGCAAACCTACATGATCGAGCGCATCCTGATCGGGCTGCTCAGCGGCGGCCACGTGTTGCTCGAGGGGGTCCCGGGCTTGGCCAAGACCCTCACCGTCAAGAGCCTCTGCGACGTGATCAACGCCAAGTTTGCACGCATCCAGTTCACGCCGGATCTGTTGCCTGGGGATCTGATCGGCACCGTGATCTACAACCACCAGAAGGGCGAGTTCACCAATCGACTCGGCCCCATCTTTGCCAACCTGGTGCTCGCCGACGAGATCAACCGGGCGCCGGCGAAGGTGCAGAGCGCGCTGCTCGAGGCGATGCAAGAGCGCCAGGTGACCATCGGCGACACCACCCACCCGTTGCCGCGGCCGTTCATCGTCATGGCCACCCAGAACCCGATCGAGCAGGAGGGCACCTATCGCCTCCCGGAGGCGCAGGTGGACCGCTTCATGATGATGGTGCGCGTAGGGTATCCCACGCGCGAGGAGGAGCGCGAGATCATCGAGCGGGCGACCTCGGCGGTGGAGGCGGAGGCCAAGCCCCAGATCGATCTCGAGCAGCTCGCCAACGCGGGACGAGCGGCGCGCGACGTGTACATCGACGACCGGGTGAAGCAGTACATCGTCGACGTGGTCTTCGCCACGCGGGAGCCGCGGCAGCGCGGGCTCAAGGAGCTCGGCGGGCTCATCGAGTATGGGGCGAGCCCACGCGCGTCGATCGCGCTCGCGCTCGCCGGGCGGGCCCACGCGTTCTTGAAGCATCGGGGCTACGTGACGCCGGAGGACATCAAGGCCATCGGCCCCGACGTGCTGCGCCATCGCGTCGTGCTCACCTACGAAGCGGAGGCGGAAGAGGTGACCAGCGAAGACGTGGTGCGCCGCGTGTTCGAGGTGGTCGAGGTGCCATGAGGTGCCTCGGGTAGCGCGATGTTGTCCAAGGAGCTGTTGCGTCAGCTGCGGACGATCGAGATCCGCACTCGGCGGCTCGCCGACGAGCAGCTCGCCGGCAACTACCACTCGGTGTTCAAGGGCCAGGGCCTCAGCTTCCGAGAGGTTCGCGCCTACGTGCCGGGAGACGACGTTCGCTTCATCGACTGGAACGTGAGCGCGCGCATGGACGACGCCTTCGTGAAGGTGTTCGTCGAAGAGCGCGAGATGACGGTGATGTTGGTCGTCGATCTGTCGGCGAGCGAGCAGTGGGGCACGGTGCGCGCGCCGAAGGCCCAGCTCGCGGCCGAGGTCGCGGCCTTGTGCGCCTTCAGCGCGATCCAGAACAACGACAACGTGGGCTTGGTCATCGCGACGGACGTGATCGAGCGGCTGGTTCCGCCCAAGAAGGGCGAGAAGCACGTGATGCGCGTCATTCGCGAGATCATGGGCTTCGCTCCGGAGTACACCGGCACCAACCTCGAGCTCGCGCTGCAGACGCTGGTGAAGGTGTGCAAGCGCAAGAGCGTGGCCTTCTTGATCAGCGACTTTTTCGCCGAGGGCTACGAGCGAGCGCTCGGCCTCGCCGCTGCCAAACACGACCTCATCCCCGTCATGCTGGTGGATCCGCGCGACGAAGAGCTCCCCGACGTGGGCATCGTGGTGTTCGAGGACTTCGAGACGGGCGAGGAGGTGATCGTCGACACCTCGAGTCGCAGGGTGCGTGAGCACTATGCGGCCTCGATGAAGGAGCTGCGAAACGAGCGCGAGAAGCTCTTTCGAAAGCTCGCCCTCGATCGGGTGGTGGTGCGCACCGACGGCGACTTCGTGAGACCGATTCGCGACCTGTTCGCCAAACGGGCGCGGAGGATGGGCCGATGAGGCGCCTCGCGACGGCTCTCCTGCCCCTCTCCGCGCTCGCTCTCGGGTGGGCTTTGGGTTACTCGGGGGCTTGGGCCCAAGGTCTGGACCCGGACGACGCGGACACGGCGACCCCCGCCGCGAGCGCGGCGCCCGCGCCCGAGGGCTCCGCCGCGCCGTCGGCCGCGAGCGCCGCTTCTCCGGCGTCTCCGTCCGGAGCGCCCGCGCCTCCCCCCGCGCCCGCCGCGACCCCTCGCCCCGCCGGCTCGGCGGCCAAGGTGCTCGTCTCGTGCCGAGAGAACGTGCCAGACGGCGTGGTTCGCCCTTCGCTCACCTCGCGGCTCGAGCCGGAGCGTGGGCTCGCCGGCCACACGGTGTGGCTCGTGGTCGACGTGGTGCACGGCGCGGGCGAGCAGCTCTTGCCGGAGGGCTTCGCCCTCACCGGCGGGGCCGACGCGCTCACCGTGTTGGAGGAGGAGCGCTGGTTTCTGCCCGACCCCAAGGGCGGCACCAAGACGGTGGTGGAGACCGCGTCGGAGAAGGAGCGGGCAGAGGCGACGACGGTGACGAGTCGGGCCCGAATTCCGTTCGTGCCGCTGCCGTCCCACCCGGGCACCAACGCCTTGCGCTTGCCGGCGATCCCGATCGCGGTGGCCCGCGCGAACGGCCAGGTGATGACGCTCTGCACCAAGCCGTTCGTTGTTACCGTGGACGACCCGATCGTCAACGTCGTGGATCCCGAGGTGCACCCAAACCCTCCGCCGCGGCCACAACGCGAGGTGTGGGAGTCGCTCGTAGGCACGCTGCGGACGGCGGGGTTTCTGTTGCCGCTCTTCATCGCGCTCTCCGCGCTCGCGGTGTGGTGGCTGCGGCGTCCCAAGCCGGAGGTGCCCAAGCCGAAGATCCCGCCGTGGATCACCGCCACCCAACAGCTCGACGAGGTGAGGCGCTCAGGCTGGCTCGAGGACGAGAAGTTCAACGAGTACTTCGATCGGGTCGATCACATCACGCGCTTCTATTTGGGCGAGCGTTACGGCTTCGATGGGCTGGAGTCGACCAGCCACGAGATCCGCGACGCGCTCTCGCGGGTGTATCCGCCGCTCGAGGACCCGGATCGGATTCACCGGTTCCTTTTGGACAGTGACTTCCTGAAGTATGCCGAGGTGATGCCCACGCGCGAAGACTGCGTGCAGGCGATCGAGCGGGCGGAGTTGATCGTGCACGCGACGACGCCGCGCACCGAGAAGGGAGACCGCGAGCCGAAGAAGAAGCACAAGAAGAAGGCGGGCAAGTCGAGGAGGGCCGCGTGAGCACGTCGCGTGATCGAGCGGCTCCGTCCGGCGGCGCCAAGAAGAAGCGGAAGAAGAAGGGCAGCGACAAGCTCGCGCACAAAGACCGCGCGCCCTCGACGCTCCGGCGCGTGCCCTTGCCAAGGGCCCGCACCCATGAGCCACCGCGGCGGACGCAGCGGACGCGCACGCTCTTGCGGGTGCTCGGTCTGTCGAGCCTCACCTTGCTGGTGCTCGTGCTCGCCCTGGTCTATCCGTGGCTCGCGCGCGGAACGCGCTGGTTCGGCGTTGGCTGGCATTTTTGGTGGGTGCTCCTGGCGTTGCCCATCGTCCCCGGCTTGTGGTGGTGGGGCACCTTCGGTCAGGACCGCCGTCGCCCGCGGCTGCGGCTCGGCACGACGTTGCCGCTCGAGCGAGCACCTCGGGGGTGGAGGGTGCGGGTGCGCGATCTCCCCGGGGTGCTGCGGGCGGTGGCGGTGGCGCTCTTCATCTCCGCGCTCGCCGGACCGGTGGTGGCCTTGAGCGACGAGACCTCGCGGGAGAGCGGCATCGAGATCATGATCGTGATCGATCTCTCCAAGTCGATGCGCGCGATCCTCGACGCCAACGTTCGCGATCTCCCCCAAGGCTTCGAGCTCCCGAGCACGGGCCGGGTGACGCGCCTCGACACCGCCAAGTTGGTCGTGCAGGACTTTATCCAACGTCGGCAGACCGATCGCATCGGGGCGGTGGTCTTCGCCGAAGAGGCCTACATCCTGTCGCCACCGACGCTCGACTATCAGCTGCTCGGGAAGCTCGTCGCGCGCCTCGACACCTCGACCATCGGCGGCAACAAGACCGCGATCGGCGACGCGGTCGGCACCGCGGTGGCCCGGATGCGCAAGAGCGACGCGACCTCCAAGGTGGTGATCCTCCTCACCGACGGTGACAACAACTGGGGTGAGATCTCGCCCGACTACGCCATCGAGCTCGCCAACGCGGTGGGCTGCAAGCTCTACACGATCCAGATCGGCGACGGCGACTTCGCCGACGTGTTGCAAGAGACGCGTCGTGGCGTGCCGATCTACACCAAGGAGAAGTTTCCGACGAACCCCGAGCTCCTGAAGAAGATGGCGCACAAGACCGGCGGGGAGACCTTCATCGCCACCGACGCCCGTGGCTTGCGCGACAGTATGCACAGCATCCTCGATCAGCTGGAGAAGACGCAGTTCGAGGCCAACGTCGCCCACCGGGAAGACTTGTTCCCCTTTCTCCTGTTTCCCGGCGTGGTGCTCCTCGGCCTCGAGGCGGTGCTGCGGAGCCTCCTCTTGAGGAGGTTTCCGTGAAGCTCGCGGCGTGGATGTTCTTGCCCATCGGGGCGGTGATCGCGAGCCTGGTCGGCTTGACGCTCGTGCTCGGAGGGCTTCGGGCGACCAAGGCGCTGAGGACGTTCGGCGCCGAGGAGCGAGTGCGCAGCCTGCGCACCTTCGACGCGGCCAAGCGGCGGGGCTTCAAGGGCGTGCTCCTCGTGGCGGCGGTGCTCGCGGCCTTCTTCGCGGCGGCGCGGCCCCAGTATGGCAAGGGCACCCGCCTCATCCCTGCCACCAACCTCGACGTGGTGGTGGTGCTCGACTTCTCCAAGAGCATGTACGCGCAAGACGTCGCCCCCAACCGCATCAAGCGGGCGCAGCTCGAAGTGGACGGCCTGGTGACGGCGTTGCGCGGGGCGCGGTTCGGAGCGGTGGCGTTCGCGGGCGAGCCGATGTCGTTTCCCCTCAGCGCGGACGGCGCGGCGATCGGACAGTTTCTCCGCAGCATTACACCCAACGACATGCCGGTGGGCGGCACCGCCATCGGTCGCGCGCTCTCCGCTGCGCGCCTCTTGCTCGACCGCGATCCCAAGGCACGCACGCACAAGCGGGTGATCGTGCTCATCACCGACGGCGAGGACCTCGAAGGCAACCCGGTGAAGGTGGCGCAGAACATCGCCGAGGACGGCACGACGATTCACGTGGTGCAGATCGGTCGCACCACGGCGGAGCCCATCCCCGAGATGAGCGACGACGGCCGCGTGGTCGGTTGGCGCACGGACGCGCGCGGCAAGCCGCTCACCACCGCGCTCACCGCGACCGGGGAGAAGCAGCTCGAAGAGATCGCCGGCGCCGCGCCCGACGGGGTGCTCATCCGGGCCGAGCGGGGGAGCACCGGCATCACCGAGCTCACCGAGAAGCTCAAGGGGCAGATGCAGGGAGAGCTCTCGGAGCGCGTGGAGCACGTCTTCGCCGACATCTACTTCTATCCTTTGGCGCTGGCGCTCTTGTTGTTGTTGCTGGAGAGCTTCATCCCCGAGGCGCCGCGGCGCCACCTCGTGCCTCGCCTCCCGCCCTCCCACGGGCACCGCCTCGCTCGGCGCGGCAAGGAGGGCACACAGGGCGATGAGCGCGCGCCGCTCGGGCCACGTCCCGGCGGCGCGCTGGAGGTGCGCCGTGCGGGCTGACCGAGCGCGCGAGCACGGGGCCGAAGGAGCCCAGCCCAAGCGGCAGCGGCGCCGGCTTCGTCGCGGGTGGCGTGAGCGGCTCTTGCGACCTTGGGTGTGGGTCACGCTCGTGCTCGCCTCGCTCGCGGGAGCGGTGGTGTGGCTAGGCAGCGGCTGTGGCGGCTGGGATCCGAGCGAGCCGCTGATGCGCAACGCGCCGGAGGTGGACGAGGCGATCCGCTTGATGGACGCGGGCGACTATTCGGGGGCGGCGGCGCTGCTCGAGGCCTACCTCGGCACCGACGCCTGCAAGGATGGAGAGCTGGTGGTGCCCCCCTCGGCCCGGAAGAAGGCGGACGGGACCTTCGATCTGGGGTTGGTGCTGTTTCACCTCGCCGAGCAGTACGGGGCGCGCTTCGGCGACGAGGAGAAGCTGTCCGACGCTGCGCAAGAGCCGCCGGAGATCGACGAGCGTCGCACGAGCCACATCGACTGCGCGCTCGACGTGGTGAAGGTGATCGCAGGTGACGCGAGCATCCCCGGTGAGCTCCGCGCGCGCGCCCACTACCTCGCCGGCAACCTGGAGTTCTTGCGGCGCGAGTACGAGAAGGCGGTGGAGCACTACGACCTCGCGCTCCAGCTCGTGCCGGGGATCGGCGAGGACGCCGACGGCGATCCGCTCGGGCGCGACGCGGCCTGGAACCGCGCCATCGCCCTCCGGCGCCAGATGGAGCAGGACGCGGGGGCGCCGGACGCCGAGCCCGACGCGGAGCCGGACGGGGGCGACGAGGGGGATCAGGGCGATGGCGGCGGGCAGGATCCCGACAGCCCACCCGAGCCGCAGAACGGCGACGACGAGCAAGACGCGGGGACCGATCCGAAGGACGCGGAGCCCGACGCCGGGGGCGGCGACGACGAGCAGCGCGCCGAGCAGCCCGAGCCGAGCGACGCGGAGCCCAACGAGGGGGACACCGACGACGAGCCGCAACAAGGCAGCATCGCCGAGGCGGGCGAGCCGGAGCAAGACGGGTCGCGCATGCGTTCGATCCTCGAGCGGCTGGAGGACGCGCCCACCTATCAGCAAGAAGAGGCGAAGCGGATGCGCGGGCAGCGCCGCCGCCGCGTGCTGGAGGACAAGTGATGCGGGCGCCTCGCCACTGGCTGGGGGGGCGCGCCGCGCGCCTCGGGCTGCGCGTCGCGCTCGCGCTGCTCGCCTCGCTCTGTGTGCTCGGGCTCGCCCGCGTCGCGGGCGCGGTCAACGTGTCCGCCGAGCACGGTCTGTCGAGCGCGGTCACCGAGGTGGGGGAGCCGGTGACGCTCACGCTGTCCGTCTCGCTCGACGAGGACATCGATCCTCAGAAGCCGAGCTTGACCGTGCCTCCCGACTTCACCGCGTCGCGCGTGAACACGCACACCTCGAAGATCACGATCCAACGCTCGGTGCGGCTCAACTTCACCGCGCGCTGGGTGTTGGTGCCGGGGAAGCTTGGCAAGTTCGAGCTCGAGTCGCCGAGCGTGATGGTGGGCGACACGCGGGTGACGGCCAAGGGCAAGCTCACGCTCGAGGTGGTGGAGCGGGGGAAGGGCCCCCCGGGGGGCGGGAACGCCGGCGCTCAACGCGGGCCCGGCCAGGGCGGCCTGCAGAGCTTCTTCGCGCCCCGCGACCCGTTCAACCTCGACGACCCGTTCTTCCAGTACAAGCGACCACGGAAGCGCCTGGACACCGCGCGGGACGTTTCGCTGCCTCGAGAGCTCGACGACAGCGCCTTCCTCTACCTGCACGCCGACAAAACGCAGGCGGTGGTGGGAGAGCAGGTGACGCTGAGCACGTGGCTCTACTTCAAGGTGCGGGTGGAGGGCCTCGAAGATCAGAAGGAGCCCCCGCTCGCCGCGTTCACCCGCCACGTGATCGTGCTGCCGGAGAGCGTGCGGCGAAGCCCGATGGAGACCCAGGTGGGGGGCCGCCGCTACGGCGCCATCAAGCTCGGGGAGGTGGCCATCTTCCCGGTGCGTGCCGGTGAGCTCAGCACGGGCTCGTTCAGCGCCAAGGTGGAGGTGGTGCGCGGGGGTCGCCGCGTGCTCCTGCCCCGCACCTCCAACGATGTGGTGATCCAGGTGACGGAGCCACCGAAGGACAAGCGGCCCCTCGGCTACAACCTCGGCACGGTGGGGCGCTTCAAGATGAAGGCCGACGTCTCTCCTCGTCAGACGCAAGCCGGCGACACCGTGAGCGTCTCGGTGGAGGTGACCGGCGTGGGCTCGTTGCCGAGCGAGCTGCGCCTGCCGGCCCGCCTCGGTGTGGAGTGGCTGAAGCCAAACATCCAAGACGGCGAGGCGATGGTGCACGGGAACGTGGGGGGCTGGCGCATCTTCGAGTATGCGGTGCGCGTCCACGAGGCGGGGGAGCTCGAGCTCGGCAACCTGGAGCTCCCCTATTGGGATCCGGACAAGGGCGCCTACGAGGTGGCCACCGTGGAGCTCGGCGCGATCGCAGTGCGTCCGCGAGCGAGCGGCGACGCGGCCCCCACGCCCCTCGCCACCGACGACGCGGCCGAGGACCCCTTCGCAGGGCTCGCCGAGGCGCGACCAACGCTCGAGGCGTTCGAGCCCACGCTCGACGGTGGCCTCGCTCCGCAGACGCTCTGGACGTGGGTGCTGGTGCCACCGCTCGGCGTGGGCCTGTCGAGCTTGGCCCTTGGTGTCGCGCGGCGGCTGCGCCGTCGGCGAGAGGCGAAGAAGGATGACCCCGCGGTGCTCGCGGCGAGGGCGCTCGAGGCGATGAAGAAGGCGAGCGACGCGAAGGACGCGGCGGCTCACGCGGAGCGCGCGCTCCACCTCGCGGTGCAGGCGGCCACCGGGCTCCGCTCGCGCGGCATGCTGAGGAGCGAGCTCGTGGAGAAGCTGCGCGTCGAGGTGGGCGAAGCGTTGACCGATGACGTGGTAGGTCTGCTCGACGCCTGCTCGACCGTGCGGTTCGAGCCGGTGAGCGACGAACGCACCGCGGCAGAGGTCCACGGCCGGGCCGAGGCCGTCGTGAAGGAGCTGTCGAGTCTGGGATGAGCGGCGCGGGGCACAGCGCTCGGGTGGTGGCGATGGCGCTGTCGGTGCTCCTCGCGAGCGCCGTCGCGACCGCGAGCCACGCCGGCGAGGAGCCCACCGTGGAGCTCTTCGAGGTGGGCACCGAGGCGTTGCGCCAAGGTCGCTACCAGGAGGCGATCGATCGGCTCGAGGCCTTCGCGGATCGCGCCCCGAGCCATCCCGACGCGAGCTACAACCGGGGGCTCGCCTACCTCATGCGGGTGAGGAACGGCGACGAGAAGCCAGGTGACCTCGGGCGCGCGGCCGCGGCCTTCGAGGAGGCGAGCACCATGCGCCCCGGCGACGAGAGCGCGCGCGAGGCGCTCCGCCGTGTACACGGCGAGGTGGCCAGGCGTCGCTCGCGGCAGGGGGAAGACTCGTTGCTCGCGAGGCCCACCCTCGATCGCATCGTGGTGGGCCTCGCGTCAGAGCGGAGCTGGGGCTACGCGGCGATCGTGAGCGCCGCGCTGCTCGCCTTGGGCATGGTTCTGCGGCAGCGGCGAGAGGGGCCGCTGCACCTCGCCGGCACGCTGCTCCTCCCCGCGAGCGCGGCGCTCGTGCTGGCGTTCGTGCCGCTCTACTTGGCGGCGCGTGAGCTCCGCCTCACCACCGAGAGCGCGGTGGTGGTGGTGCGGGAGGCCCACTTCACCGACGAGGGGGGCAAGGCGCTCGGCGGCGAGGCCATCCCCGAGGCGGCGCGGATCGAGGTGGGAGAGCGGAAGGGACCGCTCGTCTTCGTGCGTTACGGCTCGAGCGAGGGCTGGGTGCAGCAGAGCGCCATCCGCATGCTGCGCATCCGTTGACGATCGCCGCGCTCAGGCGAAGATCTCATCGTTGTTCACGACGTTCCCTGCGGGGGGAGCCACCGCGTAGCTCAGCGCGAGCAGCTCCACGAGCACCAGGCGATAGGTGGCGTGCACCGCGTCCACGTCGACCTCGGCGGCGTGCACCTCGAGGGCGGCCTCGACGTGCTCGGAGATATAGGCGATGACGTAGGGCTGCTCCATGCCCACCACGTCGTCGGAGTCGAGAGCTTCGGAGGGGTCGGAGCCGCGGAGCTCCTCGTCGAGGTGGAGGGCTTCGTCCACGCTGTCGAGCGCGGTGTCGCCGACGAGGCCGACGCGCTCCCCGAAGTGGCGGTCGAACGCCAGCCACACCGACAGACAGAGAAAGTAGCCGAGGGCGAGGGCCACCTCGTCGGACGTGCGGGCGAGACGGTTGCCGATCCGCCGAGCGAGGACCGGCTGCTCGCGCTCGAAGCGCTCGAAGACGTCGTTCAGGCGGTGCTCGCTCGCGTCTTCGTCGACGTCGAGCTCCTCGTCATCGGCGCCTCCGAGCCAGGTCTCCACCTCGTCGAGCACGTCCCCCGGGATCTGCGCGTAGGCGGGAACGGGTCGTATCGCTGCCGTCTTGACCCACATGGCTCACCCCTAGACTAGTCGTCTTCGAGGGGTGAGTCGTCAAGATAGATCTCGCCGGCACCGCCACGGAGCTTGCGGCCGCGCGTTGGGTCTCGGTCTCGGCGGTGCCCTGCCGGTCAGCGACCTCGCGCGCGTCGTGTTCGCGCGCTGACGGTAGCTTGCGCGTTGGCCCTCGGTTATCGTGGGACTCAGACGATGGCTAGGCGCCTTCCTCCTTCCGCCGACGACGCCGCGCCGCTCGATGACGAGCGGGTGCCCGTGTCGGAGCGAGGGGTCGTGGCGCCGTCGTCGTCGCGCCCCTCGAGCCCCGACGTCCACAGCCGTCGGCGCGACACGTGGCCGCCCGCGGCGTCGCAGCCGGTGCCAAGGGTGCCGCGCCCTCGAACGACGTCGTCCTTGCCGTCGCCGTCGTCCTTGCCGTCGCCGTCGTCTTTGCCGTCGCCGTCGTCTTTGCCGTCGCCCGTCTCCCAGCCGCTTCGTCGCTCGCGTCCGCCACCCTTGCCCTTCATGCCCGCGGGCGACGACACCCTCCGACGCACGCTGCCCGCCGGGGAGCTCTCACCGTCGTACGATACCGACGAGCTGCACGATCTCTTCGACGACGAGGACGACGACGAGGAGGAAGTGACTATCGTGGGAGCGATGCCCGAGGCGGTGAAGGCGCTGCGGGAGGGCTATCGCAAGCGTGGGCCCGCGCTCGTCGACGACCGGCCCGACATCGAGGTGACCGACGAAGAGGAGCTGGATCTCCTCCTGGTGGAGGAGCTGCTCGAGGACGAGCCGATCGATGGGGCACCCAAGATCGCGCTGGCGGGCTACGGCGCCACCGATCGCGGTCGGCGCCGCAAGGTGAACCAGGACGCTGTCCTGTTGTTGCCGGATCGACAGGTGTTCGTGGTCGCCGACGGTATGGGGGGGCACGTCGCAGGCGAGATCGCCTCTGGCCTCGCGGTGGAGGTCGTGGAGCAGGCGATCCGTGAGGACAGCTTCGCGGGCGACGCCAACCTCTTGTGGCCAAGGCTCGGCGACGAGCTCGCGCGGGCGGTGGAGATGGCGAACCTGCGGATCTTCGAAGAGGCCGAGGTCGAGTCCCTCGACGGGATGGGCACCACCGTCACCGCGGCCCGCTTCTCGCTCGAGCGCCAGCGCGTGTACGTGGCCCACGTCGGCGACTCACGCTGCTATCGCATTCGTGGTGGAGAGATCGTTCAGCTCACCGAGGACCACACCATCGCCAACCTCATGGGCGTGGTGGGGCCGCTCGGCGCGCAGCTGAGCCGCGCGGTGGGGGTGGAGCCGACGGTGGAGGTGGATCTGCTCGTCGACGTGCCCGAGATCGGAGATCGCTACATCTTGTGCACGGATGGGCTCACCAAGATGCTCTCCGAGGCGTCCATCCTCGACGTCGTGACCGCGTGTCACAGCGTCGTCCACGCCGTCGAGATCCTGATCGACAACGCGAACTACCTCGGGGGCAAAGACAACATCGGCATCATCGTCGTCGAGGTCTCCTCGCCCCACGCCCCCGAGAGCGGAGGTCGGTGAAGGTGGTGTGGCCGGGGAGGCCGGGCGAGGGGCGTCAACGCTGCCAGAGCGCGGTGCGTGGGGTAGCGCCCGCCGCGAGACCACCGCTCGCGCGGGTGTGGCGATAGTCGGCGTAGGCCAGCGCCAACAGCACGACGCCGTAGGCCAGGGCACGCCCGGTCATGTGGCGCACGTCTGCCTCGGTGGTGCTCTCCGCTCGTGAGGCGTGGGTGAGCCACCGATCGACCACGAGCGCGGGGACGAGAGCGAGCGTGCACAGGTTGGGGAGCCAGCCCGCGACAGCGAGGACGGCGACGGCCAGCGCGCCGATGCGCCACGTGGCGCGCACGGTGTGGAGCACGACGCGCGGTCCGTGGGTCGCCACGAGCGTGCGGTAGCCTCGCGCTCGGTCCTCGTCGCGTTGGAACACTTGCGCCACGAAGAAGAAGCACGCGATGAACGTGGCGAAGATCGCGAGCATCACCGCCGAGCGCAGCGTGGGAGCGGCGCCCACGACCCAAAACCCCGCCAGCGGCGACAAGACGCCGTAGCCGACCACGTTGATCGCGGGGCCCGCGAGCGGGTGGCCTTTCAGCGCCAGGGCAGGGTGCGAGTAGGCCACCGAGAGCGCCGCGCAGGCCACGGCCACCGGTTGTACCCCGCCCGCCGCGCCGAGGGCGACGGCCGCTCCGAGGGCGACGTATCCGGCGAGGCTCGTCCCCTTCGGGACCGCGGTTGGGGTGCCGTACAACACCGGTCCGGCGTCGCGGTCGAGGGCAGCGTTGAGCCACATCGTGCCCAGGTGCAAACACGCCCAGGCGAGCACGACCGTTGCCATCGCGCGCTCGGCCGAGAGCGCGAGCGCGTGCTCCCAGTGCGCGTAGCCGTAGCCCAACGCGGGCAAGCACAGCACCCACGCTGCTCCTCGCGGGCGCGCGAGCTTTGCGAGCGAGAGCGCCGACCGCACCTACCCGAGCATACCCGTGTTGCCCCCAGGCGTCGTCGGCGGGATGGTAGCCACCATGGCTTCCCGAAAGCAGCGCGCGCGCGTGGTCGCCGAAGCGATGTTCCTCGAAGAGGGGAGGCCGGTGCCGGCCTCGCGTCTCGACTGGGTGAGCGACGACTTCGTCGACTTCCTCGAGCAGGCGGGCCCGCGCGCCGAGCTGATCGTGGGCGGCGCCCTCGTGGTGGCCACCTGGCTGGCGCCGCTCAGCATCGGGAAGCGCCCGCCGCTGTCCCGCCTCGCGGTAGAGGAGCGGTGCCGTGCCCTCGAGGCGCTGGAGAAGACGCCGGCCGGGCTCCCGCTCTTGGCGCTGAAGGCCGTTCTCTGCCTCCTCTACTACGAAGACGAGAGGGCGCGCGCCGAGATCGGCATCGACGCCGGGTGCGCCGGAGCGGAGCGATGAGCGGCGTGCTGAGCGGAAGGGACCACCGCGGCGAGCTCCGGCTCGACGCCGACGTGGTGGTGGTGGGCTCGGGGGCCGGCGGGGCGGTGGTGGCCACGTTGCTCGCCGAGGCCGGCCAGCGGGTGATCGTGCTCGAGGAGGGGCCCCACGTGCCGCTCGAGCGTTATCGTCACATGCGACCCAGCGAGCACATGCGCAGCGTGTGGCGCGACGGCGGCATGACGGTGGCGCTCGGGGTGGGCGACACGCCCACCATCAACGTGACCATGGGGCGCTGCATCGGCGGCTCCTCGATGCTCACCGGCGGGGTGTGCTTCCGCACGCCGGATCGAATCCTCGACGCGTGGGTGCGCGAGCGCGGCCTCGCCGAGCTGTCGCCGTCGCTCATGGATCGTCACTTCTCGGCGGTGGAGGAGGCGGTGCACGTGGAGGAGGTGCCGGTTGCGATGCGCTCGCGCTCCACCGAGTTGTTCGACCGAGGCGCGACCGCCCGCGGTTATCCGCTCAAGCCTTTGCGAAGGAACACCAAGGGCTGCAAGGGCTGCTCGCGCTGCAATTTCGGCTGCCCGGAGGGAGCGAAGCTCAGCGTCGACATCGCGTACCTGCCGCGCGCCGCGCGCGCCGGCGCCGAGATCTGGTCCGACTGCCGGGTGGACGAGGTGGTGCTCGAAGGCGGGAAGGCGATCGGCGTTCGGGGCAGAGTGCAGAACGGCAAGGGACGGCTGTGGCGCGGTGACGACGGGGACAAGCTCGAGGTGCGCGCCAAACGGGTGGTGGTGGCCGCGGGCAGCTACCACACGCCGCTGCTCCTCTTGCGGAGCGGCATCGGCGGAGAGCGCCACGCCCAGGTGGGGCGCAACATGACGCTCCATCCCGGGTTTCGGATGTTCGCCCGCTTCGAGGAGCCGGTGCACGGCTACCGCGGCGCGCTCCAGAGCGCCTACACCGATCACTTCGAGGAGGACGGGATCACCCTCGTGAGCCTGTTCATTCCGGCCGGCGTGATCGCGGCCACCATGCACGGCTTCGGCCCCAGCCTCATGCGCCGCGCCCGCGACATCCCCAACATGTGCGTCTTCGGCGGGATGATCCACGACGAGGCGGGGGGGGTGGTGCGCCGCGGGCTCGGCCGAGAGCCCCTCGTCACCTACCGAATGGCCAAGCGCGACCGCGCCACCATCCCGAAGCTCATCCGCGTGATGGCCGAGACGTTCTTCGAGGCCGGCGCCAAGGAGGTGTTCCCGCCCATCCTCGGGCAGCACGGGGTGGATGCCGACGCGTTTCGCCGGCTCGATCTCGAGCGCGTCCCCGCCGGCAAGCTCGAGTGCTCCTCCCAGCACCCGCTCGGCAGCTGCCGGATGGCCGCGTCGCGCGAGCAGGGCGTGGTCGACGCGTCGGGCCGCGTGTTCGGAGTGGACAACCTCTACCTCGCCGACGGCAGCGTGGTGCCCTCGAGTCTCGGCGTGAACCCGCAGGTGACGATCATGGCGATGGCGGATCGCATCGCCAGCCACCTCCGCGACCGGCCCCGATGAGGCTCCGGCGCGAGGGGCCGCGAGCTTTTCGGGAAGAACGTCGAGCCGCCGCCGTATGACCCATCGTCATGCTCTTCCGCTCACTTCGCTCAAGTACTTTCGCTGCCTTGGCCGCGGCTTCGCTCCTCGCCGCGTGTGCCCTTCCGGGCCGCGGGGGCTCCTCCTCCGACGACGACGACGGCGGCGTCGAGGACGACGGCTCCAACACAAGCACCTCCACCTCCGGTTCCGGTGGGGCGGGCAGCGGCGGGGCCTCCTCCTCGGGAGACACGACGTCTGCGAGCGGCACCACGAGCAGCAGCACGAGCAGCGCGGTGGGCTCGACGAGCGCGGCGACGACCAGCTCGACGACCGGCGGCGGCAGCTGTCCCACCGCCACGCTCGAGTTCACCGATCCGGTCTGTGGTGGTTGCGCCGAGTCGGCCTGTTGCAGCCAGCTTCAGGCGTGTGACGCCTCGTTCGACTGCCTCGACTTCCTCGGCTGCGCCCAGAGCTGCACCGACGATCTCTGCTTCGATGCCTGTCTGGAGAGCTACCCCACCGGCGCGTCGCTCTACTTCGATCTCGACGACTGCCTCTACAGCGGCTGCTCGTTGGAGTGCGGCTGACCGTCGCGACTGCCCGTCGTCGCCTGACCGTCGGTCGGCTGCCAGCGGCGGCTGCCAGCGGTGGACCTCCATGGGTCGTCCGGCGACGCTCAACCGCGATCGGGCGCACAGGTGGAGACGCCCGCGCCCACGATCGTCTGGTTGATGGTGCTCACCACCTTCGTCTCCTTCGTCTTCGGATCGAAGCGGCTCACCCGCGTGCCCCGGGCGGCCGACGTGAAGATGAAGAAGTAGCCGTTGAACCACGACACCGCGAGCGATGACGCGCCCGAGCCAACGTCGAGGAGCGTCGCCTCCAGGATCTTGCCGGTCTTGGTGTCGATCTTGACGAGGGTTCCACCGGGGCCGGGCTCGTTCAGGAAGTAGCCGAAGAGCGGACCGGGCCCGGTCGACGTGAGCTCGAGAGCCACGCCGGGGTTCATCGAGAAGGGGGCGATGTACGAGAGCTCGTAGGTGTTGGGATCGATCGTCGCGAGGCCCTTCGACGGCGCGTAGAAGCTTATCTCGGCCACGTACATCTTCTCGCCACCGCTCGCGGTAGGCGCGAAGCCCATGCCGAAGCGACGGAACCCTGGCGCCTGGTTGGGCTGAAACGGGGTGGCCTCACACGAGGCGTCGCGGGTGTCCACGCGGAAGAGGCGCCCGTTCTGGAACACGACGTAGGCGAAGCCTTCGCGCGACACCGCCATCGAGAAGGGGGTGGCGCCGTAGGTGTCGGGGCACTGCAACACGCCGCGCTGCTCGAAGACGTCGTCTTGCGGCTTGTAGGCGTAGAGGCGGTTCTGCGCGCTCACCACGTACACCGCCTTGCACTCCTCGGGTGTGTCCTCCGGGACTTCGTACTCCTCCGACGGCGCTGGCCTGGCCACCTTCGCGGGGGGCCGCGCGTCGGGCCAGCGAGCGCGGTCGGGCCCCGACCAGTCGACGGGATCCCAGTAGGTAGGGATGCTCGTGTACCACGGCCCACACCCCAAGCCTCCGGTGAGGCCCAGAGCGACCACGAAACTCGCACGCCCGAACCCCGCCATGACGGGAAACCTGGTCCGCGACCCGGTCAACGTCAAGGTGCAGGCAACATTGCGACCGACACCGGCGAGGGCTACCACTGCCACGTGCCGGTGCGCGTCAAGCTCAAGGCGACCGTCGTTCGCCGCCTCGCCACCGAGGCGCTCGCGGACACGATCTCGGCCGCCTCCTACCAGGCCACGCTCGCCCGGGGCGCGCGCGTCGAGCACGAGGCGCCGACGTTGCCCGGCACCGGCGACATCGTGGGCCAATACCGGCTGGTGAACAAACTCGGGGAGGGGATGTTCGGCTCGGTGTTCGTCGCCGAGCGAACCGACGTGCCCGAGCACCGGGTCGCCCTCAAGCTCATCAACCGCGACGTGTACGGGGAGCGCGACGTGAACCGAGAGCTGGTGATGCTCGCCGCCGCCAGCCACCCCAACATCGTCGAGCTCAAGGACCACGGCATGACGGACACCTACGTGTGGCTGACGATGCCGCTCTACGAGGGGGAGACGCTGATGGAGCGGCTCTCGCGGAGCACGCTCGGCCTGCGCGAGGCCCACGAGATCTTCGTCCCGATCGCGCGCGGGGTGGAGGCGCTGCACGCGAGCGGTCTGCGCCACCAAGACATCAAGCCGGAGAACATCTACCTCGCGCGCTTCGCGTCGCAGGTGCATCCGGTGTTGCTCGATCTCGGGGTTGCGGTGGAGTCGGGAGCAGACTTCGTGGCTGGCACCGCGCTCTTCGGGGCACCGGAGCAGCTCGAGGCGCTCGGCGGGATCGGCGAGCCCGCGAGCCTGAGCGAGAAGATGGACGTGTATTGTCTCGCGAGCACCCTCCTGTTCGCGCTCGTCGGCGAGGACGCCTATCCCGGCGCCGGCGCCAAGACGCCGTTCGACATCTCGCAGGCCATCCAGCAGCGCGCGCACGAGCCGCTGGCAGCGGGGACGCTCCCCGAGCTCGTGGGACGACCGCGCGAGCTCGTGACGGCGGCCCTCGAGCGCTGGCTCCACCCGGATCCAGCGGAACGCTCCACCGCCGGCGAGATGGCCGGCGAGCTCGACGTGCTCCTCGAGAAGGAGCGCTCCGAGGAGGACGAACAGCGGCGTCGCATCCGGCGCCAGAAGACCGCGCTGCAGCGGGTGAGCTTCGCCCTCATCGGCAGCTTGGTGGTGGTGGGCGCCGGAGTCACCTACTGGGTCTCCAAGCGCGAGACACTCCGCCTCGCCGGCGCGCTCGAGGCGGCGCGTGCCGAGGGAGAGCGCTCCTTCGACAAGCTCGACACCTGCAGCGCGGAGTACCAGCTCAGCCAGCTGTCGCTGCGCAAGTGCGCCGACGGTCGCACCGCCGATGCCCGCACCCACGAGGCGGCGGTGGGGGAGCTCGAGTCGCAGAAGAACCAGGCGAACCACCTGCTCGCGGCCGCCGGCGCCAAGCTGCGCACGTGCACCGACGAAGCCAAGACCGCGACCGAGGTGTGCGAGACCGAGCGCGACACACTCCTCGAAGACCACAAGAAGCAGCGCGCCCAGTGGGACACCACCCGCGCGGCGCTCGAGAAGGAGCGTGACGACAAGGAGCGCGCGCACAACGCGTGCGAGCAAGAGGTGGTGCGCCTCAACCAGTCGCTGGCCACCTGTCAGGCGCCGCCGGGGCCGAGCCCGCCGAACCCGGCTCCCGCCCCAGGGTCGAGCGAGGGCCCCTGAGCCTCGAGACGGCGCCGTCCGCGGCGGCTCACAAGAGCCGATAGATGGCGAACACGCCGGCTGCGATCAACGCCAGCACCACACCGAGGCTCAGCCAGAGCTTGGTCTGAGCGCGCTGCCCGGTCTTCGGGGTCACCGTGACCAGGCTCGCTTGGGTGGCGGTGGCCCTGCGTTTCGTCGACGCTACCGCACGACGCCAGGCGCTGGCCATCTCGCTCGCGGAGGCGAAGCGCGCCCCCTTCTTCAGATCGAAGGCCTTCGCGAACCACGGATCGAGGGCGGCAGGGATCTTCGGATCCACCTCGCTCGGTGGCGTGTAGGTGGCCGACATGATCGCTTGCAACAGCTGGGGCAGGTTCTCGCTCTGGAAGGGAAACTGCAAGGTCAGGCTCACGTAGGCGAGCACGCCCACCGCCCACAGATCCGCGTGCTCGTCCACGTCGCCCGAGCTCAAGATCTGCTCCGGGCTCATGTACTCGGGGGACCCGAGCGCTTCACCGGGCTTGGTGAGCTTGCGGCCCCAGCTCGGGACGCCGCCAGCCCCCTCGCGCTTGGACGCGGTGGTCCGCTCGGGGGTGGTGGCGAGTCCGAAGTCGATGATCTTCACCAAGACGTTGTCGGACTTGCCGATGAGGAACGTGTTTTCGCCCTTGAGATCGCGATGGACCACGCCTCGCGAGTGAATGTGGTCGAGGGCGTCGCAGGTTTGGGTGACCAGCTCGGTCACCTGATCGAGCGACAGCGGCTTGCCGATGCGCTCGAGGCGCTCGACCAGGCTCTCACCACTCAACAGCTCCATCACGATGAACGGGGTGCCGTCGGGGAGCGTCCCCCGCTCGAAGAGCTTGCACACGTGATCGTGATCGATGAGGGCCAGCACCCGCGCCTCGCGCTCGAAACGCTCGCGCGCGGTGGGCTCGTCGCGCGCCACCTCGTCGAGCATGAACTTCACGGCCACCGGGACGCGTGACGCCACGTGCTGACCTACCCACACCGCCCCCATCCCGCCCTCTTCGAGCGGCCGTTCGAGCTTGGCGGAGCCCACCACCCTCCCCGGCTTCATCGGTGGCCCCTGTGGGTTCTGACCTGAGTGGCGTACACGTGTGCTGCCGGACAGTGGCATACTAGAGTCGCGCGCATTGGCCAAGTCGACGGGGGGCCGGGGCGCGAGGCCCTGGGCCTCGCCCTTGGTCTCACCCCGGCCGGGAACTTCCACCCGCCGCTGCATGTCGTTGCTCTCGTCGTTACGAGGCGTGAGGCCGGCAGTGAACAAGAGACCACCACAGACGCGCGGCGTCCGCGGCGCCCCCGAGCGCGTGACCCACGTGGGCGTGTACTGGGGCGAAGACGTGTTGTCGTACCGGCGCGTCGAGCCGGGGACCACGTTCTCCCTCGAGGGACGGGTGCTCGTCGAGGTGCGTCGCGATGGGACGGCGCGGCTGTACCTGTGGGGAGAGCTCGACGACCACAGCCCGCTCGTGATGGGCCACGGCGAGGAGCCGATCACCCTCGCGGCTCTCCGCGACGCGGGCGAGTGTCTGGAGCTCGAGGAGGGCTTCGCGGCGCAGCTCGCACGCGGCACGCTGACGGTGGGGATCACCCACGAGCGCGGGTCGCTCGCGGTGATGCCGCGGTCGTGGGTGACGGAGCTCCGGCGCGCGATGGCCAGCTCGCTCGCGGTGGCCTGCGCAGCGGCGGCGCTCCTCGCGTTCTCTCGAGCCGAGGCTCCGCCTCCCGAGGTGCGCGAGGCGATGCGCGAGGACGAGCGGCTCGAGCTCGCCTCCCTGTATCTGATGCGCGCCGCCGAGCGCGACGAGGAGCGCGCGGAGCTCGAGAGGGTGAGAGAAGAGGAGCAGGAGGAGGCAGAGGGTGGAGCGCGCACCCGGCGGTTCGGGGTGAGCGGGCCGGGGGAGGGCACGCTCGCCGAGCCCATCGAGTTCGGGATGATCGGCGTGCTCCGCTCCACGGCGAGCGCGGCCCCCGTCTCGGCCCGTCGCGACGCCGCGCCCCACCCCGAGGGCTCGGCCCACGCGCAGCCCGGCCCCCACCCTCCGGTGGACCCCGCCGACGATCCGCTGTCGACCTTCGCCGTCGACGTCGACACCGGATCCTACAGCCTCGTGCGTCGCGCGCTCGAGCGCGGGGAGCTCCCTTCGCTCGACATGGTGCGCGCCGAGGAGCTGGTGAACTATTTCGACTACGGCTACGAGGAGCCCGCGCGCGACGCCCCCCATCCCTTCGTGACCCATGTCGACGCGGCGCCTTCGCCGTTCGAGGCAGGGCACCTCGTGGTGCGTGTCGCGGTGCAGGCCAAGCGTCTCGCGCGGGCCGACCGGCGGCGGGCGCACCTCGTGTACCTGGTCGACACCAGCGGCTCGATGATCGCGCCCGACAAGCTCGCGCTGGCCAAGGAGAGCTTGCGCCTGCTCACCCACAACCTGCGGCCGGACGACACGGTGGCGCTCTGCACCTATGCCGGCTCGGTGGCCATGGTGCTGCCGCCCACGCCCGGAAGCGACAAGGCGAAGATCGTGGCGGCCATCGATGGTCTCGGAGCCGAAGGGGCGACGGCGATGGAGAGCGGGATCGAGCTCGCCTATTCGCTCGCGGAGAAGACCTTGGTGCCGGGTGACGTCAACCGGGTGATCATCCTCTCCGACGGTGACGCCAACGTCGGCGCGACGAGCCAAGCGGAGCTTCTGACGCGCATCGACCGCGCCCGCAAGCAGGGGATCACCCTCTCGACGGTGGGGTTCGGTACCGGCAACTACCGCGACGCGCTGATGGAGCAGCTGGCCGACGCGGGCGACGGCAACTACAGCTACGTCGACTCCATCGCCCAGGCGCGGCGCGTGTTCGTGGAGCGGGCCGAGGGGCTCCTCGAGGTGGTGGCGCGCGACGTCAAAGTGCAGGTGGAGTTCGAGCCGCGCTTCGTGAAGTCGTACCGTCTCATCGGCTACGAGAACCGCGCGGTGGCCGACGTCGACTTTCGCGAGGATCACGTCGACGGTGGCGAGATCGGGGCCGGCCACAGCGTCACCGCGCTCTACGACGTGGTGCCGCACCCGGTCACGCTCGCGTCGCTGGCGCCCAAGAGTTGGCTGTCGGTGCGCTTGCGTCACAAGGCTCCCGAGGGGAGCGAGCTCGCCGCCGAGTCGGAGGTCCAGCTCGAGCCGGCCCGCATCCCGTCCTCGTTCGAGGCGGCGACCCCGGCGTTTCGCATGGCGGTGGCCGCGGCCGGGCTCGCGGAGGTGTTGCGTCAGAACCCGCACGCGGGGTGGTCGGTCGAGCGCCTGGTCGAGGTAGGGGCGACGCTCCCGCCGGGGCCAGAAGCGGCCGAGCTCGTCGCGAGCATCGAGGCGACCCGGCGCCTGTTCGCGGCCGGCGCACGGCCCTGAGTTAGGGAGCGCGGCCCTCTGTCAGGGAGCGCGGCCCACGCACTCGCGCAAGGCCGCGCACTCGAGACCGAGGCACTTGCCCATGTCTTGGACGAAGCTCGCCGCGTCCTCGGTGAGGGGCGCGCGGCACTGGTCGCGCAGCACATCGATGCCGGCGGCTGCGTCGGCGAGCGCGGCCTGCGCCTCTGCCTGTTCTTCTTTGGGGAGGTCGCCGAGCACCAGCGCGGCGCGGTCGACGGTGCAGACGGCGAGGCGATCGGCGACCCGTAGGCACGTCACCGCGGGATCGGTCGATGGCTGGAGGGCCTCTTCGGGCGCGGCGTCTCCCGGCGTTGGATCGTCGTGGGCGATGATGGTGGGATCACCGCCGCCGGGCGACGCGGTGGCGCCGCAGCCGAGCACGGCGCACAGGCTGAGCTTCCAAAGCCGCACCGACCGAGCATAGCGCGCACCGATGGTGCGGGTCAGTGGGGTGTGAACAACACGGTGAGCTCCGCGGTGCCGTCGAAGAGGGAGGCACCATCGGCGAAGACGTAGAGGGGCGTCCCAAGCACCGCGGGCACGTGGAGCAGCGCGGGGGAGGCCGCGTCGGTGACCGCGCAGCCGAGATCGAGGGGCACGGTGGTGCAGGTGTCGCGCACGTAGAGGGCCGCTCCACCGGCGCTCTCGAGCGCGACGTGGAGGGTGCCGTTCGACGGCGGCGAGAAGCTCCAGAAGTGCTCGGGTTCGCCGAACATCCCGCACGAGCCGTCGACCAGGTTGGTGGTCGCGCTCGGGACGCGGCTCGTGCCCGACGGGAGCTCCGGCGCGGCGAGACAGGCGCCGTAGAGCGACTCGATGAAGCAGCTCGGATCGCAGCCGTCGCCGAGCTCCAGGTTGCCGTCGTCGCACTGCTCGGCGCCCGCCAGGATGCCGTCGCCGCACACCCAGGGCGTGAAGGCGACGTTGAGGCCGAAGCCCGCGCCGGAGCCGCCGTCCTCCACCACGAGGAACGTCGTACCTGGATTGAGCACGAAGGTGCTGGTGGTGCCGTGAGCCACGCTGCTGCACAGCGGGGCTTGGTCGCAGCCGGCGATGGTGGAGACGTAGTGGGTGGCTCCGACGAGGGTGACCGCGAGCTCGCCCGCGGAAGGGGCTGCGTAGCGCAGCACGCGCTCGCGGCCGCCGCAGGTGGACAGCGCGTCGAGCGTGTTCTCGAAGTCGAAGGTGGAGGACCCAAGGGCGAGTTCGAGCGCGCCGTCGCACGCCGTCTGACGAATGACCTGACAGCTCGCGTAGCACGCTTGATCCGCGCAGTCGGCGACCCCGTTGCCGTCGTCGTCGATGCCGTTGTCACACACCTCCAAAGGTGGCGCGTCGAGGCCGTCACAGTTCGCGTCGAGCCCGTCGGTGTAGAGCTCGGGGGCGCCGGGGAACACCCACGGATCGGTGTCGTCGCAGTCGGCGCGACACAGCGTCCCGTCGGGCATCCACGTGCCGCAGCACACGGCGCAGAAGCCGTCGCCGTCGTTGTCTTCGCAGTCTTCGTTGGACGCGCCGGCGGGGTCGACCGGGCACTCCCCGGCCGGGCAGCCGGTGAGGACGGCGGGGAAGATGGCCCCCGCCACCACCACGCCGAACCAACCGCGTCGCGCCATCAGGTGCCCTCTTCGGGTTGGCAGGTCTCGTCGCAGCCGTCGCCGGGGAGCTGGTTGCCGTCGTCGCATCCCTCCGGCCCCACCTGGATGCCATCACCACATACGAGCGGCTGCACGTCGATGACGAGCTCGAAGGGACCGCGCGCGATCTCGTCGGCCGCCTCCACGATGAACCAGAGCGGATCGCCGGGAAGCGCGAGGAGCTCGATCCGCGGCTCGATGTTGCCACAGGCGATGTCGCCCGCGTTGAGGCACGCGGCGCGGGCCGCGAGGTAGTGTGCCGTCTCCGCCTCTACCGCCGCGGTGACGTACTGAAGCTCGCCCGGCGTGCCGGCCACGGTGAGCTCGTACACCACCTCGGTGGTGCCGCCGCCGCAGGTGCTCGTCTGCTCCTGGCCATCGCGGGTGTCGCCGAGGGTGGAGCCCAACACCGCCGTCTCCGCGAACGCGCAGATGTCGTCGCACCACTCCCAGGTCGACGCGTCGTAGTCGTCACAGTCCTGGGCCGCGCACACGCCGTCGGCGTCGTAGTCTTGGCAGCAGTCGACGGCGCGGCTCGGATCCACGTCGTCGCAGTCTTCGAACGCGCAGTAGCCGTCGCCGTCGTTGTCGACACACGACGGACAGTCCGCACCGACCGACGGGTTGGTGTCGTCGCAGTCGACGTCTGCGCACACACCGTCGTTGTCGTTGTCGGTGCAGTCGACCGGCTCCCAGTCGCGGGGACCGCCGCCGTAGCAGGCCATCAACGTCACCGCCGTGAGCGCTCCGACCGCGAGCTTGGTGGCGCCGACGAGGACGCGGCTCTTCTTCGGGGCCGCGGCGAGGGCAGCGTCGCAGTGGGGGCAGGTGGTGTTGCTCGGGGGTACGAAACCTCCACATCGCGTGCAGTCTTCCATGGGGCTCTCCAAGGGTAGGTCGGGGTCGGCGGGCGGCTGCCGCCAGCGTGTTGTCGTGGAGCGTGCCTGGCAATGCTCGTGCCAGCGTCTGAGCCACAACACACCCGGGCACTTGGAGCGGCGCCCGGTCGGCCAGCGCCTCCCGCGCGCTGCGCGGCATGATCGCTCGATCACGGCGCGCGCGCGTGTTTCCGCTAAGCTGCCGCCCATGCGCGTCGTGTTGCTGCACGGGTTCGCGAGCGCTCCCGCGATGTTCGACGCGATGCTGGCCGCCTTACCGGCGAGGGTGGCGGCTCGCGGGGGGGGCTCGGCGCTCGAGCTCGAGCGCCCCGTGCTGCCTGGTCACGGGCTCTCCCCTCGCGACATGCACGTCGACTTCGACGGGGCCGCGGAGCTCTTGCTCGCGTCGCTCGTGCGGGAGCGTGGGCCGGCGCCGACGGTGGTGGTCGGCTACTCGCTGGGCGGTCGGCTCGCGGTGGCGATGGCTGCGCGCGATCCGAGGGTGCATCCGCTCTTGATTGGGGCCCACGTGGGCCTCCGCTCGCCGAGCGAGCGCCGCGCGCGAAAGCGCTGGGAGGCGGACGAGGCGCTCCGCATCCGACGCGAGGGCATGGCCGCCTTCGTTCGGCGGTGGGAAGCGCTGCCGATCTTTGCGAGCCAGTCCGACGCGCAGCGCGCTGCCCAACGTGGGCTTCGCAGCGCCCACACCGCCGAAGGGCTGGCGTGGGCGATGGAGACGCTCGGCCTGAGCCGCATGGCCGACCATCGCGCGGCGCTGCGCGGGCGTGGATGGTGGCTCACCGGAGGGCTCGACGACAAGCTCACGCGGATCGCGGCCGAGGTGGGGGGCCATCACCGCGTGGTGCCAGGGATGGGGCACAACCTGGTGCTCGAGGCCCCCGGGTTGGTGGCGGACGAGCTCGCGGCCTTGCTTTCGCAGGTCAGCCGAGGTTGATCTCGGCCCCCGGACACACCCATGGCCTTGATCAGTCTTCGTGAGGTGTCGCTCGCGTTCGGCAGCGAGCCCCTCCTCGACCACGCCGAGCTCCACATCGAACCGGGCGAGCGCATCGGACTGTTGGGTCGAAACGGCGCCGGCAAGTCGACGCTCCTGTCGGTGCTGAGCGGTCGGGTGTTGCCCGACGATGGCGTCGTCGATCGCAAGCCGGCGCTGCGCGTGGGTTCGCTACCCCAGGCGGTGCCCACCGATCTCCCCGGCAGCGCGTACGAGGTGGTGAAGGCGGGGGTCGCCGACGGCCCCGACGCGCGTCGCATGGTGGAGACGATCCTCTCTCGGATGTCCATCGATGGCGAGGCGCTGGTGGGCACGATGTCGGCAGGGATGGTGCGACGGGTGTTGCTCGCGCGAGCGCTGGCGATGGAGCCGGAGCTGCTCCTGCTCGACGAGCCCACCAACCACCTCGACATCGACGCGATTCAGTGGCTCGAGGACCAGCTGGTGAGGCTCGAGCCCACGCTCGTGTTCGTCACCCATGACCGCGCCCTCCTCACCAAGCTCGCGACGCGCATCGTCGAGCTCGATCGCGGCCAGCTCTACAGCTTCCCCGGCGACTACGCCCGCTACCAGGCTCGTCGCGAGCGCGCGCTCTCCGCGGAGGCGAACCAGGAGGCCGAGCTCGACAAGAAGCTCGCGAAAGAGGAGGCGTGGCTGCGGCAGGGGGTGAAGGCGCGGCGTACGCGCAACGAGGGCCGCGTGAGAGCGCTCCAGGAGCTGCGCGAAGCGCGTCGAGCCCGGCGCGACCGTGTGGGCAAGGCGTCTCTCGAGGTGGCCGAGGCGGAGCGCTCCGCCAAGCTGGTGGTGGAGGCGAAGGGCGTCGACGTGTGGCGCGGGGACAAGCTGGTGGTCGCCGGGCTCGACACCACGATCGTCGCGGGCGACAAAGTGGGCGTGATCGGGCCGAACGGATGCGGCAAGACCACCCTCATCCGCACGTTGCTCGGCGAGCTCGAGCCGGCTCGCGGTTCCGTGAAGCGAGGACAGCGTCTCGAGGTGGCCTACTTCGATCAGCTGCGCGAGCAGCTCGACGACACCCAGTCGGTGATGCACAACGTCGCCGATGGGCTGGAGATGCTCGACGTCGGCGGCGGGCGCTCGCGCCACGTGATCGGCTACCTCGGCGACTTCTTGTTCAGCGCCGACCGCGCGCGGTCGCCGGTGGTGGCGCTGTCCGGCGGCGAGCGCAACCGACTCTTGCTCGCCCGCCTCTTCCTCAAGCCGTCGAACCTCTTGGTGCTCGACGAGCCCACCAACGATCTCGACATCGACACGCTCGAGGTGCTCGAAGAGCGCCTGATCCAGTATCGGGGCACGGTGCTCGTGGTCAGCCACGATCGCGCGTTCCTCGACAACGTGGTGACGAGCACCCTCGCGTTCGAGGGCGAGGGGCGCTTCGTGGAATATGCCGGGGGGTATCAAGACTGGATGACGCAGCGCGGCGGGGGTTCGGTCGCCGCCGATGTGCCGGCGGAGGTGAAGGTCAAGGCCGCCAAGCCGAAGACCCAAGGACCGCGCAAGCTCTCGTTCAAGGAGCGCGCAGAGCTCGACGCCCTGCCCGCGCGCATCGAGGCGCTCGAGTCGGAGCAGGCTGCGCTCGAGGAGCGGCTCGCCGATCCCGCGTTCTACCGCGAGGAGGGAGGGGCGGTCGCCACCGCCACCGCGCGCCTGGGGGCCCTCCAGCGCGAGCTCGAGGAAGTGTATGCGCGCTGGCAGGAGCTCGAGGAGATCTCCGAAGCGAGCCCGTGAGCCCACGTCACCGCGCGCGCGAACGGAGGTGTCGCGCGAGGTAGAAGCCCCAGGCGAAGTGGCCGACGCCGAAGAGGAGCAGGGCGGCGAGGAGCCGGTGGGCGGGGGGCGAGAGCGCGGCGCCGAGCCCCATCGCTGCGAGCGTGGCCACCACCGCCACGACGTTGGTGCGCAAGAGCGCCGGCTCGGCCCGCTCGCGGTAGAACAGCCAGAGGCCAGGCAGGTGAAAGCACACGGCGACCCAGTTGCGCATTATGGTGTCCCGATGACCACAGGTAGTCGCGGCGATAGACCCGAGGAGCCCACTTCGGTCGCTCGGGCAGAGTCCGAGGTGCGCTCGGCGTGGACGGTCGAGCCGTGGGAGGTGGAAGAGGCGGGGGTGTTGGCGGCGACGCCCATCTTCGAGCTGCGCCGTCGGCGGAGCACGTCGCGCCAGAGCGGCAAACAAGGTGAGTTCGTGTACCTCGACAGCCCCGCGTGGGTGAACGTGCTGGCGATCACCGCGTCTGACGAGGTGGTGATGATCGAGCAGTTTCGCCACGGCCTCGCCGAGGTGACGCTCGAGATCCCAGGGGGCATGGTCGACGCGGGAGAGTCGCCGGAGGTGGCCGGGCTCCGGGAGCTGCGCGAGGAGACGGGCTTCTCGGGCGATCGTGTGGAGCTCATCGGTCGTGTGTCGCCCAACCCTGCCATCCAGAACAACTGGTGCTCGACGCTGCTGGTGCGTCCCGCCGCGCAGACGACGAGCACCGAGCTCGACGCTTCGGAGGAGATCGCGGTGAGACTCGTGCCGCTCGCCGAGGTGGACGCGCTGGTGAGGGCGGGCATCATCCACCACGCCATCGTGGTGGCCGCGCTGCACCACCTGCGTCTGCGCCTCTGATTCGCGAGCACTGCCTCACAAGAGCAGCCGAACGGCCGCTCCGGCCGCGATGAGCGAGAACAGGCCGTACCAGAGGGCGGAGGCTGCGTTCTTGTGCTTGGCCGACATCGCGACGAAAGCGCGCTCGAAGCCGAGCACCGCGACGCCCAACGTGCCCACCGCGGCGGCGATCGCGCCGGGCCGCGCGAGCCAAGGGGCGGGGGCGCCGCCTTCGAGCATGGGGACGGCCGCGAGCAGCGTGAAGAGCGCGGTGGCCGACAGTCCCAGCGCGGCGAACCATGCCAGGCGCCGCTCCTCGCGGACGAGTCGAAGGGCGCCGTAGGCGGCCGTGCCAGCGACGAGTCCGAGCGCCGCGAGCGCCATGGCCCCGATCCGCTCTCCGAGGCTCGCGATGCCTCCCGAGCCTTGGAAGGCCCAGCCGAGCACCGTCGTGGGCACCACCACCGCCGCGCCGAGTACGAGCCCGCGCACGTTCGTGGGGGGCGCTTGTTCGGCTGGGCTCGGCGCCGCCGGCCGCGCGCGGGTCCTCGAGATCCTGTCGCTCGCCGGCAGCGGCGTGATCGATGGGTGCGAGCTCCGAGGCAACGGAGTGGACGAACGCGACGGCACCAGCGTGCCCTCGTCGCGAGGCGGGAGGGAGCCTGGTGCGCTCACCGGCGTGGGGCCGCTCAACCGGGTGGGGAGGCCGCCGAAGGCGTCGTCGCTGTCGTCGTCGTCGAAGGCATGGCTCGTGTGGACCGCGCGCATGCCCGAGCCCGGGAGCGGCGTCGACGAAGGGGGCCGCGACGTGCTGCTCGGCGGCTGGCTCGGTGGCAGATCGATCTCGAGCTCGGGCAGCGGGCGCGACACGGCGGGCTGCGAGGACCGGGGGGGTGACGACGAGGGCGGCGCCGCGTGGGAGGGCGCCGACGGCACCCGATGCAAGCCGCTGATCCCCTCGCTCACCAGCTCGCGTACACCTTCGAGCGCCCGCGCGACGGCCGCGCCGTTGGCGAAGCGCTCGTCGGGGTGACGCGCCAGACACCCGAGCATCACCTCTTCGAGGGGCTCCGGCGCCGACGGGACCTCGTCGCAGAGGCCAGGCGGCGCCTCGGTGCAGATCGCGACCATCACGCCCCCTGCCGAGTCGCTGTGGAACGGGAGCTTCCCCGTGAGCACGTGGTAGATGAGCACACCCAAGGCCCAGACGTCGGCCCGTGCGTCGACGCTCTTGGGCTTGGTGATCTGCTCGGGCGACATGAAGGCGGGCGTACCGAGCGATGTCCCGGTTTGGGTGAGGGGCGTGTCGCCGTCGGCCTCGGCCGACATCACCTTGGCGATCCCGAAGTCGAGCACCTTGGGGACGAAGCGGCCGCCCACCCGCGCGAGGAAGATGTTGGCCGGCTTGAGATCGCGATGCACGAGGCCCGCGGCGTGCGCCGCGCCGAGCGCGTCCGCGACCGGGATCAGGATGTCGAGCGCCTCCGCCACCGGCAGCCGCTTGCCCGACCGCTTGAGGTGCCGCGAGAGATCTTCGCCTTCGAGGAGATCTTGGACGATGAAGAGCTGATCGTCGTCACAGTCGACGTCCAACACCCGCGCGATGTTCGGGTGTTCGACGCGGTTGGCGGCGCGTCCCTCGCGGAGGAATCGCTTCACCACCTGTTCGTTGCCGGCGAGCTCGCGCTTGAGGAGCTTGATGGCCACCGGTCGCTCGACGGCGACGTTCATGGCGCGGTACACCTCGCCCATCCCACCGGAAGCGAGGCGGCGCTCGAGACGGTACTTCCCGACGAGCAGCTCTCCGGCCCGCGACGGGGCCTTCACCGCAGCCATCGGCCACAGTATCGCCGATTCGTCCCCTCGCGCCAACGACGCCGGGCACGGCGCTTCACGTGGAGCATGGCTCGGCGCCGCGTCAGGGAGCAGGGTCGACCGGTCAGTAGTCGAGCCTCAGCATGAAGCTGTCGACGTCGTCGGCGTCGGTGAACGACACCGGCGCGCCGCTCTTGCCGAGCCGTCGCGCGACGCCGGTACCCGAGAGGAACGAGCCCACGATGGCGGCCGGCTGACAGCGTGCGGTGCCCACGCTCATCAAGCTCGTCGGACCCTCCGCGTCGATGTGCCACGCGTAGCGATCGTCGAGGTCGCTCGCGAGCGCGAGCACGAAGCCATCGGGGGACGCGTCGTCGTTGACGGCGACGTCACCGAGCAAGGGGAAGGAGGCGCCGAGGATGTGGCCGGTGATGATCACCCCTTCCCCCCACGGGTAGGGCGCGAGCGAGAGGGGCTCGAGGGCACCGGTGGGGGCGCTGAACGAACGCGAGCCGCCGCGCTTGAGGTCGCGGAGCTTCACACGAGAGACGAACATGCCCACCTCGCCGTCTGGGGGCCCGAGGAAACCGAGATCGCCGGTGTAGGTGCCCGCGATGATCCCCACCCCGGCTGGGGTGCGGAGGAAAGCGGAGGCCTGGGCCCCGCCGGGCGCGTAGTAGCGCGCACGGTCTTCGACCAGGCCGTTCGGGGCGATGCGCGCGAGCCACAGATCCGAGGGACCCTCCACCTCGTACACCGACGTCTTGAGCGCGAGGCGCCCCTTGAAGTCGCCGAAGACGATGACCGCGCCTTCCTCGTTGAACGGGATCACGCCCGCGATGCGCGCCTCGTCGGTGGCGACGCCCTCGCCGGGGGGCGGTCCGAACGCGGAGACCACCTCCGCTCCGATCGCGAGGCGCGCAGAGAAGCCGTTGGTCTCGGGTGCGGTGCCGGTGACGGTCTGGATGACGCCGCCGAGGCCTCCCGCGTTGGGCGTGCCGCTGAGGGTGAGCGTGGTGCCGAAGTTGCCCACCACCCAAGCGTGGCCGAGCTGATCGACGGTGAGCGCCTTGGCGTCGACGCGGTCGCCCGTCAGCCGATAGAGCTCGATGGTGTCGCCGAGCACGCGCAGGTAGAAGGCGTCGCCGGGCTGAAAGCCGGGGTACTCCACGCCGTCCACGTACAAGCTCGCCGTGCTCCCGCTCACCGAGCCGAGCACGTGCAGGGCGCCGTCGTAGAGCATCGTGCGCACGAGCTGATCGCCAGCCCCATGGATGCGGTGCAGATCGGAGGTGGTGCCGCCGTCGACGCGGAGCAGCACGACGTCGCGCGCGTCGGGCACCTCGAGCATGCTGCCGTCGATCTCGATGGCCTCGTCGTAGCCCAGCGCGAGCCAGGCCGCGCCATCGCCAGCCACGAGCGCGGCGTCGAGGGTCTCCTGTCCCGCGTCGGCGAAGTCGCGGTGCGAGATGAGCGCGCCCGCGTCGGTCTCGGCGCCGCAGGGCCCTTGCCCCTCGTTGCCCGCGCCGCCGCCCCCGAGCTCGGTGAACCCGCCACCGCTCGCGTCGTTGCCTCCCACGCTCGCCGCCTCCGACGCAGAGGGGAATGGGTGCGGATCGAAGTCGCACCCGAGGAGCGCGCCTCCGAGGAGCCCTGCCACCAACACGCAAGCCCAACCCACCGCGGTCCCACGAGGCATCGACTCAGACTATCGACAATCGCCGCCTCCAACCAAGCCCAACCGGAAGGTGTCTCCGAGTATTTCTCGATACCTACCTCGCGATTCCGTTCTGGTTGGAAATCTTCCGACCACGTGGCCACCGGCGTGAGCGACGGCCCTTCAGCGGGCGGGCGGGGCGTCGTCGTGGGGGGGGGCGCCGTCCGGGCCCGAGCCCGACGGCGCGTCGTCGACGGTGGGGGGCGCGCGGTTCGGCAAGAGCAACGCGAGACCACCGCCGACGAGCGTGGCCGTGAGCAGCATGCTCGACACGAGCAGGCCGGTGGCCACGCCGAGCTCCGCCGATGCGTCGGGGAGCGCGCCGAGCACCACCGCGAAGAGCCCCTCGCGCAGACCGAGGCCAGAGGGGGTGACGTTGAGCAGGTCGACGATGTAGAGCACCGGCGCGAGCGCGACGATGCGGAGCGGCTCGGCGCTCGCGCCCATCGAAGTGAAGGCGATCACGTACAGGCCGATCTGACAGGCGGTCTCGCCCGCCGCGAGCGCCCACACGTCGGGGCGAGCGTCTACGAGCCGCCCGCTCGGCGAGCGCGCGAGCACGTGTCGGGCCGCGACCATCACGCCGAGCGGGGCGACGCCCATCGTGAGCGCAGCCGCCCACACGGTGATGTCCCACCACGCGAGCAAGAGCGCGGCGCCGGCGCCGAGCAGCCCCACGAGCGCGGTGTGCATCGCCATGTCGACGACGATCGACGTCGTCGCGACGCGGACGTCGGCGCGCGTTCGCGAGACCGCCCACACCTTCACCGCCTCCGAGACGGGGAGCATCAGGTTGGCGACCATGCCGATGAGCTGGATGCGCAAGAGGAAGGGGAGCGAGCGCTGAGCGACGCTGGTGGGGGTGAGCATGCGACGCCACTTCTCGACGCGCATCAGGCGCTGGGCGAGATGCACGACGGCTCCCGCCGCCACCGCCCCGAACAGCGCCGGATCGTCGAGGAGCCGCCAGCTGTCTTCCCCCACGAAGTGCAGCACCCCCGCCACCAGCGCCATCCCCACCGCGAGGCGGAGGAGGCCTCGCTTCCAGCCCCCCGACGTGAGCTCGGTGAGCGGGTTCTTCGTGGGGGACCCCAACGCGTGGGGTGCCGCCGCGGGCGCGCCCCCGAGCCGCGCACCCTGCGCGCCTGCCGGACTCTCGGGTGGGGTCGACGCCGGGCCGCTCATGCGCGGCCGAGGCTACACGGGGACGCCGCTCGATTCGACGCTGGCGGGGGGGGCGGCGACGGTCACGGTTCTGGGTGACATGCTCACACAGGCGCGTATACTACCGCACCCATGCCGCCGGCTGAGACCCGACTCCAATCGCATCCAGGGCGTCTCATCGTCGACGCGCTCGAGCGTATTTCGGTGCTCGAGATCCAACGCCGCGTGTTGCATGCAGCCCTCCGCGATGCGGGCCTCGCGGAGGTCCCGTCACAGCTCGAAGACCTCACGTTCTTCGTCTCCGGTCCGCTCTACGAGCGCGCGCAGCGTGTGCTCGGTGTTGCGTTTGCCGACGCGATGCTCGTGGAGATGTCGCCCGCGCTCGACCACGCGTGGGAGCGCGATCGGGCCGAAGCCGAGCTGCCGGAGCTCGCGACCGACTCGTCGCGCCAGCCGCCGTCGAGCACCGCGGTGCGCTCGCGGATCCGCAGCGCCATCCACCGTCTCGAGGAGGACGGGCCCCCTTCGGCGGTCGACGCGGTGCGCGACACCGATCCGGTCCACGACACGGATCCGGCGCCGAGCAACAAGCGCAACACGGTGCCGTATCTCGACGCCACTCTCGGCTCGGGCCGCGCCGTTCGCGTGCTGGTCGTGATCGCGCACGAGGGGCGTCGACGCGACCTCGCGCTCGCGCTCGAGGGTGCCGGCTATGCGGTGGTCACGGCGGCGGAGGCGCGGGTGGCCGCGGTCCTCCTCTCGCGCGTTCGACCGGCGCTGGTGGTCGCCGACGTCGAGACGGTGGCTCCCGACTTCGAGCCGGTGGCGGCTGCCTTCGAGGCGATGTTCGGCGACAACGAGCACGTGCCGGTGGTGCTCCTCAGCGATCACCGGCGGCCCGGGCTTCCGGACACCGTGCGCGCGATCGTCTCGGCCGAGAGCACGCCTCCCGAGATCGTCGAGGTCGTCGACAGCCTGCGGGGCGACTAGCGCCGAGACGACCCCCGCCCGGCGGCGAGGGCCCCCACGTCGCTCCGAGCCGGCGTCTGTCGATCGTTCGCGCGATCGTCGGTGGTCTCGGTCGGACGTCGGCAGAGCGCCACCCGAGCGGCTGGATCTCAGCCACCGGGCGGCGCGGCCGCGCGGCGCGGGCTCACTGCTTCACGCGGAACGCGCCGACCTCTTCGCCCGTCTCGAGGAAGTCGAGGAGGTTCTGCTTCCGGAAGCGACGGAGATCGTGCTCGCGCGGGATCTCCCCCGACTCCACCATGCGGGCGAGGCCCGGCTGACCATCGGGGAAGGGGCGCTCCACCCAGTCCATCAGCTCCTTCTCGGAGAACTCGAGCACCGGGATGTTGGCGTTGTCGACGAAGGTCGCCGGATCGTAGTTGGGATCGATGCAGTCGGCGAGGGTGGTCGCGTGGCGGACCCGCTCGTTCATGTGGCCCACGTTGTTGGCGGCGAGATCGAAGCGGTCGTAGGCGGTGGCTGCGATGGAGGTGTGGTCGTAGATGGCGTGAGAGACGTGACCCTTCTTCACCATCGGGCCCATCACGATGGCGGGCACGCGCACCCCGAGCTGGCGCATGTGAGCGTGCTCGTCGAAGGTGTTGAACAGGGGGTTGCCGCTCAGGTCGCGGGCATCGGCGCCGGGCGGCACGATGTGGTCGTAGAAGCTCCCGTGCTCGTCGTAGGTGATCACGAAGAGCGTCTTCTTCCACGTCTCCGGGTTGGAGCGGAGGATGCGGTACACGTAGCTGATGAAGGCCTGGCCGAGGGCGATGTCGGCCGGGGGATGGTCGTCGTAGCCCGACGAATAGCCCGGATCGATGACCGTGAACGCGGGCAGCTTGCCGGCCTTCACCGTCTTGTAGAAGGAGCCGAAGCCGGGTTGGCTGGCGTGGAACTGCTCGAGGATGCCGCCGACCACCCCGTCGCCGAGCTCGGCGCCGAGCAGCGCGCCCTCGCCCACCACGTGGGCCCAGGGCAGATCGCAGTAGTAGTTCAGGCAGCGCAAGCACTGCTCCCGCATCTTCTCCCAGATGGTGCGCATGCCGAGCACGGGCGAGTTGCCGGTCTCGCCGCGCGAGCTGCCGGCGTGCAGGTAGAAGCGGTTGGGCCAGGTGGGGCCGAGCACCGACGAGAACCAGTTGTCACAGAGCGTGTAGTTGTCGGCGAGCGCATACATCACCGGCAGCTCTTCGCGGCTGTAGATCCCCATCGGGAACTCTTTCGGAGGGCAGCCGAGATTCTTGCCGAAATACTTGTAGGTGGCGCAGTAGCTGTCTTTGCCCTGCTTGAGGATGTCCTCTTCGTGGCGTCGCACGAAGCCGTCCATCATCCCCATCCCCGTGCCTTCGAAGTCGAACTGGCGCAGGCAGTCTTCGTACTCGTGGGCGATGTCGCCGTAGAGCGTCTCGCGGAGACGATGGATGCCCACCCGGTTGCCCTCGAGATCGAGGTTGAACTCGTCACCGGTCAGGCCGAGCACGTCGGTGCGGCCTTCGCCGCCGAGGTCGTTGCCTTTGAAGTCGGTGGCTCCCTCGGGGATCGACAGCGCGCCGAAGTAGTGGTCGAACGAGCGGTTCTCCATCATGAGCACCACGACGTGCTCCACGTCGCCAAACACCCCGCGCGGCTTCAGGGCGTTCTTCGCCCGGCCGTTGAAGAAGCATTGGATGAACTCGTCCTCCTGCTGGGCCGTCTCTTGGCCGTTGCATCCCACCGCGGCAGCGCCGGCGAGGGTTCCGAAGGCCCTGATCAACTCGCGTCGTGAAGTCAGCAGCTTGCTCATGTCGATTTCCTATCTCCTCGTCCTGGAGACTCTTTCAGCAGCAAGTGTGCCACTCGTGCCGACAGTGTCTTACATCGTAGCTGGCGGTCGCCGAGGGGCTGAAGATCCACGTCTGCCTTTAGTATTTTTTAATATCGATGCTTGTCGACTTGATGAGGTGGCCGCTGGGCGCTGGTCCTCGCGCGAGGAGGCAGCGACGCCGATGAGTGACGCGTCGTCCATGCGCGAGGTCTGTCCGGATCTTCATGGATCCAGTGGACGTCGGCGGTGGGGCGTGGATCATGAGCCCCCCTCCGATGCGTGAGCGACCCCGGAACAGCGCGACGCGTGGTGACGCCAGCTGGCGGTCGTCCCCGCTCTGTCGAGGCATGGAGGCGGGCGAGCTCGATGAGCTGTCTTCGTTCGTGAAGTCGCTCGCGCTGAAGGCGGGGGACGTGCTCGTGCACGAGGGGGAGCCGGCGACCGACGTGTTCGTGGTCGAGACCGGCGTGCTCGAGGTGGTCGCGCGGGACGAGGAGTCGGACCGCACCATCGTGATCGGTGAGATCGCGGCCGGTGAGGTGGTGGGGGAGCTCGCGGTCTTCGACGAGCTGCCGCGCTCGGCCACGGTGCGGGCGCGGACCGACGCGACCCTCCACTCGATCGCGTTCCACGACCTGCGGCCCTCCTTCGGGCTGATGGCGCGCTCGACGCTCGATCCCCGTCCGAAGCCGATGCGACGGGCCTATCACAAGCTCCTCGAGAACCTCGCGGCGGCGATGGCGGATCGGATGCGCGGGCGCAACGTCGAGCTGCGCAACGCCGCGAAGCAACGCGAGGCGGTAGGGAACTTCCTCGTCAACATCCTGGTGCTCGTGTGCTTCTACACGTTCTTCCTCTCCGGGCTGGTAGAGCTCGAGAACGCGCCCGCCAACACCAGCTACATCAGCATCCCCATCCAGGTCATCTTCGCGGCGGGCAGCTGGCGGTTCATTCGGCAGAGCGGCTACCCGTTGCGCCAGTTCGGCCTCTCTCACCAGCACCTGTTCGGATCCCTGGCCGAGTCGGTGCTGTTCACCGCGCCGGTGTTGGCCATCCTCACCGGGCTCAAGTGGATGATGCTCACGCTCCGGGGCAACCCCAACGGGGTGCCGCTCATCGAGCACACCGACGTGGTCGCCCGCTTCACCGACTCGGCCCTCGTGCCGTTCGTCGTCATCTACGCGCTGAGCTCGGTGGTGCAGGAGCTGATCGTGCGGAGCGCCTTGCAGAGCAGCCTCCTGATGTTCCTGGCCGAGCCCGGCCGTCGCACCAAAGCGATCGGGATCGCCGCGCTCATCTTCGCGATGACGCACTTGCACATGTCGTTTCACTTCGCCGCGGCAGCGTTCATCCCCGGCGTGTTTTGGGGCTGGCTGTATGCGCGGCGCCCCAACCTCGCCGGGGTCGCGCTCAGCCACATCGCGGTGGGAACCTACGTCTTCTTCATCATGGGCGTGCGGATCTGACGCGCCCGTGGGTTAGAGGGTGCGGAGCGCGTAGGTCGCGAGAGCCGCGGCGAGGGTGAGGCCGGCCACGATCAGCACCGAGGCGCGGGTCGTGAGCTCGAGCTCGCCGTGAGGCTCGCGCGACGGTGGGCGGGCGCGCCGCTCGGGGCCGAGCCAGCCGACGGGGTCGTTGGGGCGCGCTGGAGCGATGGACGCGTCGGCGGTGGCGCCTGCGCCGGCGAGCGCCGGGCGACCGGGGACGGTCGACATCGCGATGGGCCGCGCGACCGCGGCGGTGCTGCGCTCGAGCCCGAAGCGGCGGAGCCACGCGTCGCGGGCGTCGGACGCGTGCCAGGAGGCGGCGGCCTTCGGCGTCGCGGGCGCGAGCGACGACAGCGAGGACGGCACCGACGCAGGGGGCGTCGAGGTTCTCACCGCGTCGCCGAGACGCTCGAGCACCTCCCGCGCCGACTGCGGCCTGTGGTTTGGGTCTTTGTCGAGGAGCCCGAGCAGCAGCGCCTCCACGTCGGCGGGGAGGCCGCGCCGAACCGCCGCAGGGAGGGGAGGGGGAGGCGCGGTGCACTGCTGATTCAAGAGCTCGCGCGGGGTGGGCGCATCGAAGGGCGGCTGGCCCACGAGCAGCTCGTAGAACACCAGCCCGAGCGCATACAGATCCGAGCGGTGATCGATCGTGTCCGCGTCGATCTGCTCCGGGCTCATGTAGGCGAGCGTGCCCACGTTGCGCGTGTTCGTCTGATCGAAGCGCTCGAGCAGCTTCGCGATCCCGAAGTCCATCACCTTCACCGTGCCGCCTTGCGCGATCATGATGTTGTCGGGCTTGAGATCGCGGTGGATGACGGGAGGGCTGTGACCGTGGGCGGCGACGAGGGCTTGGGTGACCGCGGCGATCACCGCGATCGCCTCGGGAGGGGGCAGCGCGCCGCGTTCCTCGAGCAGCGCGCGCAAGGTGCAGCCATCGACGAGCTCGAGCACCATCGCGAGCTCTCCGTCATGCTCCACGCTGGCGAGGCTCCTCACGATGTTGGGGTGCTCGAGGCGGGCGAGGATCTCCATCTCGTTGATGAAGAGGCGCCGCACCCGCTCGAGCTGGGCGAGCTCCTTCTTGAGCACCTTCACCGCCACGCGGCGACGCGACAGGCGCTCTTCTCCCAGGTACACCGAGCCCATACCGCCCTCGCCGATGACCTGGCTCAGGAAATACTCGCCGATTCGCTCCATCCCTCGCCGCCCCCAGAGAGTGTAGGGGGTGCGCACGCATCTGCAAGCGCCGCGAGCGTTCACCGAGTCTGCTACGCACCTCGCGGTCCACCTCGCGCCGCCCACCTCGCGCCGCCCACCTCGCGCCGCGTGCCTCGCGCCGCGCCGCACGTGAGACCTTCGCGTCCGCACGGAGGGCGCTCGATGCGGCCGCGAGGTTGCGGGAGATTGGGGTCAGCGCGGGTCGGGGAGCGGCGCGGGGCTCGGGATGGCGGGGCCACGTTGGAGCGCGGGTGCGAGCTCGTCCATGCGCGGGTGCTCGCTCGCGTAGTGCTGCGAGAGGTAGGCGTGGCAGCGCTTCGTGAAGGCGTCGGCGACTTGGAGCTTGGCGCCGAGGGCTGCGCACCGAAGGGACGCTTGCTTGGCGCGGGCGCGGAGGGTGGCGACCGCCTCGGACTCGGCCTGCGAAGGCTTCTTCGCCTCAGCGCGCGCGGCGTCTGCGTGGAACCGTGCCCACATCCCCGCGACCTCTGCCGCGGCAGCGACGGTCCACGTCGGCGGAGGAAACGGCGAGAGCCGGAGCACCTCGAGGTACTTCGCCTCCGCCGCGGTGACCGCCTGCTCGCGCGCGAGGCGCCAGGTCTCCTTGGCCTCGTCGGTCGCGGTGCCGGCAGGAGGCGCGACCCCCTCGGCGGCGACGCGCGCCGCTTCCGCCTCGTCGAAGAGGGCCTCGCCCACCGCGGTGAGCACATGGCCAACGCGCCTCGCGTTCTGCGCTTCGGTGAGATCCTCGCGTCGCAGCGCACGGATGTTCGCTTCGGGAGGGTGCTTCCGCCAGTCGCTCAGCACGCGCTGGTACTCCTTGGCAGCATCTTCGCGTTGGAGCTCGCGCCGCAGGCGCCCGAGGAGCGCGTGAGCTCGCACGCGGAGCTCGAGATCGCCGGCCTTGTCGATGCGGGGCATGGCGGCGAGCAAGTGCTTCTCGGCCGCCGTCACCAGACCGCGATCGTAGAGGATGTGATCGACCGTGTAGGCGAGCTTGGCGGCCTCCCGGGGACGCGTGCGACCGTAGAGCTTGAGGTAGAGGTTGACGTGCTCGATGCCTTCGTCCGGCGCGTCGCCGAGCAGCGCCAAGAGCGCCGCGCGCTCGAGCGCATCCGGGGCCTCGAGTCGCTTGGGGTAGCGCTCGGCGACCCGCGCGTACCACGAGCGCGCCGTCTCGAACGCGGTGAGCGCTTCGTAGTGGCGCGCGATGTCGTACAGCGCGCGCTGCCCTGCCTCGGTGCCGTCGAGGCCGTAGGCGGGGTTCACGAGCGCTCGGAGCACACGCAGGGCGTCGGCTCGTCTCCCGGCCTCGGCGAAGGCCTGGGCGGCGTCGCCGAGCACCGTGTCCTGGCCCTCGCAGCTCGGGAGCCCGTCGATGCACGCCTGCTCCCCGGTGTGGTTCCAGGCGAGGAGGAGCAGCTTGCCCGCCTGAGCGTGCCAGCGCTTGGCGGAGTCTTTGGAAACCTTGGCCTCGGCGCTCGCCTGTTTGGCGAAGGCGCGCGCGCCCTCGTCTTGCATCCAGCGGATGGCGGCGCAGCCGGCGCCGGCGGGACAGTAACGCTCGGCGAGCAGGGGCAGCGTGGCGCCCAGCTCGTCGACGCAGGCCGGCGCCTGATGCGTGAGCAGGAGGTTGACGATCTCGAGGTACCGTAGCGTCGCCTTGGGGCCGTCGTCGGTCGTTGGGTGCTCGCGCGCCACTTGCCGATAGGCCGCGGCCGCGAGCTCCCAGCGCGCTGCCCTGTCGAGCACGACCGCGCGGCGCATCCGCGCCTTGGCGAGCCGAGGCGCGGGGAGATCGGTGCGGCATGCCTCGCGGGAGAGCGTGAGCCCTTTCACCGCGGCGCAATCGTTGACGACACGGGTCGCGGATTCGGGGAGACAGGCTGCGCTCGCCGCGGCGGTGGCGGCGACCGAGCTCGTGACGAGCGCGAGCGCGAGCGCCACGAGCGAGCAAGCCACACGACGAGGCATGCCGGAGAGACAACGAACCATGGCTCTGGTTCCAGCTCGTCTCGAGTGGTCTCCGACCTGCTCGGACGGTCGTGGGCCTTCCCGACGGGGCGCGCGAGGACGGCTCGGAGGGCGCGTCGCGCGCTCGCTGCTCGATCGCGGCGCCGCTCGGGAGCCCGCTGCGGGCTCGCGTCCGCCTCGACCGGCGGCGGTGGTAGGCTCCGCGCATGCGGAGCAAGCGGGTGGTGCTCGTGCTCGCGGGGCCGGTCCTCGGTTTGGCCGCATGGCTCGGCCTTCGGTTCGGCGCCGGTCTCTCGGCCGAGGCTGCCTGGTGCGGCGCGGTGACCGCCCTCTGCGCGCTGTGGTGGGTGACCGAGTCCATCCCCATCCCTGCCACCTCGCTCATCCCGTTCGCCGCCTTCCCGCTGACGGGAGTGCTCGGCCACACCGAGGTGGCCACGTCCTACGGCCACAGCCTCATCCTGCTGTTGCTCGGTGGCTTCATGCTTTCCACGGCGATGGAGAAGAGCGGTGCCCATCGGCGCCTCGCCCTCGGGATGGTGCGCATGGTGGGAGGGGTGGGGGGGCGACGGCTCGTGCTCGGCTTCATGGTGGCGTCCGCGGCGTTGAGCATGTGGATCTCCAACACCGCCACCACCCTGATGCTCTTGCCGGTCGCCCTCGCCGTCCTCGAGCAGCAGCGTGACGAGAAGCTCGCCGCGCCGCTGCTCCTCGGGATGGCCTACGCCTCCAGCGTCGGCGGGATCGGCACGCCGGTCGGAACGCCGCCCAACGTCATCTTCATGGGCGTCTACCACGAGCAAACTGGGCAAGAGATGTCGTTCTTCGAGTGGATGAAGATCGGCGTCCCGGTGGTGCTGGTGATGGTGCCCGTGACGTGGTTGTGGCTCGCGCGCTCGCTGAGCGCGGCCCACGACAAGCTCGACCTCCCCTCGCTCGGCCGGTGGCGAAAGCCCGAGCTCCGGGTGCTCGTCGTGTTCGCCATCACCGCGCTCTTGTGGGTGACCCGCAGCGAGCCGTTTGGCGGCTGGAGCGGGCTCATCGGCGCGCCGAGCACCGGCGACGCCACGGTGGCCTTGGCGGCGGTCGTGGCCCTGTTTCTGGTCCCGAGTGGAGAGGGGGACGCGCTGCTCGACTGGGACACCGCGAGCAAGATCCCTTGGGGCCTGTTGCTCCTGTTCGGCGGGGGGATCGCGATCGCGCGCGCGTTCGGCGAGTCGGGCCTGAGCGCCGCGCTCGGGCACGCGCTGTCGGCGCTGGCGAGCTGGCCGCTGTTTCCGATGCTCCTCGCCCTGTGTCTGGTCGTCACCTTCCTCACCGAGGTGACGAGCAACACCGCGACCACCTCGCTGCTCATGCCCATCCTCGCCGCCGCCGCCCTCGCGGCGAGGGTCGAGCCGAAGCTCTTGATGATCCCGGCGGCGATCAGCGCAAGCTGCGCGTTCATGCTCCCGGTGGCCACCGCGCCCAACGCCATCGTGTTCGGCACCGAGCGGTTCGAGCCGCGGCGGATGGCGAGCGAGGGCTTCGTGTTGAACCTCGCCGGCGCGGTGGTGATCAGCGTGCTGTGCTTCGTGCTCTTGTAGGTGAGGTGGGCCCCGCGGAGGTGCCGTTCTGCGGGGTTGCGCTGGCTCCACGGGCCCTCTACGATTTGCCCTGCCTTCGGATCGCGCCTCGTGATAGGCGAAGGGCGAGCGATGTCACGGGGACACACCGAGCGAGAGAGGAGCTGTAAGTTGTGCGGAGCCAACGTTCCGCAGAACGTGGCCGCCCACCTCTGCCCTCACGCCTCCCCGTGTCGCTATCGGCTGCGCCCCGACGGGTCGGTGCTCGACTGGACCACACCCGAGTGCGAAGCCTGCAAGGCCGCCTCCAACCGGCCGCGCCTCTCGCTCGTGAGCTCCGACGCTTCGGGGTGAGGGGTGGGGCTGCTACGCTGTGAGGGTGTCGCTCCGAAGCTCCACCACGCTCTTGCTGCTGATGGTTGTCGCATGCTCCGACCCGCTCGAGGGGACGTGGGAGGGAGACAACGAGCTCCTGTGTTTGAACGGGAGCCGTGATCGCGTGCGCTTCACGGTGGACGATGAGCTGATCGGCCGCGGCGACTATTGCGCGTGCGACTTCGACTTCGTCGCGGAGTCGCGCGGCGGTGGCGTGTACCGGCTCGACATCGACTTCGACGGCCCCTGCTTCGTGGACGACGGCAAGTACGACTGCGATCTCAAGCGCGAAGGCGACCGCCTCGACTGCGGCAACCTCGGCGACTACGACCGCGTCGGCGACTGAGCCGGGGTGTTGTCGATGCTCGAAACGCTACGCGATCTCAAGCTCGACGCCGAGCTGTGGTGCGACGACCGGAGCCCGTGGGCGCGCCTCGCCTTGCTCGCGTACTTGGCGTACGCGGGGGTGCGGCACCTGCTCGAGCCGATGTATCGGAGCTGGTTCGGCGGGATCACCCTGGCGTTTCACGAGGCTGGGCACATGATCTTCGCCGGCCTCGGCAACACCATGATGTTGCTCGGGGGGAGCATCATGCAGGTGTTGGTGCCGCTCGTCGCGGCGGTGTACCTGCTGGTGCGGCAGGGCGACTATTTCGGCTTCGGCGTGGGCGCGTGTTGGTTGTCCTACGCGCTGTGGGAGCTGGCGCTCTACATCTGGGACGCGGCCCGCGAAGAGCTGCCACTGGTGGGCTTCTCCGACGACCCCCAGCACGACTGGGGCACGCTCCTCACCCAGTGGGGGATCCTCAACAGCTGCGACACCATCGCGTTCGTCGTGAGGGTGCTGGCCACGCTGATCTGGGGCGGCGCCATCGTCCTCGGCGCGTGGCTTTGCTGGTGCATGTGGAACGCTCAGAAGGCGCGTCCGCCGCGCCCCGATCTCCGGCCCTGAGCGCGCGCGGGCGCTGCGCCCGTGCGGTGGTCGCCGCGCGCGGCCTCGAGAGCGTGTCGGAGCACGTCGCAGCGGCCGCAGCGCTCAACGGCGGCGGCTCGCCACAACCTCTTCGATGAAGTGACGGATCTCACGGGCCTCCTCGGGCGGGAGGTCCAAGAAATGGGTCCCCACGCCCACTCTCGGATCCACGTAGACCACCTCTGCCTGCACCGTGATGGGGTGGGGATCGCCGCTATGGAGGGTGAACGTGAGGTTGAGGACTTCGCCGAGCTCGATCGCCTGCGGGGTCTCGAGGTACATGCCGCCGAGGCTCAGATCGGAGGCGCGGATCGGCGCGAGGCTCCCCTCCACGCGCACCTCGCGGTTGAACGGCACGCGCACGTAGCGGCGTCCCTCGTTCGGATCGGGCGCGGGAAAAGCGACGCTGCCGCGAGCGCTGTCGGGCACCGCCTCGCCGCGTCGCGCGGTCTGCGTCGCGGGAAGGTGCATCACGCGCAGATACTCGTCGAGCGCCGCGCACACCGCCTTGCGATTCTGAAGCTGGCGCTCGGCGGCGAGCACCGCCTCTTGGAGATGCTCGGCCTGAAGCTGTCCGAGGGAGGCCACTCCAGCGTGGAGGAGCACGCTGAGAAGCTCGTCGCGGTAGAGATTGTGATACCGCTCGGGGATCCCTCGTTGGGTGATGTACGCGAGGAAGGCATCGATGCGTGGATCCGGCATGACCGGACGCCATCCTCCCACAACCCGCGCACACCGAGAACTGCCGCTCGCTCGCGTGCCAACATCAACGCGGGGTCCAGCCGCGCTTGGGGCCGCCCGGGGCCGGGCGGGGTGGGGGCACCGGAGGCGTCCACAGCGGCGCGTCGGTCGGCGCGGGGCCCACCCCGTTGGGATCGGCGTCCCGGCAGCAGCGAAACGAGATGAAGTAGTACGTGAACTGAGGCGGGTGGCTGGTGGTGGTCGGGCGGCAGGCGTTGCGCACGTGGCCCCAGGCGCCACCCTTCAGCGCCGCCCAGCCGCTCTTGCCCCGCTCGTGCTCCGCGAGCACCCACTCGTCGAAGTTGCCGGTGAGGTCGTACACCCCGAAGCCGCTCTTGCACGTCTCCATCGAGCCGCTCGGGACGCTCTGATCGAGGCGCCGGAGCTCGGCGTCACGGACGGCGGGCTCGTTGGAGTAGGCTCGCGAGAGGGCCGGCGCGATGTAGCGGTTGTCGATGTTGCACAGCTTGCCGCTGCGCTCGAGACCGTAAGGGAAGGGGAGCTTGTCGGGACCTTCGCACGCGGCCACCCACTCGCTCTCGTAGCAGAGGCGTTTGCCCCGTTCGGCGCACATCGCGGCGGCGTCGTAGGCGCTGACGTTGACCGGCGGGTGCCCTCCCTTCTGGTTGGGGTATTCGAAGCGGTCGATGCAGTAGCGTTGTCGGCGCGGCGAGCCGAGGCACCGCTGCCCCGGCCGAAAGCGGTGGCAGATCGTCAGGTGGTTCGACTTCTCGTACTCCGACTTCTCGCAGTCGAGCGCGACGTTGTCGCAGTAGGTGGTGTCGACGAAGGCCATGTCGTCCGGGCACGGGGGGGGCTTGGCCGGCAGGGCCGCGCTCGTCGGCGGGGGTGGTGAGAGCGGCCCGGTCGACGCGCGCGGGGCGGGCTGGGGTGTGGCTGCCGGTGGAGCGCCAGACAACGACGGAGGCTCACTCGGTGCGCAGGAGCAGCACAGCGCCGCGCCCACGACGATGACGCGCCTCACTTCCATGCTCGGAGCGCGGCGAGGGCGACTTCGGCGCCATACTCCTGGACGAAGTGTCCAGCGCCCTCGAGCACCAGCGGCTCCGGACAGCCGCGGATGATCGTCTGCAGCTGAGCCATCACCGGGGGCCCGAGCACCGGATCCTGGGCGCCCACGACCATGAAGCTCTTGCCGCGCCACGTGTTCGACCAGAAGGCGGCGGCGCGCCGCGCGAGCGCTGCGCCCTCCATGTCGGGGGTGATGGGTACGATCTCGGGAAAACGCCGCACTCCCGCCTTGAACGACGCGTCGGGGAAGGGCGCGTCGTAGGCCGCTCGCTCGGCGTCAGTGAGCCCGGGCACGGCGCGGCCCATCAGCGCACCCACGCGGAGATCGGGTTGGCTCGCGTTGAACGCCTTCCACGCGAGGAACCCGTCGGAGGGCGGCGCTTGCCCAGTGGCGAGCGCAGTGTTCATCACGAGGAGGCGCTCGAAGCGTCCCGGCAGGTCCATGGGCAGCGTGAGGCCGAGCAAGCCGCCCCAGTCTTGCACCACCAACGTCGCGCGCCTCACGTCGAGGCGCTCGATGAACGCGACGAGCATGTCTCGGTGAAAGGAGAACGTGTAGACCGCGTCGGAGACCGGCTTGTCGCTGCGGCCGAAGCCGAAGAAGTCGGGCGCGATCACGCGACCGCCGTGCTCGAGGAACGCGGGGAGCAGCTTGCGATAGAGAAAGCTCCACGTGGGTTGTCCGTGCAGGCACAGAAAGACATGACCGTCGCGCGGCCCCTCGTCGATGTATGCGGCGCGCAGGCCCTCGTAGCCCGTTAGGTCCTCGATGTAGTGGGGCGCGTAGCCGAAGTCGGGGAGCGCTTCGAAGCGCTCTTCGGGCGTGCGTTGGGCCTCGCTGCTCATGCGCGAATCCTACACAAGGAGGCGAGGGGCTGACGACCGCCGTGTGTTCAGGCTCCGCGCAGGCGAGCGCGTGATCGTCGGGGCCAAGGGCGCGCGACGCGTGCCCAGATCCTGCTGAGGGTGAACATTTCCGAGAAGAGGTCTTCTCAAAACCACACGGCGACGTACATTGGACCCATGCGCATCCAAGCCTTGATCGCCCAGATCGCGAACGGGACCATCTTCGGTTCGTCGCGGATCGGGCGCTTCCTGGGATTCTTCGTGTCCATGGTGGTTCTCGGCGGCTTCCTCTATCTCATGTCGCGCTGAGCCCCCCATCGTGATGTCGTCGGGGGGGGGCGAGCTCCGTCGTGTCGAGCTCCGTTGGGCCGAGCTCCCCTGGGCCGAGCTACGTTGGGCCGAGCAAGAACCGGATGGCTGCCGACACGGTCGGCTGATCGATGCCGGTCAGGTGACCGCCGCCGGTGATGGTCCACAGGGCCACGCGGCGGCCGCCCTCGCAGCGGTTCCACGTGAGCGCGGTGACGGGCTTGCCGGAGATGGGGTGGGGCGGCGCGACCTGTCGCTCCTCCGTGCAGCCGTCGTGGGCGGCCCAGAACCGCAGCGTGGCTTCGGCCCCGGGGTGCGGCTCCACGTCGGAGCGACCGAGCACGGTGCCGCCCTCGTAGTCGACGGCGCGGTCGCGGGTGCCATGCACCTGGAGCACGTGGAGCGGGCGCGTGGGGTGGCAGCCCACGCCACCCTGCGGACCCACGCCGGCGAAGGCCACGAAGCCGTCGATGCGGTCGCTGGCCGCACACCCGAGGCGGTGCGCCATGAACGCACCGTTCGAGAAGCCCACCACGTAGCGCGCGGTGACGGGGTGACGGCGCGACGCGTCCTCGAGCACCGCGGTGAGCGTGGCCACGTCGTCGATGCCGGTGCGATCGAAGTCGCAACACGCCGGGCCCGCGTTCCAGAAGCGGAGCCCTTGGCGGTCGGGCGTGCCTTCGGGGGCCGCGATGTGGACGTCGAGCGCCTGGGCCACCGCCGCGAGCCCGAGCGCCTCGGCGGCTTGGGCGGGGGATGCCCCGTAGCCGTGGAGGAACAACACGAGGGGCGCTCGGGCCGACCTCGCCGAAAACCACAGGTAGGGCCTCACCGCGGCGAGGGCCGAGGTGGGCTGCGTGGTGGTGGCGGGGGCCGCGCTCGAGGCACCGCCGTCGAGGACCGCCGTGGTCGCGGCTGGCGCGGGCGTAGGCTCGCGGCAGGCCACGAGGACCATCAGGGCGGCCAGGCGCATCGCTGACGACGGCATGGTCGCATGCTCATACCTCATTCGGGGGTGGCGCCACAGCGCGCGCTGCCGATGGTGGCGAAGAAGCCCTCGGCCGCGGCGCGCGCGGAGCGTGGTCCGACCACGCTGATCTGGAGCATCTGGCTCGCGCTCGGAAACGACAGCAGCCACTTGCCGAACCGACCCTCGTCGAGCCGCATGGTCAGCACGCGGGTCACGGTCCCGGCGACCACGATCGTGCCCTGCTCGGCGTGCTCGAGGTCGGGGCGGGCGCGAAGGCCGCGCTCGACGCGCTGCATGAGCACGCGTCGCTCGGCGCGGGACAGGGCCTTCGGAAGATCGAAGCGCGCGAGCTCGAAGCGCGCACCGTCGGCGTTGGCGTGGGCGATGAACGCGGTGGCGAACGGTCCCTCGTGCGCTCGTCGCGTGGTGACGGGGGCGGGGAAGCAGACGCGGGTGACGGAGTTGGCGAGCGGCTCGGGGAATGGACGCGCCGCCCCGCCGCAGCCGCTCCCGAGCAGACAGAGCGCGAGCGTGGCTGCGCCGAGGAGGCGTTGCCGTGCGCCCCACGCCGCGGCCGTGCGGCGGCGTCGCCGTGGGCGTTGCGGCGTGGCGGCGTGACCCGTGGCGTCGTCGGCAGGCGGATCCATGTTCGCGTCCACCATACCCGGGTTGCTCGCAGGCGCTGCGAAGTTCACCGCTCGCGAGGCGTCGCGGGGCCTCCGGCGTTGACGGCGACTGGCACCTTCGGGACCATCGTGGCGTGAGGGAGTCGCCGAAGGAGCTCGCCGAGTACGCCGTCGACATCGCGCGGGAGGCCGGCAAGCTGTTGATGAGGGAGCTGCCCCTCGGCCGGTACCGCGGAGAGATCGAAGACAAAGGCGGCGGCGAGCTCGTGTCCAAGGTGGATCGGGCGTCCGAGGCGCTCATTCGTCGCATGGTCGCGTCGGTCTACCCCGATCACGCGGTGCTCGGCGAGGAGGGGGGCCAGGACGGCGACGGCTCGCACACCCACCGCTGGATCGTGGATCCCCTCGACGGCACCACCAACTTCCTCCACGGTCACCCGTTCTTCGCGGTGTCGATCGCGGTGGAGCGTGAGGGGGAGGTGATCGCCGCTGCAGTCCACGTGCCTTATGCCAGTGAGACGTTCTTTGCCACGCGCGGTGACGGCGCCTACCTGAACTCGCGCGCGATTCGTCTCCGTTGCTCGACCACCACCACCCTCGAGCACGCGCTGGTGGCGACGGGCTTCTCCAACGATCGGCGGCGCTTCCCCAACGACGACAACTTCGTGCGCGTGGCGCCACGGGCGCGGGGCATGCGCCGCTGTGGAGCGGCCGCGATCGATCTCGCGTTCGTCGCTTGTGGGCGCTACGACGCGTTCTGGGAGCTCGGCCTCAAGGCGTGGGACGTGGCGGCCGGTGCGCTCCTCGTGCGGGAGGCAGGGGGACGGATCTGCGACCTCTCCGGAGGGGACGACTGGCTCACGGGGCGCAACGTCGTGGCCACCAACGCGCACCTGTCGGACGCGCTGCGTGCGCTCCTCGAGCCGCCACCCCTTGTCGGAGCGACCGACGAGCCGCCCTGAGCGGCCTCACCGTTGCCGCATGTAGCGCAGCCTGTCGTGCGCTCCGTCAAGGGCTCACGGGACCAAGGCGAACAGCTCGAGACCGCGCCGCCCGCGGATGGGGTGCTCTCCGAGGCTCTCGAGCGCGGTGCCCTCGGCGAGGCGCTCCCGCGTGGTGGCGCTCACCAGCACCGCGCGGTCGAGCGCCTTGGTCATGCCCTCTACGCGGCTCGCCGTGTTGACCGTGTCGCCGATGTGCGTGTACTCGAGCCGGCGCGGGGAGCCGATGTTGCCCGCGACCAGCGGCCCGGTGTGGATGCCGATGCCGATCGCGAGCGCCGGCGCGCCCCGCGCGGTGCGGGTCGCGTTGAGGCCACCGAGCCGCCGAAGCATGCCGCGTGCGCAGCGCACGGCGCGCTCCGCCTGGTCGCGCTCGGCGAGGGGCGGCCCAAACACGGCCACGATCCCGTCGCCGATGAACTTGTCCAGGATGCCTTCGTTCTCGAAGACCTCGTCGACCATCTCCGCGAAGTATTCGTTGAGCAGTGAGACGACGTCTTCGGGCTCGAGCTCTTCGGCCAACGTGGTGAACCCGCGGATGTCGGCGAACAACACCGTCGACTCCTGCTTGACGCCACCGAGCGCGAGGGCGGTGGGGTCGCGCGTGAGCTGGGCGACCACGGGCTCGGGGAGGAAGCGGGCGAAGGCGTCCCGTTCTTTCACGCGATGGATGATGCGGTGGAGCTTGCGCGCGGCGTAGCCGAGGATGGCGCCGAGCGTGACGACCTGGACGAGGTTGACGCCCATCGAGACCATCCCCGTGTCGCGGAGGTGGATCCGAAAGAGCACGATAGTCGCCGTCACGGCACAGAGGGTGGAGAACGCGGTGACGCGCCACGAGAAGCGGAGCGCGTTGCTCCCGAGGAGCAGGAGCAGCGCGGCCACCATGTCGTGGAGCTGTTGCGTCGCCATCGCGGGCGCGTTCTCCAGCAGAAACACGTGGGTGCGGTCGGCGATGATGGCGAGAACCCCGATGTCGAGCGCGCTGCCGACGTAAGGGATCATCGGGTGATACACACGCCGCAGCCACGTGAGCCCGACCACCGCGGCCGCCACGCCGTAGAACAGACCTGCCGCCACCCCCGCGTAGAACGTTCCCCGGACCGCGTTGGCGATGAGGATGCCGCTGCAGATCGTGATCCACACCACGGCGCGCACCGCGTTGATGAGGCGCTCGCTGCGCCACGCTTCCTCGAGCAGCAGCTCATCGGCTCCGGTCGCGCTCGACGCCATGGCGCACGGGTAGCGCATACAGGAGCCGCCGAGAAGGCGGACGGCGTGGCGACCCGCGACGACCACGAGGCGAGGACGCGCTGGCCGGGACATCGCAGCATCCTGCGCCGAGCGCTCGAAACGCGATATGCTCACGCCTCATGTGGTTGCGCGCACTGCGCATCGTGGCGCTCCTCTCTTTCGCGCTCTCGTCTGCCTTCGTTGCCCACGCGGTGCCCACGGCGGAAGACAAAGAGAGCGCGCGCAACTTGTTCCGCATGGGGGACGAGAAGTTTCGGGTGGGCGACTTCGAAGGCGCGCTCGTGAGCTTCAAGGCCGCGGACGCGATCATGGGGGTGCCGACGACCGGGCTCGAGGTGGGGCGAACCCTGGCCAAGCTCGGCAAGCTCATCGAGGCGCGCGAGAAGCTTCAGGAGGTGGCGAACCTCGAGGCGGAGGAGGGCGAGCTCCAGGTTCAGGAGGACGCGCGGGCCGAGGCGCGCGCGCTGTTCTTGGAGCTCGGGAGCCGCATCCCCTCCGTCGAGGTGCGTCTGAAGACGGCCGACGGCGAGACGCCCGCGGGGGTGACCGTGGAGATCGATGGCGAGCGACTCCGACACGAGGCTGCGCTCTTGCCGCGGCGGGTGAACCCGGGGGGCCACGTGGTGGTGGTGACGGCGCGCGGCTATGCGCGTGAGGAGCGGAAGGTGCACCTCGTGGAGGCCCAGCGTCAGGTGATCGAGGTGGAGCTCAGCCCGCGTCGACCCGAGCGTTCCCCCGCGCCCGCCCCGCCGCCTCCCGACCCAGATCCCGACGCCCGCTCGGACAGCCACGACGCGAGCCCCGCGATGATGACGGCCGGGGTCGCGCTCCTCGGGTTGGGGGGGGCGTCGCTGCTCGTGGGGGCGGTGACCGGGATCCTCACGCTGGTAGACGCCGAGCAGATCGCCGAGCGCTGCCCAGACAAGCGCTGCACCGCGGAAGACGAGCCTCTCCTCGACAAGGCGGTGGCGCTCTCCCACGTGTCGACCGGCACCCTCGCGGCCGGTGGCGCGCTCGCCGGCACCGGTGTGCTGTTGTTGATCCTCGGGCTCGTGAACGACGCCGGCCCTGCCTCGGCGTCGGCTTCGGTCGCCACGCCCTCGCGCTGGACGCCCATCGTCGGGGTTGGTTTCGTGGGGCTTCGGGGGACGCTGTGAGGCACGCGAGGGTCACGCTGTTCCTGCTCGCGGGAGGCTCGGCGGGGCTCGTGGGCTGCCAGCTGGTGGCCGACTTGGTCGGCTACGAGGTGCTCGCCGATGGGGCAGGGGGCGCGGGGCTCGGCGGCCGCGGCGGCGCGGCGGGTGAGGGCGGCCACGGCGGCGGCGCTGGCGGTGGAGGCGCCGGGGCGGCGGGCGGCGCGCCCACCTTGCCGTGCGGCAGCATGTGCACCGGAGCCCACCAGTGGACCCAACACTTCGCCGGCACCGGCGACGAGTGGATCACCGCGGTCGCCGTCGATCCGGTCACGGACGACGTGTTCGTCGGGGGCGAGCTCCTCACCGACCTCACCATCGGCCCGGAGACTCACGTCTCGTCCGACTCGGAGCGGAACTTCTTCGTGGCGCGCCTCGACGAGAGCGGCAACGTCCTGTGGTCGTTCGCCACCACGTCGCTCGACGACGAGCATCTCGGTGGGCTCGCCCTCGACGCCGACGGCGGTGTCATGGGCGTGGGACACTTCGAAGGCGGCCTCGGCCTCGGCGGCAAGATCGTGGACGCGGGGAGCTCCTTCGATCTGCTCGTGTTCAAGGTGCTCCCCGACGAGACCTTCGCGTGGGTGGAGACCTTCGGCGGCACCAACCACGTTCGCGGTCATGGGATCGCGGCCCATCCGAGCGGGGGCGCCGTGATCGGAGGGGAGCTCTCGGGCACTCTCGATCTCGGAGGGGGGCCGCTCCCCATCATCGGCGGGGGGGACGCCTTCGTGGCTCACTTCGACGCCGCTGGCGGGCACGTGTGGAGCCAGTCGCTGGGGGGCGCGGGGAACGACGCGGTCCTCGAGGTGGCGGCGGCACCAGGAGGCTTCGTCGTTCTGGGCCGAACGACGGCGGCGGTCGATCTCGGCGGCGGCATGCTCCCCCACGCTGGTGACGTCGACATCTTCGTCGCGAAGTTCAACGCCTTCGGTGTGCACCAGTGGAGTCATGCGTTCGGGGGCGCCGGCACCGACGAGGCGCGAGGGCTCTGTGTCGACGCGGAGGGGCGTGTGTTCGTGGCGGGCGAGTTCCGAGAGACGCTCTCGTTGGGCGGCGAGCTGCTCTCGAGCCAAGGAGACGCCGACGCGTTCGTTCTCGTGCTCGACGCCGACGGGGGCCACCTGTTCAGCGCCAGCTTTGGTGACGATGCCTATCAGTCGGCGCGGGCCGTGGGCGACGACACCTTCGACAATGTGCTGCTCGGGGGCACCTTCGGCGGCGCGATCTCCTTCGGCGGCGAGCTGCTCACGAGCGGCGGTGACGACCGCGATGTGTTCATCGCCAAGCTCGCCGTCGACGGCACCCATCGGTTCTCGCGAGCGGTGGGCAACCCTGGGCCCACCGATCAGGTCGTGGAACGGATCGCCCACGATGGTTCGGGCGCGGGGATCCTCGCCGGCACGTTCGAGGGCACGGTAAACTTCGGTGGCGGGCCCAGGAACGCGCTGAGCGGCCGCGACATCTTCGTGGTCAAGCTCGCCCCCTGACCCCCGAGGATGTGCCGTCCGTCGCGCCTCGATCGACCTCCTCCTCGAGCGGCGAGTCGTCGGTGGGAGCCGGCATCGCGGAGCTGATCCGTCTGAGCCGGTGACCCTCACGCTCCGTCATCGCGGACCGTGCCGCGCTGGAACGACGCTGCGTGAGGGGAGGGGCGCCGTCGACTTCCCCGTCGTCACTCGAACTCGAGCGGATAGGTGACGTTCGTGGCCTTCTCTTGCTGTCCGTACTCCAGCGTCAGGAACACCTGGCGGATGCACTCGCCGAGCTGCTTGTCGCCCAGATCGTTGCGGGTGACCTTCGCCTCGGTGACCTTGCCGTCCTCGCCGACGCGGTAGCGCGTGACGATCTTGCCCTTGCCCAGATCGGGGTTGCGATCGACGGCGTGCTCGTAGCAGGTGGCGAGCTCGTCTTGCTTCTTGGCCACCTCACGCTCGATCTCGGCTTGATCGAGGGCCAGCGCGGTGGTGGTGGTGGTGAGGACGAAGGCCAGTGCTCCCCAGCGGGTCATCGAGCGTCGCATGTGGACCAAGGACACCAACCCCCCGCCGCGGTTCCCGGCGCACCGACCGGATGGCACTTTAGGGCGCTGCGCGCCGGGGATGTCAGCGCGGCGTGGCTTCGGACGGGCCGGCGTCGGAGCCGTCGTCCGGAGCCGGCTCCCCGAGCAAGATGAGCCGGCGCTCCGTCTCGGCGACGGCGATGACCCGCAGGTCTGGCGCCGCGTCCTCCGCCTGCGCCTGGGACAGCCGGCTCCGCAAGCTCGCGCCATCGTCACCCGCGAGCCGCTCCAAGCCCGCGCGGTTGGCGGCGAGGAGCTCGCCCTGCGGATCGAGGAGCAACGCCGGCGCGGGCAACACATCGAGCAGCGCGCGCAGCGTGGCTTCGTGCTCGTCGTCGCTCGGCCCATCGCCTGCCGTCGACTCGGCGAGGGCGGGGCGCGACGCGAGCTCGTCCGCGAGCTGGTTGAAGGCGTGCATCGCCGCGCTCAGCTCCGCCGACCCGCGTGGGGGCGGGCGGCAGCGTCTCAACAGCCGGCCCTCCCGCAGCGACACGAGCACGTCGTGGAGCTCGGTGAGCGGCTCGAGGAGCCGATGATCGAGCTGTCGCAGCGCGACGAGGCTCGCTGCTACCATCACGAACGACAAGAGCGCGACGGTCCATGCCCCCGCCGAGCCGATCCGCTGAGCCTCCCGATCGGCGCTCTCGATGGCGCGACGGTTGATGTTGCCGAGCTCGGCGAGGGCCTCGGTGACGCGCCGGATGGCCTGCGCGTCGCCGGCGAGGGCCGCCTCGCTCTCGGCCTCGATGGCGGCGACCACGTGTGGCTCGCGCTCCTCGGTGATGTTGCTCTGCGCCACGAGGAGCGACTCGTGGAAGCGCATGGCGACCTCGTCGGTCGCAGGGGCACCGGCCTGGGCCGCCAGCACGGTCAGCATCTGCTCGGTGGCGGCGAGGGAGGCGACGTTGCGCTCGATGATGCGCTCGAGCGCCGGTCGCATGCGTCCCAAGAGGCCGATGGCGGCCAAGGAGCTGACGAGATGCAGCGCGAGCAACGTGAACGCGGCGATTCGAAGACCTCGGGCGAGCAGCATGGCGACTCCGGAGCGGTTAGAACCGCGACAGCATCTCGCCCACCGCCTCGCGGGGCGACACGACGATCAGAACGTCGGTCGCCTCCACGCGGCGCCGCGCGTCGGGCGCGGTGACCGAGCCATCGCTGGCGTGTCGAACGGCGACGACCGTGAGCCCGTACCGGCGGGGCAGCTCGAGCTCGATGAGGGAGCGCCCCACGAACGCTGGCGGTGGCTCGAGCTCGGTGAGCACCAGCGAGCCACCCAGGGGCAGCTCCCCGAGGACCCGCTCGTAGAGGAGCGTGGTGGCGAAGCGGTTGCCAAACTCGTACTCGGGGTTGATGACGATGTCGGCGCCGACCAGGCGCAGGATGCGCGCCTGGAGCTCGCCGTTCGCGCGGGCGACCAGCTTCTTCGCGCCCAGCTGCTTGAGCAGCGCGGTGCAAATGATGGATGCCTCGCGCGCCTCGTCGCCGATCGCGCAGACGCAGGAGTCGCGGCGCGCCGGAGCGGTGCGCGCCAGCGCGTCCTCGTTGGTCGCGTCGAAGCACAGCGCGTCGGCGACGTGCTCGCTGGCCTCACGGACGCGCGCCTCGCTCGAGTCGGCGGCGAGCACCTCCACGCCGCGCGCGGAGAGCGCCTTGGACAGGGACATGCCGAACTGTCCGAGACCGATCACCATCACTTGTTTCGTCATGTCTGTGCCTCATCCAACGTCGAGCTCTCGCTCGGGGAGAACCCACGGGGCCTCGCTGCGCTGCTCCCTCAAAAACAGAAAGAGGGTGAGCGGGCCGATGCGTCCCAAGAACATGCACACCGTGATGATGGCCTTGCCCACGTCATCGAGCGTGCTGGTAGCGCCCAGGGACAAACCGACGGTGGCGAGCGCCGACACCACCTCGAAGAGGGCGAGATCGATGGACAACGGCTGGGTCACCTCGATCGCGATCACCGCCACCACCACCGTGGCCACCGCGAAGGTGGTGAGCGCGGCGGCCTTGTAGAGGGTGGCGTTGGCGATGCGGCGTCCTCCGGCCACGATCTCCCAGCGGCCGCGCATCGCGCTCCCCACCGCGAGGAAGAGCACGGCGACGGTGGTGGTCTTGATGCCGCCCGCCGTGCCGCCGGGGCTGCCGCCGATGAACATGAAGGCGGTCATCACCCACACCGTCGCTGGGCGCAACGCTGCGAAGTCGACGGAGTTGAAGCCGGCCGTGCGGAGGGTGAGGGACTGGAACCAGGCGTTGTGGACGCGGTCGGGGACCGACAGCGCGCCGAGGGTGTTCGACCACTCGAGCGCGCCGACGATGAGCGCGCCGCTCGCCAAGAGGCCGACCGTCATGCCAAGCACGAGCCGAGCCTGGAGATCGAGCGTCTTGCCGCGAGCCCAGCGCGGGAGGGTAGCGATGACGGCGGGCGAGAGGCCGCCGAGCACGATGAGCGCACCGACCACGTGGAGCACGCCAGGCATCGTGTCGTAGGAGACGAGGCTGTCGCTGTTCAGAGCGAAGCCAGCGTTGCAGAACGCCGAGATCGAGGTGAACGTGGCCTGCCAGAGCGCGGTGCCGCTCGGCACACCGCTCGCCGTCAGTTGCGGCCACAAGAGGAGCGCGCCAGCCGCCTCCGCCCCGAAGGTGAACAAGAGCAGGCGCCTCACGGCCACGAACATCTCGCCTCGATGACCGGCGAACAGATCCGCGACCGCGGCTTCGTGGCGGAGGCTCAGGCGCTGCCCGAGGAACGCCACCGCGGCGGTGGAGAAGCTCATGATGCCGAGTCCGCCGAGCTGAATGAGCACGAGGAGGATCACGTGGCCGCCGGTGCTGAAGTCTTGGGGGGTGTCGAGCACGATGAGCCCGGTCACGCAGACCGCGCTGGTGGCGGTGAAGACGGCGTCGATACCCGCGATCACCTTTCCTGGGGCACCGGCGAAGGGCAGCTTGAGCATGAGCGCACCGAGCGCGGAGAGCAGCGCGAAGGTCACCGCCAAGAGGCGTGCCGGGTGGGAGAGCACCGCGTCCACCAGGGCCTGGATCAGCGCGGAGGGGAGGCCAGGTTGGCGCGACAAGGTGAGCGCCGCGAGGGGCACGAGGGCCAGGCTCCCGATGAGGTTCCACCAGTTTCCCCACGTGACCGCGACGGTGACGACGGCTGCCAGCGCGGTGCCCGCGAGCAACAGCCGCCGCGGCCGCGATGTCACGAGCTCTCGCGAGCTCACCGCTTGGAGGACGAGGAGCCAGGTCGCCCCGAGGGACGCCGCGATCAACAGCAGCTCGAGCTGCCGCGGAGCGCCGCTGATCGCCACCGCCAGCACGCCGGCGAGGCCGATGACCGAGGCCGCGCGGACACGCGTGACGGCACGGCCGCGCCCGCCGTCGGCCGCGGCGACGCGACCGCTGCCGCTCGAGAGCACGGCCGCGATGGCGTAGACCACCACCGCAACGCCGGAGAGCGTGGCCAGCGCCACGGCCGGCGTGCTGACGGCCGGGTGAAGGACGGCGGCGGCGAACGCTGCCGCGCCGAGCGCGACGACGACACGCGCAGCGCGGCGCCTCGCCGCGAGCAACACGCCGGTCAGGCTCGTCATCACGCCCGCCAACACGGCCAGCACGATGGGGACGAGCTCGGTCGAGCGGCCGAGCGGGGGGGTGGGCGCGTCGAGTCGGAGCGCGACGAGCACCAACAAGGGGCCCCCCGCGATCAGCAACCCACTCAGTCGGTCGAGGCTGCGCATGAGATCGCGAGAGCCTAGTACCTCTGTCGCGGCCTCGTAACGGGAACCTGCGCGACGGCGAGGCGGCGCCCCTGGCCGCCGTCGCTGGAGCCGTCGCGCTGTCGGTGCCCGAGCCTGGAACTACATCCCCATGCCGCCCTTCTTGGCCTTCTCGTCGCCCTTCCCTTCGGCCGCTTCCTTCTCCGCCTCTTTGCGCACCGCCATGAGCTGCTCGGTGGTGGGCTTCTGGAAGTGGAGATCCTGGAGGTACATGTACATCACCGCCATCGAGTCGTGATCGATGGTGTCGGTGTTGTTGTACACGGAGACCAGCTCGTACTCGTGATCCTTGTAAATCGGGATGCCGTCTTTGCTCTCGAAGTGATCGATGTGCGCGAGGCCCACCTTGCCCTGCGTCTGCTTGGCGTACGCCTTGAAAACCGTCTTGCCCTCGGTGCGATCGATCAGCTCGAGCGACTCTGCGAAAGGATGGAGGTGCACCGCGATGTAGTGGATCTTGGTGTCCCACTGCAGCTGCAAGAACTTGGTGGCGAGGGTGCGGTTCACCTCTTTGCCGGGCTTGACCACCCAGTGCCCGGTGAACTTCTGCCCAAATGTGTCTCTGTCGACGTCGCCGATCACCGCCGGCAAGCCGACCGAGCAGCCGTCACCATGCTCCTCCTTGTCGTGGTCTTTCTTGTCCACGCCGTAGTGGGCGGGCTGTCCTTCGAGCGACTTGAAGCCCTGCACGGCGGCCTGGAACAGCGGCCGCATCCCCTCGCCTTTCACGTCGCGATCGCGAACGAAGCGCACCGTCACCTTGTGGCGCACATCGAGGCTGGGATCGTCGATGTTGAGGTTGAGCACCTGAGTGGCCAAATCGAGGGTCATGTCCGAGGTCACGGGGATGCCAGTGCCCGCCGGGAAGTCGACCTTCTGTTGGCCTTGGGAGAGGGTGAAGAGGCGTCCCGACATCGAGGCGTCGCTCTTGAAGGCCTTCCAGTAGTCCCTCGGCTCGAAGTCGAGGTTGCTGTGGCACATGAACTCCTGCGACACCTGCTGGTTGCCCTCCTTGTCCATCACGATGGCCTCGTAGCCGGTGATCCAGAGCAACTCCGGGGTCTCCACTTCGAGCAGCTTCACCTTCTGGATGCTGCTCGGCCCCTTCATCGAGGGGTAGCGCTGATCGATGTGGTAGGTCTTCGACAGCACCGTTCGCGAATACACCTTCGGAGCGGGGCCGGAGTCTTTGTCTTCGGGCTCGACGAGCTTGGTCTGAGCGGGGGAAGACGTCGGCTGGCAGCCGACGAGCGACGACAAGAGGGTGCTCAGCGCGAGCGCGCGAGCAAGGTTTCGCATCACAGGCATGGGGCGAAGCGTAGCAGTCTCCGGCCGCTTCGTCCCGGACATCACGCCGCCCAGAGGTCGAGAGCACTCCCTCGTCACGCAACGTAACGTCTGGAGAACGTTGACGTCGAGGGCGATGTGCGGCCACCGTCGCCGCGCAAAGAGTGGCGCTCGAGTGGCTCCAGAACTACCCCAAGGAGGCCGTGCCCCTCGAACCGAGCCCCGTCCTGTCCGTGTTGGTGGTGGTCGGCGCCTACCTCGCGGGCTCGATCCCGTTCGGTCTCCTGATCGCGCGGCTGCGGGGTGTCGACGTGCGCGCGGTGGGGAGCGGCAACATCGGCGCCACGAACGTGACCCGGGCGGTAGGCAAGAAGCTCGGCGCGGTGGTGCTTCTGCTCGACGCGGCCAAAGGGGCGCTGCCGGTGCTCGGCGCGTTGATGCTGGCGCGGGCGGGGGTGGCCGAGGCCTTCGTGGTGTCGGCCTGTGCGCTCGCGGCCGTGGCCGGGCATTGTTTCCCGGTGTGGCTCGGGTTTCGCGGAGGCAAGGGGGTGGCTACCTCGCTCGGCGTGTTCTTGGTGCTCGATCCGCTCGCCACCGGCGCTGCGGTGGTGGTGTTCGTGCTCGTCTTCGCCGTCTCCCGCGTCGCGTCGCTGGGGTCGCTCGTCGCGGCCACCGCCTTCGTGGTGGCGTTTCACCTTCGCGGTCGCGCGCCCACCGAGGTCGTCTTGGCGGCCATCGTGGTGGCTATCATCTTCGTCCGCCACCGCGACAACATCCGACGCCTGTTTCGTGGCAAGGAGCTCGAGGTGAAATGATCAGGCGGCGCCTGGAGGCGGCAGGCTGGGGACGGTGTCGATGACGCCGGTCGACTCGAGGCTGATCCACAAGACGAAGGCTGCGTAGAGGCCGAGCAGGGCCCAGCCCTCGCGCCGCGACAGCACCATGTCGGTGCGCATGAAGAGGAACAACAGGAGCGTCGCCACCGTCAGGACGGCCATCATCGGCGCGGCCACCGAGAAGTTGATCACGACCGTGCCGGCGATGAGCACGCCCACCGGGATGCAGATCAGCAGATCGAAGATGTTGCTCCCGAGCACGTTGGCCAGGCTGGTGACCGCGTTGCCTCGGCGCGCCGCGTTCACGCTCACGAAGGCGTCGGGGATGCTGGTGCCGGCCGCGACCACGGTGATGCCCCACAGGTAGCTGGGGGTGCCGAGCACCTCGCCGAAGACGATGGCGGCGCGCACCAGGCCCTCCACGCCCACCAGGATGAGCGCGAGGCTGGCCACCAGCACCAGCCACTCGCGACCGGGTCGGATCGCCCCGTCGTGGGGCTCGGCCTCGAACTCCATCGTGTCTTGCCACTGCACGAAGAGATAGAGGCCGTACATCACGAGCGGGATGATGGCGAGGGTGCGGTCGACCTCCCCGAGGATGGCGGGGTTGGCAGGATCGGGCGCCACCGGGTGGTAGATGACGGCGAAGGAGAACATGACGAGCAGCACCGCCACGCTCAACATGTAAAACTGCGCCTCCTTGTAGACGAGGTCGCGGTTGGCCTCGAGCTGCTGCTTGCCGACGAGGGCAGACAGCCCGGGGATCACAAGGATGTTGAAGATCGCGGAGCCCACGATGGCCGATACGCCGAGCTCGAACTCCCCGTGCAGCACCGTGGAGAGCACCGTGGTGGTGAGCTCGGGGAAGCTCGAGCCGACCGCGACGACGACGGCGCCGGTGACGATCGGCGGCAGCTTGTAGTGGGTCGCGAGCTTCTCGCTGGCGCTCTCGAGGAGGCCGCTGCCCTTCCACACGAGGCCCGTCCCCACGACGACGACGAGCGAATACAGCAGCAGGGTCAACACGACGGACGAGGGGGCGTGGCTCCGTGAAGTGCTCTTCGTAGACCGATCCCCTCGGCGCGGCCAGCGACGCGGCCGCGGCGCGAAGATTTCGCCTCGGCGCGCGCTCCACGCAACGGCTGCGCCGCTCCCGACGCCGTTCTCGATGGTTGCTGGCCGCGCAGATTGGCATCGAGGTTGCTGAGCAGAGCGGTCATGGATCCCCGCGTCATCTTCTTCTCCTCTGCGGTCATCTTCGTCTGCGCCGTCGCATACATGCTGAAGGTCATCGTCGCGCACGAACGACACTGACGCTCGCGGCTCCCGCCGCGGCCTGGTCGCCCTCGCCCCCGACGGGCTCGTTGCCTCGTCCTCCGGCGCTGGTGCGCCGTCGCCCCGTCGCGCGGTCGCCCCGTCACGTGCCCCGCGCGGTCCGAGGTCTGTTAACACGACCCCATGGTGGTGGCGTTGGGTGAGGTCGGGCATCGCGTCGTGGTGGACGAGCTGGGGGAGCGCCCCCTCGAGGCCGTGGCCGAGCACCTGCGCATCGAAGCGCAGCCGCCGCCGGATCCGAGCGCGCTCGGCCCACGCGACGTCGTGATCGCGATCGAGAGCGCCGCCGTGGGCTGGGTCGATTTGCTGATGATGAGTGGTCAGTACCAGCACGCGGTGGAGCCGCCCTACGTGCCCGGGCTCGAGTACAGCGGGACCGTGCTGTGGGTCGGCGCGGAGGTCACCGAGCACGCGGTGGGGGACGCGGTGCTCGCGGATCCGCTCGCGACCGGGCCGCGCTCGCTCGGGCAGCATCGACGCTGGGGGGGCTTCGCGTCGTACGCGGTGGCCCCCGCCGATGCGCTCCTCAAGAAGCCCGAACGCCTCAGCTTCGACCAGGCTTGCCACCTCTTGTCGAGCTATGGCACCGCCTGCCACGCGCTCCTCCACCGCGGAGCGCTCGCGGCCGGCGAGGTGGTGCTGGTGCACGGTGCCACCGGCGCGGTGGGCCTGGCCGCGGTGCACGTCGCCAAGCTCGTGGGCGCGACGGTCATCGCCACCGGCCGCTCCCCGGCCAAGCTCGCGGAGGTCGCCAGAGAGGGCGCCGATCACGTGCTCTCGATACACGCCGAGGCCGGCGAGGGCACAGAGGTCGGCTTTCGCGCCGCGGTGAAGGCGCTCACCGGAGGGCGCGGGGTCGACGTCGTCTACGACCCGGTGGGAGGCGACGTGTCGCTCGAGAGCCTGCGCTGCGTGCGGTTCGGGGCGCGCTTTCTCATCGTGGGCTGGGCCGCGACCCCGTTCGTGGCCGGCGGCAAGGGGCGGCGCGGCGCGCCGCGGGCCAACGTGCTGCCCACCAACCTCATCATGATGAAAGGGCTCGACGTGCTGGGCTGCCCCGCCGCCATCGCTGCCCACCACGACCCGGCGCTCGCTCGCGAGCGTCGCGCCGCCATCTTCGCCTGGGTAGACGAAGGTCGCCTCCACCCCGCGGTCGCCGAGACCTTCGCCCTCACGGCGGTGCGCGAGGCGCTGCGCGCGAAGTGGGAGAGCCGACACGTGGGCGGCGTCGTGCTGCGCCCCTGACGCCGGGCCCTGACGCTGCGCCCTCTGAGGCTCCAGCCGACGACGCGCGTGCCGCCCCGCGAAGGGCAACCGCGGCGCGCAGGGGACAGGGCTCTGCTGGCACTCAAGACCTGACCGGAAAAGGCGGAGTGGCGGGTCGGTGGGTCGCTTCAGGTGGCGCGGAGCGCGGCGTGGAGGAAGGCGGTGGT
>CAYOAL010000008.1:0-141989 GCA_964401935.1 uncultured Polyangiaceae bacterium
CGCCTCCGTGGGAACGCTCCCCGGCGGAACGCGCCTCCGCTGACCGCTCCCCGGCAGAACGCTCTCCGCTGACGCTCTCCGCGGACCGCTCCCCGGCGGAACGCGCCTCCGCTGACCGCTCCCCGGCGTCACGCGCCTCCGTGGGAACGCTCTCCGCTGACCGCTTCGGGCTGACCGCGCTACGCTGACGCTCCCCGCGGACCGCCACCCGGCTGACCCGGCGAGAGCTGTCTTGACGACTCGCCTTCGACGCGCCGCTAGCCGCCGCCCACGAAGTGGACGATCTCCACCACGTCGCCGTCCTCGAGCACCGTCTCGGCGTGGTCTGCGCGCGGCACCACCTCGCCGTTTCGCTCCACCGCCACCGGCCCTCGATCGAGCGCGAGTTGTTGAAGGAGGGCGCCGATGGTGAGGTTCGGCGCCACCTCGAGGGCGTCGCCGTTGACCGAGAGCTTCATGTCCCCTCCGTGATGACCGCGAGGCGGCGCCGCGCTCCGGGAGCCGGAGGCCGCTCCCGCCATGCCTCCGTGAGGCGGCCGAGGAGCGAGTGGCCGAGGGCCTCGTGGATGTGGACGTCGACCACCTCCCCTACGAGGTCGTGGCCGGCGGCGCCTTCGATGTGCACGATCTCGTTGTGGCCGCTCCGACCGGTGAGGTTCTCGGGGCGCGCCTTGCTCGGCCCCTCCACGAGCACGCTCTGGGTGGTGCCGACGCGTGCGCCGAGGTGGGCCGCGACGGTGCGTTCGGTCACCGCGAAGAGGCGGGCGAGGCGCGCGCGCTTCTCGTCTTCGGACACGTCGTCGCCGAGCTTGAGCGCTGGCGTGTTGGGGCGTGGCGAGTACTTGAACGCGAACACGCCGACGAAGCCGATCTCCTCCACCAACGAGAGCGTCTGCTCGAAGTCGTGCTCGGTCTCGCCGGAGAAACCGACGATGATGTCGGTGGAGACCGTGCAGCCGGCCACCGTGTCGCGGAGCCGCGCGAGGCGCTCGACGTACTCCGCGCGCGTGTGGCGGCGGATCATGCGCTTGAGCATGCGATCGGAGCCGGACTGCACGGGCAAATGCACGTGGCGGGGCAGCTGTGCGAGATCGCGGTGGGCGGCGATGAGGGATGGCGTCAGGTGGCGCGGGTGAGGGCTCGTGTAGCGGATTCGGCGCAGCTCGGGCACGCAAGCCGCGATCGCGCGGAGCAGGGCGGAGAACTCGCTCTCGTCTGGATCGGCGGGGTCGTGCTCGGGCGCGGGCGCGAGGCGCCCGTCGGGGTCGCGGTAGCTGTTCACGGTCTGACCGAGGAGAGTTACCTCCCGCACGCCGCGCTCGGTGAGGGCGCGGATCTCGGCCAAGATGTCGCTGCTCGGGCGGTAGCGCTCGGGGCCGCGGGTGTTGGGCACCACACAGAACGAGCAGCGCTCGTTGCACCCCTTCATGGTGGTGACGAACGCGGTGGGTCTGCCCGAGAGCACGCTGGGCGCGGTAAGGAAGCGCGGCTCGTCCACGTCGAAGACGGTGCGGACACGAGGCAGCCCGCCGAGCCGAAGCTCCGCGAGCAGCTCGGGGAGCTCGGCGATGTTGTCGGGCCCGACGACCAGATCCACCGCCGGCATGGTGGCCAGGATGCGCTCGCCCTCCTGCTGGGCCATGCAGCCGGCGACCACCAACAAGAGCTCCGGTCGCGCGCGCTTGTGCTTGGCGAGCCGACCCACCTCGCTCTTGAGCTTCTGCTCCGCCTTCTCGCGCACGCTGCAGGTGTTGAGCACCACCACGTCGGCGTCGTATGCCGTGACGCCCTCCCCACCGTCGTAGCCTGCCCCCCGCAGCACCTCCTCCATGCGCTCGGAGTCGTGCACGTTCATCTGGCAGCCGAAGGTGGTGACGGCGAATCGCGTCATGGAGAGATGGGAACTAGCGTGACGGTCGCCGTTTCGCAATCGGCTCGTCGCGATCCGCACCGCTCGCGCCGATCTCGGGATGCGGTTGGGACAACGCGGTATAGTGACCGGCATGCGGCTCTCGCTCGGTGCCGTGGGGGGCTGGTTCTCGTTGGCCGCGGGGCTCGCGCTGAGCTTCGCGCAGCCGGGGTGCAAGCCCGCCCCCACCGGAGCCGGCATCGAGGCGAGCAGCGCCGCGCTCGATCTGGAGGCCGAGACGCTCCTTTACGGCGACGCCGCGTTCAAGGCGCGGCTCCTCGAGGCGGTGGCCCAGAAGGGCGCCTCGTACGCGCCTCGCACCCGCCACAAGAGCGCCGACGGCAGCCCCAAATACAACAACCGGCTGGTCTTCGAGACCAGCCCCTACCTCTTGCAGCACGCGCACAACCCGGTGAACTGGTTCCCGTGGGGCGACGAGGCCTTCGCCGTCGCGCAGAAACTCGGGCGGCCGGTGTTCCTCAGCGTGGGCTACTCCACCTGCCACTGGTGCCACGTGATGGAGGAGGAGAGCTTCGAGGACGAGACGATCGCGAAGTACATCAACGATCACTACGTGCCGATCAAGGTCGATCGCGAAGAGCGCCCCGACGTGGACGCGGTGTACCTTCGCGCCGTCCAGCTGATGACCGGCCAGAGCGGGGGCTGGCCGATGACGGTGTGGCTCACCCCCCAGCGCAAGCCATTCTACGGCGGCACGTATTTCCCGCCGCGCGATGGCGCCCGCGGTCGAGCGCGTGGCCTGTTGACGCTGCTCACCGAGCAGCAAGCCGCCTTCCAGAAGGATCCGAACGCGGTGGCCAACGATGCGGAGCGCATCGCGATCCGTGTCCAGTCGGATCTGAAGGCGCCGGGGGTAGCCGGCCTCCCCACGAGCGCCACCGTGAAGCAGGCGGCGGAGCTTGCCACCCGCCGCTATGACAAGGAACACGGCGGGAGCCGCGGGCGACCCAAGTTCCCCTCCACCTTCCCCACCCGGTTCCTCCTGCGCTACGGGCTCCGGGCCGGCGACGCGGCCTCGACCGACATGGCCCTCCACACCCTGCGGAAGATGCAGGCCGGCGGCATGTACGACCACGTCGGCGGGGGGTTCCACCGCTACACGGTCGACGAGCGCTGGTTGGTCCCGCACTTCGAGAAGATGCTCTACGACAACGCGCTGCTCACCCTCGCCTACCTCGACGGTTATCAGGTGTCGGGCGACGCGGTGCTGTTGCGGGTGGCGAGAGAGACGCTCGACTACGTGGACCGCGAGATGACCGCTCCCACCGGCGCCTACTTCTCTGCCACCGACGCCGACAGCCTCACGCCCACCGGGAAGCGGGAGGAGGGTTACTACTTCACGTGGACGCCGGCGGAGATCGACGCAGCCCTCGACCCAGACGCGGCCAAGGTGGTGCGCACCCTCTATGCGATAACCGACACGGGCAACTTCGAGGGGCGGAGCATCCTCTACACCCCCAAGCCGCGCGCGGAGGTCGCGGAGGGCCTCGGCCTCACCGCCGCCGAGCTCGACGCCACGCTCGACAGGGCGCGGCCGTTGCTCAGGACCGCGCGCGACAAGCGGGACAAGCCGCTCCTCGACGACAAGATCCAGGTGAGCTGGAGCGGGCTGATGATCTCGGCGATGGCCCGCGGCGCCAGCGTGCTCGATGAGCCACGTTATCGGCGCAACGCGGAGAAGGCGGCCCGGTTCCTGCTCGAGAAGCTGGTGGTGGGAGGGCGCCTGCACCACGCCTATCGCGCCGGGAAGACCACCGGTCTCGCCTTCGCCGAGGACTACGCGTTCTTCGCCGCCGGGCTCATCGATCTGTTCGAGGCGTCGCAAGATCCGACGTGGCTCGGGGCGGCGATCTCGATGATGGACCTGCTCGAGGAGCATCACCGCGCCGAGCACACCGGCGGCTTCTACCGCACCGCCGACGACCACGAGAAGCTGCTCGCGCGCGAAGTGGAGACCCGCGACGGCGCCATCCCGAGCGCGGGCTCGGTGGCCGCGATGAACGAGCTCCGGCTGTGGACGCTCACCACCCTCCCCGCCTGGCGCACGCGGGCCGAGACCACGCTGAAGGGCTACGCTTCGGTGCTCGAGACCCAGCCGTGGGCGATGGATGAAATGATGCTCGCCGTCGACTACTTCACCGACTCGCCGAAAGAGATCGTGCTGGCGCTCCCCGAAGGCATGGCCAGCGACGCCCAGGCCGCCGACCCCATGCTGCGCGCGATGTGGCGGAGTTTCGTGCCCAACCGTGTGTTCGTGATCGCGAGCCCGGGTCGTCTCGCGGAGGGTGGCCTCGCCGCGCTGGTGCCGTGGGCGAGCGACAAGCCCGCCAAGGGCGACCGCCCCACCGCCTATGTGTGCGAGCTCGGCGCGTGTGACCTCCCCACCGCGGATCCTGCGGTGTTCGCCAAGCAGATCGGCAAGCTCATCCCCTACGGACAGGTCCGGTGATCGAAGCAGCGACGAACGACGCACGGCGAGGCGCTCTCGTCGCCGGCACCACCACGGTGGCGATGTTCGAGCACTCGGTGGGCCGGCATGGAGAGGCACGCGCCCTCGGCGCCAAGCGGGGCGGCGCGTGGCGCTGGCTCACCTACCGGCAGCTCGGCGAGCTCGTGAGCCGCCTCCGCGGAGGACTCGCCGCCCTCGGGGTGACGCGGGGAGATCGCGTGGCGCTGTTGTCGGACAACCGCCTCGAGTGGGCGGTGGTGGCCCACGCGGTGGCCGGTCTCGGCGCCGCCCTCGTGCCGATGGGAGAGGCGCAGAGCCACGACGAGCAGCGCTTCATCCTCGGCGACTCGAGAGCGAAGGTGGCGGTGGCGGCCACCAACGAGCTCCACGAGCGGCTCGCAGAGCTCACGCGCGACCTCCCGTGGCTCGAGCAGCGCGTCGGCCTCGAGCTCCCCTCGAGCCAGCCGAACGCCTACGCTCGGCTCCTCGAGGTGGGCCGCGCGACCCAGGTGCCGACCGCCGCGGTGGCGCCCGACGACGTGGCCTGCATCCTCTACACCTCTGGCACCACCGCGTCCCCCAAGGGCGTGATGCTCAGCCATCGCGCGCTCACCGCCAACGTGGACGCGCTCGCTCGCGCCATGCCCATCGGCGCGAGCGACGGCAGCCTCTCCATCCTCCCTTGGTCGCTGTCGTTCGGCTACACGTGCGAGCTGTTGTTGATGATGCGGCTGGGTGCGTCGGTCGCTTTGTGCAGCGGCGTCGACGCGCTCTTCGCCGAGCTCGCGGAGATCAAGCCCACGCTCCTGGTCGCGGTGCCCCAGGTGCTGATCGCGCTGCACGAGCGCCTCTTCAGCGCGGTCCGCGGCAAGCCGCAGGTGATGCAGACGCTCTTCGCTGCTGGCCTCGAGCTCTCGCGCGCGGCTCACAGCCGCAAGCTCAAGCTCACCGAGCGGCTCACCCTGGAGGCGGCCGAGCGCACGGTGTTCGCGCCCCTCTGCCAGCGCCTCGGCGGCAAGCTGCGCTACGTGTTCTGCGGCGGGGCCACCCTCCCCACCGAGATCGCGATGGAGCTCGAAGATCTCGGCCTGCCCGTCTTCGAGGGCTACGGCCTCACCGAGGCAGGCCCCGTGGTCGCCCTCAACCGCCCCGGGGCGAAGCGGCTCGGCACCGTGGGCAAGCCCCTCGCCGGCGTAAACCTCGAGATCGATCGCTCGCGCGGCGCCGAGGACGGCTGCGGGGAGATCATCGTTCGGGGGCCGAGCTTGATGTTGGGCTACCAGGGACGGCCCGAGGACACCGCCGCGGTGCTCGAGGATGGGGCGCTGCGCACCGGGGATCTCGGCTTCGTCGACGAAGAGGGCTACTTGCACATCACCGGCCGCCTGCGCGAGGAGTACAAGCTCGCCAACGGCAAACACGTGGTGCCGTCGCGTCTCGAACGCGAGCTCTCCACCTCGCCCTACGTGCGGGCGGTGGTGGTGCTCGGCGAGGGCCGCCCCCACAACGTAGCCATCGTGGTGGCCGACGTGGACGCGCTCAGCCGCTGGGCGTCGGAGCGCGACCTCTCCTTCCCCAACACCCAAGCGATGCTCGAGAGCGCCCGCGTGAAGAGCCACATGATGGCGGAGCTCGGCGAGCGCTCGGGCACGTTCCGCCCCTACGAGCGCATCCGCGACGTGCTCCTCGTGGCCGACAGCCTCAACGCCGGAGGGGGCATGCTCTCGCCGACCCAGCAGGTGCGACGCGCGGCGGTGCTCGAGCGCTACGGCGACCGGGCGGCGACCCTCTACGAGTGACGGCGACGCCGCTCAGCGCGCGCCCCGCTGCAAGAGCACCACGGGGATGGTGAGGAGCAGGATCTTCAGATCGAGCCACAGCGACCAGCGATCGACGTACTCGAGATCGAGCTCCATCCAGCGCTCGAAGGTGGTCTCGCTGCGGCCACTCACTTGCCAAAGACCGGTGATCCCCGGTCGCATCGCCAGTCGTCGACGGTGCCAGCCGTGGATCTCGCGCTGCTCGGCGAGCGGGAGCGGCCGCGGACCGACGAGGCTCATGGTGCCGGTGACCACGTGCAAGAGCTGGGGGAGCTCGTCGATGCTGGTCTTGCGCAAGACGCGCCCGAGCCCGGTCACCCGTGGATCGCGCTCGATCTTGAAGACCGGTCCCGTCATCTCGTTCGCGCTGTGGAGCCCGGCCTTCTGGCGGTCGGCGTCGGGCACCATCGTCCGAAACTTGAGCATGCGGAAGGGGCGACCGCGGAGCCCAGCCCGAGCCTGCACGTAGAAGATGGGACGGCCCATGGTGACGAGGATGGCGAGGGCCACCAACAAGAGGAGCGGCGCGAGGAGAAGCACGAGCGTGGTGGCGCTGACGAAGTCGATGAGGTGCTTGATGACGAGCCGGTCCGCGCGACGGGGCGTGGCCTCGAGCGAGGCGAAGGGGCGCTCGAAGATCGCGCTGAGACGCGGCACGGCACCGGGAGGGAGCCCAACGTCGACCGCGCAGAAGGCAGGGATCCCCACCGTCTCGCACGCGAGCAGCGCCTCCTCGATGGCGTCTGCGCGATCGTAGGGGCGGAAGAACAAGACCTGATCGATGGGCACGTCGTGGAGCACGCGAGGCAGCTCACCGAGGGAACCAAGGCGCTCGAGACCGGCCGGCTCGGGCTCGTCCGGCTTCACCTCCCCGTCCGGGGTGAGGTAGCCGACCACGAGCGGCGGGTAGTCGGCCTCGGCAGCGTGGCGTGCGAAGGCAGCGAGCTGGCCGCCCGGGGCCCCCACGAGCAACAGCCGCGTCCGGGCCTCGCCCCGCGCGTAGCGAAAGCGCGTCCACCCGACGAGCGCGGCGCGCGCGACGAACATGCCGAGCATGGAGTTGATGAGGAACAACCCCAGGAGGCTCCGGTTGAGGACCACCTGCGTGGCGTAGAGCACCGTCGCGAGCACGACGAAGCCGACCACGTGCAGCTCGAGCACCCGGCGGGCAAGGCCAAGGAGCGTCCACGAGCGCTCGACGACCACGTAGAGGTCGAGACGTGCGGCGAGGGTCAGCCACACCGGCAGCGTGATCAGCACGAGGAGCGTGTACTCGGTCTTCACCACCCCGAACGGGGGGAGATCACGCAGCGGGAGCCACGTCGCCACCACGGAACGCTCGAGCGGCGCGACCCCCACCGCGATGAGGACGATCACCGCGTCGAGGACGACCAGCAGCTTCTGCAGTGGACGCTGTTCGGCTCCAGCGATCGCCAAGAGGCGCCGAGTATGGCACGTCGTCGCTGCCTCGTCAGGCGCGAGCGAGCCGCGGCGGTCGTGGAGGCGCGCGGGGGGCAGCGCCGGGCAGCGATCGGCTTTCGGGGGCTCGGCGCCCGTGGTCTCATCGGGGTGCCCCTCGAGTTGCCATGCGTCGCGCCCTCCTCCTCGATTTCGACGGCACCCTCGTCGACAGCCTCCCCCGGCTCGCGGCCGCGCTCGGAGCGTTCCTCGCGGCGCGGGGTCGGACGCTCTCCCAGACCACGTTCGAGCGGCTCAACGGGCCGCCGCTCCGGGAGGTGGTGCTCGCCCTGAAGGAGGCCCACGCCCTCGAGGAGGAGCTCGACGTGCTGGTCGCCGACTATCGGGCGCGGCTCTCGGACGTGTATCGCGAGGTGACGCCAGCGCGCGGCGCCGCCCTCCTCTTGCGCCAGGCCAAGGCCGCCGACTACCGCGTCGGCATCGTCACCTCCAACGATCGCTCGAACGTGGAGCTGTGGTTGTCGACGCAGGGCCTCACCGACTGGGTGGACGCGATCATCGACGGCGAGTCGGTCGCGCGCGGCAAACCCCACCCCGAGCCCTACGCTACCGGCCTGGCCCGGCTCGGGGCCACCGCCGCGGCATCCATCGCCGTGGAAGACTCCCCAGCCGGCGCGCGCTCGGCCGCCACCGCCGGGCTCCGCACCTTCGTGATCGGCGGTGATCCGGCGGGCTCCTGGCCCGCCGGCGTCGTGCACGTGCCCTCGCTGAGCGCGGTGACCGAAGGGCTCGTGCGTGCTTGAGCGACTCCCCCCGCCGGCGCGGATCCTGTGTGAGGCGAGGCCCGCGCCGCCCAGTCGCGCTGCGCTCCGCCGCGTCGCTGCCGCCTGGGCGCTCGCCCGCGCCGAGCAGCCCTTCCTCTTCGACGGCGAGCTCTTCAGCGTGCACGACCAGAGCGGCGACACCTTGCGAGGGCACTTCGTCCCTTATCGGTTCTGGGTCGCCCAGCGCCGCGACCCCGCGCTCTTCGACGAGCTCGGCGTGTGCGCGCTGGGGGTCACGGGCTATCTCCGCGTCGCCGACCACGTGATCCTGGGTCGGCGGGGCAGCGAGGTCGCGGCGGAGGCCGGACGCTGGGAGCTCGCGCCCACCGGCGGGATCGAGCGCGCCGCCCTCACCGACGCGGGCGACATCGATCCGGTGCGACAGCTCTCGCTCGAGCTCGAGGAGGAGCTCGGCATCCCCGGCGACGCGCTCTCCGACCCCAGCCCTCTCGCGCTCGTCAGCGACGCCGAGACGCACCTCCTGGCGGTCGTGGTGGGGGCCCGGCTCGAGCTCACCCCCGCGGCCGTCGAGGCGCTCTTCGCGGCCGTCGAAGCGCCCGAATACGCCGAGCTCGCGCTGGTGCCCGAGCGCGACGCGGGGGCCCTCCTCCATGAGCGCGATCGCCCCCTCGCCTCCCTCACGCGCTTCGTCCTCGAGGCGACGGGAGCGGTCATCGCGCGCTGAGGGACGCCGCGCCTTCGCGGGGGGGCTCACGACCGGTTCATCGTGAGCAGCTCCGGACGCTGGGTCACCAGCGCGAGCACGTCGAGCCAACCGAAGGTCGGCTTCACTGGATAGAGGGCGTCGAAGATCGCAGCGATGAGCGCGTAGTCCTCGACGGTGTCGAGCGTCCAGCGGAGATGGGAGAAGTCGGCGTCGAGCTTGACGTGCACCACCTCGGCCCCCTCGCGGTACAAGTGCGGCGTCACGTGCTCGCGCGCGTGGGGGCTCTCGGCCTGCGCCGCCGCCTCGTGCAGCGCCGCCGCCTCGAACACCTCGGTGTCGAGGCCCACCGGATAGGTACGGTCGCGCGCGTTCGTGAACAAGGGCGCGGTGCGGCCGGGCGCGAGGAACTCGCCGACGATTTCGTCGATCACCTGCGGATCGTGGAGCGGGCAGTCGCCGGTGAGGCGCACCACCACCGACGCCCGCTCGCGCAGGGCCAACGCGTGGTAACGACCGAGGACGTCCTCCTCGTCGCCCCGGAACACCGCGTAACCGGCGGCGGCCACCACCTCCGCGAGCACGTCGTCACGCTGCCGATCGGTGGTCGCGAGCCACACCGCGTCGAGGCGCGTAGCCCGGCTCACGCGCTCGAGCATATGGAGGATGAGCGGCCGCCCCGCCGCTTCCCGCAGCACCTTGCCGGGGAGGCGGGTGGAGCCCATCCGGGCTTGGATGATGGCGACGACCCGTGCCACGAGACCACTCTACCGGAAACGAAAGCGCGCCCCCACCGATCGCGCGTCACGCGGGGCGCGCGTGCGGTCGCAGCACGAACGCCGACTTGCCGACGAAGATCGTCGCGGCGGCGGCGAGGGTCGCGTAGGCCGTCCCAAGGCCGCCCCAACGAGGCACGAACAAGAGGTTGGCCACCACCGCCACCACGAGCCCCGCCACCGCGGACACGATGATGGCGCGATCCTGCCCCCGCGCGTAGAGCGTGCTGTGCGGGATGTAGGTGACGGCCATCACCACCGCCGCCCCGAGCAGCACCCAGAAGATCCCGAGCGACGCAGCGTAGACCGGTCGCTCCACGATACGCAGCACCCCGCCGATCGCCGCCGCCAACACGAGCCCGCCCAAGATCGTGGTTGCCAGCGTCGCCCGAGTGAGCTTGCGGTAGAGCGCGCGCCGCTCCGTCGCCGTGCCGCCATGCTCGGCGGCGCACAGCTTCGGCGTGAGGATGGCGATCACCCCGCTCTCGGTCGCCACCACGAGCAGGTTCGCGATGCCGAAGAAGAGGGCATACACCCCCACCGCCCCCTCTCCCGCGAAGGCCTTCAACACGTAGCGATCCACGGTCGCGATGCCCCGCAACGACAAGCTCGACACGAGGAACGGCAGCGCGACGGCGAGGCCACGACGCACCCACGCCCGACCGAGCGGCGCGACGAGCGCCGAACGCCAGTCGAGGTCGCGCAACACCCAGACCCCGTAGAGGATCGCGGCGGCGGCGCCCGCGAGCCACCCGACGAGCACGGTGCCGAGCCCCCGCGTCCCCGGCTCGAGCCACAAGAGGGCGACCACCGCGTACACCCAGAGGCCGCTGCGAAGGAACAGCACCACGTTGGCGGCGACCGGTCGCGACATCGCCATCAGCCACCGTCCGAGCTCGTGGCAGAGATGCTCGGGAAGGAACAAGAGGTAGAACCACCCGGCGAGGCTCCACGGGAGCAGGTCGGCCACGAACACCAACACGCAGGCGGGGAGCACCACCCCGTAGGCGGCCAGGTGCACGAAGAGCTGGTCGCGGACGACGCGGGGCCAGGTGGACGAGTCTCCGGTCGCGATCTCTCGGATGCTGAAGAGCGCGAAGTCGAGCCCGGCGAGATAGCAGCCGAGCTGGACGGTGACCAGGAGCAGGCCAAAGCGCCCCACGTCCGCCACGTCGAGCGTGCGCGCGAGCACCACCAACAGCACGAACCGGCTCGCCGAGGTGAGCAGGCGCAGGAGCAGGCTGAGGATGCCGGATTTCAACAACGGAGCGCTCTCGGTGTACCATACAACGGCAACGCGCCCTCACCGGCCATGTCCGAGGCTCCTCCCTTCCTGCCTTACACCCGGCACTCCATCACCGAGGAGGACGTCGAGGCGGTGACGCGCGCGCTGCGCTCGGGCTGGCTCACCACCGGGCCCGCGGTGGAGCGCTTCGAACGGGCCCTCGCCGAGCGCGCGGGCAGCGCCCACGCGGTGGTCGTCAGCTCGGGCACCGCGGCCCTCCACGCGGTCACCCACGCGCTGGGCCTCGGTCCCGGCGACGAGGTGATCGTGCCGAGCATGACCTTCGCCGCCACCGCCAACGCGGTGCTCTTCGAGGGAGCCCGCCCGGTGTTCGCCGACATCGATCCACGCACCCTCAACCTCACCGCCGGCCACGTGGAAGACCGCCTCAGCGAGCGGACGCGAGCGGTGATCGCGGTGGACTACGCGGGCCTGCCCTGCGACTACGACGCGCTCCGAGAGGTGTGCACGCGGGAGGGGCTCACGCTCGTCGCCGACGCCTCCCACGCGCTCGGGGCCACGCTCCGCGGCCGCCCGGTGGGCTCTCTCGCGGATCTCACGACGTTCAGCTTCCATCCCGCGAAGCACGTGGCCGCGGGCGAGGGCGGCGCGGTGACGACGGACGACGCGGCGCTCGCGGCGCGCATGCGGCGCTTCCGCTTCCACGGCCTCTCGCGCGAGCCCGCCGGCGGCGAGCTCGGCGCCTATCAATACGTGATGGTCGAGCTCGGCTACAACTACCGCCTCAGCGACCTCCACGCTGCCCTCGGCCACAGCCAGCTCTGCCGTCTCGACGCCCAGCTCGCGCGCCGGCGCGACCTCGCCGCTCGCTACGACCGCGCCTTCGCGGCGATGCCTCGCGTGGAGCGGCCCGCGCGCGCCGACGACGGCACGCACGCGCTCCACCTCTACGTCATCCAGGTGGCGGCCGAGCGGCGCGACGCCCTCCTCGCCGGCCTGCGCGCCGAGGGCATCGGAGCCAACGTGCACTACCTGCCGGTGCACCTGCACCCCTTCTACCGCGAGCATCTCGGCACCGGGCCCGGCCACTGCCCTCACGCCGAGGCGGCCTACGAGCGCGTGGTGTCGCTGCCGCTGTTCGCCGACATGACCGAGGCCGACGTCGATCGGGTGGTGGCCGCGGTGGGCCGCCTCATCGGGTAAAGCGCGCGCGGACGACGCGAGCGAGGAACCGGGGGTTGCCGAGGAGGTAGCGCCGCCAGAGCCGACGTGGCTCGATCACCAGGCGCCCCGCCCACTCCAGGCCCCGATCGGTGAGCCAGCGCGGCGCGCGCGGCACCACCCCCGCCACGTAGTCGAGCATGGCCCCCACCGGCATGATCACGCTGGCTCGGAGGCGCTCCGCGTGATCCGCGATCCATCGCTCCTGCAGGGGCATGCCGAAGCCCACGCACAAAAGGTCCGGGGCCGCCGCCTCGATCTGCGCCACCACCGCCGCGCTCGCCGGCGATCCCGGCGTCTTGTCGAAGAAGCCGTGGTGAGTGCCTGCGATGGCGAGCCCCGGGTGACGCGCGCCGAGCATGGCCGCCGCCTGCTCGGCGACCCCCGGCGCGCCGCCGAGGAGGAACGCCCGCTGTCCCCGCGCCGCACACGCGGCGGCGAGGCGGTCGATCCAGTCCGGCGGGGTGAGGCGCTCGGGGAGACGCGCGCCGAGGAGGCGCGCGCCGAGCATCACCCCGAAGCCGTCGCAGAAGCACACGTCGGCCGCGTTGAGAAACTCGCGGAACCACGGATCGTCGCTGGCGAGGTTGTGCGCGTGCGCGTTCACGTAACACACGACGGTGCGCTCGCGGCGCTCCATCCGCGCCACCATCCACGACACGAGACTGTCGACGTCGACCGCGTGCACGGCCACCCCGAGCACGTTCACCACCCGAAAGGGGGGCTCGCTCGGTGGCTGCGTCATCGCCGCATCATCGCACGTTCGGCGGCGGACTCGACGGTAGCCTCCCCCAAAAGCGCCGTGTAGCATCCAGCGCGATGAGGCGGCCCCTGAACCAGGAGACCGGGTGGCTCCTCGGCCTCTTGACGCTCGCCGGCCTCGTGTTGTGGCTCACCGCCATCGACGAGGTGTTCACCCTCGACGAGTGTCACTACTTCGCGTCGGTGCGCGCCCTCGCGAGCGGCGGCCTCACGGTGCCCGAGACCGAGGGGCTCCCGCCGAGCCGCGAGCTCATCGGCTTCGACCCCACCGGCCGCTACCGCGTGGTCGCGAGCACCCCCGTGGCGCCGAGCGTGCCGCCCCTCTACGCGCCCCTCGCGCTCCCCTTCGCCCCCTTTGGCTGGCGAGGCTTCATCCTGCTCAACACCCTCGCGTTCGTCGCCACCACGGGGCTCGTGTTCTCGCTCGCCAAGCGCCACGCCCGCGCGTCGAGCACCCCCTGGCTCGCGGCAGCGACCTACGCCCTCGGCGGTTTCTGCCTGGCCTACGCGCAGGGCATGTGGCCTCACATGCTCACCGTGGCGTGGGCCACCGCCGGCGTGTGGCTCGCCGATCGGGCGCGGCTCTCGGGCGAGGCCCTCGCCGCCTTGGGCGCCGGTCTCGCGGTCGGCGTGGCCACCGGCATTCGCTACCAGAACCTCGTGTTCGGGCTGGCCCTCCTCGCCACCCTCCTCCTCTTCAGCCCACGACGCGTGCGCACGAGCGCCGTCTATGCGGCAGGCATGGGCGGCCCGCTCCTCGCATGCTCGCTCATCAACCACGCGCGCCTCGGCTCGTTCAACCCCGTGAGCAAGGGCCGTCACTACCTCCCCCTCGGGCTCGGCGACGGCGCCGACACCGCGAGCCTCCTCGCCGACAAGCTCCTCACGCTCTGGGTGCGGGTGGTCGACTACTCCGCGCATCCCCCCTTCACCGCCGGCCTCGGCCAAGCCCTGCCCAAAGACCCCCACACCGGCGCCTTCCTGGTGGTGGGCGGCCTCAAGAAGGCCCTCCTGCAGTCGGCCCCGTGGATCGCGCTCGCCCTCGTCGCCCTCACCCTCGCGTGGTCGCAGCGGGGTGCGCGACGGCTCGACCTCGACGCCGCCCGCCGGCACACGCTCCAGAGCCTCTCGGTCCCCGTCGTCGCGGTGCTCGCCCTCTTCTCGTGGACCGGGCTCGGACGCCACGACGGCTGGTCGTTCAATCAGCGCTACCTCCTCGAGCTGGTGCCGCTGTTCGCGGTGGCCCTCGCCCTCGCCGTCGATCGCAAGCGGCTCGATCCCCAGCCGCTGGTGCTCGGGGGGGCGGTAGGCCTCGCCCTCGCCGCGGTGCCGGTGCTCGCCACCATCCCCGAGCACTGGTTCCGACAGCGCGCGATCATGATCGTGCCCATCTGCCTCGCTGGCGTCACCGCCGCGGTGTGGAGCGCCCCAGCCCGCGTCGCGCGGCTCGAACCGGTCCGCCTCGGCCTCCTCGCCGCCGGCGTGGGCTGGGCCTTCGCGCTGCACTTGGGCGACGACATGGTGGCCGAGCGCGGCCTCCGCGACTTCAACGGCTTTCAGCGCGCCGCGATCGAGGCGCACCTGCCCGCGGCACCGTCGGCGTTGATCGCGATCGCGCCGCAGCGGGAGGCGATGTGCCCGCTGCAGCGACACCACGATCTGGTGATGATCGATCCATCGATCGACGACGCCGCCGACACCGATCGGCTCACCGCGGCGCTCCTCGCCGGTGGGAGGCGCGTGTTCGTGGTCGGGGGGCGGGTGCCCGACGCGTACCTCGAGGCGGTCTTTCGCGACCGCAGGGTGCGGATGATCGCCGCCGCCCCCATCCCGTTCGGCGAGGTGCTGGGGGCCCCGCCCCTGCCCACCGGCGCGCGACCCTCCGGAGCCGCACCGAGGTGACGCGGCCCGCGCGCGAGCGCTCCGGCGAGGTCGATGGGCTCGGCCGCGCCCTCCTCCTCGCGCTGCTCGCGGGCGCGACGCTGCTGTTGGTGCTCTACCCCGTCGAGCTCGACGACCACTGGTGGCACATGCTCACCGGGCGCTACATCCTCGAGCACGGCACCATCCCCACCACCGATCCGTTCAGCTTCACCGCCCCGGGCGCGCCCTGGGTGAACTGGGAGTGGCTCGCGGGGCTCCTGATGGTGTCGGCCTACGACCGCTTCGGGGTGTGGGGGCTGGTGCTGCTGCGCTGGCTCGCGGTCGCCGGCACCCTCGCCGCGCTCTGGGCTCACTTCGGCCTCATCGAACGGACAGCGGGCGCGCCCACCCCATCCGCGTCCGCGAGGGCGATCGCGCTGCTGTCGCGCAGCCTCCTCGCGAGCCTCGCGTTGATCGTCATCTACGGCCGCGTCGCGGACAGACCTCACCTCTACGCGTTGCCGCTCTTGGCGGGGCTCCAGCTCGTCGCGCGACACCTCCACCGCCGCCCACGCCCTTGGCTGCTCGGCGTAGCGCTCGGGCTGATGGTCCCGTGGGTGTTGTTGCATCCCTCCTGGCCGCTCGGGGTGGCCCTCGTCAGCGCCGTCGTGGTCGAGAGGGAGCTCGACGGCACCAGCGCCCGCGCCCCCACGCGGGAGCGCTGGCTCGTGCGGTCGTCCCCGGCGATCCTGCTCCTGCCCGCCCTCCTCCACCCGCTCGTCGCCTACACGGGGGCGGTGTCGGCCCTGTTCGGGGCGAGCTCGCTGCGCGAGTGGCAGACGTCGTTCACCTTCCTTCACTGGACCAACATCCCGCTCGTCGTGTGTCTCGTGCTCATGGCCGGCTACCTGGCGCTGACGGGCGCGTACGGGCGCGACGCGTGGCGGCGACCCTCGGGCCTGTTGGTCCTCGTGAGCCTCGTCGGCGCGCTCGCGTTCGTGCGCTTCACGCCGATCTTCGCGATCCTCGCCGTCCCCGAGCTTCACCGCCTCGCGGTCGACAAACTCCGCGACGCGATGCCGGCGCGCACCGCCCAGCTGGCCTGTGGCCTCGTCGGTGCCGCGCTCCTCTTGGCGGTCGTCCACACCAAGTCGATCTTCGGGCGTCCCTACGAAGCCACCGTCGATCCGCGGCAGAACCCGGTGGCGGTCGCCGCGTTCATGGGCCGCCACGACCTCGGGGGCAACGTGCTCGCGAGCGAGCTCAACGCTCACGCTTACCTCGCCTTCGAGCGGTACCCGCACGTGCGCGAGCTCATCGATGGTCGCGTGCCCCAGCTCTTCTCCGAGGCCGAGCTGCTCCGCTACCGCGACGCCCTCACCTCCCCCGACGAGCTCGACCGTCTCCTCGCGGAGCACGACGTCGAGCACGTGGCGATCCAGGGCTTGTTCGGCGCGAGCAGCAGCGCGATGTCGTTCGCCCTCTCCCGCCGGCGCGACTACGAGCTCGTCTTCATCGACGAGACGAGCATGCTCTGGACGCGATCGGCGCTCCTCGACGCGCTCCCCGAGCGACTGCCCTCGTTTCGCTTCGTGGTACCGCCGCTGATCGACGACGCGTGGTTCTCGGGAGCGCTCGGCCCCAAGGCCTTCCCGCGCGTGCTCGAGGAGCTCACGCGGCTGCGGGACGCCGAGCCCGAGCTCGCCCTCTGGATCATGCTCGTCGACACCCTCGCCCGTCATCCGAACGCGACGCCGGCCCAGCGCGCCGCCCTCGGCGCCCTCGGCGCTGCGAAGTGATTGTGGCCGCGCGCTAGCCGGCGCGCGCGAGCCTGTGTACGTTCGACCGGTTGCAACCCCCTCTCATCGCAGCCGCGAGCTGGAACCTTCGGGTGCTCCAGCGCCGCTGGGAGCGCGCGCAGCCGTTTCCTCACCTCGTGATGCGGCAGGCGATCGACGCCGCGGCCGTCGCGCGCCTCACCGCCGCCCTCGACGAGGAGCCGGCCGAGCGCATCACGAGCGAGATCTACGAGGTGATGGCGACCGCCGAGCGCTTCACCGCGCCGGCCCTCGTGGCGCTGGTCGAGGAGCTCGGGGCCGAGCCGATGCTCCGCGCGGTGAGCACCATCACCGGCAAGGGGGTGTCGCGGGCCAAGATGCGCGGCTACGCCTTCGGCCGAGGCCACTACCTCCTGCCCCACGCCGATCGCGACGCGGACGCGCTGCGACAGGTGGCGTTCGCCCTCTACGTGATGACGACGCCGGACCTCGAGGGCGGCGAGCTCGAGCTGTTCGACTGCGAGCTGGAGCTCGGCCACGTGGTGGCCACCGAGTCGGCCGGCTGCATCGTCCCGGAGCCGGGAATGCTCGTGCTGTTCGACGTGAGCCCGCGCTCCCTCCATCAGGTGAGAGAGGTGACGGCGGGGACGCGCGCGGCCCTCTCCGGGTGGTTCTACTGACATGCTCACGCCCGACGAGCTCGCCCTCACCCCGTATCGAGACGCCTTCGCGCAGATGGCGCTGGGCGCGGTGGTGATCCCGCGGGCCATCGACGAGCCTGCGCACCGCGAGGTGCGCGAGCGGCTCACCCTCGCGAGCTTCGTCCCCTTCCGGCTCGTGCACAAGGGACACTTCAGCTACCTCGACGAGCTCGACGCTCCGGTCTTGGTCGACGCCCTCGTGCGAATCGCCGAGCTGGTGTCGGAGACCCGCCTCGCGGTGCTCCTCACGCGGGTGTATCGCCTCACGCGCGGCGACTACGTGCTCTCGGCCATCGACGTCGACCAGCTCGGCACCAGGGCCGAGCGGCGCTTGATCGACGTGGTGGCCGATCTCTCCGAGGCCTCGAGCGGCGAGGCTCAGGTGGTGTACGCCCACCGCGGTGAGCACTACTTCGCGGCCCCGCAGCTGAGCCGCAGCGTGAGCGTGATCGAGCGCCGCGCGTCGGTCACGCGCTACCAGCGCTACCTCAACCACACCACGGAGGGACGGGTCGTGTTCCGGCTCTGCCTCACGCTCCAGCGCGTCGACGTGACCCCGACCGATCCGACCTCGCTCCGATGAACGCCCACGCCCCGCTCGCGCCGCTCTTGCTCTGTGCCCTCGCGCTCGCCTGCGACGAGCCCGCCGCCGCCTCTCTCACCGACACGCCCGCCGCCTCGGCCACGACGAGCGCGACGGCGAGCGCGGCGAGCGCCCTCGCGTCGAGCGGGGTCCCGCGCACAGCCCCAGAGAGCGCCAAGGACGCCGCCGAGGCCCTGCCCGGGAGCTCGCCTCATTGCCCTGCCGACATGGCCCTGGTGGAGGGCAGCTACTGCCCCGCCCCTCAGCAGCTCTGTCTCGAGCGCCCGAAGGTGCTCGGCGGAGAGGGACACCTGCAGTGTCAGCGCTACCAGAAGCCGACGCGCTGTCTCACCGCGACGCGTAAGCCGATGCGCTTCTGCATGGATCGCTACGAGTGGCCCAACCAGAAGGGCGAGAAGCCGCGGACGCTCACCTCCTGGCCGGAGGCGCGGGAGCTCTGCGCCGAGCTCGGCAAGCGGCTCTGCACCGAGGCGGAGTTCAACTACGCCTGCGAGGGCGACGACATGAAGCCCCACGTGTACGGCTGGGAGCGCGACGACACCGCCTGCAACTTCGATCGAAAGTACATCGAACGAACCTTCGCCTATACGCCGTGGAGCGAGTGCCTCGCCGACCCCACCTGCAAGGCCGAGTACGATCGCCTCGATCAGCGGCTCCCCGCCGGCAGCATGCCCCGCTGCGTCTCCGACCACGGGGTGTTCGATCTCAATGGCAACGCCAACGAGTGGGTGTTCCGCACCGATCAGCGCCACCCTCACCGCAGCGGGCTCAAGGGAGGTTGGTGGGGGCCGGTCCGCAACCGCTGCCGTCCGATGACCACCGCCCACCCCGAGGGTGACTACGGCTACGAGGTGGGCTTCCGCTGCTGCAAAGACGCCACGTGATCCGCAGCGTCCGGCGGCGCCTTTGCCGGCCGGCTACGGCCGGATGTAGACCATCGTCCCCTTCGCGTGGGGATAGTAGGCGGCCACCGCGTACCAACCCTCGGGCATGGCTGGGTCCATCCAGTTGAAGAGCGCCTTGGCGTCGGGGGGCGAGAGGTTGATGCAGCCGTGGCTCATCGGTCGCCCGAAGTTGTTGTGCCACCACGCGCCGTGGAGCGCGTAGTTGTCCTTGTAGTACTGAACCCAGGGCACCTCGTCGACGTACCAGGGCTTGCCCTTGTCCTTGCCGGACATGTCGCCGGTGTAGAGCTTCCAGTCGACGTGGTGCTTACCGCGCGCGGTGGCGTGCTTGGCGGCGTTGATGCCATCGATCCCAGGGGACATGGCGGTGACGAATTCGAGCTCGTCGCCCTTGTAGGCGGCGAGGTACCCCCAGGTGACGCGAACCTCCACCCACTTGTCGTTCGGCCCCACGCCGCCGATCCGCATCGGTCGCTTCTGAATGACCGTGATGTCCTGGTACTTCACGTAGCTGCCATCGCGCAGCTTCCAGTACAAGCCGCCGGGGCCCATCGCCTGGTCGGTCGTGGTCTCCACGAAGCTGTGGCGCTTGATGACCTCGTCGGTCTCCATCAGCTTGCCGTCGGGTCCGGGCACGTACTTCTTGGAGTCGCCGAGCCAGAAGAACGCGAGGGGGAGCTTGATCTCGGGGTGCTCTTTGAGGTGGATCCCCTTGAGCGTGGGCGTGGCCTTCACCCGCACCTTGTCTTTGGGCACGATCGTCATGTCGGGCGTGAGGAGCCAGGTGCGACCGTTCGCGTCGAACTCGCGGGCCCACGAGATCTTGTAGCCGTCGTAGAGCTGTTGTTCGTGCACGAGGCCCGGCTTGGTCGCCGCGATGTAGGCGAGCAGGTCTTTGGACGGCCCCTTCCCTGCTGGGGTGAGATCGATCGCCCCCCCCTTCTTGTCGTCGGCCGCGGGAGGCTGCTTGCGGTACGCCACGACGTCGCCCTCGACCTGCTTCTGCTCGGCCGCGGTGGGGATCCGCAGATATTGTGGCGCCCCCACCGAGTGACCCACGCGGTAGGGATAGTTCGAGTCGACGTCGGGGAGCGCCGCCCGCGCCGCGACCACGCGCGGATCGTTGGCGTCTTTCACCGCGTGATCGCCGCCGCCGACGCAGACGAAGCCGCGCGGCTCCACCGGATACCAGCCCTCGTCGCAGAGGTAGGTGCGGTTGAGCTTGCGTTCCGGCGTGAGCGAGGTGTCCTTCATCACGACCGACATCCCGGCGCGGTAGGCGCCGATCACGGGCGCGTTGCGATCCGGCTTGTCGTGGATCTTGACCAAGCCGACGGGCGCCCAGAGCCGCGGCTTGCCGTCGTTCGGGCTCGCGATCGACGAGAGCTTGGCGGCCGGCGCCTTCGCCACGGGCTCGTCGGGCGGGGGCTCGACGGTGTCGCTCGACGTGTCGCCGTCGTCACCGGCGCGGCTCGGTCCGGCCTCCGTCGCGGGCGTGCCGCTCGCGTCGGCGTCGCCGCTGCCGGGTTTCGAGGGGGAGCCCAACGAGGCCTGATCGGAGGTGGCGGGCCCCGCGGCACCGCAGCCGGCGACCCACACCAGGGCCGCCGCCGCGCCCAAGACGGACCGCAGGGTGAGCGTTCGGTCGTGCCGCGTGGAGGTGTGAGAGTCCCTGGCCGAAGGCGACACAAACGCGTTCAGATTCATAAGTTTAAACCCTGTTTCCTAGCGTAAGCACAGAGCTTCCTTCGTGCCAGTTTCGGGCCCCTTTTTGACTAAATTTGTGCAGCGCCGCTGAAATGTGCGTAGGGCGATCGGGGTAACTCGCGCACCTTTCGCCAGCTCTCGCCACCGCGCGCGGGGGGTCTCGACCACAAGCGCTATCCGCGCCATTCGGTCCGTTCTATCCTGCGCGCGTCGATGGGATACGGCCTCGCGTCCTCCACCTCCGGCTGGGTCTTCGGCCTCTTCGGACTGGTCGCGGCGGGCTGCGCGCAGCTCTCGTGCACGACGCGCGACTGCGCGGAGGAGCGCGCCGGGCAGGTGCGGTGCGTCGCCAATCGGCTCGAGACGTGTGAGGCGGATGGCACCCTCACCTACCAGAGCTGCACCGTCGAACGGCTGGTGTGCAGCGAGAAGCACCGCGGCTGCGTGACCCAAGACCTGCTCGAGGGTGCCGGTGGCAACGGCGCGGGCGCGGGGGTCGGGGGCAGCAGCCAGACCGCCGGCGGAACGGCGGGAGCTGGAGGATGACGACGTGACGATGAAGACACCCACCACGGGCCGAGAGGCCCTGATCTCCCGGCGGCGAGCGCTCCTCGCCGCACACGCCGGACCCGCGCTGATCGCGGCGGGCCAAGCGAAGAGCCGCAACTACCGCGCGAACGTCTTCCCGTTCCGCGCCACCAGCCACTTCCTCTATCTGGTGGGGCGACCGATCGAAGGCGCCGCGCTGTGGTTGCACGAGGGGCGGTCCACGCTCTTCACCCATCCGCCCGATCCCGAAGACGCGCTCTGGCACGGCCCGCGACCCACCCTCGACGCGCTCAAGGGCGAGCTCGGTCTCGACGACGCGCGCCCGCTCGCCGAGCTGCCGCGGGTGGTGGAGGCGGCCGGGAGGGAGGCGGTGGCCACGCTGCCCCCTGCGGACGCGACGACCGCGGCGTGGCTGTCCGAGCTCTGCGGCAGGCGCGTGACCGCGAACGGGGGGGACGCGCTCGCGGGCGCCGACGCCGCGCTCGCCGACGCGATGATCCGCTTGCGGCTCACCCACGACGACGCTGCCCTCGCCCAGCTGCGCTACGCCGGACAGATCAGCGCCGAGGCCCACATCGCTGGGATGCGCGCCACCCGCGTCGGTGGCATCGAGCGCGAGGTGGCCGCGGCCATGATCGCCGTGCTCCGCCGCGCGGGCCTCGAAGACGCCTACGGACCGATCGTGACGGTGAAGGGAGAGGTGCTGCACGCCCGTGGCCACGAGCACGCCACCATGGCCGGCGATCTGCTGCTCGCCGACGTCGGGGGTGAGACGCCGGAAGGCTGGGCTGCCGACATCACGCGCACCTGGCCCGTGTCGGGCACTTTCTCCGCGACGCAGCGCGCGGTGTACGAGGTGGTGCTCGCGGCACAGCTCGCCTGCATCCAGGCCGTGCGACCCGGGCAGAGCTACCGCGCAGTCCACGAGCTCGCGAAGCGCCACATCGTAGAGGGGCTCGTGGCGCTCGGCATCCTCCGAGGCGAGCTCGACGGGTTGCTCGAGCGGGGCGCGGCGGCCCTCTTCTTTCCCCACGGCGTGGGTCACCTGCTCGGTCTCGACGTGCACGACATGGAAGACCTTGGCGATCGCGCGGGCTACGCCCCCGGCCGCCAGCGCTCGGAGCGCTTCGGTGACGCCTACCTCCGCCTCGATCGCGAGCTGTCGAAAGGCATGGCCGTCACCATCGAGCCCGGCTTTTACCAGGTGCCGGGGATCCTCGGGGACGACGCGCTCACCGGCCCGCTCGGCGACGACCTGCGGCGCGACGTGCTCGCGAAGTTCGAGGACGTGCGGGGCATCCGCATCGAGGACGACGTGCTCGTCACCGACGCAGGCAGCGAGGTGCTCACCGACGCGGTCCCCAAGTCTCCCGACGCCATCGAAGCCATCATGACCGCCCGCTGACGTTCGCCAGAACAACCGTCAGCGACGCCAGGACGTCACTCACCCTCCCCCTCGCTCTCGTCTCTCGCCCTCCCTCGAGCGCGCCCCTCCCCCTCGCCTCTCAGCACGCCGGCCCGCTTCGTGGTTGCGGCGGGGCACGGTGTCGGCGACTCTCGTGTTTCATGCAGCGGTTGCGACGCGCCGGCCTTGGGTGGCGGGTCGGTGGCGCCCTCCGCGTCACCGCGGCGGCCGCGCTCGTGGCCGGGCTCGGTGTCGGCGGGCCCGCGCGGGCGCAGCCCCCCGGAAAGACCGAGCCCCCCGCGCCGCCCGCCGCTTCCGACGCGCCCCCCGACGCGGCGCCCGACGCGCCCAAGCCCGCCTCGCCCGAACCGGAGCAGCCTCCGGGCAAACCCGAGCCGGAGGGCCCACCGCCGCCGGCGCCGCCCGAGCCGCCGGAGCCGCCGGCGCCTACCGCGCCCGAGCCACCGCCGGCGAGCGCTCCCGACGGCGCGACGGGGCCGGTGGTGACCCACTGCGGACCGAACTGGTTTTCGCGGGTGTACGCGGCCACCTACCGCTCGGTCGTCCGCATCGACACCCCGCGCGGCGCCCTCGGCGCCGGCTTCATCTTCGAGCGCCAGAACCTGGTGGCCACCGCGTACCACGTGGTGCAGCACGAGACGGCGGTCGCGGTCACCCTCGCCGACGACAAGACGGTGCCCGCGCGGCTCGTGGCCGCCGACGAGCACAACGACATCGCGATCCTCGAGCTCGCGCGCGACGTGCCCCACCGGGTGCTGCCGCTCCAGCTCGAGGCCACCGCGAGGGGCACCCCGGTGCTCGCCATCGGGCACCCCTACGCCATCGTCGACGACGAGCTCGAGAGCGTGCTCACGTGGGCGGTGAGCCAAGGCATCGTCGGCGGCGTCGGCGAGCGGCTGGTACAGACCGACGCCGCGCTCAACCCCGGCAACTCGGGAGGGCCCCTCATCGACTGCACGGGGCGGGTGATCGGCGTCGTGTCCGCCAAGCTGCGCGGGGAGGGCATCGGCTTTGTGATCCCGAGCCGCCTGCTGCAAGAGCTCATCGCGCAGATCGGGCAGCCGCTGCCGCGCGAGATCGAGTGGGACTTCGGCTTCTCGCTCGGGGTGATGCTGCACGCCCAGAAGCAACAGGGGCTCCTCGGCTTCAACCTCGGGGTCGGCCTCACCTTCTTCGAGCGCTGGGAGCTGCGCTTGAGCGGCGGGGCCTTGTTCAGCGCCTACCAACCCGAGCTCGCGAGCGGTGTGTTCTCGCGCACCCAGGTGCGGGGCGTTGGGCAACTCGACGGCGGTGTGCGCTTCCCGCTGCGCCCGCTCCCGCTCTCGGCGGGGCTGCACGTCGGCGCCGCCGTGGGCCAAACCGAGACCGAGGAGGTGCGCCTCACCGCGCGCCCCGTCGACCCTACCTGCGCCCCTGCCGACTGCAACTTCGTGGTGGATCGCCTCGACGTCGAGGACAAGGCGTGGATGGGGTGGCCGGTGGTGGGGGTCGATCTGCGCCTGTTCGGGGCGCTCGGCCTCACCTATTCGTTCCTCCCCGACGTGACCGACTTCGACCTCTCGATCCACCGCGCCGTCATCTCCCTGGAGCTGTGACCGGGCGCCGCGCGCGCCACGTTGGATGACGCGTGGTCCGAGCGCCGACGCCTCGAGCCCGAGCGGCAGCGCACACCGAGAGAGCGCTGCGTGCCTTCCCGGTCTCGTGTCATAACGAGCGGGCATGGCCGATCTCCTCGTCACGAGCGCGCGGTCGCCCCTCCGAGGGGTCGTCCCCGCTCCGCCCGACCGCGCGCTCGCCGAGGCGGCGGTGTTGCTCGGCGCCCTCACCCCGCGCGGCGCGGTGAGCCGCGTGACCGCGCGCGGGCTCGGGCCGCTGCCGATTTGCGAACCGCTCGCCGCGCTCGGCGTCGCTGTCGCCACCGACGACGCGGGGGTCGCGGTGACCGGGAGCGGCCTCGACGGCCTGCGTGCGCCCGCGACCGCGCTCGTTACCGGCGACTCCGCGATGGCGCTGACCCTCGTGACCAGCCTCGTCACCGCGCTCCCGTTCGGCGCCACGCTCCACGCCGACGACATCGTGGGCCGGTCGTGTCTGCGGTCGATCGCCCGGGTGCTGCGGCTGCGCGGCGGACGCCTCGAGGGCCGCTTCGTGCACGACGCACCGGGCGTGCTCGCGCCCCCCGTCACCATCGAGCCGAGCCCGCCGCTGTCGGCGCTTCAAGGTCACCACCTCCCGCTCGGGGGCTTCGTAGAAAAGGTGGCCGCGCTGGTGAGCGGCCTCTTCGCCGCCGGCGACACCATCCTCGTGGAGCCCCTCGTCACCGACGACCGCGTCACGCGCCTGCTTCAGGCGCTCGGGGCGACGCTCGAGACCGCCGGCGGCCTCACCCGCCTCGCCCCCCTCGGCGCGCCCCTGCCCGCGTTCACGCTCGAGCTCCCTGGCCAGCTCGACGCGAGCCTGCTCTTGCTCGCGGCCGCGCTCGCCCAGCCAGACAGCGCCGTCGGTGTGCGCACGGTCACCGTGCAGCCGAGCGACGCAGCCGCGCTCTTCGCCCTGCGCGACGCCGGCGCGCCCCTCCTCGTCGAGCCCCGTCGCACCCTCGCCGGCCAGGCCACCGCCGATCTGAGCGCTCACGGCGCCCCCTTCGCTGGCTTCGCGATCGACGGCGAGCGCGCCGCCGCCGCTGGGGCGAGCCTCGCCGCGCTCGCGGCCTGGGCCAGCCACGCGCGAGGAGACAGTGTCCTCACCGCGCTGCCCCCTTCGCTCACCCACCCCGGCGACGGTTCGCGCGTCGCGCGCGTGCTCACGCGCTTCGGCGTGCCCGCGCACTGGAGCGAGGGGGAGGCCACGCTGCGGGTGACCGGAGGGGCGCTCACCAAGGAGGAGCCCGCCGGCGAGCGGGTGATCGATCCCGAAGGCGACGGCGGCGTCGCGATGCTCGCCACCGTGCTCGCGCTCGCGGTCGGCGGCACAACCCGCGTCCGCGGCGCCGACTGCGTCGTGGCGCGCTTCCCCCGATTCGTGGGAAGCTTGCGCGCCCTTGGGGCCTCGCTCACGGTGCACACATGAGTCGCACGCCACCCTGCATCATCGCCATCGACGGCCCGGCTGGAGCGGGCAAGAGCACCGTGGCCCGCGCCCTCGCCGACCGGCTCGGCTTCGTGTTGCTCGACACCGGCGCCCTCTATCGCGCCATCGCCCTCGCCGCCTCTCGCGAAGACGTAGCCTTCGACGACGAGCCCGCGGTGGGCCGCGTCGCCCGTGGCATCGCGGCCCGTGGCGAGCTCTCGCTCGTGAGCGCCGCCGACGGCGTGCAAGTGTTCCTCGGCGACGACGACGTGTCGCGCGCCATCCGCGAGCCCCACATCAGCATGGGCGCGAGCCGCGTCTCGGCGGTGCCCGCGGTGCGCGAGGCGCTGCTCGCGTTGCAGCGGCAGCTCGCGAGCCGCCCCGACACGGAGGGCACGGTGGCGGAGGGGCGCGATATGGGCACGGTGGTGTTCCCCACCGCGACCGTGAAGTTCTTCCTCACCGCCTCGCTCGAGATTCGGGCCCGAAGACGCCAGGAGGAGCTCGAGGAGCGGGGGATCCCGCAGCCGTTCGAGCAGACGCTCCGCGAGGTGGCCCAGCGCGACAAGCAAGACAGCGAGCGCGCGGTAGCCCCGCTCTGTCGCGCCGAAGACGCCGTCCTCATCGACTCGAGCGGCCGCCCCATCGAGGACGTGGTGGCCGAGATGCTCGCGGTGGTCGACCGAGCGCTGCGGCCATGACGCGCGCCCTCGCCCTCTTGCTCTGTGGCGCCCTCGGCTGCGGCAAGACGGTGCCCCACGGCGGCGTGCCGAAGGAGCCGAGCGCGGCCGCCCCCGAGGGAGGCGCGAAGGCGCGGGTCACCACCGTCACCGTGGCCACCGAGCTGTTGCCCGCGGATCTCGATCTCGTGGTGCGGGTGGATCTCGCCAAGATCCGCACCGATCTCGGCAAGGCGGCCGCGATCGAGCTGATGAACGAGGCCCTGACCCAGTCGAACGTGCGCGGCGCGGCGCGCGCGATCCTCGTGGAGGCCGACGTGGTGTGGGTTGGGCTCCGGGTGGAAGACCTCGAGCACGGCGATCACGTGATGGTGGCCGAGCGCGCGCGCAGGGCCACCGCGGGGAGCGACGACGACCCCCCCGGCGAGGCGGCGGACACCACGGGCAGCGAGCGTGCCGGGGGCGAGGGCACCGGCGGCGAGCGCACCGGCGCGGGGGACGAGGCCGCGGTGAGGCACTGGAAGCCCGATCCGGCCACGTGGAAGGCGAGCACGACCCGCGTCCCGTCGATTCGTCGCTACGTGCGCGCGACGGCAACCCCGCGCGCGGAGGCGGCGCGCCTGTTCACCGTCGGTGACGAGGCGGTGGTGTTCGTGTCGCCCGTGGAGGAGCACAGCGTCGAGCGCCTCCTCCTCAAAGGGCCGGATCCCGAACGTGGGGAGCCGCGTGCGCGTGGGCTCGTGAGCGTGGATCTACGCGCGCCGCGGCTGTCCGCGGCGCTCGCGCGGCGCCACCGCGCCATCGGGGGCCTCATCGAGTCGATCGAGCGCTTGCGGGCCACGGTGGATCTGTTCGGCGATCGCCTCGAGCTCGAAGGCACCATTCGCTGCCGTGATGAAGGCGCCGCGCGCAAGGTGCACACCTACCTCGCCACCTTCACGAGCCCCAACACGCGCTTCGCCGAGCTGCTCACCCAAGTCCGCGTGGAGCGCACCGGGGCGTCGGTGTCGGTGCGCTGGAGCGTGCCTCAGTCGCTGGTCACCGAGATGCTCGGCGCCGGATCTTGAGTCGGGGTTGGCTTCCAACCGCCCACGCGCTGCGCTACCCCATCCTCATGACCGGCACCGGCCGCGACGCGGATGCGCCAAACCAGGGCGCTGAGGACGAGCCCGTGGGCGACGTCGAGCCCGTCCCCGCGACCGAGAACGACCCCGCCCTCCTCTTGGAGGAGACGGTCGACGACAGCGAGGACGCGCCGCCGGTCGACGGGGACGGCGAGCACGATCCCGGGGCAGCCCCGGCGCCGGAGGTCCTCCACGACGACGACGACGACGACGACGAACCCGACGACGAGCCGTCGTCGGGGCGAGGCCACGTCCCGGTGGAGCGGGATCCATCCCTCGGCGCGCCGAGGCGCCGCGCCTGGCCCTGGGTGCTGCTCTTCTTGCTCGCGTCGCTCTCCGGCGTGGGCGCCTACCTCTACTTCGGCGTGTGGCGCTACGAGCCCACCGCGCTCCATCACGTGCCCCAAGGGGCGAACATCGTGCTCCGCGCCGACGCCGCCAAGCTGCTCGTGTGGAAGCCGGTGCGCGAGCACCTGTGGCCGGTGTTCTTCGAGCGGCGCGGCGCCGACGCCGAGAAGAGCCGGCGCGTCGCGCGCATCCGCGAGGCGACCGGAGTGAGCCTCCCCACCGATCTGCGTGAGATCGTGATCGCCTCGGTGGACGGCGTGGCGTGGGTGGCGATCGTGGGCGGCAACCTCGCGTCGGGCCGCTTCGTGAGCGGTCTCCACGAAGTGCTCGAGGAGGAGGGCGCCAAAGGCTGGCGGCTCGACGGGGAGGTCCTCGTCCATCGCTCGGGGGCTACGATCGGTCAGGCCGAAGACGGGACCATCGTGGTCGCGACCCACCGAGATCTCGCAGAGAGCGCCCTCCCCCGGAGTGAGCCCTTCGAGGACGCGCCGCTCCTCGACGACGAGGCGCTCGGTGTGTTCGTCAGCCACGCCGCCGTGAAGCGCGCCGTGGACGCGATCCCCGAGAGCGTGCCCACCGGCCCGCTCCGCAAGATCGACACGCTCTCGGGGAAGGTGGCGCTGTCCGACGCGCCACGGCTGACCCTCGAGGTGAGCCCCGAGCGCTCCACGCCCCCCGAAGCGCTCGCGAGCGAGCTCTCCAGCATGTTCTCGAGCCTGAGCCTCGCGCTGCTCCTCGTGCCGGGTGACCTCTACGGTGCCAAGAAGGCCATCGCGAGCGCGGAGGTCGTCGCCGCCGGCGAGCGCGTGCGCGTGGACGCGACCTGGCCCTACGGGCCGCTCGATGGGGGGGTGAAGCTCTTGGCGGAGACCCTCTCGTCCCGGTGAGCCGGGACGAACCGCACGTTCCCCCGCGAGGAAACTCATGACCGGCGCAGCCAGCACCACCCAAGGCCGAGGGGACAGCTTCTGGCTGCCCATCATCTACATCGTCAGCGCGCTCCTCTGTGCGGCGGTGATGTTCCTCATCTACGGACCGCGGCCGGACGGGATCGGGACGCTCGACGTTTCCGCGCTGCCCACCGTGAACGCGAGCCTCAACGCCCTCACCGCGGTGCTGCTCGTGCTCGGCTGGCGGCTCGTGAGGGCGCGCCGGATCGCGCAGCACAAGAAGGTGATGCTCACCGCCTTCGCCAGCTCCTCGGCGTTCCTCGTCTCCTACGTGATCTATCACTGGTTCAAGAGCGGCCCGGCCGCGTACACCGGCGCCTTTCGACCGCTCTACCTGGTGATCCTGCTCACCCACATCGTTCTCGCGGCCGTGATCCTCCCCCTCGCGTTGATCACGCTGTACCGCGGCTCTCGAACGGGCGCCGGCGAGGCAGGCCGCGCGGCCACCGACAAGCATCGCAAGATCGCGCGGATCACCCTCCCCCTGTGGCTCTACGTGTCGGTCACCGGCGTCGCCATCTACGCGATGCTCTACCTCTGAAGCGCACACATGCGCTCTCGAGCGCCGCTCCCCAACGCCAGCGCCCACGCTTCGCGCGCCCGCACGTCAGTCGCGCACGATGCGCGCCACGCGCTTGTTCCACCGCGCCTTCTGGCGCTCGCGCTCGTCGTCGCGGTTCTTGGGGGGCGCGGCCGTGGTCAGCTCCCCGAGGAGTCGGGCGGTGATCGCCGCGATCTCGTCGACCGCGCGCTCGAAGGCCTCTTGGTTCGAGGCCGACGGCCTCGTGGTCCCGCTCACCTTGCGGACGAACTGGATCGACGCGGCCCGGATCTCGTCCGCGGTGGCCGGGGGCTCGAAGTTGAAGAGCTGGCGGATGTTGCGACACATGGGGGGATCCTCTCCGTCGACGGGCCTCGCTGTGAATCGATTTCTCGAGCGCCGACCGGAAAACCCGACGCTCTCGAGCAGCGCGCTTGGGCGTCGGGGCCCAAGCGAAGCGCGGTGGGAAGGTGCGGAGCACCCTCCAGGCAACGCAGCGTAGGTGGCCGCCTCAGCTGTCGACCACAACCGGCGAGACCCTATGGTAGGGTCCGCACGCTGCGAACGCAGCGAACCGAGAGCACGCGATGAAACCGACCGTCCTTTTGTACGACATCGACGGGACCCTCATCACCACCGGCGGCGCGGGCCGACGCGCGATCGTGCGCGCCCTCGAGACCCTCGGCTACGCCGAGAAGGTGGAGTTCTCGTTCGCGGGGATGACCGATCGCGCCATCGTGCGGCGCCACCTCGCCGCCCACGGCGAGGCACCCTCCGACGCGCTCATCGATCGCGTGCTCGACGCTTACCTCGCGGTGCTCGAGGACGTGGTGGCCTCGATGCCCAGAGACCGCTACCACCTCCACGACGGCGTGCTCGACTCGCTCCAGGCCGCCGAGGCGGCCGCGGACACGGTGATCGGCCTCGGCACCGGAAACATCGAGCGCGGCGCTCAGATCAAGCTCGAGGCGGTGGGGGTGTGGCACCGCTTCACCTTCGGTGGCTTCGGCTCCGACGCCGAAGATCGCGCCGAGCTGCTGCTCGCCGGCGCCGAGCGCGGCGCCGCGTCCCTTGGACGGCCCCGCACTGCCTGCCGGGTGGTGGTCATCGGAGACACGCCCCGTGACATCGCTGCCGCCAAGGCCATTGGCGCCGAGACGGTGGCCGTGGCCACCGGCCGGTACGGGGTGGAGAGCCTCGCCGAGCATCGGCCCACCCACGTGCTCCCGAGCCTCTCGAGCCCACGCGCGCTCTCGGCCCTCTTGGGCACCGTGTGACGGCGGGCGCCCCCGGCGGCCGTGGTTTGGCAGGCGCTCCCGCCGGGTACGGTTTGACAAAACACCCCGCAACGACTAGTTGAGGCTGCCCAGCCTTCCTCGGGCCCTGCCCGGAAGACTGCTCATTTGACCATGCCTACCACACAAAACGCCAACACCAGCGCCGGCCCGAGCGGCGAGTCTTTTGCTGCTCTCTTCGAGGCCAGCGCCGACGAAGCCTTCGCCAAAGAGGGCGAGATCATCCAAGGACGGGTGGTCGGGATCGACCGCGATTACGTCATCATCGATGTCGGAGGAAAGAGCGAGGGAGTCATCTCGCTCAAGGAGTTCGGCTCCGACGAGCCCGACAAACCTGCCGTCACGGTAGGCGAGATCGTCGACGTCTTCGTCGAGAGCCGCGAGTCCGACGACGGGCTGCTGAAGATCAGCAAGGAGAAGGCCGACCGACTCAAGGTCTGGGACGACATCTCCGCCGCCTGCGAGCAGGACGAGCTCATCGAAGGCACCATCAGCCAGCGCGTGAAGGGCGGCCTGAGCGTCACCATCAAGGGCGGGGTGAAGGCGTTTCTGCCCGGCTCGCAGGTCGACCTGCGGCCGATTCGCAACCTCGACCGGCTCATCGGGCAGACGCTCGAGTTCAAGGTCATCAAGTTCAACAAGAAGCGCGGAAACATCGTGCTCAGCCGCCGCGTGCTCCTCGAGAAGGAGCGCGACGAGCTGAAGCAGAAGACGCTGATGACCCTCCAAGAGGGCATGACCGTCGACGGCACGATCAAGAACATCACCGAGTACGGCGCGTTCGTCGATCTCGGGGGCATCGACGGCCTGCTCCACATCACCGACATGAGCTGGGGGCGTGTGAACCACCCGAGCGAGGTGTTCAACGTCGGCGACAAGGTGGAGGTGAAGGTCCTCAAGTACAACCCCGACACCGAGCGCGTCTCGCTGGGCCTCAAGCAGACGATGGAGGATCCGTGGAACCACGCCACGGAGGCCTACCCGCCAGGCAAGAAGATCAGCGGCAAGGTGATGAGCATCACCGACTACGGCGCGTTCGTGGAGATCGAGCCCGGCATCGAGGGCCTCATCCACGTCAGCGAGATGAGCTGGACCAAGAAGATCAAGCATCCGTCCAAGCTCCTCGAGGTCGGTCAAGAGGTGGAGTGCCAGGTGCTCGAGGTCGACAGCTCGGCCAAGCGCATCAGCCTCGGCCTCAAGCAGCTCGAGCCGGATCCCTGGGAGCTTTTCACCGACAAGTACCAGCCGGGTGACAAGATCGAGGGCAAGATCCGCTCGATCACCGACTACGGCGTGTTCGTCGGCATCGAAGAGGGCGTCGACGGCATGGTGCACAAGACCGATCTGTCGTGGACGGTGCGCCTCAACAACCCGGCCGACATGTACGGCAAGGGCAACACCCTGCAAGCCATCATCCTCTCGATCAACCACGACGAGAAGAAGGTGTCGCTCGGCGTCAAGCAGCTCTACGACGATCCGTGGCCGAACCTCCTCTCCGATTTCCCCATCGGCTCGGTGGTGGAAGACGCGGAGGTGGTCTCGACCTGCGAGTACGGCGTGTTCGTCAAGCTCCGCGACGGCGTGGAGGGCATCGTGCCGAGCCAGGACGTCGACGAGCCCGAAGGCGGCCTCAAGCGCGGCATGAAGGTCACGGTCGAGGTCTCGAGCGTCGACACGATGGACCGGCGCCTCTACCTCAACATGAAGAACATCGGCGCAGACAAGGCCGGTGCCGCCCAACGCCAGAAGAAGGCGCAACAGGCGCTCGATGCGGCCACCCCGGGCACCATCGGCGATCTCATCAAAGAGAAGCTCGGTGGCAAGCTCGAGGCGCTCAAGAAAGAGACCGACGAACAGGACGGCGACGACGACGACGACGACGGGGAGGAGTAGAGCCGTCGCCGCCCTGGCGGCCATCCTCTGCACCACGGCCGCCGCTCCGGCGGCGGCCGACCCCACGTCGTCACCCGGCTCCTCGTCGCTCAGCCCCGATCCGGATCCCTGGTTCGGCGTCGACAAAGCGCTACACTTCGCGGCCGGCGCAGGGCTGGGTGCCGGCGGCTACGTGGCCGGCGCCCTCGGCTTCGACGATCGCTGGATCGGCGTCGCCTTTGGCGCCGGCTTGGGCCTCTTGGTGGGCGCGACCAAAGAGGGGCTCGACGCGGCGGGCCTCGGGACGGCCTCCGGCAAAGACTTCCTCTGGACCGCGCTCGGCACCGTGCTCGGCATCGGCGTGAGCATCACCTTCGACGCCGCTCTCCGCGGCCCCGTCACCGACTGAAGACCTCCGGCGAGCCTCCGCGGCGCGGGCCGTGCGGGGGCGGGCGACGGGGCGACCGGACCAGGGGTGGCACACCCGAACCGGGAAGGCGTTTCGTCGGCGCCGCGACCACGCTAGACGACAACGGAGCCATGGCCTCACCGCTCCGCCAGCGGACCATCGTGATCGCCGATGGCGACACCTCCTTTCGGACGTTCTTGAGCGGCCTGCTCCGCCCCCGTCAAGGGGTGCGTGTGCTCGAGGCACGAGGCGCGTGGGACGTGTGGCCGCTCCTCGACGCCGAGGAGATCCACCTCTTCGTGGTGGACGCCCAGGTGCCGGAGTCGGGGGGGGTGGCGCTCGTCGAGCAGCTGCGCGAGCGTGGAGTCCGGACGCCGGTGTTGTTCATCGCCTCCAACTGGCAGAACCATCGCACGCACGAGCAGCTCACCCACGAGCTCACCGTGCAGCGCGTGATGCACAAACCCTTCTCCGCCTACCAGTTCATCATGGAGGTGGAGAGCACGCTCGAGGCCCCAGAAGCGACGCTCTCGCGCTCGATCCCGCCCCCCAAGGTCGGCTCGGTGCCGCGGCGCCTCGTGAGCGAGCCGGCGATGCCCGCCGCCGAGGGCCCCGCCCCGATCTCGAGCGGGCGCGGCACCACCACCTTCGTGGTCGTCGGCACCGACGCCGAGCTCACCGACGGGCTCCGCGCGGTGGCCGAGCAGAGCCTGGTGACGCTGGTGTTCGCGCCCGACGCCGCCTCCGCCATCACCCTCATCCGGGCTCGCCCGGTGGACGGCGCCCTCGTGCTCCTCGGCGCCGACGACCCCGATCTCGGCTTCGCCGAGGCCACCGAGCTCCTCTGCACCGAGGTGGGCAAGGGTCTGCCGACGGGCTTCGTGAGTCGCCACACCGACGTGCACACGAGGGTCAACGCCATCCACGCGGGCGGGCTCGTGCACCTCACGCCGCCGTTCCACGTTCAGGATCTGCAGCACGCGGTGAGCGCCATGAGCCAGGCGCGGAGCGAGGAGCCGGCGCTGGTGATGCTTGTGGCCGACCGCCGCCGGGGCGCCGAGATCGGAGCCGTGCTCGCCGCCGCGAACATGAAGGTCGACGGCGTGAGCGACGCCTACACCCTGCTCGAGCACCTCGGAGCGGCCACGCCCGACGTGCTCCTGTTCGACCTCGACCTCCCGGGCGTCTCGGGCCTCGACGTGTGCAAGCTCCTGCGCGCGTCCCCCACCTTCTGCGCGCTCGCGGTGGTGCTGCTCGGCACCCACGACAGCTCCGAGGCGCGCATCGCCGCCTTCGACGCCGGCGCCGACGACTTCCTCATCAAGCCGCTCGGCGAGGAGGAGCTCCTCGCCCGGGTGGAGGCGCGGGTGCCACCGCGCGGTGCGGGAGTCGGCCGACAAGGATCCGGTGAGCGGCCTGTTGCAACGCCACGCCTTCGTCGATCGCGCCCGCGCCATGCTCGCCGCGGCCCGGCGCTCGGCGTCCGCCGTGGCGTTCTGCCTGCTCCAGCTCAGCGACGTGCCGCGCCTGCGCACGGCGCGGGGGCAGCTCGCCGTCGAGACCCTCGTGTCCACCGTCGGTCGCCACGTCACCGCGACGCTGCGCGAGTACGACCTCTACGCGCGCTGGGGTGAGGACGAGCTCCTCCTCGCTCTCCCCGACATCGACGCGAGCACCGCGCCACCGTTGCTCGCGCGCCTCGGCGAGGCGCTGGCGAAGGTGCGCGTCTCGGACGACGAAGGACCGCCGCTGCCGATCACCGTGCGTGTCGGCGTGGCCACCCACCCCGACGACGCCCACGCCATCCCCTCGCTGGTACGCACCGCGCGACGACGGCTCCGTCCGCTGTCATCGTAGCGGCCATGGCGCCGAGGAAACGCCGCGATTCCGGTTGCTTGTGCAACAAAACGCACCCCTCCCCACCTCGCACGACGTTTTTTGTGATCACGCGCCGCCGACGCGGCCACTTCCCCGTAGCGCTTCGAGATCCCCGTCTCGAGCGCGCCCCTCGCGGGGCACAGCGCAGCGGACGAGCGACCGCCCCTCCTTCCCCCTCAGAACCTCAGCGGTATCACCCAAGCTCGTCCCTGCGCTGGATTCTCTCCATGCCCCGAGGCGCGGCGCGCGCGGGCCTCGAGAGCCCCACGCCCGCTCGGCGCGAGCGAGCGCGGCGACGGTCGGGCACGTCACCGAATCCCCGGCGCCTCGCCTTTTGCGAGTGCTAACGTGGCCGACGTGAGCGAGCTCGAGGGAGGCAGGGAGCCGGGGTTTCGACACGCCCGCACCGTGTTCTTCGCAGTCTCCGGCGCCGCCTTGGTCGCGCTCCTGCTCCTCGCCCAGGAGGTGCTGCTGCCCTTCCTGCTCGCGATCCTCGTGGCCTACGTCTTGTTCCCGGCGGTTGCCTGGGTCGAGCGGCGGCGCGTGCCACGCTGGGCCGCGATCCTCTTGGTGTACCTCGTGATGATCGGCTCGATGGTCGGCTTCGCGGTGCTGGTGGTGCCGCGCCTCTTCGACGAGACCAAGCAGCTGAGCACCGAGCTCCCGAAGCTCACGCAGCGCATCAGCGAAGAGTGGCTCCCCAAGCTCGACGCCCGCTTGCAAGCGTGGGTGGGCGACCCGACGCCCGAGGCGCCGAGCGCGGCGGCGGACGAGGAGGACGGCCCACCCATCGTGATTCGACCCCGCGACGACGGCAGCTACGAGATCGACGTGCTGCGCGACGTGACGCTGCGCAAGCGCGGGGAGGGGGCCTGGGTCCTCGGCCCGCCGCGCGAGGACAAGCGTGGCTTCTCCAGCGAGCGCATCCTCCGCGACGGCTTCGACGGCGCCGTCGCCTTCGTGCAGCGAAACTCTCTCGAGGTGCTCAAGATCGGGCGCTCCATCGTCGCCGGCGTCTCACGCGGGGTGTTCTACTTCTTCATCACGTTGATGCTCGCGGGCTACATGATGTTCACCTACGAGCGCATCCTCGGCTTCGTGCGCGAGACGTGCCCCGAGCCTCGTCGCCTGTCGCTCGATCGATTCATCCATCGCCTCGACCGAGGCCTCGCCGGTGTGGTGCGAGGGCAGCTGCTCATCTGCCTCGTGAACGGCGTGTTGAGCGCCATCGGCTTCTGGATCTTCGATCTGAAGTATTGGCCCATCCTCAGCCTGATCGCGGCGGTGATGAGCATCATCCCGATCTTCGGCTCGATCCTCAGCACCATCCCCGCCGTGGCCATCGGCCTCACCCAGACCTTCGGCACCGCGATGGGCGTGCTCATCTGGATCGTCGCCATCCACCAGCTCGAGGCCAACTTCCTCAACCCGAAGATCATCGGGGATCAGGCCAAGATCCACCCGGTGCTGGTGGTGTTCGCGCTGCTCCTCGGCGAGCACCTGTTCCAGATCACGGGCGCCTTGCTCGCGGTGCCTACCCTCGCGCTCGCGCAGGCGGTGTTCTTGCACTTCCGCGAGTCGGTGCTGGGGCTCTCGGCCGGGCGCATCTCGCGCACGAGCTTGATGCCCCCCGCCATGGTGGCCGCGGCGTCTGGCGGCGTCCGCCGCTCGTCGTCACCACCAGGCGCTCACCGTCCCTCCTCGCCCGCTGGCGGCGTGCATCCTGGTCCCCTCGACGACACCGCGGTGGCGCGCTCCACCGCCGACGACGATCACGTCGAGACGCGAACGGCGCGCCCCGTGGACGATGGCGACGCCGACCCGCGCCGGGCCGCGGTGAAGACCACCCTCCGCTCCGAGGTCGAGTGAACGCTCCCCCGAGGGCGGGCCGCTCGAGCTCCGTCCGGCAAGCCCTGGGCTCTCGCGAAGCCCGCTTCGGCACTGGGGCCCCAGCGCAACCCGGTGGGACGCGGGTGGGGCGCCACCCTCGAGTGGACTCAGCGCGGCTCGCCGCGGCGTCCGATGCGGTTCAACACGGCGTGAAGCACGTCGGACGACACGGGCTTCTCGAGGACGAGGTGCTCCCCCGAGGCGATGAAGTCTTTGCTGCGCGGCGTGAACGCGCCGCCGGTGAGGAACACCACCCGCTCGCGTAACGCTGGCATCTTCTCCTCGATGAACGCGCGCACCGCGAGCCCGTCCACCCGAGGCATCATCAGGTCGCACAAGACGACGTCGAATGGCGCCTCGCGCCCGAGCGCCGCGAGCCCCTCCTCACCCCCGCACGCGACGACGACGTCGTGCACCGGCTCGAGGATGCGCTGCATCGCTTTGCACAACATCGCCTCATCGTCGATGATCAATACGCGCATGCGGGCGCTGATCGGCGCGTCGCTGAAGAGGGGTCGCCGGCTGGCCTGTGCGACCCGAAGACCGGTGTCGAGCGGCAGGCACACCTCGAAGCGGGTCCCCTTGCCGACCGTCGAGTCGACGCTGATCGTGCCCCGATGCTTGCGGACGATGTCGGCGGCGATGACGAGACCGAGGCCGGTGCCATCTTGCGCGCGTTTGGTGGTGAAGAACGGCTCGAACACCCGCCCGAGGTTCTCCGCGGGGATCCCGCGGCCGGTGTCGGACACGGCCACCACCACCCGATCACGCTCGAGCGAGGTCTCGACCGTCACCCGGTGCCGCTCCGCCTCCCCCTCGGGGATCGCCTGCGCCGCGTTGACGAGCAGGTTCAGCAGCACCTGCGTCAGCTTCGCTCGGTCTGCGGCGATGAAAGGGAGCTCGGCGAGGCGCGTCACGAGCTCGGCGCGATAGCGGATCTCGCTGGCCGCGAAGCGGCAGGCCACCGCCACCGCCTGGTTCAGATCCAAGAGCTCCACGTCGTCCTGATCGATGCGGGAGAACCCGAGGAGCTCTCGCACGATGGCCGTGATCTGCTGCATCCCCCCCACGCTGTCGTCGACCACGTCGCGCATGGTGTCGAGGTGGCCGGGGAAGCCATGACGCGCGCGGACGTCGTCGAAGGCGGCCAGCGCGTCGTCGCTCGCGACCCCCGAGAGGCGGCGCCTCACGTCGGCGTGCAACGCCCGAATGGTCGCCTCGAGGTTGCGCAGCACCTCGAGGTTCGCCTGCACGAACGCGGCCGGGTTGTTGATCTCGTGGGCCACGCCCGCCGCGAGCTGGCCCACCGACGCGAGACGGTCCGCGTGCAACAGACGCCGCTCGAGCTCGCGGGTGCGGCTCGCGTCGGTGACGTCGCGAATCGACGCGAGCACGACCGGTCGCCCCGACCACTCGATCTGGGCGACCCTCACCTCGCCGACCCTCACCTCCCCCGCCTCGGGACGCTGGAACGCGATCTCGAGGGTGCCCTCGGTGGGCATGTGGTACCCGAACGGCTGCCCCACCAGGGCGTCGGCCCCGAGCCCGAAGAGCTCCTCCCCCGCCCGGTTCACGTACAAGACGGTGCCCCCCTCGTCGATGACCACCATCGCGTCGACGTTCTTGTCCACCATCTCGCGCGTCTGCTCCTGCCACCGCACGCGCGCGATCGCGTAGAGCACGCTGCGGAGCAGCGCATAGCGCCCGTAAGCGCCTTTGACCAAGAAGTCTTGTGCGCCCGCCTGCACCGCCTGAAACCCAACCTGGTCGTCGTCGGTCCCCGTCATGACGACCACTGGCACGCTCGCGTGCGTCTCGAGCACTCTCCTGACGCTCTGCACGCCGCTCGCGTCTGGCAGCCCCAGATCGAGGAGCACCGCGTCGAAGGCCCCCTCGTCCAGCTGACGGATCGCGTCCGAGAGCCTGGTCACGTGCACGAGCGACACGTCGAGCGCGTCGCCGCGATCGAGCTCCGCGCGCACGAGCTCGGCGTCGCCGTCGTTGTCCTCTACCAAGAGCAAATGCATCCTGCGGTGGGGGACGCCTCCCTCCTGGCTTCCGAGCGCGCCGATCATGTCTCGCTCCTTGGTGCCCGCACCCGGGCGCCGCTCTCTGCTCCGAATCTCAAGATCTCACTCCTCGGCGGCCCCGCGCAGCGTAAACAGGCATGTCGCCCCGGCCTCTCCATCCGACTCGATCCATATCCGCCCCCCGTGTCGCTCCACGATTCGTTTGCACAGCGCGAGCCCGATGCCGGTCCCCGGGTACTCCGCGCGGGTGTGGAGGCGCTCGAACATCTGGAACACGCGATCGGCGTACTCCGGACGGATGCCGATGCCGTTGTCGCGCACGGCGAACACCACCATGTCCCCCTCCCGGCGCGACGTCACCGAGACGTGGAGCGGCGCGTCGCCCCGAAACTTCAACGCGTTGGACAGGAGGTTCTGAAACAGCTGGCGCAGCTGAGACGCGTCCGCGAGCACGGTGGCGTCGACGCGCAGGTCGAACGTCGCCTCCGACTCCTCCACCGACGCCCGCAGGTTCGCGAGGGCCCGCGCGAGCGCGCGCGCAGCCGCCGTCGGTCGCAGCGCGTCGCCCCGTGTGCGAACCCGTGAGTACTCCAGGAGATCGTCGATCAAGCGGCGCATCCGCGTCGCCCCGTCCTGGGCGAAGGCGATGTAGCGATCCGCCGTCGCGTCGAGCGCTCCCTGATAGCGCTCCCGGAGCAGCTCCGTGTAGCTCGACACCATCCGGAGAGGCTCCTGCAAGTCGTGAGAGGCCACGTAGGCGAACTGCTCGAGCTCGTCGTTCGAGCGCGCGAGCTCCTTGGCCTGAGCGGCGAGCGCCTCCTCCGCGTGTTTACGACTCGTGATGTCTACGATGGTGCACAAGACGAGCCCTCCCTCCGGCGTCTCGATGGGGTTGAGGCCAACCTCGACGGGGAACTCGCTCCCGTCAAAGCGCCGGCCGTGGAGATCGCGCCCGGTGCCCATGTTGCGCGCCTCGGGTGCCCTCGCGAAGCTCTGCCGGTGGTGCCCGTGTTGCCCGCGGAAGCGCTGCGGCACGAGCAACTCCACGCACCTCCCGACGAGGTCGCCGGGGGCATAGCCAAACATCCGCTCCGTCTCGGCGTTGGCGAGCACGATCACGCCCGCCGCGTCGACCATCACGATGCCGCTCGGCGCGGCCTCGACCGCGAGCCGAAACTTGTGCTCTGCGTGCCGCCGATCGGTGATGTCGACGATCGAGCTCAACACGAGCGTGCCATCGTTGGTGGAGATCGGGTTGAGGCCGATCTCGATCGGCACCTCGACGCCGTCCTTGCGCAAGCCGTAGAGCTCGCGCCCGCCGCCCATCGCGCGAAACTCGGGCGCCTCGACGAAGGCGTCCCGATAGGCCGGGTGATGGGCGCGAAACCGCTCCGGCACGAGCCGATCGACCGAGGTACCGATGAGCTCGTTGCGCGTGTAGCCGAACAGGCGCTCCGCCTCCGCGTTGAGCATCACGATCTCCCCCTCCGTGCCCACCATGAGCATGGCGCTCGGCGAGGCCTCCACGGCCAGGCGGAAGCGCTCCTCGGCCTGCTGCTGCTCGGTGATGTCGCGCGCGATGGCGGAGGTGCCGACGATGCCACCGAGCGAGTCGACGATGGGCGAGAACGTGAGCGCCACGTGGAGCTCGCGCCCATCCCGCGCGGTGTGCACCGTCCGCATCCGCTGCACCGGCGCCGCCGCGAGCGCTCCCACCAGCGCGTCGAGCTCGCCGCTCCGCTCCTCGGGCACGATCAACCGGAGGTGCCGACCGATCGCCTCCGAGGCCTTGTGGCCGTAGAGGCGCTCCGCGGCCCCGTTCCAGGTCGTGATGATCCCGTCGTCGTCGGCGCCGATGATGGCGTCCGCGGCCGCGTCGACGATGGCGGCGAGCTGTCGAACCCGCCGGATCTCGTCGGTCGCGACCCGCTGCGCGGCGGGCTGAGCGCGTGCGGGACCGCCGAGCGCCGCCGGCGGCGGGAGCGCCTGCCGCACGAAGCCGATGATGTCCGCGAGCAACCGACGGAGCCCACTCCCTGGCTTCGCGAAACACGCGCGGGCGTTGAGCTCGTAGGCGCGCGCGAGGTCGTCGGGGGCTTGGGAGCTGGTCAGCACCACCACCGGGATGCTCCGGAGCTCTGCGTCGCGAGCCATGCGCGCCAGCACCTCGAGCCCGTCGATGCGTGGGAGCTTCAGATCGAGCAACACCAGGTCGGGGCGGGCCGCGTCCGCGTACGGCCCGTTCTGGCACAAGAACTCGAGCGCCTGCACGCCGTCGTGCGCCACGTCGAGCACCACGTCGAGCTCGGCCACCGCGTCGCGCACGAGCTCGACGTCGCCGAGGTTGTCCTCGACGAGCAGGACGTGGAGTGGAGCGCGGCTGAGCAACAGCGGCGGGAGCCCCGCCGCCCCCCCAGGAGCGCGCTCGACGCGAGCGGTCGTCGCCGGCATCGCGGCGAGCGTACCACGAAACCGGCGCGGCCAGCGGGACGTGGCCTGCGCGGGCGCGCTCGAGCCCGCGGATGGGTCCGACGGAGGTCTGTGGTTTGGCCCACGGACGCTCGGCGCGGTACAGCGTCGGGGTGTCCGCCGGCCGCGATGAGCTGCTCTTGCTCGTGGAGCGCCTCCGCGCTCAGATCGCGCTCTTGCAGGCCGGAAACGAGGTGTTGCGGCGCACCAACGCGAAACTCTCGAGAGAGCTCGCGGTCACGCCTCAGCGCACCAAGTCTCTGAACGCCTCGGCGGCCAGCTTGGCCGTCGCCGACTCCAACGGATAGCGCTCTCGCGAGATCTCGTGGGCCCACAGCGAGGCCTGCCCCGGCGGCGCGCGCACCAGCTGCTCGAGATCGCGCCGGAAGAGCTGCATGCTCGGATAGCGTTGGTCTGGCCGCTTGTGGAGGGCGGTCATGATCACCAGCTCGAGCTGCTCGTCGATGGCGGCGTTGAGCTTGCTGGGGCGCGGGGGCAGCGTCAGAAGCTGGTGAGCCACCATCTCGGCCTCCCCGGAGGTGAGGAACGGGAGCCGGCCCACGACCATGCGATACATCACCATCCCCAGCGCGTAGACGTCGGTGCGCTGATCGGTCGGATCCGCGCAGGCCTGCTCGGGCGCCATGTAGCTCGGGGTCCCGATCACGCTCCCCGACTGGGTGAGGTCGCTCTGCCACGAGCGCGAGAGGCCAAAGTCGAGGAGCCGCACCTCGAAGGCCCCTCCCGGCTCCCCTACCAGGTAGATGTTGTCGGGCTTGACGTCGCGATGCACGATGCCGTGCTGGTGGGCCGCCCACAGCGCGGCGCTGCACGGGATGAGCACCTCGAGGGCCGTCGCTCGGGGCATCAGCCGCTCGCGGGCGAGCAGCTCGCCCACCGACTCCCCGTAGAGGAAGTCCATGATCATGAACGGCCGCCCGTCGGCGCTCACGCCTACCTCGTGGATGCGCACGATGTTGTCGTGCTCGATCTGACGGATCGCGCGGGCCTCCCGGAGGAAGCGCTCGCGGTGCTCGGGGTTGTCGGCCAGCGAGCGGTCGAGCATCTTCACCGCCACCAGCTCGCCGGTGCGCTCGTCGTCCGCGAGGTAGATGCGCGCCATCGCGCCCTTGGCGAAGAAGCCCCGCACCTGGTACCGCTCGCCGAGCATGTGGCCCTCGATGGCGGTCGACGACACCGAGACGCTCTTCGGCTCGCGCGCATGGAGCCGATGCCCGTCGTAGGGGCAGAACTTGAACCCGCCCGCCTCGAACTCCTGGCCGCAGCGCCGGCAGTGCATCGCTGGGAGCGTAGCAGCTTCGAGGCCGCGCCCAAGCGAGCCCTGCTTGCCGCCGCGTGGTGGGGGTGACTCAATGCGCCTGCGCTCACGGAGAATGGGGCGCGAAGGAGGGGCCATGGCCTCGAAAGTGCACGTTCACGACGACCGACTCGCCCGGGCCGTCGCCGACCCCATCATCCTCGGCCGCGCGTTCGCGTTCCTCCCCGAGCGCGTGTTCGGGCTGCGCGAGCTCGCCTTCACGCGCACCCTCGCGTCGCCCCGCGACGTCACCGTTTCCCTCTTCGGCGCAGGGGCGGAGCTCCCCGGGGTCACGCTCGGTCCGGTGACGCTCCCCGTGCTCCGGCTCGCGAGCATCACGAGCGACAAGGTCCTCTACCGCGAGGGCGCGGACGTCGTGCGCCTCTTGGCGGTAGACGCGCTCGCTGCCGGCGAGGAGCGCGAGCTGACGGTGGAGACGGGCGGCGTCGAGCACGCGCGCCTCCCCCTCGAGCTCGGCGCGTCGGGAGTGGCCATGACCGAGCTCCGCGACCTCCCCGCCGGCGCCTACGTGATTCGCTTCGCGGGCGCTGCCGAGCCTCGCTGCGAGGTCACGGTGGCGACCTATCGGCTCGCGCCGCTCGTGGCGTCGCTGCTCGATCGCTCCCTCGCCGGCGACCGGATGAACGTGGTGCTGCGGCTCGAGACCTTCGGCCTCCCCGTCGACGGCGCGGTGACGCTCGAGCTCTGCGACGCCGACAGGCGCGTGGCGCGCGAGACGGCGCGCTGCGAGGGGGGCACCACCAGCGCCACCTTCGAGCTCCGTGGCGAGGGCCCCTTCACGGTCAACGTGCAGCTCGTCGCGCAGCCCGAGCGGACGGCGACGGTGCCGCTCGTGGGCACGCGGGCCGAGGAGCGGCGCGACACGGTGTTCTCCGCGCTCGGCGACGAGGTGCTCGCAACGCTCCTCCCCAGCGAGGGCTCACGCCTCGTGCGCGGCATCCACCTCCGCGAGGGGGCCACCCTCGGCACGCCGTTCCGCCTCGAGCGGGTCGACACCCGGCGCGCGCGGCTCATCGCCACCACCGCGGCCCACGCGGTGTGCCTCGTGAGCGTCGATCCAACCCGACCCGCGCGCGACCAAGGCCTCGATCCAAGGAGCGCTCCCCACCCCGCGGAGATCGACGAGCTCTATCGCACCGGCGAGCAGCTCTTCGGCGAGGAGCGGTGGGCCCTCGCCCAGGGGGTGTTCGAGACCGCGCGCGCGCGCCAGTCGCCGCAGCACCCGAACTACGCCTATTACATCGCCTGCTGCCACGCGCGGCTGGGCCACGGCGACGAGGCGCTCCGCTGGCTCGGCGCCGCCATCGCCGACGGCTGGCGCGACATGGACCACATCCGCGCCGATCCCGATCTCGCCAGCATCCGCGAGCGCCCCGAGCTCCCCGAGCTCCTCGGGGGCGGGGTGAGCGAGGTGCGCCGAGAGCGCCTCGCCGCGGGGGAAGCGCTCGAGATCGACGTCGCCAGCCCGCTCGGCATCCTCGCCATCGGGGCCTACGTCGACGGCAAGCCGTGGGAGGGCTGGGCCGCGGCCATCACCCCGAGCTCGCTCGCGGTGACGGTGGACGCGCCCGAGCGTTGCGAGCCGGGGGCGCGCGTCGCCGTCACCGTCAGCGCCAAGGACGCCAGCCCCGGCGCGGTCGCGTGGGTCCTCGTCAAGGACGCGCGCCTCGCCTCGAGCGACACGCCCGACAACCAGCTCGCGGCGCGCCTGAAAGCGGTGGTCGACGGCTGCCGCGAGGAGCTCGCGACCCACCACCCCACCGACACCCTCCGCGCGCGTCTCCCGCCGCCTCCGCCACCGTTCGTCGCGCCGCCGCTGAGCTTTGGCGCGCCGCCGCGGGCGTTCTCCGCGGCGGCCCCCGGCGGTCCCCCGGTGGGGGGCCTCCCGCCCCCCGCGATGAGCCCCCCATCCCCGAGCCGAGGCAAGCGGGCGGCACCCCCACCGCGCGGCGCCGAGGGAGGCGCGGTGCTCGCCGGTCCCTACCGCAAGCCGCCGGAGCCCGCCCTCACCGGCGACGAGCCCGAGGTGCTGTTCGCCGGCATCGTCCCGCTCGAGGGCGGACACGCTCGCCTCGACGTACAGCTCGGCGACACCTTCGCCGACTATCAGCTCGAGGCCTTCGTGCTCGACGGCCGCGAGTGGGTGTCGGCCGAGCGCAAGCTGCGTGTGGTGAAGGATCCCTTCGTGTCGCTGGATCTGCCCCCCTTCGTGCACCAGCGCGACGGCGCGACCGGACGCGTCATCGCCGGCGCCGGCTCGGGGAGGATGCGGGTGTCCGTCACCCGCGACGGGGAACCGGTCGCGCTGTTCGACGCGGCCGCGGGAGCCGCCCTCGGCGACGCCGAGCTCGAGACCGAACGCGCCGAGCTCAGCTTCGTGGCTGGCCCCGGGGACTACGTCGCCAGTGTGGTGGATCCGGTCTCGCGCGCGTCGCACGCGCAGCATCTCCGGGTGGAGGAGCCAGGCAAGCTCCGGCGCCTCTCTCGCGCGCTGCACCTGCTCGAGCCGGGGCAGGAGCTCCGCCGCGAAGGGAACGTGCGGGCGCTGCGCATCCTGCCCGGCCTGAAGGCGCCGTTCGACGCGCTCGTAGAGGCGACCAGCGACTACGGCCACGCGTGCTGCGAGCAGACCGCGGCCAAGATGCTCGCCGCCCTCGCGATGCTCGCGCTCGCCAAGGACGACCGCGCTCGGCGCGCGCGCGCGCAGGGCATCTTCACCGCCGGGGTGGCCCGCGAGCGGCAGATGTGGCTGCGCGGGCGGGGCTTCAAGATGTATCCCGACAGCGGCGACGTGGTGAACGAGTACTGGGGGGCGAAGGCCACGCGCTACCTCTTCGAGACGGAGACCGCGCGCGGCCTCCAAGCCGAGAGCCGCGAGCTCCGCGCGGGGATCGAGGACGCGCTCGCGATGGCACGCGACACCGCCGCCGCCTATGGCATCCCCTGGCCGCCGGCGCGCCCGGACGACCCGATGGACGCCTACGCCATCGTGCGCAGCGACAGCGCGACCGCGGCGGGCCGGGCCGCGCTCGAGCGGGCACGGGCCCTCGCGACGAGCCCCCCCGCCGGCCAAGGGGTGGTGGCCCAGCGCGCGGAGGCCGCCTTCGGCGCCGCCGCCCTCCTCCGCGGCGGACAACGCACCGATCTGCCGGTGGCGCTCGAGCTCGCCAACCGCGTCGTCACCGAGCTCGGCGAGGGTGGGCGCCTCTACTCCACCGTCGACTCGGTCGCCGCCATCGCGCTGATGACGGAGCTCGTGCGAGCTGGCGTCGGCGGGTCGGGCGACGGTGAGCTCGAGCTCGACGGCGAGCCCATGACGACCGCGCAGGCGCTCGCCCACCGCGGCGACATCGAGCGGGTGCGCGCGCACCGCGGCGTCATCGCGGTAGAGGTGGAGCGGCTCGTCGAAGAAGACTGGTCGACCTTCTCCTCCGCCGTGCCGCTCCGGATCGCCCTCGAGAAGAACGGCGAGCCCGCTCGCGCCATCCGCGTCGGCGACGCGGTCGAGCTCCGCCTCCGCCTCGAGGACGGCTACGAGGCCGGCGACCTCGCCTGGATCTGCCTCCCCGACGCCCTCACCCGCGTGCTCGGGGGTGGACGCCTCAAGCGCTTCAGCGTCGACTTCCAGGGCCGCGCCGAGGTGTCGATTCCCCTCGCTGCCACCGCGGTCACGGTGGGGCCCGACGGAGCGCCAGCCCCGCAGCGCTTCGCGGCCTGCGTGCGCAACATGTTCGCCGAGGAGCGCGCGGGCAGCCCGGGGCTCCTCGAGGTCACGGTCACCGAGGCCAGCGAGGGAGGCGGCGGCGGCCTCCTCTCCCGCGTCCGCCGCCTCTTCTCTTGACGCGCGCCTACTTCATCTGCGGGAAGCCGAGATCCACGCCGCGGAAGCGCGGATCCGGCCAGCGGCTGATGATGACCTTGTTGCGCGTGTAGAAGCGCACCCCGTCCGGCCCGTAGATGTGGAGATCGCCGAACAGCGAGCTCTTCCAGCCCCCAAAGGAGTAGTACGACATCGGCACCGGGATCGGCACGTTGATGCCGACCATGCCCACCTGCACCTCGTGCTGGAACTGACGGGCCGCGCCGCCATCGTTGGTGAAGATCGCGGTGCCGTTCGCGTAGGGGTGGGAGTTGGCGAGCTTTATCGCCTCCTCGTAGGTGTCGGCGCGAACGACGCCGAGCACGGGCCCGAAGATCTCGTCCTTGTACACCGACATGTTGGGGGTGACGCGATCGAGCAGGCACGGACCGAGGAAGAAGCCGTTCTCGTGACCGGGCACGCGCAAGCCGCGGCCGTCCACCACCACCTCCGCCCCTTCGGCCGCGCCCTGGCCCACGTAGCCCGCCACGCGCTCGTAGTGCTGCTTGGTGATGAGCGGCCCCATCTCCGAGCTCGGATCGAGGCCCGGCCCCACCTTGAGCCCGGCGATCCGCTCTCGGATGCGGGGCAAGAGCTCGTCGGCGGCGCTCCCCACCGTCTCGAGCACGCTGATGGCCATGCAGCGCTCGCCGGCCGAGCCATAACCGGCGCTCACCGCCGCGTCGGCGGCGAGGTCCATGTCGGCGTCGGGGAGCACGATCATGTGGTTCTTCGCCCCACCGAGCGCCTGCACCCGCTTGCCGTTCCTCGTGCCCGTCTCGTAGATGTGGCGCGCGATCGCGGTCGAGCCCACGAAGCTGATGGCCTGCACGTCGGGGTGCTCGAGCAACCGATCGACGGCCACCTTGTCGCCGTGCACGAGGTTGAGCACCCCCTCCGGCAGCCCGGCCTCGTGAAACAGCTTCACCACGAAGTTGTTCACCGATGGATCCCGCTCCGACGGCTTGAGGATGAAGGTGTTTCCACACGCGATCGCCAGCGGATACATCCACAGCGGCACCATCGCCGGGAAGTTGAACGGGGTGATGCCCGCCACCACGCCGAGCGGCTGTCGCAGCGAGTACGAGTCGACGTTGGTGGACACGTTCTCGCTGATTTCCCCCTTCAGGAGCTGGGCGATGCCGCAGGCGAACTCCACGTTCTCGAGGCCGCGCTGCACCTCGCCGCCGGCGTCCGACAGCACCTTGCCGTGCTCGATGGTGAGGAGCCGCGCGATCTCGTCCTTGTTGTCGAAGAGGAGCTGCCGAAACGCGAACAGGATCTTGGTGCGCGCGGCGAGCGAGCTCTCCTTCCACGACGCGTAGGCCTTCTTGGCCGCGGCCACCGCCGCGTCGATCTCGTCGACGGTGGCGAGCCCTACCCGCCGGTGGACCTCGCCGGTCGCGGGGTTGAAGACCTCTCCAAAGCGGTCGCCCTTGGGCTCGACCGCTCGACCGTCGATGAAATGAGGGATCGTATCCATGACACTCACTCGCCGAGACGGCGAGACCACCGCCGCACACTACAACACCGCGACCGCACGCGTCACGACCGACGCGCCGTCACCCCGAGCTCGGGACTCGCCTCGGCCGCGCCCGATCGTGCGGACATTTGAGCGCTTCTGCGCTATGAGGCGCATGCTTTGGCCAAGGACAAGGGCAACAAGCGAGAGAAGCGCAAGCACGCGGCCCGCGAGCAGATGGAGGAGCTGCGGCAGCAGCAACGCGATCGCTTGCAGGTGCAGGACCCGCTCTCGAAAGAGAACCTGAAGAAGATGGGGCTGCGCCTGGGGATTGGCGCCGTCATCCTCTGGGGCATCGCCATCGCCATCCCGACGTGGATCCCGAAGGCGGTCGCGGGGGTGCTGACGGTGGTGGTCGTCGGGGTGGTGGTCTGGGGCCTCCGCTTCGCCACCAAGTCGAAGGCGGTGGCCGACATCGTCAAGGGCGCCGACACCGCCGAGGCCCGCAAGGAGGCCCTCGAGAAGCTCGACGCCGACTTCAAGGAGGGCGACACCGCGGCCACCTTCGCCAAGGCCCAGCTCCAGATGCAGGAAGACCCTCAGAAGGCCCTGCGGACGCTGGAGACCATCAACCTCGACAAGGTGATGGCCCCCGTCGCCGATGAGGCGCGCTCGCAACGCGCGATGATCCACCTCATGCTCGGCGAGACGGACAAGGCGCGGGTGCTCGCCGACAAGATCGATCTGAGCCGGCACAAGGAACCCAAGGTGCGCGCCACCCTCGCCGCCGTGATCGGCGAGGCCTGGGCCCGCAGCGGCGCCGCCAAGAAGGCGGTGGAGCTGCTCGAGACGTTCGACGCCGAAGACGACGCCTACGTCGATCTCCGACCGCAGATGTACCGCTCGCTCGCCTTCGCCTACGCCTGGTCGAACAAGACCAAGGCCATGCGCACCATCTTGCGCAAGATGAAGGGCATCAACGTGCAGCTGTTGATGGGCTTCATCACCAAGAAGAAGAACCCGTCTGGGGTGAACCCCCGGGGCATTCATCCGATGCTCGAGAAGGAGGCGTTCGACATGGTGATGAAGTCGGGGGCGGTGCCACGCAAGATGCAAGTGAAGCGCATGTGATCCGGTGACGATGGCGGAGATCGCGAGCGCGGTGTCGTGGCTGTTCGCCGCCGTGAGCCTCGGCGCAGTGGCCTTCTTCACCCACAAGGTGCTGTGGCTGGTGCGCTACAAGAAGCTCCAGCGCCAGCTGATGGACGAGGCGAAGGCGACCATGCTCGCGTCGCAGCGGACGGCCCTCCCCGCGTGGGAGGAGTTCGCCGCCGCCGCGTGGCGCGTGGCCCGCGGCCCCCTGCATCGCGCCGAGCTCGACAGCCCCGCCGCCTACGCCCGCGCCGTCGAGGAGGAGCTCGGTGCCACCGTCAGCCGCCTCCCCCGCCGCCAGCGGCTCGCGCCCCTGCTCGCGAGCGTGGTCACCCGCAAGCGCCCGGGCCTGCTCGAGGAGGTGGTGCTCGAGGCGCCGCTGCGGGACGGCACGGTGGCCACCGCCCGCATCCACCTCGATCCGCCCCTCGTGTGCGAGGCCACCCCCCCGCCGGCCCGCGCCTACGAGCTCAACGTCAAGTCGCGCTACAGCTTCTGGCGCCGCGCGCTGGTGTTCGTGACCGGGCTCGCCGACGTGGTCTACAGCTCACACCACATCGCGAAGATGTCACAGTATGCCCACGTGTCGACGAGCACCATCCTGCGGCGGATGTCGCTCGTGATCCTGCTCGTGGTGGGGATCCTCCTCGAGGTGGTGGTGGGGCTCCGCGCCGCCCTCGAGCGCGTGATCGACCGGCACGTGGTCCCTGGCGCGAGCTGGGTGCGGGAGCTCCCCGAGGTGCTCCGCGACAACTTCGCGTCCCTCGCCGCGCTCGCGCTCTGGACGGTGGCGGTGGGGGCCCTCTACTTCGGGCTCTACTTCCGCATCCGCCGCCGCTCCAAGCTCAACTTGCGCGCGCTCGGGCAGCTCAAGAGCGAAGAGCAGAGCCGGCTCCGGGCGATCGGAGAGCAGCACCTCGCGAGCCTGCTCCAATGGGCCAAGGCTTACGGCCAGAGCCTCGACAGCGCCGCCGAGCTCACCGCGCGTCACATCGAGATGCTCGGCAACCACTACGCGGCCCGGGTGCGGCGACAGCTCGCGGGTCCGCTCCTCCACGAGGTGGGACACGCCGTGAGCGACGCGCTGTTTGCCCGCCTCCCGGAGGCGAGCACCACCTTGCAGACCACGGTGACCACCGCCCCCCACAGCTTCGCCCACGACCTCTGGCCTCGGCGCGACGAGATGACCGACGTCATCGAGCAGGCGCTCTACCGCGAGGCGTGGCAGCACCTCGAGCTGAGCCTCGGGGAGCTCTCCCGCGGCGAGCCGGATCCGGAGCAGATCGCGGCGCTGTGGCGCACGCTGGTGTCGTGCGTCGCGCGCTTCGGCGACGCCCTGCCCGCCGACATGAAGACCCGCCTGAGGAGCGCCTACGTGAAGCTGGTGGAGGACACGAGCGCCGCCACCGAGCAGGATCTGGCGCGCTTCCAGAACACCGCCCGCGAGCTGGTGAGCCACCTCGACGACCAGCTCGCCTCCGCCTCGCCCCTCCTCGCGGCCCGGATCGAGCTTGCAAACCAGCGAATTCGTGCCGATTCGGCCGATTTCACGGCGGAGGTGGTCCGGGCCCGAGAAGCGGCACGACTCGAAGCGTTGGCGTTTGAAATTTAGCGGTGAACTGTTAGCTATTACCTGTCGTACTCAGCGAGATGGTGGTGTTTCTGTGAATCGGCTTGGCTTGATCGGTCTTGGGTGCACGCTCGGCGTCGTGGTCGCCTGCGCGGGCGGCGGTGGCTCGGACACGGTGGAGGGTGACGGCGGCAGCGGCGGCGCCACCACCACCGGCGGCAACGGCGGCAACGGCTCAGGCGCGAGCGGAGGCTTCGTGAGCGTCGGCGGCAGCGGCGGCAGCCTCGAGGTGTTCGAGGTGTACGGCCACGGCCCCAACAACCTCTGGAAGCTCGATCCGACGCAGAACAACTTGGTCACCGAGGTGGGCCCGTTCGAGAACTGCACGAGCGGCGTCCTCGACATCGCGATCGACAAGGACAACAACATCTTTGGCGCCACCTCGATGGCGCTCTGGTCGATCGATCGCGCCACCGGCGCCTGCACCCAAATCGCCAGCGGCAGCTTCCCCAACTCGCTGTCGTTCGTGCCCGCCGGCACCCTCGACGTGAACAAGGAGGCCCTCGTGGGCTACGAGGTGACCGACTACGTGCGGATCGATCCGACCACCGGCACCAAGCAGGTGGTGACGCCAGGGGCCCTCACCGGCGGCCTCGAGTCGAGCGGCGACATCGTCTCGGTCGACGGCGGCGTGAACGGCAACCGCACCTACCTCACGGTGCGGGGCACCGGCTGCTCGAGCACCGACTGCCTGGTGGAGATCAACCCGGTCACCGGCAGCGTCGTTCAGAACTTCGGGAGCGTCGGCTACAAGGACGTGTTCGGCCTCGCGTTCTGGGGTGGCAGCGCGTTCGGCTTCTCTCGGCAGGGCGATCTGTTCGAGATCACCTTCAACGGAGCGATGGTGAGCTCGCAGGCGATCTCCATTCCCAACGCGCCCTCCGATCTCGAGTTCTGGGGGGCGGGCAGCTCCACGCTGGTGCCGCTCCTGCCGCCCCAGTAGCCAACGGAGCCCGAGTCTGCCCCGCAGCAGCCCAAGCGCTGCGCGCCCCGGTCAGAGGCTCGCGAGGAACCGTTCGAGCTCCGAGAGCTCGGTGAGCGTGAGCGACTTGCCCACCGCCATCGGGTTGCCGTCCTCGTGAGCGCGGAGGAGCGCCGCGAGCGATGGGGCCGACCCGTCGTGGTAATAGGGCGCGCTGAGGGCCACCCCGAGCAGCGACGGGGTGCGCACTTCGACGCCGCGAAACACGTGCAGCTGCCCGTCGGAGTAGTCGGCGGCGGGATCGTGGCAGGTGGTGCAGCCGGCGTCGGCGAACAGCCGCTCGCCACGGGCGCGCGCCCCGGGGCGTGTCGGCCGCTCCATGTCGGTCGTCCCGGAGCGGAGGAAGGCGACGAGGGCCCGGCTCTCCGCGTCGGCGAGCCCGCTCCCGCCAAGGCGCGCGATCGCCTCGCCGATGGCGTGCTCGAGCGATGGAGAGTCGCCGTGCCAGCGCAAGCGGCCGTGCGCGAAGCTGCGGCCGGCGAGGCTCGGCGTCTGGAGCGGCTTGCCGTCGAGGCGCCAGGTGACGCCGTCGCTGCGACCCTCGAGGTGGCAGCTCGCGCACGACACGCCAGTGAAGCCGCTGAGTCGATGATCGTTGGCCGCGTAGAACAGCTGTCGACCCTTCTGCACCAGCGCGGCGGCGACCTCGGCCTCGCCTGTGGCGACGGCCGGCGAGCTCGCTGCGAGCGCAGTGGCCGTGGCGGTCAGCGTGTCCAGGCTCACCGTCACCAAGGTGTCGGAGAGCGCGAGGTGCACGAAGGCCAGCGCACCGTCCGGGCTCACCACCAACCCCTTGGCCGCTCCCCCCACGTCGACCACCGAGGTGAGCGACGAGGTCGGATCGGCCTTCGACGTGTCGAAGCCCATCAGCAGGCTGGAGCCCTCACCGACGGTGAGCAGGCGGCTGCGGACGGGATCGTGGAAGGCGGCGCGCACCGTGCCCAGCCTGCCGAGCTCCGACACCTTCCACAGCTCGGCGGAGCCGGCTTCTTCTCCTGGCTCGAGCGGCCGCGGCGGTGGGCGCAGCACCTGCGCGGTGGCCACGTCGAGCGCGGCGACGCTTGCCGCGATGGGGAGATCCGCCCCGTTCGCGTAACAACCGGGGACGAAGTCCTCGATCTTCGAGCCGTCGTTCTTGAGGAGGTACGGCACGAAGACCCGGGTCCCCCCCGGGCTCGCGGCGACAGCGAATGCCCCCCCCGCCACCCGCGCGGTGGTGGGCGGCTCGGCGTCTTCGAACAGCTCGCTCGGCCAACCGTCACGAAGCCTCGGCAGCTTGACCGCCGCCGTGTAGCCGCGCCGCACGTCGACGACGCTGGCCACACCGCCCACGAGGTGCGCGACCACCGCGCGGCTCCCGTCGGCCGCGATCGCGATCCCCCGCGGCTCGGGTGCAAGGTCTCGGATCCACTGCGTCGCGAGATCGGCGGTGGCGAGCGCGATCACCCGCGGCTTCGCGATGGTGGTGACGAGCACGCTCGCGCCGCCCGGCGTGAGCGCCACCCCGAAGGGTTCGTCGCCGAGAAAGACCGACGCCTCCACGTCGCCCTGCGCCGACAGCCGCACGACCTTCCCGTCGCCCCGGCACGTCACGAACGCGCGGCCCGACGGGGCAGCCACCACCTGTTCCGGGCGGCGGCACACCTTCGTGCGACGCCGCGTCATGAGCGACTTGCCGTCGAGGATCACCACCTCGCCCGCGTCGTCGTCGAGCACGTAGAGCCTCTCGCCGGCGGGATCGAGGGTGATCGAGCCGCCCTGAAGGTAGGGCTGAAAAGCGTAGCGGCGCAGCCTGAAGAGCCCAAGCTCGGGCTCCACCGGCCCCGAGATCTCGCGTGTGTCGAGCGGGGCCACCCGGGCCACCGAAACATCCGGCTCTCAGGCCTCCGCCTCGCGGATCGGGATCACCATCACGCCCACTGCCATCGACACCACCCACGTCCAGCGCTTGTGCTTCATCTCGCCTCCCTCGCCGACCGTCCGCGGCCGAGCACGATCTCAACGACGACCGACGAAGAGGTGTTTCCAGAAAAATGGACACGACCGCTGCAACCGATCCGCCCCCGCCGACGAAAGCGTATCCATGAGCACGGAGATGGCCGACGACGACACACGCGTGAGCGGGCTCGAGGCGCTCAGCCTCATGCGACCTGCGTCGATCGTGCCCCCCTCGGGCCCGCGTGGCGACCACGCCCCGCCCACCCTGCGGCTCCCCCACGCGGTGCTCGAGACCCTCGGCGACACCGACAGCGAGCCCGTCCCCGACACCGTGCGCTCCCACCCGGTCTTCGAGTCGCCGGCCGCTGACCCCTCCTCCGCGAGCGGCTGGCTCAGCGAAGGTGCCTGGGATCCAGAGCCGCCTCTTTGAACCAGCGGTAGAGCGTGTTGCGCGAGACGCCGAGCTCCTCGGCGAGCGCCTTCATGTTGCCGCCGAGGGCCGCGAAGCGTCGCCCGAGGTACGCCGCGTCGGGGCGAGCCTTGCGGAACTTGGCTTGCTCGAGCGAGGCCCACTCGGTCGGGACGGCTCCCTCCGCCTCGGGAAGCCGCATTTCGTCGAGGCGCGCCTTCACCCGCGCGCTCAGCGACAGACACCCATCGACCGCGTCTACCGCCGCCACCTCGAGGATGGCGGCGAGCCCACGCACGTTGTCGGGCCACGGCGCGAGCAAGAGCGAGAGCGCCAGCGCGCGATCGATCCGAGGGCAGTCGAGCCGACGACTCAACCCAAGGGCGATGGGGAGGATGTCCTCGCGCCGCGCACGCAACGGCGGCACCGTGATCACCCAGCGCCTCAGGCGCGCCAATAAATCCTGCCGAAATAGGCCTTTTGACACCGCGTCATCGAGCTCTACGTGGGTGGCGGCGATGAAGCGGGCGTCGCTCTTTCGCGACTGGTCGGCGCCCACCGCGCGAAACTCGCGGTCCTGGAGCAGGCGGAGGAGGCTCTGCTGCAGCGCCGTGCTCGCGTCTCCGATCTCATCGAGGAGCAAGGTCCCGCCCGTCGCCGACTCCACCAGGCCGGCCCGATCTGCCTCCGCGCCCGAGAACGCGCCACGCACGTGGCCGAACAGCTCGCTCTGCAGCACCCCCTCCGACATGCCACCGCAGTTGACGGCCACGAACGGGCCCCGCCGCCCGCTGAGCTCGTGGATCCGACGCGCCACGAGCTCCTTGCCGACCCCGGTCTCGCCACGAATCAACACGGTGACCGGCTGCGGCGCCACCGCGTGTACGTCGGACAGCACCTGGGAGAGCGCCGTCGAAGCGCCCAAGAGGCTCGGATCGGCGGGCGGCGAGAGCCCCGGGTAGCTTCGCCCGAGCACGAACAGGATCGAGCCCAAGCCCAGCACGTCACCCTCGCGCAGCACCGCGCGCTCCACCGGACGGCCGTTCACGAAGGTGCCGTTGCGGCTGTCGCAGTCGCGCACGATCACCAGCTCGTCGCGGCGCTCGAGCTCCGCGTGGCGGCGCGACAAGAGCGGGTCGTCCAGCGCTCCCGGCCCCCACGCCTCGCCGCCGCGCCCGAGGGCCAGGGTACCCTCGATCGCCCGCCGCTGGCCGATGAGGTCCGCCCGCTGGTGATGGGCGATGGTGAGGCTCGGCGTGGCCACGCTCTTGCCCAAGCCGAGCGCGTGGAGCGGATCGGGGGCGGTCTCGGTCGCGTCGACCATGGGCTCATCCTAAACCCTCGCCCCGCAACTCCGTAGCCGTATCGAGGGCCCAGCGCAGGCCCGGAAGTCTCCCCGCCCCCGACGCGAAGCGCTCGAGGCGGCCCCCCCCAAAGTGTCACGCTGGGTGTCCCGAAGGGAACACTGCATGACACGCAGCGCCACACGATTTCAACTTGTTGGGGCGGCACGGCGCTTGAGATGAGGGCGGTCATGCTCGCTTCTAGCGCTCCCTCGAGTCCGACCGACTGCTTGCTTCCCCGCATCGCCAACGGCGACACCGACGCCCTGCGCGCCTGCATCACGTCGCACAGCGGCCTCGTCCGCTCGATCGCGCGCCGCCTCACGCCGCGCGCCGACGTCGACGACGCCCTGCAGGAGGTGTTCGTGGACGTGTGGCGCTCCGCCGCGCGCTACGACGGGCGCGTGAGCGAGCGCTCGTTCATCGCCATGCTGGCGCGTCGCCGCGTGATCGACCGCCTGCGACGGTATCGGCGCCGCCCGTTGACCACCCCGCTCGAGGGGACCGCGCCGACCCCCAGCCCCGACTCCGACGCCGCCGAGTCGCTCACCGAGGCCGCGCTCGCCGCCCGCCACTTCGATCACCTGAGCGCCAAGCAGCGGAGCGTGCTGCTCCTCAGCACCATGAATGGCATGTCTCACCGTGAGATCGCCACGCTGCTCGACATGCCCCTCGGCACGGTGAAAGCGCACGCTCGCCGCGGGCTCGATCAGCTGCGGCGCGCGCTCGCCGCAGGAACCTCGGACACCCCCCGCGGCGTCCAGATCGCCAACATGTAGAGCGTGAGCACGAGGTTGCACGCGCTCAGCACGTAGGCCGCGTGCTCCACCGACGCGGCCGCGCCGAGCGCGCCGAGCCAGTAGAGGGGCACCGATGGCCAGAGCCGCTTCTCGGCGGTGTAGGCGAGCACCGCGGCGATGGCGCCGAAGCTCACCATCCCCATCGGCAGCTCCGTCTTGGGGGCGAGCCCCGCGGCCGCCACGACCAAGAGGTGAACCATGTGCGCGCAGAACCCCACCAGCATCGCCACGAGGATGCGGCGGTTGATGGCGGTCTCGGCGAGCTGCTCGCGCGCCGCGTACCACACGCCGAGGGCCACCGTGAGCAGCACGAGCGGGCTCACGTAGCTCACGACCACCGGCGTGCTCGCAGGATCGATCACGTTGGCGAGCAGCGGCGCCACCGTCCACAGGGCACCCATGCCCACCGCCGCGAAGCGCCGGGCGCCGGCGCCAATGCTCGGATCGAGGTCGCGTTGCAGCCGCTCGAGCTCGCCGCGCTCCAGGCGCTGCGCCTCCACCGCGGCGGCCACCTCGGCCCGCAACGCGGCCGGCGGCTCGGGATGCTCGGCGACGAGGGCCTCGGCCGCCCCAGCGTCCCCAGTGGCCAGCAGATGTCCGATCATGCGATCCAACAGCCGGATGAGCGCGTCGCGGGCGCGCCGGTTGTCGGCCCAGCTCGCGAGCGCCTGCTGCAAGCCGAAGCGACACTCGCCGAAGAGCGCGAACAGACGCTCCTTCGGCAGCGTCTGGGGCGTGTGCATGTCGAGCAGCGTGGTGAGATCACCGAAGCGAGTGAGCGCCTCGTCGACCAGGCGCATCGACTCGCGGCTCTTCAAGTAGCGCCCGAGCTCGAGGCGCAGGGCCTCCGCGCTCTCGTGGCGATCCGTCGGCTCCCGCGCCATGGCGCGCGTCACGATGCTCTGCATCTCGAGCGGAACGTTCGCTGAGAACTGCGGGCGACTCTCCAGGATGCTGAACGCGATGGCGCGCTTGTCGCCCTTCTTGTGCGGGGCCTCCCCCGTCACGATCTCGTGGAGCACCGCGCCGAGGAGGTACACGTCGGTGCGCGGCCCGATCGCGCCCACGTCGGGGTCGAGCATCTCGGGCGCCATGTACGCGAGGGTGCCAGCCAGCCCCCCCCGCGCGCTCGCGACGGGAAGTCGACCGGTGGGATCCGGCGACAGGCTGACCGCGATGCCCCAGTCGAGGAGCACCACCTCGCCAAACTCCCCGATCATCACGTTGTCCGGCTTGATGTCGCGATGCACCACCTGATGGGCGTGCGCGAAGTGCACGGCGCGACAGAGCTGCATGAGGACGTCGAGGTTGTGCTCGAGCAGATCCGCCGCGCCGAAGCGCTCACGGACGGTGCCGGCGTCGGCGATGAGGGCGCTCCACGGCGTGCCCTTGAGGTGCTTGAGCACGATGAGTGGGCCGCGCACCGGATCGACGAGCACGTCGTGCACCGGGACGACGTTGGGGTGCTCGAGCGCCGCGGTGAGCCAGGCCTCCTGCAAGAGCGCCACCTCCGTCGCCTCGGAGCGGCTCTCTTCGCGCAGCGCCTTGACCGCCACCCCCCGACCCGCCGCCACCTGCCGCGCCGCGCGCACCACCCCCATCCCGCCCGCTCCGATCGGCTCGCCGAGCTCGTAGAGCCCCTCCGAGCTCCGCGCCGTGAGCGCCCGCATCGCGGTGAGCGCGCTCGGTGCGCTCGCGCGTTGCTCGCGACCGATGGTGGCCATCACATCCGCGCCCGCCGTGCGGCCCAAGGCCTCGACGATCGCCGTCTGCCCGGCGGCCACCCGCAGCGCGAAGGCGGCACCATCCGTCTCGGTCGTGGCCGTCATCGGAGCGGATCGTGACAGACTGGGCGGGCGGCGCAAACGGCCTGCGCCCACGACACGGCCAGCGCCCACGACACCGCGGCGACGAATGGACAAGGCCACCGGAGCGCGTGGGTGGACACCGGAGCGTGCGGGCGGGGAGCGTGCGGGCGGGGAGCGTGCGGGCGGGGAGCGTGCGGGCGGGGAGCGTGCGGGTGGGGAGCGTGCGGGTGGCGGGTGGGGAGCGTGCGGGTGGGTACGAAGGCCGCCGAAAGCCGCGACCTGATCCTCGCTCCAAGTAGGGTGCGCGCTAGAGGTGCTGGATCGTTGGCAGGCACTTGGTCGTTGGCGCGGCCGAGGTGTACGTGCGACGTGGCTGCGCACGTGATACGGACCGACGTGAGGCCCCGAGCGGGAGGCTGCGAATTGTGGGTGGGCACGTAACCTGTGGTGACTCTGTCTCACGTTGTCCGGCGCTGTTCCTACGCTTGGTGTTTGTTCGGCGCGGGTTGCACCGGCTTGCCGGGCTTCTTCGACAGCGGCGTCGAGCGCGTCGTGTTCGAGGTCGACTACGTCGCGGGTGCGGAGCCTGTCACGGGCGCCGCCGGAGGAATCGACGACGTCTGGAAGGTGGCGGAGGAGAACACGCGCGCGATCCTCGGCGGCGTGGAGATCGTGCGGCCTCGGAGCCTCGACGATATGACGAGGATCGCCGAGGAGCTCCCCGAGCAGGTAACGACGGACGAGATCCTCGCCGTCGCGGATCGCCAGCGCGACGAAGATGACGCCGCCGACACGCGCGCTCTCTACATCGTGTGGCTCGACAGCTTCTTCGCAGTGGAAGGCGAGCGGCGCGAAAACGTTCTCGCGGTGTCGATCGGCGATACCCGCGTCATCGGCGTCTTGCGCGCCGCGTTCCCTCGGGTGGAGAGGCACGTGCCCGGTGAGCTCCAGAACCTCGTCGAGCAGGTCGTGCTCGTTCATGAGCTAGGGCACGCGTTCGGGCTCGTCGACCGTGGCATCCCGCGAGAGACGGTCGTGCTCGGCTACGCCGACAGGGACAACCACCACTGCCCCAACCCCTCCTGCGTGATGCACCAAGGCGCTCCCCACGCCCTCGTCTGGGTGCTCGACGAGGCCGCGAACGACGTCGATCTCGTCCTTTTCGGCGAGGAGTGTCTGAACGACGCGCGACGCGCGCGCGAGTGAAGAGGTGTCTACAAATCGCCGAGGGCGCGCATCGCGAGACCGAGGAGCGGCTTCGGGTGGCCCCGGTCCCTCGCCGGCGTGGCCTGCGCTCGATGGCGCCCTAGATGGGCTTCCGCGAACGCGAGGCGCGCGCGCTCATCGATCGCGTCCTCGAGCAGGGCGGGGCCTACTTGGTGATCGTGGCCTGGAACGCGGGGGCGGCCATCCCGGCTGCGCCACAGTCGTTGGGATCGGTCGACATGTCGTAGCTCTCGAGCGTGATCTTGTCGGCCTCGAACACGAGGTAGAAGAAGCCCTCGATCTGGTTGTTGAAGTAGGCCTGGTGGCTCATCGTCGCGTGCGACGCGGTGTCTACCTTCGCCCCCGCCCCGCTCACGATGAAGTGGGTGTTGGGGCAGCTCGAGTCCTGGCCCGCCGTCATGTACTCGCGATCGTGATCGTGACCGGCGAGGAACACGTCGGCGTTGCAATAGATCCCCTGCAACAGCTCGTAGAGATCCGGACCGCTCAGCCCGAGCAGAAAATTCAGGTAGTCCATGTCGTCCTGGTGATCGCCCGAGGTGAAGCGCGGGAAGTGGTTGAACACCAGCTTCCAGGTCGCGCTGGAGTCACTCACCCGCTGCGACATGTCGTCGAGCTGCGTCTGGCTCGCGTCCTGTCCGTCCATGCCAAACAGGTGCACCATGCCGTTGCCGAGCTCGAGGTCGTAGTAGCGGGCGGGCATCGTCCACTTGTCCGAGTGGCGGAAGCCGTCCTGGTTGCCGTCGCCCACCGGGAGCGAGGAGTAGGCGATCTGCGCGTCGGGGCTGCCGCCGGAGATGAAGTCGAGCGGCGGCGGGGCATAGTCGTGGTTGCCGAGCACCGCGTAGAAGGGCAAGCCGTTGAGGCCCGCTCGATCGTAGGGCAGCTCGAACTTCTCCATCCACTGCGGATCGTTCTCGTCTTCCACGCCGCCCGCGTTCACTCCCTGGCTGCTGTAGAAGTTGTCGCCGGCGAGGAGCACGCCGTCGCAGCCATCCTGCAGACACTTCACGCTCATCGCGTCGGCCACGCAGTGTTGATCGGCGTTGCCCTCGCCCGTGTCGCCGATGGCGATGAGCCGCACGACCGTCTGGCCGTTCCCCCCCGCGCCGGTCCCGCCCGCCCCCGCGGTCCCGGTGCTGCCGCCGCTCGCGCTGGCGCTGCTCGACGAGACGCCCCCCCCGCCGCTCGCGCTCGAGCTCGACGAGCTCGACGAGGTGGCCCCTGGATCCCCCGTGTTGGCGTCTGAGCTGCACGCCGCCACCGCCGCCACGAAGACCCCCAACCCAACCCACACGCCGATTCGCCGCGTCATCGTCTCATCTCCCGGTTCACCGGTTGCTCGTGGCCACACTGCCGGCACACATGCGACGGCGAGGGGCGGTCGGTGACAGAAAGACCACACGAGCCCGCGTGTCGTCAAGGTCGACGTCGGGCGGGTCGGGCCGCGGCAGGACGACGTCAGGGCGGGTCGGGCGGCGGGAGCACTGCGTCGGCGGGGGCCACGCCGACGGCGACGGCGGGGTAGTCGAGGGCTTGGGTCGAGCCGGCGCGCTGGGTGACGAACAAGAGCGTGAAGCCCTCGTGGCGCACCACCACCGGCTCGCTCGGCGCGAGCGAGCCGGTAGAGCCGAACACCGGCGCGTTCGCGTGTTGGAACGGACCGGTCGCGTCGTAGCGGGCCACGAGCGCGATCGTGCGGCGGCCCGCGCCGTCGGTGGCCGCATAGAACAACCGCTCGATGGTGCGCCCTTCGGCCGAGGTGGCGAGCACCGCGTAGGGCGCGCCCACGCCCGCCGCGTCGAGCTCCCCCTGCCGCGGGGCGAGCACCGGCTCGTCGCCGAGGCGCTCCCAGGTGCGTCCGTCGCGCGAGCGCGCCAGCCCGATCGCGCTCCCGCCGGGGAGCGGCACCTCGTAATACATCACCAGGCTCCCGTCGGGGTGGGCGCGCACGGCCGGGCGCTCTGGCGGCACGCCCGCCTCCCAGCCGTCGACAGGTGCGAGCACCGGCTCGTCGCCCGCGCGCACGAAGACGCGGCCGTCGGCGCTCTCGGCGAGGCCGATGCCCCCCCCCGCGGTGTAGAACAGCAAAATCCCGCCCCCGTGGCGCACGATGGCGGGGCTCCCGACCGTGCCCTGCTCCCAGTCTGCCTCGGGAACGAGCACCACCTCGAAGTTGCGCGCGAACGAGCGACCATCCACCGCCACGTGCCGGACGATCTCGTTGGGGAGGGCGCGCGCGTCGGGCTCCTTGTCTTCCGGAAAGACGGTGCGGGCCACGAAGGCCCAGGTCTCGAGCGTGGCGGGCTCGCCGTCGGCGTCGAGCACCGCTACGTCCCGCGGGAAGTCGTCGTCGCCCCGAAACGCGTAGGGAGCGGCGCGCCCCGCGCCGAGCTCGGTGTTGTCGAGCTCCCGAAACGGTCCGGCGCCCGCGTTGGGGAGGTTGTCGCTCCCCCCGCCCGAGTCGGCGAGCGTGGAGCAGCCGGCAGTGAAGAGCAGCGCGGTCGCGAGCTGCCCCGCGACGCGAAGCCCCCCCCACCAGCGCTCGCCGCACGCGCCCATCAGAAGGTGACCTCCACCGTCCCGCCCCCCCCGAAGATGGTGCCGCTCGCGCGAAAGTCACCGATGAAGTCGGCCGCGTTGTCCTTCAGATAGGTCCGCTCCGGGAAGAAGGAGAACAGGCCATGCGCGTCCACTCCGAGGGCCCCAATCAGATCCCCGAATGGCTCCACGATGTCGACGCCGAGCCCCACCGTGAGCGTGTGACGATCCGCGTCGATGAGGTTGGTCACCCCCGGCTGATCGGGCACGGGGCTGGCCTCGAACACGTAGCCCACCCGCAACGGGATCTCGACCGGACCGATCTTCGCCCCGCGGTACTCCACGCCCACCCGCGGCACGAACCGATCCTCAAACTCCGGCGCAATGATCTCGGTCGGGAGAGGCTCGTCGGGTAGCTCCACCGGCGTCCCCGGGGGCGGGTCGGCCGAGAGGCGCGCCAAGATCTCGGCGGTCGGGCTCTTGTATGCCGACCAGTCCACCCACGTGACGTCGACGTTGAGGCTGAGATCGCGCACCCGCGACAGCGAGAGTCCGACCGCGACCTGCTGCGGCGTGAAGCCGGCGAACGTTCGAGCCTCGAGCGCGTAGAGGAGCGGCACCTCGATCCCCGCGAAGTCGACGATCCCGTCGAGCAGGGCCGAGATGTCGAGATCGAGGTTGCTCGCCCCACGGTAGGTGACGCCGAGCGCGCCCCAGCCCTCCCAGAGGAAGCGGATCCCGGCCTGAGGGTAACGCACCGCCGTGAGATCCGCGTCCACCTGGTGCTCGAGCTGCGAGTCGTAGGGGCTGATGATGTCGGCGCGGCCGCGGATCCCGAAGGCGCCCCGGGTCGCGGTCAGGTAGCCGATCCCGCCGCCGATCTCCACCCACGGCCACGGCCGCACGGCGAGGCACGCCTCGAGGTAGATGAGCTGGGTGCGCATGTCGTAGAGCTCCCAGCGGGGCACGCCTTGACGGCGCGCGTTGATGTACGAGAGGCCGTCGTCGGGGAGGTGCACGCCGACGCTGAACGCGAACGGGATGCCGAGCACGGTGCCCGGCGCGACCAGACCGATCACCACCCCGTGCACGTCGTCCACCCCCGTGTCTTGGCCACCCACGAGGAGGTTCTGAACGTTGTAGAGATAGCCGAGCGAGAGCTGCACGCCGGGCGCCTCGGCGATGCCTGCCGGGTTGTAGTAGCCGGCCGAGAAGTCCTTCGCGTCGGCGGTGACCGCGCCCGCCATCGCCGCCGAGCGCGAGCCGAAGCCATACTGATCGGGCACCACCGCCTGCGCCTCACCGAGCGCGACCGACGACGCGACGAGCGCGCCGAGCGCCCCGACCCCGAGCGCCCCGACCCCGAGCGCCCCGAACCGTGTTCTCCGCGGCGCGCGCATCAGAACCTCACCGAGACCGCGGCCCCGCCGCCGAGGATGGTGCCGCCGGTCTCCACCGTGCCCTCCACCTCCGCGCCGTCGACGAGGCGCTTGTCGTGGCTGCGGGGATGGAGCACCTGCGCCTGGAAGAAGCCGTCGACGCCGAACGCAAAGGGGCGGCTCACCGACACCCCCCAGCCGACGCTGAGCACGCTGCGATGGTTGTCGAACAAGCTCGTGCGGCCCGTCTGCTCCGGCACCGGGGTGGGCTCGAAGGCGTAGCCGGCCCTCACCCCGAGCTCGGTGGCGTCGAACACGAACACGTGCTCGGCGCCCACCCGCGGCGCCACCACCGGGTTGAACCCCGGCTCGGCGGGAGTGAGCGCTTCGCACGGTGCGTCGGGCTCGCAGCGCACGGTCGCGTCGGCGGGCCCCGGATAAGCCGGCCAGTGCTTGTACGTGGCGCCGAGCGCGAGTCGCCAGGGGCCGGCGATGCGCGCCACCTCCGCCGCGAGCTGCCACGGATCGTACTGCGCGATCCCCGAGATGTTGAGGGGCGGGATCCGGATCTCGCCGAGCGACTCGGCCGAGATGACCACGTTGAAGCGCCCGTCGAGCTCACCGCGGAACGAGAGGCCCACCCGGTAGTGCTCGTCGATGTCGTAGCTCGCGCCCACGAGCGGGGCGTAGACGGCCACGAGCGTGTTCTCCACGGTGGTGCCGATGCGTCCCGACGCGTCCTCGGACACGATCACGGAGCCGGCCAGCGCGGCCGACGCGGCGACGCCGCCGCCGATGCGGAGGCCATAGCCGATGTCGAGCCCGAGCGCGGCCTGCACCGCCACCGCCTGGACCCGATCCGCGATGAGGTACTGGGGGAGCTCCGGGTAGAGGATCCGCCCCCGCACCACGATCTCGAAGGGGGTGAGGAAGCCGACGCCGAGCACCACCCGATCCTTGAGCACCCCGCCGAACGGCAGCGGCAGGATGCCGCCGATGGTGGTCGACTGGAGGGCCGGATAGCTCGGCAGCGGCCCGAGCCTCGCCCCCTCCGCGTGGAGATCGAAGCTCGCCCCGAAGAGGCCCACCTCGAGCTCGAGCTCGCGCGACAGCGAGAGCAGGGCCGGGTTGGCGTAGATCGTGTCGACCCCCTCCCCCACCGCCACCCCGGTCGTGCCCATGCCCACCGAGCGATAGCCGAAGCCCACCACCTCCTGCGGCGAGGCGTGCGCGCGGTGCGGAGCGCCCCACGCCAGCAGGGTGCAAGCGATGGCTGCGGCGTGCGCCCCCTTCATGCGGCAGACATAACCGAAGGCAGCGCGGGAAGGTGCGAGAAAAGTTTAGGGACGCCGGTCGTGCGGCGAATCTGGTGCCCACAAAGCAACCACGCTAGGTTTCGGGGGTGTTCGGCCTTGGCTTCGGCGAGATGATCGTGTTGGGCATCGTGCTCCTGGTGGTCGTCGGCCCGCGGGAGCTGCCCAAGATGTTGCGGAGCCTCGGCCGGGGCATCAACAAGCTGCGACGCATGAGCACCGATCTGCGCCAGCAGTCGGGCATCGACGACATCCTGCACGAGGAAGGCCTACGCGAAGATCTGGAGGCCATCCGGTCGCTGTCGAAGGGGCGCCTGCTCGAGGGGGCGATCAACGCCGCCTCGAAGCCGAGCCCGCGCCGCGCGCCGGCGCGCACGCAGCCGCGGAGCAACGCCCCCGGTGTGGAGGAGCTCGCGCCCCCCGAAGCGGGCGCGCCGCCGCCGCGCGACAAGGAGTGGCCAGCCGTCGGCTGTGACAGCTACGGGGCGCTCTCCGACGACGAGGAGCCGGCGCTGCCCACCGGAGACGAGGCGAGCGACGAGGCCGCGAGCCCCGAGGAGGAGGACATCTCCCACGAGCAGGACGACGAGGCGGCCGATCCCTACGCCGGCGCCGACGCGGCGGTGGGCGAGCCCAAAGCGGCGGCCACGAGAAGCGAGCGCGCCGCCAACGCCGACGACCCCGCAAAGGGCGCCGGGAGCGACGCCGCGAAGCCCACCGAGGAGGAGACCGCTTGAGCAAGGTTTCCCAGGCGCAGGCGCAGCCCAAGGCGAAGGCGAAAGCCAAAGCCAAAGCCAAAGCGACGTCCAAGGCCGCGTCGGCCCCCGCCAAGGCCAAACCGGCACCGGCCCCCGCCAAGGCCAAGCCGCCGCCGGCCCCCGCCAAGGCCAAGCCGTCCAAACCCGCCCCTGCCCACAAACCCGAAGAGGATGGGTACGACGACCCCCCGATGACCCTCTGGGATCACCTCGCCGAGCTCCGCGCGAGGCTCGTGTGGTGCATCGTGACCCTCGTCGCCACCACCAGCATCGCCTGGTACTTCCAGGCCGATCTGCTCGCGTTCTTCGCCAAGCCCTTCCTCGACGCCTGGCACGGCCGCGGTCTCACCGGCAACCCCTTCAACTTCAAGACGCCGGCCGAGGGCTTCCTCGCCATGTTCAAGCTGTCGCTGCTCGGGGGAGCAGCGATCGCGGCCCCCCTCATCTTCTATCAGCTGTGGTCCTTCGTCGCGCCGGGGCTCTACAAGCGCGAGAAGCGGTTCGTCATCCCCTTCGTCGTCTCCTCGACCGGTCTGTTCGTGGGGGGCGGCTACTTCGGGTGGAAGCTCGTTTTTCCGCTCGCCTTCAACTACCTCCTCAGCTTCGGAGGAAAGATCGAGCCCACCTACACCGACGTGGGCGAGCTGGTGGTGCAGCCCACCATCATGATCAGCGAGTACATCGACTTCGTGACCCGGATGCTCCTCGGCTTCGGGCTCATCTTCGAGATCCCGCTCCTCCTCTTTTTTCTCTCCGTCGCCGGCCTCGTCAACTACCTGCACCTCATCCGCTATGGCCGCTGGTTCGTGGTCGGCGCCTTCGTGACGTCGGCCATCATCACCCCCCCCGACGTGACCAGTCAGGTGATGATGGCCATCCCGATGGTGCTCCTCTACGCGGTCTCGATCCTGCTCGCCTACTTCTTCGGCAAGCCCCCCACCGACGCGCAGCGAGAAGAGCACCGCCTCCGCAAGGAGCAGATGAAGCGGGAGAAGGAGGAGGAGCATCGGCGCCGCAAGGCGGACAAGGAGGCCCAGAAGCGGGCCCGCGATGAAGAGGAAGAAGAGTGAGCGTCGTCGCGGGCCCTGGGCGCCGGTGAGCTCGTGCTACTTGTCGTAGGGCTCACCGCGCAGGATCGTCATCGCTCGGTAGAGCTGCTCGGCGAGCAACAGGCGCGCGAGCCGATGAGGAAACGTGAGCGAAGACAGGCTCCACCGCTCGCGCGCGGCCTTCAAGATCGCGGGCGGCAGGCCCTCGGCCCCGCCGATCACGAAGCTCACCTCCCCCTTCCCGAGCGACGCCAGCCGCTCCACGCGCCTGGCGAGGGCCTGGCTGCTCATGGCCTCGCCTCCCACGTCGAGCGCCACGAGGGTGCTCTCCCCCACCGCCTTCACGAGGTCGCGGCCCTCGCTGCGCCCCGCTCTCACCTCCACCTCCTCGAAGGCGCAATACCGCGAGAGCCGTCCTCGGTAGCGATCGAGCAGCGCGCGCGTCGGCGCGTCTTTGATCGCGCCGACGGCGACGATCCGCAGCTTCACCGCGACGACGGCGCGGGCACCGACATGCGACTCGCGTCGATCCAGAGCCCTTCGAGGTCGTAGAAGAGCCGCGCCTCCTGCTGGAACACGTGCACGACGACGTCGTTGAAGTCGATGAGCACCCACGAGGCGGCGGTGAGGCCCTCCACCGAGATCGGCGCCTTGCCGTGCTTCTCCTTGAGATCCTCCTGGATCCCCTTGGCGATGGCGTGCACGTGCCGATCGCTGCGCCCGCTCATGAGCACGATCAGATCGGTGTAGTCGACCTTGCCACACACATCGATGATTTCGATCCCCGAGGCCTTGCGATCGAGCCCGGCCGCGGCGATGGCCAGCGCGAGGCTGCGCGCCTCGGCGGATGCGCTCGGACCGTGGTGCTCGTCGTCGGTCTCTCGGGGACTTGCCTGTGCTTCAGATGTCGTTGCCAAAACGGTATCGGGGTGTTTGGTGGGGCCGCGGGCATCCACCCAAAACGCATGGTGTCCGCCCCATTGTGTCAAACTCTGGTCGTCAGCGCACGTTTCCACTGCCCTCGACGATCCACTTGAGGGTGGTGAGGCTCGCGAGGCCCATCGGGCCGTAGGCGTGGAGCTTGGAGGTGGAGATGCCGATCTCGGCGCCGAGGCCGAGCATGTTGCCGTCGTTGAAGCGCGTGGAGGCGTTGACGAGCACGCAGCTCGCGTCCACCTCGCGCTGAAAGCGACGCGCGCGCTCGTAGGAGCGGGTGCAGATGGCCTCCGTGTGTTGGGACCCGTAGCGACCGATGTGAGCGAGGGCCCCGTCGAGATCGTCGACCACGCGGACGGCGAGGATCGGGGCCAGGAACTCCTCCCCCCAGTCGGCCTCGGTGGCCTCCTTCACCCCCGCGATGCGCGCCGCCATGCGCTCGTCGGCGCGGAGCTCGAGGCCTGCGGCGGCGAGCCGCGCGAGCCGCGGCGCGAAGGCCTCCGCTTCGCCCGCGTGCACGAGCACACATTCGAGCGCGTTGCACACCCCCGGCCGGCTCTTGCCGTTCTCCACGAGCGCGAGCGCCATGTCGAGATCGGCCCCCTCGTCGACGTAGAGGTGGCACACGCCCTTGAAGTGCTGCACCACGGGGACGCGGGCGTGCTCGGCCACGTAGCGGATGAGGCCCTCGCCGCCGCGCGGGATGAGCAGATCGATCATGCCGCTCAGGGTGATCATCACCGCGATGCCCTCGCGGCTGTCGGCGGGGACGATGTGCACCGCGTCTTCAGCGAGGTGCTGCCGCTGGAGCGCCTCGCGGGTGAGGGCCCCGAGGATGGCGTTGCTGCGCCGAGCCTCCTTGCCCCCGCGCAGGAGCACCGCGTTGCCGCTCTTGAACGAGAGCGCGGCCGCGTCGATGGTCACGTTCGGTCGCGACTCGTAGATCATCGCGACCACCCCGAGCGGCACCCGCACCTGCCCGGCCACGATGCCGCTCGGGCGGCGGCGCATGCCCACCACCTCCCCCACCGGATCGTCGAAGGCCGCGATCTCGCGCACCCCGGCCGCCATCGACCGAACCCGCGTCGGATCGAGCACGAGCCGATCGATCATCGCCGCCGACAGGCCCTCCGCCTCCGCCTCCGCCACGTCCTGTCGATTCTCGGCGAGGATGTCCGCGGTGCGCTCCTCGAGCAGCTCCGCGAGCGTGACGAGGGCCGCGTCTTTTTCCGCCCGCTCGAGGCGCGCGAGCGACCGACTCGCGACACGCGCGCGCTCGCACAGGGCGATCAGCAGCTCCTTGACCTCGCTCACGCGGCGGTTCTAGCAAAGGGCCGCTCGTCTCGCTAGTTGTGCTAAGGCACCCGCGGAGGAACGGCCTCCGAGGCTCAGCCATGGATCGAACCGCCTTGTCCCCCGTCTTGTTGACCCTGGCGCTCGCCGCCTGCTCCGGCCCGGCGAAGACACCGCTCCCCCAAGGAGCGCCCCCGGAGTACGAGGAGCCGCGCACCTACGAGCCAACCAAAAACATCGACGGGGCCCCCGACAAGGAGCCCGACGACGACCTCCCCCCCGACGACGACGTCCCCGAGGACGACGCGCCGGAGGCGCCCGAGCCCGACGGCGAGGACACGCCCGACGACGACGCCCCGACGGACGCGGACGACGCTCCCGCACCGAGCCCTGGAGCCACGCCGTGAAGCGCGACAATTTCGTCCTCATCCTCGACTTCGGCTCGCAGACCACGCAGCTCATCGCGCGGCGCGTGCGGGAAGCCGGCGTTTACTGCGAGATTCATCCGTTTTCCCTCCCCAACGAGCGCATCGACGCGCTCGGCCCCAAGGCCATCATCCTCAGCGGCGGCCCCTCGAGCGTGTACGACGCCGGCGCTCCCCAGATCGGGCCCCACGTGTTCGACCTCGGGGTACCGATCCTCGGCATCTGCTACGGGGTGCACATCACCGCCCAGGCGCTCGGCGGCAAGGTGGAGCCCTCCGATCGCCGCGAGTATGGCCACGCGACGGTGCGCGTGACCGAGCCGCGGGGCGTGTTCGGTCGCACCCACGAAGGCGAAGACCTCGAGGTGTGGATGAGCCACGGGGATCGGGTGGTCGCCCTCCCCGAGGGCTTCACCTCGATCGGCTTCAACGCGAGCACCCCGGCCTGCGCCGTCGCGCACCACGAGCGCAAGATCTACGGGCTCCAGTTCCACCCCGAGGTCACCCACACCGTCGCCGGGCGGGCGATGATCGAGGCCTTCCTCTTCGACGTGGCCGGGCTCGAGGCCGACTGGACCCCCGCCTCCTTCGTGGAGGACGCGGTGGCGAGCGTCGCGGCGATGGTGCCCGCGAGCGATCAGGTGATCTGCGGCTTGTCGGGCGGCGTCGACTCGTCGGTGGCGGCGGTGCTCTGCCAGCGAGCGCTCGGCGACCGCCTCACCTGCATCTTCGTCGACAACGGCCTGTTGCGCCACAACGAGGCCGAGCAGGTGGTCCACATGTTCCACGACCACTTCCACCTCAACGTGGTGGCGGTCGACGCGGCGGACGAGTTCCTGAGCGCGCTCGAGGGCGTCACCGATCCCGAGCGTAAGCGCAAGATCATCGGCGCCACCTTCATCGACGTGTTCGAGCGCGAGGCCAAGAAGGTGGGCGACGCGCGCTGGCTGGTGCAAGGCACGCTCTACCCCGACGTCATCGAGAGCGTGCCCGTGCACGGCTCGAGCGTTGTGATCAAGAGTCACCACAACGTCGGGGGCCTCCCGGCGCGCATGAACCTGTCCCTCGTGGAGCCGCTCCGCGAGCTCTTCAAGGACGAGGTGCGGGCCGCTGGGATCAGCCTCGGGCTGCCGCGGGAGGCCCTCATGCGTCACCCGTTCCCCGGCCCCGGGCTCGCCGTGCGCTGTCTCGGCGAGGTGACGCGCGAGCGCCTCGAGGTGCTGCGCCACTGCGACAGGATCTTCATCGACGAGCTCCGCGCCGCCGATCACTACGACACGGTGTGGCAGGCGTTCTGCGTGCTGCTGCCGGTGCGGTCGGTGGGCGTGATGGGCGACGGGCGCACCTACGACGAGGTGGTGGCGGTGCGGGCCATCCACTCGTCGGACGGCATGACCGCCGACTGGGCGCGGCTCCCCTATGAGCTGTTGGCCAAGGTGTCCACCCGCGTCATCAACGAGGTGCGTGGTGTGAACCGCGTGGTGTACGACATCTCGAGCAAACCCCCCGCCACCATCGAGTGGGAATGAGCCGCCGTCTCCACACCCCCATGTCCAGGCTCGGCCTCGCCCTCCTCTCCGTCGGTGCTGCCACGGCCGCGAGCGGCTGCGGCGGCGCCACGACGCTCCTGCGCTTCCAGGGCAGCCCGGACGACGCGCTCGTCACCATCAACGACCGCTACATCGGCAAGCTCGGGAGGCTCGAAAAATCGGGGGTGCTGCTCGAGGCCGGCGAGTACCGCGTGACCATCGAGCAGGTCGGCTATTTCCCGCAAGATCAGCTCGTGGTGATCGACGGTGAGCGCCCTCCTCCGCCCGTGGTCGTCGAGCTGACCGAAGTGCCCGACTGAAGGCCCGACCGGAGCTGCCTCGAGGGGCCCGGCGAGGCGCCGGAGCGGAAGGCCATCCACAGGCGAGCGCGAGCCTGAAGCAGGCGCTGAGCACCGAGGAGCTCGTCCGCTGACCGCGCGACGCAAGCGGAGCGCGCCGCGAAGGCGGGTGGAGCGTGGTATCGTGACGCCGTGTCCCGCACCGACCTCGCCTCGCACACACGGCTCGACCGCGTGACCGGACCTGGGTGGCCTCCCCGCAGGCAGCGCTCGCGTCGCTCGCTCTCGGGGAGTCGGCCGGCGCTCGCCGCTTGGCTCGCGTGGCTGCCGTGGCTCTGTGCGTGCCAGGGCGGCTCTGGCGCGACCACCACCCTGGCGAGCCAACAGAGCCCGAGCGCGCTGCCCACCGTCGACACCGTCGACACCACCGCGCCCGCCAGCGAGCCCGCCCCCTCAGGGGATGCTTCCACGCAGAGCGCGCGCTGCGCGCCGTGGGCCCCCTCACCGAAGACCGTGGCGACGCGCACGCAGGCCGGTCGCGGCGACTTCTTCCGGGAGCTCCACTACGACTTCCAGAGCGGCAACGTCCGCGTGCACGACTCCGACCCGTTCGCCGGCGGCACCGAGGCCGCGACGCCGCGCATCCTCGACGAGGCCAAGGTGCTCACCGGCACGACGCGCGAGGAGACCGAGAAGGCGCTGCTCGCGATCTGCGCCGACGAGGCGGCCTTGAAGGCGGCCTGCGCTCCCGGCGGCTGCTCGCGGCTCACGGTCACCCACGCGGACGGCTCCACCACCGTGGTCGAGCACGTCGGCACTGTGTCCGCGGCTGCAACCGTGCTCGCGCCGTTCTTCCCTGCCCTGCGCACGAAGTAGCCGCAAGCGGCGCGAGCTCAGGCGCGGCCCCCCACCCCACGCGCGAGCCGCACGGCCGGCGCCGTCGCCGGCTGCGCGGGCCAGAAGTGCTTTGGGTAGCGCCGCGAGAGCCGTTTGTGCAGGCTCGGGTAGTGCTCGCGCCAGAAACCGGCGAGATCGCGCGTGACCTGCTCGGCCCGCCGGTTGGGCGCCCACAGGTGCAAGACGAGCGGCTCGCCGCCGAGGCGGGGGCCCTCCGCGAGCCCGAAGAAGTCTTGCATGTAGCTCGCGAGGAAGGGCGGCCCGTCGGCCGGGTACTGCACCACGAGCTCGAGTCCGTTCGCGAGGCGGAGCCGCTCCGGAGCCGCGCGCGCGAGCGCCGTCCGGGTCTCCGGCTCGAGCCCCGCGGCGAGGGCCTCCGCGAGCCCGAGCCGCGAGAGCTCCGCCAACGTCGCCACCCCCACCGAGAGCTCGGCGAGCCGCGCCCGCAACGTGGCGTCGTCGAGCGCCGTCCCCCCTTGGGTGCGGGCCGCGTGCGCGAGACGCGCGCGGAGCCGGATCACGTCGTCGCCGTCGGCGAGCCCCCGCTCCCACGCCGCCTCCGCCAGACAGCGCGCTGTCTCCGGTGAAGGCGGCGCCACCCGACGCGTCTGTTCGAGGGTCAGCGACCGATAGCGCAGGCGAGCCACCTGCTCCACGCGGCCCTCCTCGGCCACGAAGACGACCTCCCGCTCGTCGACCACGTGATCGACGAAGGTCTCGAGGATCCACTCCCCGCGCACCGGGAGGGCCAGGCGCACCTCGGGCACCCCTCGACCATGGGTCATGGCGTCGAGCACCACCGTGAACCCGTCCGGGCCGAGCGCGGCGCGGTCGGAGAGCCGCGCCCGCCCCCCGTCGGCGAGCGCGAGATCCCCGTCGCCCACGCGCTTGCCCACCCGATCCCGAAACCCCAAGAGGAGCGACGCGCCCACCGCGGCCTCCGGATCCTCGGGGGCCTCGCGCGGGCGCAGCCGGCGCGAGAGCTGGCGGCTCGCCATCGCCGCCCGATCCCCGCGCCGGATAGACTCCACCGCTCGCCAAACGTTGGCGCTCCGATCGCCGCGGCTCGGGGTCCCCTCCGTCATCACCGCCGCGATGTCGGCCACCTCCCGCCCCACCCCGCGCTCCTCGGCGGCGATGAGCGCGCGCGCGAGCCGTGGGTGCACCGGGAGCGCCGCCAGCCGGCGCCCGAGCGGGGTGATCGCTCCGGCCGCGTCGAGGGCGTCGAGCTCGGCGAGCAGCCGCTCGGCGCTGTCGAGGAGCGCGGCCGGCGGGGCCGAGAGCCAGCGGAGGGCGTCGGGCCTCGCCCCCGCCACCGACGCGGCCAGCGCGAGCTCGGTGAGATCGGCGCGCTCGATCTCCGGGACGTCGAAGGCCGGCGCGCGAGCGAGCTCGCGCTCGGTGTAGAGCCGCAGACAGCGACCGGGACGGGTGCGGCCTGCCCGGCCTGCCCGCTGGGTGGCCGACGCCTGGCTGATCGACACCGTCTCGAGCGTCGGCAACGTCGCGCTCGGGTGCCAGCGGGCCTGTCGCGCGAGCCCGCTGTCGATCACCGCCGCCACGCCGTCGATGGTGAGCGAGCTCTCCGCGACGTTGGTCGCGAGCACCACCTTGCGGCGCGCCGACGGCGCGAGCGCGCGATCCTGCTCGGCCGGCGGCAGCTGCCCGTGGAGCGGCAGGAGCTCGAGCCCGTACCGCTCGGCCACGCCGCGGCACACATCGAGCGCCGCGCGGATCTCACGCATGCCGGGCAGGAACACGAGCACGTGCCCGTCGAGGCCCTCTTGGCAGAGCGCTCGCACCGCGGCGGCCACGCGGACCGCGAGCGGCTCCACGGACGGCTGCGCTGCATGCTCGATGCGCACGGGGTGGCTCGCGAGCTCGCAGCGCACCCGCGTGAGGCCGTAGGTCGCGGCGATGCGCTCGGCGTCGAGGGTGGCCGACATCACCACGAGGCCCAGCTCGGGGCGGCTGGTCCGGCGCAAGCGATCCACCAGCGCCAGCGCGAGATCGGTGTGGAGGTGCCGCTCGTGCACCTCGTCGATCACCACCACGTCGATCCCCGGCAGCTCGGGCTCGTCCATGATGCGGCGCGTGAGCACCGCCTCGGTCATGAACAGGATGCGCGTGCTCGCGGAGCGGACGACGTCGAAGCGAACCTGGTGGCCGACGGTGGCTCCCACCGGCTCCCCCCGTTCGAACGCGACGCGGGCCGCGGCGAACCGCGCCGCGAGGCGCCGCGGCTCGAGCACCGCGACGAACCGACCGTCGGCGGCCAGGAGCGGCGGCACCCGCGTGGTCTTGCCGGCGCCGGGGCTCGCCTCGACGACCACGGCGCCACCACGGGAGAACGCCTCGGCGACCTCGCCAAGCGAGGCGTCGATGGGGAGGGGCTCAACCCTGGGAGGGATCGGGCGGCTCAGCTTTCGGCGGAGTCGTCACCGCCAGCGGTCTCGGCGTCTGCGGCGGTGGGCTTCTTCTTGCGCTCCCACGCGTCCCAGAGACCGATACGCATGGCCTGACGACGCTTCACGCGCTTCTTCTTGAGCGACTTGGAGAGCCACTCGTGGCGCTTCCGCACGTTCCATTGGGCGTAGTTCGACATGGTCTTCCTAAGATTCCTCGGAAAGGGTTCGCGTATATGGCCGAGATCGCGCGCCTGGTCAAGGCTTTGCGTCGCGCGACGGCCAGCGGCGAGCGTCCAAGGGAGGAGTCAGCCCCCGCGAAGCTCCTCTTCGGCCGCGTCGACCAGCTTCTGGCCCCCGGCCGCCAGCCACGCGGCCAAGGTGGCCGACTGCTCCTCGCGCCTCTCGGCATACATGCCCCCCACCCACACCCGGTAGCGTTGCGTCTGTTCGGACAGCTCTCTTTCTCCCGCGAGGTGACGGGCGAGCGTGGTGGGCCCCCCGTTGTACGCGCTCGCCGCCAGGCGAACCGTCTCGGCGGGGTCCTCGGTGCCGAACCTCGTGAGCATCTGGCCGAGATAGTAGGCCCCGAAGTCGACGTTCGTCGCCGGCTCGGCGAGCCGCTCGAGCGCGCTCGCCGAGAGCCGCCGCTCCTCGGCGATCGCGGCGCCGGTGGACGGCATCACCTGCATGAGCCCAACCGCGCCGCTGGGGCTCACCGCGCCGACCCACCCTCCCGACTCGACGAGCGCCACCACGGCGAGCAGCTCGGGATCGACCCGATGGGCCGCCGCCGCCTGCTCGAAGAGCGGCGCGAAGCGGGACACCGTCCGCGGCAGCCACGCAATGGCGATGGGTGAGGAGGCGCGCGCCCGGAGCGGCGACGACACCGGGCTGGTGCTCGCCCCGACCTCACGCACCGCGCCCGACCAAGACCGGCGCGACGCCGCGTAGACCGCGACCGCGAGCGCGAGCCCCCCCACCGTCACCGCCGCTGCCCACCGCGCCTTCATGCGTTCGTCCCAAGCGCCGAACGGCTCAGCCGCTCGCGCCATTCCCACCGGCCACCGAGAGCTCTCGCCCGCCGGCCCACACCCTCCTGGCGCGCGACACCCCCCACGGCGCGACGAGGTCGTGCTCGCTCGTCAGATCCCACAGCACCACGTCGGCCCGCGCCCCCGCGCGGAGCCACCCCCGATCGAGTCCCAGCGAGAGCGCGGCGCGCCGCGTCGCCCCGAGCACCGTCTCCGCGACCGTCAGCCCGTAGCTCCTCACGGCGAGCGCCATCGCGAGCGGCAGGCTCTCGGTGGGCGCCGTCCCTGGGTTCGCGTCGCTGGCCACCACGAGCTCCACCCCCTCGGCGCGAAGCTGGGCCACGTCGGGGGGTGCTTGCCGCAGCGTGAAGCTCGCCACCGGGAGCAGCACCGCTCGCACCCCCGCCGCCGCGAGCCTCGCCGCCCCCCGCCGCGACACGTGCTCGAGGTGGTCGACCGTGGCCGCCCCGAGCTCCGCCGCCATCTCCGCCCCACCCACGTCGGCGAACTGCCCCACGTGCACGCGGAGCCCGAGGCCGAGCCCCCGCGCGCGCTCGAGCACCGACCGCGCCTCTCCGACGCTGAACGCGGAGCGCTCGACGTAGGCGTCCGCGAAGCGCGCCAACCCATCGGCGGCGATGCGCTCGAGCCAACGCGCGCAGGCCGCGGCGTAGGCCGCCCGGGTCTGAAACTCCGGCGGGAGAGCGTGCAGGCCGAGGAACGTGGGCACGAGGTCGACCCCGCCGTCGGCCGCCACCGCGGCGATTGCCTCGAGCTGCTTGTGCTCGGCCGCCTCGCTCAGCCCGTAGCCGCTCTTCACCTCCACCGTGGTCACCCCCAGCGCCCCCATCCGCGCCACGCGCTGGCGCAACGTGGCGGTGAGCTCCTCGAGCGTCGCCGCCCGCACCGCGCGCATGCTCGCCACGATGCCCCCTCCTTCGCGAGCGATCGCCTCGTAGTCGGCTCCCTCCAGGCGCATCGCATACTCCGCCCCGCGCGAGCCCACCCAGGCCGCGTGGGTGTGGGCGTCGCAGAGGCCGGGGGTGACGAGGGGTCCCTCGATGCGCTCGGCCTCGATGCCCTCGAACGCGTCGAGCGCCTCCACCGCGACGATGGCGTCGCCGTCGATCAGCACCGCGCCACGCTCGAGGACGCCGAGCTCGCCGCCGTGCGACGGATCGCACGTGACCACGCGATCGCCAACGATCAACCGTCTCACGCGTCCCCCTCGCGGAGGGCGCGGAGCCGCCGCTCGAGCGCGAGCGCCGGCCCGGTCCCGAGGGCCGCCACCGCCAGCGCGTCGACCCGCGGCGGCCGGAGCCGGCGCACCCTCACCCCCCGCCGCGCGGCCTCCTCGCAGCGCTCCCGGAAGAAGCTGTCCGCCCGTGCCCGCTCCACGAGCGCGCGATGGGCGCGCGCCTGCTTGTCCTCGTCCTTGCAGATCAGCAGCACGTCGCACCCGGCCCACACCGCGTCGATGGCGATGCGCTCGATCGGGTGATGCTTCGCCACCGCCCCCATCTCGAGATCGTCGGTGAACAACACCCCGTCGAAGCCGATCTCGGTCCGCAACAGGCTGGTGCAGATCGCCCGCGACAGCGTCGCCGGGACGTCGGGCTCGAGCGCCGGATACACCACGTGGGCGCTCATCATCGCCGCTACCCCGGCCCCGCTCGCCGCGCGAAACGGCGGCAGCTCGACGCGCGCGAGCCGCTCCGCCGCGTGGGCCACGGTGGGCAGCTCGAGGTGGCTGTCGAGGGAGGTGTCCCCGTGGCCAGGGAAGTGCTTCGCACAGGCGAGCACCCCGGCCCCTTGCAGCCCTCGCAGGAGCGCCACCCCGTGCTTCATCACCGTGCGCGGGTCGCGCCCGAACGCGCGGTCGCCGATCACCGGGTTGTCGGGGTTGGAGTCCACGTCGAGCACCGGCGCAAAATCGATGTTGAACCCGGCCGCAGCCAGCTCCTTGCCGAGCTGCGTGCCCACCGCCATGGTGAGCTCCAGATCGTCGGCCGCGCCGAGCACGCACATCGGCGGCACCTCGAGGAACGGCGGACCGAGCCGCAAAACCCGCCCCCCCTCCTGATCCACGCCGATGAACGGGGGCAGCCCAGCCGGCGCGGCGTCGGCGAGCGCCCGCGTCAGCGCCACCACCTCGTCCACGTCGCCGAGGTTGTGCTTGAACAAGATCGCCCCTCCCCGCAGCCCGGCCGCCAGGACGTCTCGGAAGCTCGTGGGCAGCGCGTGTCCGTCGAACCCGCCAACGACGAGCTGCCCACACACCTGTTCGAGAGACAGCGCCCCGAGATCCTCGAGCGCCCGCGTGCGATCACTCACGCCCCCAGCTCACCACAGGCACGCTGCCGCGTCACAGCTCATCCCGTCATCCCGTCGTCTGGCCGCCGCTGCACGCCAACGGCGAGCCCGGCGCCGACCGGATGATGGCAGCGGGCGCGCACATGAAAAACCCGGCATGTCGCCGGGTTTTGGGTGGGCCATGAAGGACTTGAACCTTCAGCCAATGGATTAAGAGTCCACTGCTCTACCAATTGAGCTAATGGCCCGAAACGGAGCCACGATGTAGCCGAACGGATCGCGGTTTACAAGCCCCTCTCTGCCAGAAATCCCACCGCGACCTTCGTGTTCGAAGCGCGAGCGCTTCGACGTGTCCGGCGGCTCGAGCTCGGCGGCACCTGGGCGTTCCGAGCGGTCGCGAAGCTCGTCGTTGCGCCGCGCCGCGAGCCACGTGGCAGCGCCCACCGCCACGCCCACAGGTGCGCGGGAACCTCCGCGCTGTCATGATTGTCTCTGATGGTCATGTCCGGGCGCCCCTTCGCCGCCGTCGCGCTGTCGGTGCTCGTCCACGTGGCGGTGGTCGGGGCCGCCGCCCTCGCGCCGCTGAAGGTCGCCGCCGAGAGCCACGCCGCAAGCCCCCGCGCCACCTTGGCTCACGGTGCGGACGCCGCCGACGCCCCTGGCGCGCACGGCAACACCATCGAGATCGAGCGCGCAGACGACGGAGAGCTCGGCGCCGCTCGCGGCGGTGCACGAGAGCGCGACGAGGATCGAGAGCGCCCCGCGGAGCCTGTTGTGGGCCGCACGTCTCCCGCCACGACCGCCCCCACCGCGACCGGCCCCACCGCGACCGGCCCCGTCACGACCGCCCCCGCCGTGACCGCCCCCGCGCGCGAGCGCCGCCGCGTTCCCAAGACCGGAAGCACGCGCCCCAGGCCGCGGCCACAGCCCACGGCGGCGACCACGAGCACGCCCTCCGGGGCTGGCACCGCCCCCCCGAGCGACGCCAAGAGCACCGGTGCGAGCGGCCAGCGCGACCAGCGCGCCGACGGACGGGACGGCGGCGAGGGCGGCGCGCATGGCCAAGGCCAGGGCCAACGCCACGGCACGACGGACGCCGCGGAGCGGGTGATCCCCGTCGGCGGGGCGCTCGCTCACGCGATCCCCATGGCATTCAGCGCCCACCCCATGTGGCACGACCTCGCCCTCGGTGTGGTGGCCAAGGCCAACGTCTCCATCGTCGTCGAGAACGGAAAGGTGACCCGCGCCGAGTACCCCGATCCCAAGACGCCGGCGCTCATCCGGCGCATCGTCGAGGGCGCGATCATCTTGCTCCGCGCGCGACCCGCGCGCCTGTCCCTCGGGTCGGAGGCGAGCGGCGTGGAGCGGCTCGCGATCGAGGTCACGCTCTCGCAGCGCGAGCTCACCCCGGCACAGCGAGCGCAGGGCGCCAAAGAGGAGAAGACGATCCTCGCCATGTCGTACGCGGCGCCCACCGCCGACACTCCGGGGAATGGCAGCTTCACCTTCGCGACCGGCCGTCACGTGGAGATCGCCATCGCGCTGCGACCCTGACGTCCATGCCCCCCCTCGTGTAGCCTCGCTCCATGCGCTCCCGGATCGGCTCGCTGGCCCACCTCGCCCTCCTCGCCGGCTTCCTCACCGGCTTGACCGGCCTCGTGGCCGAGTCGGTCGGCGGGCAGCGCCCAGCGCACGCACGGGAGGACCAGGCCGACGATCAGGCCCGCCGCGAGCTGCTCGCCCTCGGGTTCCAGCCCCCCGCCGAGGGCCTCGCGGTGGTGAACGGCGTGGAGCTGCTCCACGCCCACCACGGCTTCGAGCTCCCTCTCGGTCATGGCATGGTGAGCGGCGGCCCCGCGCCCCCCGCCCACGGCGAGCGCGCGGAGCGCGTGGTGCGGGAGGAGCTCGCGCGTCTCCCGGCGGCGTTCCTCGCGAGCGCCTCGCTGCGACGCGTGGTGCTGGTCGGCGAGCTGCGCGAGGAGCGGCGGCCCATCCCGTCGCTCCCCAACTACAACCGCACCCTCTTGCTCGACGCCGACGCCTCCGAGGCCTATCTCCGCCGCCTCCTCCACCACGAGATCTTTCACTTCGCGGATCTCGCCGACGACGGCGCGGTGCTGCGCGATCCGGAGTGGAGCGCGCTCAACCCGCCCGGCTTCGCCTACGGCCAGGGGGGACGGTCGATGCGCGAGCCCGGCGCGGGCGCCCTCGGCGAGCCGCCCCCCGGGTTCGTGAGCGTCTACGCCACCGCCGCCGTCGAAGAAGACAAGGCCGAGGTCTTCGCGTGGATGATGGCCGCACCCGAGCTCCTCGCGGAGCGGGCGCGTCACGACCCCATCGTGAGGGCGAAGCGCGCCCGTGTCGGCGCGATCATCACCGCCTTGGCGCCGGAGATGGCGCCCCTGCTCGCCCCCTGACCGCGCTCGCCCTTCGCTCCGAGCCCCGCGGGGCCGCCGCGAGGGCGCCGCTTCCACGGCCGACCGCGCCTTTCGGCGCCCACGGCGCCCGTCGCCGAGAAGGGTGGCCGCGACGTCCGCGCCGCGGCAGCCTCCGTGACCATGCCTCCTCGATCCGCCGCGCTCCTCGCCGCGCTCCTCTCGCTCTCGGCCTGCGGTCCCGAGCCTAGCGCGCCGCGTGAGATCGACGCGGGTCTGCCGACGCTCGCGCCCACGCCGCTCGAGGAGCACGAGAGGGCGGCCACTGTGCGCGCCGTGCATCTGGCGAGAGAGGTCCCGCTCCAGGGTCATCGCATCGACGTGCGCGCCGGCGACTGGGTCCTCGAGAGCGACACCAGCGCGGTGGTGGTGTCGGCTCGCGACGGCCGCGTGATCGGTTTCGGTCGCCGCGCCGGCCACAACGGGCTCGTGGAGCTCGAGCCCACGCCGTTCATCGCCTTCGACGCCGCGCCCCGCGACCCGCCCCACATCGAGGTGCTCACCGGCGGCGTGCTCCACCTCGTGTCGCGGGTGCAGACCGAGCCCCTCGAGCTCTCGGTGTGGCTCGGGCTCAGCGACAACCGCCTCACCATCGCCTCGCAGCTCCGCAACACGGGCGCGCGGCGGGTGCTCGCGGTGACCCTCGGAGAGCGGCCCTCGTGGTCGAACACTCCCACCTGGCTCGACGGCCACGGGGAGCTGTCCGAGGGCGGCTCCTTCGCCGGCGCGTTCCTCGGCCGCGACGGCCCCGGGACGGCCTACGCGCTGTGTGACCACGACGGACGCCTGGTCGTGAAGAGCACGCGCCCTTCCGCCCCTGGCTTTCACCGCACCCCCTCGGTGGGACGCGATCGGGTGACGCTCGAGCCCGGCGCGCGCTCGCCGATCCGGAAGGTGACGCTCACCCACGCCGAGGCATCGGTGGGACGGGCCCTGTTGGACCTCCCCTGCGGCGGCGAGCGCGAGCTCATCGAGCCGCCCCCGGAGGCGCGCGCCTTCGAGGTGGAGGTGACCCACTGCGAGCCGGCCGCCGCCCACGCCGCCCGCCTCGCCCGCGCCGAGCGACCGCTCGACGACAACGACCGCGCGGTGGGGCCGGGTGCCCCCTACGCCCGCTTCGCTCCTGGGCCGCGCTTCGCCGTTCCGAGCCCCTGCGCCCGCGCCCGCCTCCACCGCCGCGGCCACGCCCCCGGCGCGTGGTTCGATCCACGGCGGCGTGACGAAGCGGGGTTTCGCCACCCCGAGCTCGCCCCCCGAGCGGGCCGCCTCCGGTGGCGGGTGCGGGAGAAAGGCAGCGACGACGCGCTCCCCGCCAAGCTCGTGGTGCAGGGACTGGCTGGCACCGAGACCCCGAGCTGGGGCGAGGACGCCGCGAACGGCACCGCCCGCCACTTCGTCTACACCCACGCCGATGGCGAGCTCCCGATTCCCCCCGGCACCTACGAGGTGGGCGTGTACCGTGGCATCGAGTACACCCGCCACCTCGAGACGGTGAAGGTCGAGGCGGACGCGCCGGCGACGGTGAACGCGACGCTCGAGCGCGTGGTCGACACCCGTGGCTTCATCGCCGCGGATCTGCACGTGCACGCGCAGCCATCGTGGGACGCACCAGCCGCCCTCGAGGACCGCGTCCGGTCGCTGGCCGCGGTGGGCGTGGAGGTCGCGGTGGCCACCGATCACAACGCGGTCACCGACTACGCGCCGGCGATCGAGGCCCTCGGGCTCGGCGAACACCTCGCCGCGCTCGTCGGCGACGAGGTGACCACCGAGGCCACGCGGCTCGGCCACTTCAACGTGTTCCCCCTCGCGAGCGGCTCCGAGCCCCTCGCTCACGAGCACGTGCACCCTCACGACCTGTTCGCGGACGCGCGCCGCCGCGCCCACGGCGGCGTCATCCAGGTGAACCACCCGCGCATGGGGAGCATCGGCTACTTCGAGCTGTTGCACCTCGACCGCGGCGACGTGGCGGGGTGGGCCGCGCGGGCGACCCTCGCCGACATGAGCTTCGACGCCATCGAGGTGTTCAACGGCGACCACTACGCCGAGCTCGAAGAGGTGGAGTGGGTGCTCGCCGACTGGTACGCCCTCCTCGAGGCCGGGCTCCGCCACACCGCCACCGGCAACTCCGACTCTCACAAGCTCGCCTATCAGGACGCGGGCATCCCCCGTAACTTCATCGCGCTCGAGCGCGACGACCCGGCCGCGCTCGACCCCGCAGCGTTCGTGCGCGCGATCCGCGACGCTCGGGTCATCGTCTCGAGCGGTCCTTTCCTCCGCGTCCGCGTCGGGGACCGAGGCGTTGGGGCCACCCTCGATCCGGGCCGCATCGCGCTCGAGATCACGGTCGACGCGCCGCCGTGGATCGACGTGAGCGCGGTGGAGGTGGTGCGGCGCGGCCACGTGATCAAGCGCTGGAACGTGACCACGAGCGCGAGCCCTCGCCTCGACGAGACGCTCACGCTCGACGCCGCCTCGAAGGACTGGTTCGTCGTGGTGGCGCGTGGATCACGGCCGATGCCGCACGTGTACCGGAAGGGCGCGCTCCCCTTCGCCTTCACCAACCCCATCTGGATCCGGTGACGCCGCGCCAGCGCGTCGCGTCACCAGGCGGAGCGGAAGCCGCCGTCAGTGAGTGACGATGAACAGCTGGGTCCCCAACACCTCGTGCCGAATGGTCACATCCTCGGCGTGAGCCCGCGCGAGCGCGGCCTCGGTGGCGGCGCGGGCCACGGGCTGCTCCGCCACCAGGTGCCGCCGCGCGTCGAGGCGCACGAGCCGCGCGTCCTTCTCGCTGGCCCAGCTCGCCTCCACCTCTCCGTGGCGCGCCTCCGCCATGGCCAGGGCGTGCTCGGCCACCACCGTGAGCTTGTCGCGGAGGGCCGGAGGCGCGCTCTCGAGCCACGCCGACAGGGGCACCGCGTCGAGCTCGCGCTGCTCGAGCGAGCGCTTCTCGGCGACCAGAAAGTCGAGCACCTCTCGCTCCACGATGCGCTCCGCGTCGCGGGTCGGCACCTCCACGAGGCCGTCGCCGAGCAGAAACTCCGCCCAGTCCATCAGCTCCCCGTCGGGCGACACCGCCCACAGGTGAACGCTCTCGTCCTCGACCAGCCACCCGTCCTCCGGAGCCTCCGCCCACGGCTCCACCCCCGCCTCGACCGCCGCCGACTCGACGAGGAGCCGCAGCCCCACCACGAGGTGCCAGTCCTCGCAGTCGTTCACGCTCCGATCCGGCGCGCAGAGCACTCCCACCATCCCCTGGAGCAGCGCCTGGCGTAGCCGCCCGAAGAGGTGGCGCGGGATGCCGGCCTGCGCGGACTGGCGATGGGAGACCCGGGCCCACAGCTCGGAGAGCCGCTCGCGCAGTCGTCGGTCGTCCGTCTCCGTACGCTCGATGAGGGCGTCGATCGCGGGCCCGCGGTCGCCGACGAGCCACGCGTCGGCCTCCGCGATCGCGCCTTCGTCGGGCTCTTCGATCAAGCTCAGCTCCGGGGCCTGCTCCTCGGTGAGGCGCGCGGTGAGCACCGCTGGCTCCACCTCGAACAGCGCTGGCGAGGCTTCCCCCACCGCCATCGAGAACAGCTCGCGGCAGGCGTAGGCGATGCGTCCGTCCATCGTCCACATCGGGCGGTCGGGGTGGATCGCGACCAGGTTGTACACCACGACGGGCTCTCGCTGCCCCCAGCCCCCGAGGCGCAGAATGCGGCGCTCCACCGCCTGCGGGTTCCACGGCAGATCGTAGTTGATGAGCACGTGAGCCGCCTTGTGCAAGCCGAGCTCCACCGCGGAGTCGTCGGTGCACACGAGCACCCCGCTCGGGCCGTCGGCCACGGTGGCGTCGCTCACCCGCTCGCGAAACCGTGCCACCACCCCCATGCGCTCGCGCGCGGTGGACGCCTCGTCGATGATCTCCACCTCGCCGGTGATCTTGGCGCGCGCGAGCACCGTCGCGATCCGCGCCTGCGTCGCGCGATAGCGGGTCATGATCACCACCGCCTCGCGCCGGCAGTCGGCGAGGATCCCGAGCAGCTTGGCCTCCTTCTCGGAGAGCGGAGCCGACGGGCCGAGGCGCGCACAGAGGCGGCGCTCCACCGCCCGCAGCCGCCGCTTGAAGTAGCCGCTCCGCCGGAAGAACGAAGAGCTCGGATCCGGCGTCGCGCCGAACAGCGCGGCGTCGCCCGGCGAGGCGGTGTCGAGCAGCGCGTGGGCCACCGCCGCGAACGCCTGGTACGAGCTCCCGAAGGCGCTCTCGAGCGCGATGAACGCGCCGCCGTGCTCGTGGTCGCCCCGACGGAGATAGTCGGCGCGCATGCGTCGCAGCTCCGCGCAGGCCTCGCGCTCCGCCTCGTCGAGCTCGTACTCCCGGTCGGTCACGGTGCGGCTGGGCGGCCGCACATTCGGCGGGAGATCGCCCACGCGGGTGCGCGCGCACACACTCCGGAGCTCCTCCGCCACCTGCTCGCTCACCGCGGGCTCGTCCATGAGCTCCACGAGCTCGCCGAAGCCCTCGCCGGGGCACGCGAGCGCCGCGAGCGACAACACGTCGGCCGGCTCGTCGAAAGCGGGCGCCCCCGACATCACCACGCAGAGCTCCACCGTCGCGCGCAGCTTGGCCAGCACCTCGAGCGTCTGCTCACCGAGCAGCATCGCCTCGTCCACCACCAACACGTCGACGCCCACGAGCTCCTCCCACGAGCGCCTGAGCTCCACGGGCCCGCACAAGAGCACCTGGGCGTGAGCCACCCGCTCCGGCGGATCGAGCGGGTCGAAGCGCTGCACCTCGAGCCCCACCTTGCTCCGGAGCTCCTCGTGCCAGTGGCCGTGAAGCGACGTGGGCGCGACCACCAGAGCGCGGCGGCGCTCCAACACGTCCGACGCCGCGAGGACCCGTCGGCGCCGCAGCTCGCGCGACAAGATCAGCGCCGCCTCGACGGTCTTGCCCAGCCCTGGCGCGTCGAGCAGCAGCACGCCGCGCGTGAACGGCCGCGCGGCGAGGGCGAGCGGCACGCGCTGATGGTGCGGCGGGGGCTCGACCACCGTCGGATCGAAGAGCGGTGCGCTCAAGCGACCGCGACGGCAGACCTGCTCCGCCAAGTGCTTCAGCGCGAGCTCGTGAGCGGTGTCGAGCTCGCGCTTGTAAGCGACCTTGCGGCGCACCGAGGCGTCGGCGCCGAGCTCGCTGAGCTGCGCGTCGGTGAGCGAGCGCGCGTCGCGGATCAGGTGGGCGAGCCAGTCCTTCACCAGCGAGCACCCGAGGTGGGTGGCGGCGATGGGCCCGCTCACCCGGAGGTTGCACTCGACGCTCGCTGCCGCGGTGGCCGCATCCAGACCGGCGAGGGCCCCGCCGCCCACGATGGCGGTGAGGTGAGCCCCGTGGGGCCGCTCCTCCTCGAACGCCAGGAGCTGCGCGCGGAGCGGCTGTACGCGCTTGGTGAGCCGGATCTCCACCACGCCTCGCAGCTCGCGTGCGAGCGCCACGAGCGCAGCCCCCGACCTCGTCTCCCCGAGCCCGTGCCGCGCGCCGTCGAGGATGAAGGTGAGCACCGCGCGTTCGTCGCGGCCGAGCTCCACGTAGCCCACCGCGCTCTCGATGAGATCGTCGAGGTCGAAGCTGAGCAGCCGCTCGAGCAGCGTAGCGTCGCTCCGCGGCACCACGAACACCGCGCGCCTGAGGTGGGGACGGCGCAAAAGGTGTTGCACCTCGAGCGCCACGATCGCGTCCGCGCTCTCGACCCGCCCGGTCGGGCGTGCCGGGAGCACCTCGACCGCGCTGTCCGGCTCTGGCTCGAGCGGTAGATCGCGGCGCCCGCGATCGGGGAGCAGGAAGTCGAGCTCGCTCAGCGCGAGCGCGTCCTCCTCGCGCTCGCTCGCGAGCAAAACGTTGATGAGATCCGGCTTGCGCGTGGCGGCCGTCCCCGGACGCACCGCCCGGGCGAGCTCACGCAGCCGCTCGATGCCGAGGAGCGACAAGGCCTCGGTCTTGAGCGCGTCGTCGAGGTGCTCGCCGAGCGCCTTGACCAAGGTCTTGTGCGCGGTGCTCGCGCGCTGAATCCCAGCGCTCTCCGCCAAACGCGCCAGTTGCTCGGCGCTCAGAGTCGCCAGGATTCCTCGCCAGTCCATGTTCGTCCTGGATAATTCCAATCAGATCGTCATCTCAAGTACTTATGCGTTTTTTGCGAGCGCCGACTCACATCCCGCGCTATGGCCTACACGCTCACTGTGTTGAGGGGCGCAGCGGGCGAAGGCGCGACGGGTTTGGGTGGCACGGCGCGCCGGAACAGCAAAGGGGTTGTGATGAACGGGTTCACGGGCTTTCAAAGGTACCTCTCCATCGGCGCCACGGGCGCCATCACCGCGGCGCTCTTCTCCGCGTGTATCAGCACCACCACGTCTTCGGACGACGACGACGGCGGCACCGGCAAGACGCCGGAGACCGCTTACGTGGGCGCCAACGGGGTGGCCATCACCGAGGTGGCGATCTATCAGGGCGTCAAGCGGGTGCTCGCGCAAGCCGGCGCCCCGGTGGCCTCGAACGTGCCGCTCGTCGCCGGCCGCAACGCGCTCGTGCGCGCGTTCTACACCGCGCCGCCGGAGCGCATCGGGCAGACGGTGCGAGGCCGCCTGTGGCTCGATGGCGTGGCCGAGCCCATCGAGACCGACGTGGTGCTCACCGGCACCTCGAACGACCGGGATCTGAACACGAGCGCCAACTTCAACGTACCGGGCGAGCTCATCGGCGCCACGTTCGGCTACCGGGTGGAGCTCCTGGATGAACAGGTCGAGGGCGTCAGCGACAACCCGTCGGCCCACCACCCCGTGGAGGGCATCGAGGCGCACCCCGTCGACGGACCGGTGAACACGTTCCGCCTGGTGCTCGCCCCCTTCCGCTACGACGCCGACGGCTCCGGGCGGCTCCCCGACCTCAGCCCCGAAGCCATCGAGACCTACAAGAATCGCTTCTTGCAGCTCTATCCGGTGTCCAACGTCGAGGTCACCGTGCGCGAGCCGGTGGCGTGGTCGAACGCGATCCAGCCCAATGGGCAGGGCTGGCAAGAGGTGGGCATCACGCTCTCCGGCTTCCGCAGCCAGGACGGCGCGAGCGCCGACGTCTACTACTACGGCATCTTCAACCCCGCCGCGTCCTTCGGGCAGTTCTGCGGCTTCGGCTGCCTGCTCGGGGTCACCCTCCTCAACGATCAGCCTGCCGACACCGGCAACCCGGGCCTGCGCCTCGCCCTCGGGGTGGGCTTCGCGGAGGTGGCGACCGACACCGCCGCCCACGAGCTCGGGCACAGCCACGGCCGCGAGCACGCCCCCTGCGGCGACGGGCTCGATCCCCAGAGCATCGACACGAGCTACCCCCACGGCGGGGGCTCCATCGGCGTGTGGGGCTGGGACATCGTGAGCGGCCAGCTCGTCGATCCGTCGCTCCACACCGACATCATGGGCTACTGCGACAGGCAGTGGATCAGCGATCACAACTTCGCGGCCCTCCTCGCCCGCGGCAAGAACGTGAACCTACCGCGCCTTCACGAGGGAGTGCACGAAGATGGCGCCTTCACCGCGACCGCCGAGCACACCATCGCGGCCTTCGACGGCTTCGGGAAGACCACCTGGACCACGCAGCCGATGGCACGCCCGATCGGCAAGCCGACGCTCGCGACCGCCATCACCGCGGCTGGACCGACCATGGTGGAGGGGCACTTCTTCCGCTACGACCACCTGCCGGGCGGCTGGTTCGTGTTCCCCAAGCGCGACGTGCGCGTGGAGCGCATCGAGCTCTCGGTGGACGGTGCGTTCGTCGCCATCGACCGCTGAGCGGTCGGCCGAGCCCTGCGCCTCTCCCCTCCGGGCCACGTCGCTCACGACCGGCCCGGCGGGAGCGACCGCCGCGATGGGCGCGCCGTCGGTTGTTCGTCGCCGCGTCGTGGTTGCGCTATCGTCTGTGCCCATGGCCACGCGAGGGTGGAGGCAGACCTGGCATACGAGCCAGTAATCATTGGGGTCATCGCCCTCGTCGCGCTGCTCACGCTGATCGTCTCCCTGCAGCGGCGCGCGGAGCCACCTCCCCCTGCGCCGGCACGCCGGTTCGTGTCCAAGGGGGCCGATCGCTTCGTCGCCCAGGGCCGCTACGAAGAGGCGGGGCGCCTCGCCATGATCCAGAACCAGTGGGACGAGGCGGTCGAGCTCTACCGCATGGCGCGCAAGCCGGATTTGGCCGCCGCCGCCGCGCGCCGCGCGGGCAAGCTCAACGTCGCTGCCGAGCTCTACGAGCTCTGTGGCGACTACGAGAACGCGACCGCCTGCCGCACCGCGATCCTCGAGCGAACCGCCGATCCGTCGGTCGCCCCCCCGGCGGACGCGGCCCCCTTGGCGACGTCGGAGCCAGCGCCACTCGTCCCCCGCGAGGTCGCGATCCCGAGGGCGCCCGCGCTCCCTCGGCTCGAGCCGACCGCCCCCCGTGAGCCCGCTGCGGCCGCCCCCGGCGCCGAGACCGCCCCCGAGGTGCTCGAGGGGCCGGGCCGGGCCGCCGCCGAGGGCCTCCCGACGTCGGGCAAGCGCTCGTCGCTCCCGCCCCCCTTTCGATCGAAGCCACCGTCCGAGGACAGCTCGTATTCCATCGTCTCGAGCCCACCGTCCAGGAAGCGGTCGAGCGCCCCGCCCAAGCACGGGAGCGACGCCCCCCGCGGCAGCGACCCGCGGCGCGTCGCGAGCGACCGCCCGAAGCTCGCGCGCGCCACCCGTCCGCTCGGGAGCAAAGCGCCCGACGCGCTGGTGTCGGTCGCCGAGGTGGAGGCCATGGTGGAGGAGCTCGCCGAGGTGGGAGGTCTGCAGCGGCGACGCGATCTCCACGCGCTCTTCGCGGTTGCCCGGCCGCTCCGAGGCGCCCCCACCGAGCAGAGCCCGGGGCTCGAGACCCACCCCATCGATCGGTCGGCGCTCTGCGATCCGGCGGTGGAGGAGGCCAAGGTGGGCGAGGAGCTCGGCTCGCTCCTCGCGTTCGCACAAGGGCAGCGGTGCGATCTCGGCAACATCGAGGTGTATCACCGCATCGGGCTCGCCCACCTCGCGGGCGGCAACTGGGAGGCGGCCGCGGCGGCGCTCGAGGCAGTCGAGGACACGTCCCCCGGCTACCGCGGCGCCGACGTGCGGGTCGCGGCGCTCGCCGCCTGGCGCGAGGCGCACGCCCCCGTGCTCGTGGGCCTCGGGGAGGGGGCTGGCGCCCGCTTCGACCTGCTCGGCGAGCTCGGCCGCGGCCCCCGCGCGGTGGTGTACCTCGCCCGCGACCGCGAGAGCGGGCACGAGGTGGCCCTCAAGGTGCTCGCGGCGCGGGTCGCCGGCGCCGCCGCACGCGCGCGCCTCGAGCAGGCCGTCGCCGCCGCCGCGAGCCTCACCCACCCAGCGATCTGCACGGTGCACGGCCAAGGCTTCGTCGCCGACACCCCCTACGTGGCCACCGCGGTGGCGCCGGGCCTCGTGCTCAAGGACCTCGCCCCCGCGCTCGCGGTGGTCGAAGTGCTCGAGGTGCTCGTGACCACGCTCGAGGCGCTCGCCTTCGCGCACCGCCACGACGTCCTCCACGGCGATCTCCACCTCTCGAACCTCATCATGGGGCGTTCGGCGACGATCACGGTCACGGACTTCGCGATCGGCGCCGCGCTCGGCGGCCCGAGCGACCCCCAGCTCGCCGCTCCCGAGGCGGCCAGCGAGCGCGACGCTCGGAGCGACGTGTACGCGCTCGGGGCCATCGCCCACTTCCTCCTCTCGGGGCACCTCCCTCACCGAACGTCGGGCGGCGAGATCACCCCCATCGAGCGCGTAGCGCTCCCCGAGGTTGTGGAGGAGACGGTGCGAAAGGCCCTCGCCCCGCGCCCCGTCGAGCGCTGGCCCTCCGCGGCGGCCATGGCCCAGCCGCTGAGGGCCGTGCTCGACGCCGTGCGCGAACGTGCTCCTGGCCGTTGACCGGAGGCCCCATCGCCAGGTATCTCAACCTGCGATGGCACTTCTCCGTACCCCCCTCGTCTCCACCTTATCGCTCCTGGTCGCGGCCGCGGTCACCACCGTCACGCTCGGCGCCGAAGCCCAGCCCGCGCTGCGCTTCACCACCACCGCCGCGGGGGGCATCGTGGCCACCGGCAACACGCTCGGGCTCGCCAAGGCGAGCGACAACGGACCGGGCACCAACGACTCCATCGGCACCTTCATCTCGCTCGATCCGACGAGCGTCGACGACACCCCCGCCCCGCTCGGCGCGCCGTGGCCGGCCGGCACCACCTCCAACTGGATGGAGAACGGCTCGACGGCCGTGCTGCTCCTCCCTGCCGACGCGGAGATCCTCCACGCCGAGCTCATCTGGGGCGGCAGCCACTGGTACGCGACGGATCTGCGCGACGAAATCGACAACCCCATCACCTTCTTCGCGGGCAGCACCAGCGTCAGCGTGGCCCCGCTGCCCGGCACCGCGCTCACCATCCAACAGAACGCGGGGACGTTCGTGGCGAACTACTACATGCGGTCCGCCAACGTGACGGCGTTCGTGCAGCAGCACATGTCGTCCACCTACGCGGTGCAGGGGGTGCCGGCGACCGAGGACACCGGCATCCAGTCGCTCAATGCGGCCGGCTGGACCCTCATCGTCGCCTACCGCGACGGCAGCCAGCCCATCCGCAACTTGTCCATCTTCGTAGGCGGCTCGTTCATCAACGAGGACGACCTCCAAGACTACACCGTGAGCGGCTTCTGCGCGCCGCCCTCGGGCGTGGTGGAGGGCAACCTCGTGGTCAGCGCCCTCGAGGGCGACGCCAACCTCACCGGCGACGAGCTCCTCATCGCCCCGAGCCCCACGAGCGCGTTCGTCAACCTCTCGGGCCCCAACAACCCCGCCACCAACTTCTTCGCGTCGCAGATCAACGGCGTGACCGGGCAGCTCGACACCTCCGGCTCCTTCGGCAACGCGAACCACGTCGCCATGCCGGGGACCAACGTGAGCGGCGCGCGCCAGGGGTGGGACGTGACCACCGTCGCCGTCAGCTCCGACCTCGGACACCTCGCCAACGACCAGACCGAGGCGGTGGTGCGGACCCGCACCGAGGGCGACTCCTACGTGCCGGTGGCGGTGGCCCTCGAGATCGACGTGAAGTCGCCCAACTTCGGCGACTCCACCACCAGCGCCGACACCACCGTGGCTCAGGTGGGCGACACGTTCGAGGTGACCGCGACCGTCACCAACACCGGGCAGGCGGAGGCCACCGATCTCGCCTTCGTGCTCGCGCTCGACGCGGGCCTCACCCTCGACAGCTACAGCACCGACGGCAGCGCCGGCGACATCGACGGCCAGCCGGTCACCACGAGCACCCTCGCCAGCGGCGTCCCCGCCGGCGATCTCGGCATCGATCAAACCCGCACCGTGAAGCTCGTGGTGTCGGTGGTCGACGCCCCCAACGACGACACCGCCTTCGTGTTCGCGCCGATCTGGGAGCACACCTTCGTGACCTGTGACGGCGACCCCGCCATCGACGAGTCGTTCACCGCCCCCCAGGCGACGGTGCCCTTCCAAGGCGAAGACCCCACCGGCGCGGGCGGCGCAGGCGCGGGCGGGAGCCCGGTCGGCGCGGGCGGCGCGGGCGGCACCGGCAGCGCCGCCGGCGGCAGCGGCAACGGCAACGACATCGACGACCCCGTCGAGGAGGGCGGCTGTGGCTGCGCGACCATCGGCCGCGAGCCGGCAGGCACCGTGTCGGTGACCGCCTTCATGCTCACCGGGCTGCTCCTCGCGCGGCGTCGCCGCCGAAATCCGGCCTGACCCGCCGCGACCCGGCCAGCCCGCGGCCCGCGCCGGCACCCCCTTTGTCGTGGAGCGGGCGCGGGCTCGGCCGGCCTGGCTCAGCCGGCGCGGCCCGCCGCCATTCGCAGCCAGCTCGCCACCGTGAGCGCCGCCAAATCGTTGGCGTAGCTCTTGTCGTCCACCGGGCGCTGCTTCGCCACCGCTCGCTTCATGTGCTCGGTGGCGAGCCAGCCGATGGCGTGGATCGCGTCGTGGCGGCTCATGCCTTCGCGTTGGAGCCGCTCGAGCGCCCCTCGCGCCTCGGGGGGGGCCGCGTCCGCGAGCTGGCTCTCCACGATCACGTGCATCGCCGCGTGCCGCTGCATCGACGGGGGCATTTGTGCCGATTTCAAAGTCGCGTGGTGGTACTTGGCCACGCGCGAGAGCCGCTCGCGCTCCTCGAGTGCGCTCCACGCCGCGGCGTCCACCGCCACGTTGGCGTCGTATCCCAGCTCCTCGGCCACCTCCGTCGGGAGCGGCGCTGCCGCCGACCAGCTCGGGGGGGCGGCGCGCGGCCCCTTCGTTGCCGCCGGTCTCGGCGACCGCGCGCGCTGCCGCGCCTTGGCCTTCTCCGCTCGCTTCTGCCCGCGACTCTTCGCCACGCGCCGACCCTACACCACCTTGAGGTGCTTGCGCGATCTCAGCTCCCCGAGGCTGCCCGTTCGCGCCACCATGGCCTCCCCCTCCGGCATCACGTCGTCGCCGCCCCACACGTCGAAATCGTCGGAGAGCGGCCCCGGCAGCGTCGGTTGGACGGTCTTCTCGAGCACGCGGAACTCGTGATCCGCGTCGAGCTCGAGGGGCAGTCCGCGGCTCGGACCGCCCGCCTTGAACCAGGCGCGGGCGCGGTTGACGTTGCGGATGAGGATGGCGTGCTGAGGGTCGCGGCGCGCCGCCTCCGAGAAGAGCTCCATCATCGCGTCGTAGTCTTTGCGCGCCACCGCCACGCAGGCCAGGTAGTTGAGGCAGAGGCCGGGGAGCGGATGGCCGAGCGCGAGCGCGCGCCGCGCGTAGGTCTCGGCGACGTCGAGGTCCCCCGCCGCGAACGCGGCCCCCGCCACGTCGAGCGCGGCGGGGGCGTGCTCGCCGAGGCGCTCGAGCACGGCGAGCTGCTCGGCGAGCGTGGGCTGATACCCGCGCTGGAGCCCGGCGTGATCCTTGAACCAGTCCATCATCACCTCGGTCACCGCGTCGGTCGCGTCGAACGGCGTCTTCAGCTCCTGGAACGACTCGGTGAAGTACTTCTCCCGGCTCAGCCAGTCGCGCTCCGCGTCCATGAAGTCTCGCGTCCCGGGGTAGATCGACAGACAGGAGAAGATGTACTCGTGGGGCTTGGCCACCTCGAGAAACTCGAGGGTCTGGCGGAACGTCTCCTCGGTCTCCCCGCGGTTTCCGAGCATCATGTAAAAACGCACCTTGATGCCGTATTTCTTGGCGAGGGCCGTCGAGGCGAGGATGTCGTCCACCGTGATCTTCTTGTCGACCTCGGCGATGATCTTCGGTGCCCCCGACTCCACCCCGAGGCTCAGCCGCTCGCAGCCCGCGAGCCGCATCTCGTAGAGCAGCTCCTCCCCGAGCAGATCGACGCGGGTGTCGCAGCTCCACACGAACGAGAGACCGCGCGCGCGAATCCCGCGACAGAGCTCGATCACGCGCTTTCGCTGGGTGGTGAAGGTGTCGTCCTTGATCATCAGCATCTTCACCGGCAGGCGCGACACCGCCTGCTCGAGGGCGTCGAGCACGTAGGGCACCGAGTTGGCCCGGAAGCCGCGCCCCCACTGCGACTCCGCGCCGCAGAACGTGCACGCCCACGGACAGCCGCGCGAGGTCATGAAGATGTGCGTGTCGAAGAGCTCGTGAGGCGAGAGGAACTCGTCGAGCTCGCCGATGTTCGCGCGCGGGGGCCCCTGTTCGGGACCGGCCGGGCCACGCACCCAAGCGCCAGCCAGGCCCCTGAGGGGTACGCCGGCGGCCACGCGCTCCGCGAGCTCGAGGAACGTCAGCTCACTCTCGCCGGTGGTGACCACGTCGATCGCGGGGTGGTGCGCCAACATCTCCTTGGCGAGCGGGCTCGCGTGCGGTCCGCCCACCACGATGCAGCGGCTCGGGTGGTGCTCGCGGAGGAGCGCGGCCACATAGCCCACGCCGCGACGGTTGGCGGTCCAGCAGCTCATGCCGAACAGGTCGGCGTCGAGCCGCGACACCACCTCCACCACGTCGGACCAGGGGTAGGCCGAGAGGTTGAGCACCTTCACCTGATGACCGGCGCGCTTGGCCTGCGCGGCGATGGTGAGCATGCCGTACGGCGTCTGGTAGAAGTCGCCGTCGAGATCCCCCTCGCGATACCCCTCCGGCGGCCCCTCGCGGCCCACGGCGGCGCCCCCTCGTGGGTGCGGGATCTTCCACGGCGGCGGATAGATGAGCGCGATGCGCATGTGACACTGTGGCCGCCGGGCAGCGGCGGTTCCAGCGCATCGTATCAGTCGGCGTAGATGTCGTCGTCCTCCGCTGCGACCGGGCTCGGCGTGACGGGCGCCGCGAGATCGCGCGCGCCGCTCGTGTCGTCACGGGCCTCGGGCGTGAGCAGCACCTCGACCGGCACCGCCGCGTCCCCCTCGCGGAGCACGATCCGCTGTGAGAACGGGGCGTAGCCGTAACGCGAGGCCACGAGCTTGTACTCCCCTGGTTCGAGCTCGAGGGTCTTCGGGAAGGGCCCCTCGACCACCTGCGTGACGCGGCCGGTCACCAGCACCACCCGCGCCCCCTCGGTGCCGAGCGTGATGGAGAGGCCGGGCCGGGTCGCCTCCGGGGCCGGGGCCGGGGCCGGCTCGCTCGCCACCGCGGGCGCCGCCGCCTCCGACAGCATCACCGTGATCGCGGTCTCGCGCGAGGGCAGCACCTCGATCTGCACGACGCTCGGCACGTCGCGCCCGGGCGCGACCACCTTCACCACGTGAGCTCCAGGGGCGACGTCGCGCAGGATGCAAGGATCGGTGTCGCAGCGCTTCTGGCCATCCAAGAAGATCTCGGCCTTCGGCACCGCGCCGTCGTCGGGGGTCGCGAGGTGCACGAGCACCGAGCCGCGGCGGGTTTGCAGCACGAAGGCCATCACGCCCACGCAGAGGGCCATCACGCCGAGGAAGGCCCCCCACGAGACGAGGCGCGAGCGTCGTGGCCGCACCGGCGTCGACGTCGGGGCGACCGCCACCACCGGCGGAAACGAGCCTCCCACCGGGCTCGCCGCCGGCGGCGGAGCGCTCGGGCTCGCCAGGGTCGCGCGCTCGGCCCCCGTCGCCGCGGGGTCGCGCGGGGCGGGGACGGGGGCGGGATCGGCCGCGCTCGGCACCTCCGCGGGGGCGAAGAGCGCGCTCGGCGCGGGGGTCGCGTGCCCACTCGGGCTCGGCGTGCGGTCCGCACCCGGCTCCGGCGGCTGGCTCGGGGTCCGGAGGGCCCGCGGGGCTGGGGTGTGCTCGTCCTCCTCCGCGTCGAGCAGACTCGGCAGCTCGCCGCGGGCGGCGGGCCCCTCGAGCTCGCGTAGATCGATCTCGATGGAGCACGTGACCGGCGCCGCGGTGTGGAGAGCGGCGGGCGCGGCCGGAGGCGGGGTCGAGGGCTGCGTGGACGGCGGCAGCGACAGCGGCTCGGCGGCCCGCTCCAGCGTCACCGCGCGTTCGAGCTCGAGCTCCGAGGGGGGGACCTGATCGATCAGCGTGTCGAGCCGAGAGACGGCGGTGCTGAACGGAACGCGCGGGAGCGCCGGGCGCCGCGCCGCGTTCACGCTCGCGAGGGCGCGGGCCTCGGCGCGGAGCTCCTCGTCGCGACGCGGCACCGTCACCTCGTCCTCCTCCCACCGGAGCGGCTCCTCCGGCACGGTGACCAACACGTCGGTGCGGCTCTCGCGTTGATCCCAGTCGAGGGCGTAGGGGAGCTCGGGCGCGCTCGTCACCACAGAGCTCTCACGCGGCCTCGTGCGCACGCCGGAGTCGCTGTCGTCGCCGTCGGCGGCGCCCTCGTCCGCGAGCTCGACCAGCGTGTCCGGTGCCGGCGGCGCGGCGGAGACGGGCACGGGCAGCGGCCCCACATCCATGATGGCGCGCACCGACACCGCCGACGCCTCCTCGACCCGCTCCACCGAGGGCGGCGCGTCGATCGGGAGCTCGGGCACGCTCGGCCACGGCGCCGAGGCGGCCCCGTGGGGCTGCGTCTCGGGGGGTCCGTCGCCGCCCCGCCGCAGGTGGGGGGGAAGGGCCGCGGTCGGCATCCCCACGATGCGAACGCGAGGGTTGAACCCCGAGGGCTCGAGGACGTCATCGCGGTGGTGGGGGCGGGTCGTCGCCTCGTCCTCCTCGTGCTGGGCTGGTTCCATCGCGCGGCGCTCCTCGTCCTGAACGGTCATGGTGTTCGGTCCTGGAAGGTGTCCCGTTGTACTGGGGACCGGACCACAAACTTCCTGCCCACCCCCGATTTGGCGCCACCTGCCCCCGACGGCGCGGCCTCAAGCGCCGACCCACGGGTGAACCGATATGAGCCTACATCAACCTACACCGACGCTTGTCGACGGTTTGTGAAACCGCTATTCGAACCGAGACGTAGGGACTGCTCACGACGGGACGAGAGGAGAAATCAGCCGAATGAGACACGTTGCATGGGTCCTCGTGACCGCGCTCGCGTTGGCGGGCGCCGGTTGCGAAGACGACAAGGGTGGGGGCCCGGCTCCAAAGACGAGCACGCTCCAAGACGACAAGCCCAAAGCGGCGGGCGCTCACGAGCTCGAGATCCAGACCGAGGGCTCGAGCGTGACGTTCATGATGGAGGCGCCGAACGAGAAGATCCGGGGCAACCTCGCCAACGCGGCGCGGGGCAGCCTCCAGGTGCCGCTCACCGATCTCAACAAGACGACCGGGCACCTCTACGTCGATCTGGGTAAACTCGTGGTCGGACAGAAGAAGCCCAAGGACGACGGCTCCTTCGACGAGGAATGGACCGAGAACCCGCTGCAGAACGAGCACGCCAAGGAGTGGCTCCAGATCGCCTGCGTGAAGGTGCCGGAAGACAAGCTCGCCGACTGCGAGAAGACGGCGGAGCTCAACAAGAACACGGAGTTTCTGATCGAGAAGGTGGAGGCCGACACGACCGATCTCACCAAGCTCACCGGCGACACTCGGAAGGTGACGGCCACGGTGACGGGGAAGTTCCTGTTGCACCAGGTCGCCAAGGTCCGGAGCGCCAAGGTGGAGCTCACGTTCAAGCTGAAGGGCGAGCAGCTCGAGTCGCTCACCATCAAGACCGTCGAGCCCTTCGCGGTCGGGCTCAGCGAGCACGAGGTAGGACCGAACGACGTGTTCGGGAAGTTTGCCAAAGGCACCTTCCAGACCCTCGACAAGTTCATCAGCGACACCAAGAAGGTGGCCGAGGCCGCCGAGGTGAGCTTCGAGCTCACCGCCAAGGTCACGAGCGTGGCCAAGCCCCACGCCTCGGCGGCCACCCCCTGAGGGTTCAACCCCGTTTCCCCCCTCGAGTAACCGCTCGGGGGTTCTTTCGTAGAGGATGAGGAACATGATGATGAAGGCCACTGCAATCTCCGCCACTCTCGCCGCCGCGCTCCTCGGATGCGCGGGTGGCCAAACCCCCACCAACGAGGCCGTCCCGGAGCAGACCCAGGCGCCGGAGACGGCGCCGACCGAGACGCCGGCCGAGACCCCGCCGACGGACACTCCGGCGACGAACGAGGTCGGCGCCACGGAGACGACGCCGACCGACGGCGAGGCCATGAAGGCCAACGCGACCGAGGCCGGCACCCCAGACAAGAAGGACGGCAAGGCCGCCGGCTGTGGCGCCGGGGGCTGCGGCGCCAGCAAGAAGACCGACGCTGGCACCGCCAAGACCGACGACAAGAAGAAGGACGGCAAGGCCGCCGGCTGCGGCGCGGGGAGCTGCGGCGCGACCGCGAAGAAGCCCGCCCCCACCACCCAGCCCGCCGCCCCCAAGCCCGCCGCCCCCAAGCCCAAGGGCGCAGCGGGTGCCTGTGGCGCCGGCACCTGCGGCTGAGCTCGAGGGCGTGTCCGCGCGATCGCCGAGCTGCGACGGCGCGCCCGCGCGTGAGCGGGCGTCACGCGGACGTCCGACGAAGCCGCCGACCGTGCGGTCGGACATGAGCGTGAGCGATGCGACAAGACCGACGTGACCCACCCCGCGAGCCCTTCGTCGGGGTGGGCTTTGGCCTTCGTTGGGATCACCTCGACGCGGTGAACGAGGCCCTCGCCGAGGGCCGGTTCGAGGCCGTGCCGTTCTTCGAGATCGCGCCGGAGAACTACATGCGACGCGGCGGCTACATCCCCGAGTCGCTGGAGCGGATCGCGGAGCACGTGCCGCTCATCACGCACGGCCTGATGATGGGCCTCGGCGGCGCCGACGCGTTCGATGTCGACTACTTTCGAGAGCTGCGACGCTTCGTTCACCGCTTCGAGACCCCCTGGCACTCCGACCACCTCTGCTTCTCGAGCTTCGGCGGGAGGGTGTTGCACGACCTTTTGCCGATGCCTCAGACGGAGGCCGCGGCGCGCCACGTCAGCCGCCGCGTGGTGGAGGCCAGAGAGCGCCTCGAGATCCCCATGTGCGTGGAGAACATCAGCTATTACATGCACCTGGGAAACCCCGAGCTCGAGGAGACGACCTTCCTCGCGACCGTCCTCGAGGAGGCTGACTGCGGCCTCTTGCTCGACGTGAACAACGTGTACGTGAACAGCCAGAACCACGGCTTCGATCCAAAGGCGTGGCTCGCGCGTATCGATCTCGATCGCGTCATGCAACTCCACGTCGCGGGACACGAGCTCCGGGCCGACGACGGGCTGATCATCGACACCCACGGCGCGCCGGTCATCGATCCCGTCTACGACCTGTTGACCTGGACCATCGCGCGCACCGGTCCGCGCGCCGTCATCCTCGAGCGCGACAACGACGTGCCGCCCCTCCCCGACCTGCTCGCCGAGTGGCGCCGGGTGGACGCCGCCTACCGCCGAGGCCTCGCCGCGTACCAAGAGCGCCACCCCACCCCCGCGGCGGTCCCGGACCCACGCGGCTCCGACCCGCGCCCGCCTCGCGAAACGCCAAACCTTCGGCGCCAGGCGCAGACCTTCGCGCGCGAGACGGCGGCGCAGCGCGTCCTCGAGACCGCGGTGCGGGCCCCGGATCTCGACGCCCTCCAGCGCGCCCACGAGGAAGGTTTCGCTGGTCTCGGTGTCGCGCCCGACGACGCCCGTGCGCTGCAGCGCACCGACCGCCGGCGCATCGTGATCTATCGCAAGCTGGTCCGCGCCAACTTCCTCGAGGCGATCCAGAACCAGCTGCCCCGCACGAAATCGCGCATGGGCGAGGACGCCTTCGAGCGCTACGTGGCGCGCTTCTGCGAAGACGAGCTCCCCGCCTCGCCGATCCTCCGCGACGTGGCCTACGAGTTCGCGATCTGGGCCTGCCCCCACTTCACCGCCGATGCAGCGTTGCCGCCTTTTCTCGGCGATCTTGCGCGCTACGAGCTGTTCGAGTTCGACGTGTACACCGCCGTGTCGGAGCCCCCAGAGCTGGCCCACACCGAGCTCTTGGCCGACGCCCCCATCGCGTTCGATGGCACGGTGCGGGTCGGCACCTTCGGCTACGCCGTGCACCAGCTCCCCGACGACCCCGACGACGCGACGGTCCCCGCCGCGGGGGAGGTGGGCGTCCTCGGCTACCGCGACCGCGACGGGCGCTATCGCCAGCTCAGCCTGACGCCGCTCGCCACCGCCATCCTCGAGCGCCTCCTCGAGGGCACCCCCTTCGCGGAGGCGGTGCGGGAGGGCTGCCACGCGCGCGAGACCACCGTCGACTCGACGGTCATCGACGGCACCTCCAAGGTGATCGCGGATCTGGCCGAGCGGGGCCTGGTGCTCGGATCGGCGGCGCACCCGCGCCCCCCCTCCCCCTTCGCGCGGTGGCTTTGTCGACCTCGTTTCGTTGCCCCCAAGGCGATACGGTAGGATCCTCGCCCAGCAGGTCATGTCTCACGCCCATCACGACCCCCTCGGCATCATCGGCACCACCGTGGCGGAGAAGTACCGCATCGTCTCGGTGGCCGGCGAGGGCGGCTTCAGCACCGTGTACAAGGCGGAGCACCTGATCTGGAAGCAGCCGGTCGCGATCAAGTTCTTCAGCGTGCTCCAAGACGCCAGCGCGGAGATGCGCGAGCAGCTGCTCAACGACTTCATCCAGGAGGGCAAGCTCATGAGCGAGCTCTCGAGCAAGTCGGCGGCGATCGTGCAGGCGCGCGACATCGGAAAGCTCGCCACCGACAACGGCAACTGGATCCCGTTCATGGTGCTCGAGTGGCTCGACGGCGCGCCGCTCGACCTCGTCATGAAGCGCGAGGCGTTGGCCCACATGCCCGCGCGCACGATCGAGGAGATCCTCCACTTGCTCGAGCCCTGCGCGGTGGCCCTCGACGTGGCCCACAAGCAGAACGTCGCGCATCGCGATCTCAAGCCCGCCAACATCATGGTCACCGGCGATCCACGCTCGCCTGAGGCGGGGGTGAAGCTCATGGACTTCGGCATCGCCAAGGTGATGGCGGATCGCGAGGCGCTGCAGCAGCAGCTCGAGCTCACCGGTCATCAGATCACCGCGTTCACCCCGAACCACGGCGCCCCCGAGCAGTTCAGCCGCAACTACGGCGCCACCGGACCTTGGACCGACGTGTACGCGATGGCCCTCATCATCGTGGAGCTGTTGCGTGGCGGCCTGCGGGCCCTCGAGGGCGACACGTTCTTCGAGCTCGGCGTCTCGAGCTGCGATCCGAACAAGCGGCCCACCCCTTCGTCGTTCGGTATCCCCATCGCACCCGAGATCGACGCGGTGATCGCCAAGGCCCTGGCGGTGTCGCCAGGCGAGCGTTACCCCACGATGGGCGCGTTCTTCGGCGAGCTGTTCAAGCTGGCCTTCCCAGGGCAACCCACCTGGCGCTCCACGCGCCGCGACACCAGCGCGGGGGGGCACACGGCGCTCCTCACCCCCGTCGCCCAGTCTGCCGATGCCACGCGGACCCCCCCTACGCCGCCTGGCGTCGCCGCCAACGTCGCGAGACCATCGGGCAAGTCCACGCTCCTCATCGGGGCGGTGGTGGGCGTGGTCGTCGTCGGCGGCGCCGCCGCGGGGGTCGCCTTCATGGGCAGCCAGGAGACGACGCCGACGACCGACCCGAGCGCGAGCGCGAGCGCGAGCACGGCGCCCACGCCGTCCGCGGACGTGAAGGGTCCCCCCGCGGTGGAGTGGGACGGCCCCTGCCCCAAGGACATGCGGGCAGTCAACGGCGGCTCGTTCCAGATGGGCTCCAACGACACCGGCTTCCCGCTGTGGCAGCCGGCCCATCAGGTGACGCTCGACACCTTCTGCCTCGCCGTCCACGAGGTCACCGTCGCCGACTACAAGCGCTGCGTCGACAGCGAGGGGTGCAAGCCGGCCTCGCAGAAGGTGGAGTATCCCAAGCAGGGGGAGATCACCGACGAGGAGCACAGTCGGCAGCTCGCGTCGTTCAGCGAGCTTTGCAACTGGGGCCGCTCGGGCCGTGACGATCACCCGATCAACTGCGTCGACTGGGCGAGCGCCAACACCTACTGCACCTGGCGCGGTGGCCGCCTGCCCACCGAGGCGGAGTGGGAGCTCGCCGCCCGCGGAACCGACGGGCGCACCTTCCCCTGGGGCAACGACAGCGGCGACCACACGTACATGAACGCGGCCGGCACCGAGTGGAAGCGCTGGCTGCTCGAGAAGGGCATGCCCGAGCCCCAGAGCCTCATGTACGAGCAGGACGACGGCTTCGTGGGCACCGCGCCGGTCGGCAAGTTCCCCCGCGCCCAGACCCAGTCCGGCCAGATGGACATGGTCGGCAACGTGTGGGAGTGGACCTTCGACCGCTACGCGCTCTACAAGCCGGAGGCGCAGGTGAACCCGCGCGGCCCCTCCGCCGGTGATCGCCGCGCCATCCGGGGCGGAGGCTTCAACGGCGAGTTTGCGCTATGGGTGAACCCCGCCGCGCGCTTCCACCAGCTGGAGACGGCCACCGTGCACGCCATCGGCTTCCGCTGCGCCTCCAACGTGAAGCCCGAGTAGCCGGACGGGCCGCCCGGCTCGCCGCGACGCGCAGCCCAAACCACACAAGGCACCTCCGTCCGCACGACGGCGCGCGATACGGCTTCGAACTTGCCAAGAGTGGGGCTAGCGTCTGTGCGTGGCCAGAGACACGCAGACGCTCGAGGTCGCCGGTCCGCTCGGGACCCTCGCCCTCTCGCAGGTGAAGCCTCACAGCTCCACCGCGTCGCTGCGTGCCGTGAAGTGGCACCAAGATCTGCGGCGCCTCGGGATGATCCTCCCTTTCACCGTCGTGCACGACTTCGGCATGGTGCTGGTCGCAGGTCCCGAGCAGCTCGAGATCGCGCCGAGGGTCGACTGGAGCAGCAGCGACGCTCGCCTCGCTCGCACCCTCGACGCCTATCGGAGCCTGCTCGTGGAGGCGCACGCGTCAGAGGCGGCGCGGCGCGCCCCGCAGCTGTCGATGAGCGACGATCTGGTGGTGGTCGTGCTGGCGCGGGTGCTCGGCGACGTGGCCCGCCGCATCGAGACGCGCCCCGCCTTCGTGCCTCACCTCCCCCTCGACGGGTCGCTCTTCGAGCGTCTCACGTCGGCGCACCTCGTGAAGTTGTTTCGCGCCGTCGACCGCCGCTTCGAGCGGGAGGTGCTCGAGGCGCTGGTGGCCGCCCGCCTGCTCATCCTCACCCTCACCGACTCGCTCGACCTCGACACCCTGCGCCTGTTCGGGATGGTCGGCCTGTCGGAGGGGGGAGCGCTCGCGCAGGTGGAGCTCCTCGCCAGCCTCGAGACGCCGGAGGCCAACGACGTGGTCAACTTCTCGCTCGAGATCCTGCCGTCGGTGCTCGAGACCAAAGCCAAGCCGGCCGCGAGCACGGTGGCCGCCTTCGGCTACTCCGGCCTCGGGCGGCGCGGCTCCATCGACAACATGGTGCTCACCGAGCTCGCCTGGGACGACCAAGAGCTGGCGCGACGCATCGTGGACAACGAGGTGCTCTACTACGCGCGGGAGCAGCAGCACGAAGAAGAGGGGCGCGAGCACTTGCTGTTGATCGACGCCTCCGCCTCGATGCGCGGCGACCGCGCCACCTTCGCCCGAGCGATGGCCCTCGCCACCGGCAAGAAGCTGCTCCTCGAGGGCGAGTCGGTGACGATCCGCTTCTTCGACTCGCGGCTCTACGAGCCCCACGCCGCCCACGGGCAAGAGCTGCCCACTGCGCATCTCTTGTCGTTCAAGGGCGAGCGGGGGCGCAACCCGGCGCGCGTGTTCACCGATCTGGCCGCGGTGCTCGATCTGACCCGCCGCCACGGCGAGCCACCGGTGGTGCACCTGTTCACCCACGCCGCGCTCTACATCCCACGCGAGCTCGTGCAGCAGGTGCGAGCGATCGCCCAGCTCGCCGCGGTCTTCATGCTCCCGTCGGGAGGTGAGCTCAACCTCGACTACCTCGATCTGCTGAACGCGCACTGGGTGGTCGACCACAGCGTGCTCACGAGCGGCGCCGAGCGCGCCGACGCCGCGCGCAGCATCCTCGGGGAGGTGAGCCCCGCCTTCGCCCGCAGCGACGGCGCGGCCACTGACCGACGCGACTCCCCCACCCCACGCTGAGCGTCCGATGGCCAACGGCAGCAGCAACACCCCTCTCCGTGTCTTGCATCAACAGGGCAAGCAAGCGCTGCGCGCGCAGAACCTCCCCCAGGCCCACAGTCTCTTGTTGCAAGCGGCGAGCAAGACGAGCGCGCGGGAGAGCGACTACCTGCCCGTCCTCGAAGATCTTCGCCAGGTGATGCTGCGGCTCGGCGATCCCCGCGCCGCGCTCAGCATCGACTGGTATCGCGGGCAAGCGCGCCAGGAGGGGCAGCTCCTCAACGACGTGCCCCCGATCGATCAGGCCCGCACCTACCAGGCCTGGGCCGAGCGCCAGAGCGAGGCCGAGGCGGTCGACGATTACCTGCGCGCGGCCGACATCTACGAGCAGTCGGGGATGGTCGCCCACGCCGCGGTCTGCCGTGAGCGTGGCCGCGACTTTCGCGCGGCGCGGACGCTGTGGTCCAGGCTCAGCGACGCCCTCGTGCGGGGCGGCGCCGACCGCTACGCCGCGGGACTGGCGCGGTTCAACCTCGCCCGCACCGCCGCCGCGACCGACGACAAGACCGCGGCCCGGGCCGCCGTCATCTCGTCGGTGCACCTGTTGGAGGAGGCCGCCGATCGCTACGAACGCATCGGCCAGCGCGAGCGCGCCTTCGACTGCTACCAGGTGCTCATCGCCATCGGCAAGCAGAGCGGCGAGTTCGAGCACGTGCTCGAGGGCTACGTCAACGTGGTGCGCATCCTCCGCGAGGACAACCTGCGCTACTACGCCCTCCAGAGCTACGAAGACGCCCTCCACCAAGCCGAGGCGCGGGAGGAGTTCGCCGCCGGCGCCACCCTCGCACAGGAGATGGCGGGCTACGCCACCGGCGAGGGCATGCTCAGCGTCGCCAACTACGCCAACCGCTTGCAGGCCCTGCTGTGGCGCCAGGTGGCCGACAAGGCCCTCGCGCGCGGCGGTCCGGTGGAGATGGCGGAGAACGCGTACCTCGCCGCGGTCGTCTCCCTCGCCCGCCAGGACCAGTTTCAGGAGGTGGGCAAGCTCTACACGATCCTCGCCGGGCTCGGCCTCGACGAGGCGCGGAAGAAGCACTACGCCCGGGCCAGCGGCCGCTACCAGGGCGTCGCCAACGCCCCCATCGACGCCGCTCCCCTCCCCAGCCATCTGCGGCAGGACGCCGCCTTCCCCGACGTGTGGCACGTGGATCTGGTGGAGTGGGAGCAGCGAGGCTCGGCGGCCCTCGCCTGCGCCGACGTGGTCCTCGAGCCGCAGAGCTGGTCGGAGGTGACGCGACGGCGCGCGCTGCTCGCGCGCCTGCAGGCGCTCACCGTCGAGCGTGGCGAGGGCGGCGACGTGGCAGGGCTCGTGCGGCTCGCGACGCTGCTCGGCCAGGTGGAGCTCTACACCATCCTCGCCCCGCTCGAACACCTGTTCAAGTCGCCCCACGCCGAGCTCCGCCTCGCGGTGATCGAGGCTCTCGAGCGGTTCATGTACAAGCGCACCTTCGTGACGGTGCGGGCCGCGCTGACCGACCCCGACGCCGCGGTGCAGCGGCGCGCCTACCAGACGGTGGAGGCGCTGCGCTTTCCGCACGCGTTCGATCCGCTCGCGCGGATCTTCCGCGAGAGCAGCGACGCCGGCGCGAGGGCCGCCTCGCTCCGCGCCATCGCTCGCATCGACACCAGCGAGGCCGCGGAGCTCATGTTGGGGGTGTTCCAGCACGAGGGCCAGACCGAGCGCGTGGCGGTGATGGAGGCCCTGAAGCGGGCGCGCGGCCTGGTGTTCCTCGACGCGGCGCGAAGCGCCATGCCCACCTTGAGCGAGTCGGCGCGGGCGCAGATCCGCGAGGTGTTCACCGCGCGAGGAGAGATGCTGTGACGCGAGGAGGAGCCACCTGGCTGGGTCTAGGGGCGGGGCTCGCGGCGGTCCTCGTCGCGTGCAACGAGCGGTCCACGCCCGTCACCACCACCACCGCGAGCGCGAGCGCGAGCGTCGCCCCCGTGAGCGCCACCGCGACCGCGCCGACCCGCCCTCGGGCGGCCATCGAGAAGGAGATCGCGCTCCTCGAGCGCGACCTCGACGGGCTCCGCAAGCAGGCCCCGCGCACGTTCGACGTCCAGAAGGCCAAGCGGCTCAACGCGGAGATGGAGGCGCTCGAGAAGCGGCTCGCCGCCGCGAAGCGTGAGCTCGACGCGGCCCCGTCGCCTGGCCCCTGAGCGCGCGGAGGCGGTGCGTCGACCGGCTCGGCCGCGAGGCGACTCAGGGCCCAAAGCTCTCGAGGGCGAGCGCGTCAGGAGCCAACCGCGGCGAGGTCTTTGGAGGGCTAGGTGGGCTCGTCGTCGTCCTCGCTCTCGGGAGGAGACGGCGTGCTGGAGAAGCGCTCCCACTTGCGCTCGAGCGACTTGCGATGAACGCCCACCAAGCGGGCGGCGGCGCTCTTGTTGCCGTCGCAAGACTCGATCGCGTGGTGCAAGACCGCGCGCTCCACGAGATCGAGCTTCGAGAGCCCGAGCTTCTCCGGGAGGGCGAGGATGGCTCGCGCGATCTTGTCCACCTCCGTGGCCTTGTTGCTGAGGCGATCGCCGATGAGGTCGCGCAGGGTGGCCGCGTCGATCTGGTCCGACTCTGCGAGCAGCGCGACCCGCTCGATGCCGTTCTCGAGCTCGCGCACGTTGCCCGGCCACTCGCGCTCCTGGAGCCACTCCACCGCGTCGATGGTGAAGCGCAGCGAGCGGCTCTGGCGCTCGCAGAACGCGTGGAGCAGCTCCACCACGTCTTCCCGCCGCTCGCTGAGCGACGGCATCTCGATGCTCACCACGCTCAGCCGATAGAAGAGATCTTCGCGGAAGCGCCCGGTGGCCATGCGCTCCTCGAGATCCACGTGGGTCGCGGCGAGGAGGCGCGCCCGCACCGGCACCTCCACCTCGGAGCCGAGGGGACGGTAGCGGCGGTCCTCGATCACCCTGAGGAGCTTGGCCTGGAGCTCGAGGGGCATCTCCGCGATCTCGTCGAGGAGCACCGTCCCGCCGCCCGCGATCTCGAGCTGACCGCGCACCTTCCGCTCGGCGCCGGTGAAGGCCCCGCGCTCGTGACCGAACAGGAGCGACTCGACGAGCGGCCCTGGCAGCGCCGAGCAGTTCACGGCCACGAACGGCTCCGACGCGCGCCGGCTCGTCTCGTGGATGGCCCGCGCCACCAGCTCCTTGCCGGTCCCGGTCGCGCCGCGGATGAGCACCACCGCGTCCGCGTTGCTCACCCGCTCCACCAGCCGCCGGACGTGGGCCATGGGCCCGCTCGATCCGACCAGCCGCGCCGTGCCGTAGTGCTGGTCCATCGTCCGCTTCAGGCGCTGCACCTCCTGGCGGAGGGCGATGCGCTCCTTCACGCCGTCGATGATCGGCAACAGCATCTCGGGGGCGAGCTCGTCTTTGAGCACGTAGTCCTGGGCGCCGAGCCGCATCGCCGCGCGCACCTCGCTCACCTCGCTCACGCTGCTGACCATCACGCAGGGGGTGCTGCGTCCGGTGGCCGCGATCCACTCCAGCAGATCGAGCCCCCCTCGATCCGGCCCCTCGCGCAGCCGCAGATCCACGAGCGCCACGTCGATCTGCACCTCCGCGATGGCAGCCTTGGCCTGTTCGAGGGTGGCCGCCTCGATCACGCTGAGGTCGTCGCGACCGCGCAGCATCTTCCTGATGACGAGGCGAGCGCTCCTTTGATCGTCGACGATGAGGATGTTCACGCCACCTCCTCGTTGTGGCTCTCGTCTGCGTCCAACACGATGTCCTCGGCCCTCACGTCCACCACGAAATGGGTCTGGTTGCCCTTGCGCTCCGCGCGCACCATCCAGTCATGCGCCCGCACCAGGCGATAGGTGATCGCCAGACCGAGCCCGGTCCCGTGTTTCTTGGTGGTGTGCCAGGGCGCGAAGAGCCGCGCTGGATCGCCCTCGAAGCCGGAGCCCTCGTCCCATACCACGAGCTGGCCGCCGCCTCGACGTGAACGCCACCGGAGGCCGACCGCGCCGTCCGCGGGGCTCGCCTCGAGCGCGTTCGACACCAGGTTCACCAGCACCTGGATCACCTTGTCGTGATCGCAGCGCAGCCGGAGGCCGCGCGGGATGTCGAGCTCGAGCCGGCGGCCGTCGAGCGCGTCGCGCAGCAGCCGCTCCACCCGCTCCCCGATGGCGGCGAGCTCGAAGGCGTGGCGCTCGATGGGGGCGCCGGTGAGGCGGCGCAGGCCCGACACGAGGCGCTCGAGCCGCGCCACCTCCTCGCGGCCCACCTCGACGTCTTCGTCATCGAGCGGGCCCGCGATGTCGGCGGCGTCGAACACCGAGCGGAAGAAGTTGATGGGGTGCCGGATCTCGTGCGCGATCTCGCCCGCCACCGTCTCCACGAGCGCCGCGCGCTCCTCGCGAAACGCCTGGGCCTGCTCGCGACGACGGCGCTCGAGCTCCTGGTACGCGAAGGCGTGGGCCAGCGCCACGCCCCCTTGATCGGCGATGGTGGCGAGGAGCTCGAGATCCATCGTGGTGTACAGGGCGGAGCCGGGCTTCGGGCCCACCTCGAGCTCGGCGAGCGGCACGCCTCCGAAGCTCACCTCGAGCCGGCGGCCGCCGTCGGCGGTGGGCGTGCCGTCGCCGCGCCCCCCGTCGAGCGGCCACTCGCCGGACACATCGGTGACGGGACCAGGGGCCACGAAGCGGAGCGCGACCCGGTCGCACCCGAGCCAGCGCTGCAGGGTGCGCTCCATCGCCACCGCCACCTCGGCCGGCGAGGTGGTGTTGGTGAGCTCGGCGCTGAGGCGGGCCACCGTGGGTTTGTAGGCCGCCTCCGCGGTGAAGAACACCCTGTCGCTCAGCTCGATGAACAGGGCCATGGCGCCGGTGGCGGCCAGCGCCGCCACGCCCGCCGCGAGCGCGCCGAAGCGCGCGTCGAGCCCGAGGGCCACCGCCACCCCCGCCCCCGCGGCGGTGGCCAAGAGCCACACGAGGCTGGCGACGGCGATGCGGATGAGCACCCGCGACAGCACCGCCCGGCTCTGCCAGATGTCGAAGCGCACCACCGCGTAGACGGTGGCGACGGGGGCGAGGCCGAGCATGGGGTAGATGAGGAGATCGCCGTAGCGCCACTCGCCGAGCGAGCTGAAGAGAGCGAAGAGGGCGGCCACCCCGTAGGGGGGCACCATCGCCACCGCGAGGGTGCGCATGGTCACCCGCCGCTGCCCGCGCGCCCGCACCAGGCGGAGCACGAAGACGCCGGCGAAGAAGAGGAGCCCGGCCCCGAGGAGGCTCCCCGCCACCACCTGGAGGCTCGCGGTGGAGAGGCCGGTGGCGTGGCGGAAGATGAGCGCTGCGGCCAAGGCGAGGCTCGCCGCGTTCCCCACCCACTCGAGCCACGGGAAGCGTCGGAGCACCGGCGCGTCGTCGGGCAGGCGCAGCGCCAACATCGCGAGCGCAACGGGGACCGTGCCGAATGCCAGCCAGAACAACGGCACCATCACGCGGGTGGTGTGGATGTCCGAAAGCGTGAGCATGAAGAGACCCACCGCGAGGCCCACCTGCGCCGTCGCCCGCGCGAGCGCGCTCGACGGGCCCACCCAGAGGGCGACCAGGCCCGTGCCCGACCAGAGGATCCCGGTGAAGATCGACATCGCCGCGAACAGCCACCAGGCCGCGCCGCGCAGCCGGTGGAGGGCGAAGCGGGCCTCCCGCGGCCCGGCGCGGGTGCGGATCGTCACCGTCACGTGGGTGCGGCCGGCCGCCGCCGCGCCCGCCACCGCCGCGTCCCACTCCCGGGCGATCACCCCCGGCGCCGGATCGAGCGTCACCCCGTCGACGGACACCACCTGATCCGGGAACCCGAAGCCCTGCCGCTTGGCGTCCCAGTCGCTCGGGCCCACGTTCGAGAGCTGACCGCTGGCGTCGACGAGGGCCCCCGCCACCGGGCGACCATAGGCAGCGATGGCGCCGAAGCTCGCCACCACCGCCACCACGAGCCACCCCGCGGCGAGCACCACGACGATGCCCCGCGCCCCCTCCCACGATCGCATAAGGCCCGACGGCACGCTCGGCCAGTCTAGCTCGCCAACACCTCGGTCGTCGACACGCCGCGCGCCCGTTCTGCCGCCGCGCGCTCGTGGGCGCCGTGCTCGCCGTGCTCGTGGGCGCCGTGCTCGTGGGCGCCGTGCTCGTCGACGTCCTCCTCCCCTGCGGCGCGCTCGTCGTCGCTCGGCGGCGGGAACAGCCGCGCGGCCTGGTGGGCGAGCTCGCGCTCGAGCTCGCGCCGGCCCTCGGGCGAGCGCGTGCAATCGGTGAGCGCGCGGGCGAGCCCGTCGAGCTCGGCCCTCGCCTCCCCGTCGAGCCGCGCCGACACGGAGCGCAACATCACCGCCGCGAGCCGCGTCAGCGCGCCGGGGGCGTGGGCGTGGAGGCGCGCGTCCGGGGCCTGGGCCACGAGGCGGAGGTGCCGGAGGAGGGTGGCGAGCTGGTAGCGGAGCGCGGGCGCGGTGAGGAGCAGCCGACACAGCCCGAGCGCGGCCCGGCGGCTCACCCGCCCCGCCGACGGCGCCTGCGTGGCCCACGCCAAGAGCGCCCCTCGCTCCCCGATGCCGAGCAGCCCGAGCGCGATCGGATCCCGGGCCACCGTGCAGGCGACGGTGGCGTCGAGCCGACCGTAGCCGTGCTTGGCGTTGTGGCCGTCGGGATCGACGGCGAACGGTCGGAGCTCGGTGTCGCCGGCCGCGCGCGTGGCGGCGGCCCGACGATCGAGCTCTGGCGACACCACCCGGCTCGACAGCCGCAAGAGCTCGGCGAGCTCCCCTGCCGTCAGCTCGGGGTTGTGGGCCAAGACGAGCGCCACCACGCCCACCGAGAAGGCCGTCGCCCCGCTCGACTCGGCGTGGGCGAGGCGGCTCGGGTGGAGCGGATCGGTCACGTCGTCGCCGGGGGCCATGAAGCGCACCGACGGCCCGCGGTTGGAGAACGGCTGGAGCTCCCCGTGCTTGTCGCGCCACAAGAACCACCCCCCGCTCGCGCCGCTCGCGGCGGCGCACATCACCCGGGGGTCCGCCACCGGATCGCCGAGATCGAGCGAGAGGCTCGCGCGGGTGAGGCCGAGGGTGCTGCTCATCTCGCGGCTCGCGGCGAGCACGATGGGCGTGCCGCGGCCACCGCGCCCGAGCTCGTGCGCGAAGGCCAGCGCGTCCTCGAGCATGGGGCTCGTGGTCTGATCTTGGTACGTGGCGCAGCCGATGACGTCGGCGCCGTCGGCGGCCGCGAGCACCACCGCCGCGGGGAAGGTGTACACGTCGGCCCCGGCCTTGGGGATGCAGTAGAGACGGGCCGAGGCGCCGGGGGCCACCCCCGACAGACCGTGCCCCGCCACGCCGACCGCCCAGCCCACGCAGGTCGCGCCGTGGCGCACCAGCCGGCGCGGATCCGGCGCCTCGCGCCCTACCGCCACGAGGGCGTCGAGGCCGAGCTCGGCCGTCCCCCCCCCGTCGCTGTCGATGATGGCCACCCGGGTGCCGATCCCGTAGCCGCACAGGGCCCGATCCACGTTGATCCCCCGCTCCCCGAGGTGCCAGGCCCCGGGCCCGACCGGATCGCGGCCGACGGGCTCGTGGCGCGCCTCCCACGTCACCGGCGGCAGCCGCGGGCCGGCGGGGAGGGGCGGCGGCAGCCGCTGGCTCGGCGCGGTGCCGGCGGCCACGTAGCGCACCTTGACGCCGCGCGTGGCCAGCGCAGCCTCGCAGGCGGCGACGGGCAGGGGCCGGTCGGCGCGCAAGAGCGACCAGTGGACGGGGCCGCGATCGAGGAACGCCTCCGCGGTCACGCCAGGGAGGCCGGCGTCGCGCAGCGCCCGCGAGAGCCGGCTCGGGGCCACCGTCCCGGTGGTGGCCACCACGAGGACGAGGTCTTCGGTCGGCTCCTCGAGCTGCACCCGCGCGGGGGCGTAGGCAAAGTCCCACGGGGGCCTCACGCGGACAACATCTCCATGGCGAAGCGCAGGCGGTGGGCGCGCACCACGTAGCCGGGGTGCAGGCGCTCCACCTCGAGCACCTCCTCGAGCTCGTGTGCTTGTTCCCGCGCCCAGCGCGCGAGCCGCATGGCGCGGAGCTCGCCCGCGGCCGCCGCCGCGAGCGCGAAGTGGGCGCGCGACAGCTCGAGCATGAGCTCGAGGGCCCGGGAGGCGAGCACGCGGCCCCGCACCTCGTCGAGCGCGTCCCGCGGGGGCAGCGGCGCCGGCGCGAGCTCCTGGGCGAGGCACACCGCCCACGCCCCCCCCCGGGCCCAGTCGTCCTCCCAGTCGATGGCGTCGTCGCGGAACTGCAGGCCGAGCCACACGCCGCGGAGCGCCTGCTCGGCGAGGGCCTGGCCAGAGAAGTCGGCCTGCGACGCGAACAGGGCCAGCGTGGCGGGAAAGCCCACCGCCTGCTTGCCGAGCGAGCGGGCCACGTAGCCGTCGCGATCGACGGCCTCGCGGGCGGCGAGGATCCCCCGCTCTGCCACGATCGCCGCGTGGCTCTCCCGATCCGCGGCGCGAAACGAGAGCGGCGCCCCCGGATCCACCTGATAGGCCAGCTCGTCGCGCAGGAGCCGCAGCTCCACCAGGAGCCGCTCGAGCGGCGCGGTGGTCTCGATCTGCCCGTCGGCGATGCGGTCGTAGGCGAAGGCCTCGATCACCGCCAACATGTGGGCGCCGATCGCGCTGTCCACGAGCTCGAGCGAGGCGTCGAGCGCGTCCTCGAAGTAGGAGGGCGCGGCGAGGGTGACGTCGTGCTTGAACACGTCGCCCCAGCCGACCCCGCGGGGGGCGAGGCCGAGCAGCTCGGGGAGCCTCACCGCGGCGCCCGCGAGATCCGGGGGGAGCTGCTTGACGCAGCGATGGTAGAGCGCGTCGAGCACGGGCCCTTAGTAGATGTTGGACTCTTTCCAGGGGGAGAGCGCCACGTTCACGCGCTCGTCGACCACGATGGACCGCCACAGCAGCACCTGCTTGGCGCTCAGCCCGTGGAAGCCCTCCACCCACTGCGCGATGCGGGTGTTGAGCGCGTCGCGGATCTCGGCCGCCTCGGGGGTCTCGTCGTCGCCATCGAGCGCTGGGTAGAGCGAGAGCAGCTGCTTGAACTCGTCGAAGTTCTCCTGGTTGGTGAGGAGCGACATGTAGAGCTCGCGGAGCTGGCTGTGGGAATCGATGGTCTGAACACGGTGCATGGTGAAACTCCTGGTTGGTTGCGACGTCCCCCCGAAGGTTGCGACGTCCCCCCTAAGCAACCTTCGTGCACACCGCCCCCAGCGGGCCAACTAACTGAAATATCACGTACCCGAGCGACACACGGGCCCCCCTCGTGGCGCCATCCGGGCAGGGTCCTGGACGCGGCCGTCCACGCCCCGCCGAGCGGCCGGATCCGTCCAGGGGGCTGGCCGAAAGCGACCTCCGGCGCGCCCAACGAGCACCGCGGGGACGCCCCCTCGAGGCCGGATGAAATATGCCCTCATCCATCACGCCGCTGCCGCACGCCGGACTGGACCGCCGCGCGGTCGCGCCGCCTGGCTTGCCCCGGGCGCACGCCGACCCCTCCGCCCGCGCGCGGGCGGGCCTCGGCGACGTATGCGATGAGGGGCTGGACCTTGCGACCTCTGCCCGCGCGCGGGTGGGCCTCGGCCGCAGCGGTCAGTCGCTGACGAGGGCGGCCTCGAGGGCCGGCACGAGCCGCGCGTGGTGGTATGCGTAGCCGAGCTCGAGCGCGCGCTTGGGCTTGGCGTCCACGCTCCCGCACAGCACGTCGACCGCCTCCCCCATCGCCACCCGCATCACCGCCTCGGGCACGCCCACCGCGGGCCGGCCGAGCACGCTCCCCGCCGTCTTGGCGAGCTCGCGCTGCGTCGTGACGAAGGGCGAGGTGCAGTTGATGGGCCCCGACACCGCCGCGTCATCGAGCGCCCACAGCACCATGCCGACCACGTCGTCGAGGTGGATCCACGAGAGCGCGTTGTCGCCCTTGCCCACCGGACCGCCGACGAACGCGCCACCGAGCTGCACCATCTCGGCGAGCGCGCCGCCCGGACCGAGCACCACCCCGAGCCGCAGCTGCACCGAGCGCACCCCGTGCTGCTCCACCGCCTTGGCCTCGCGCTCCCACTCGACGCAGAGCTTCGCCAAAAAATCCGTCCCTGGGGCGCTGTCTTCGTCGAGCTCCTTGCCCGGACGACTCGCGCCATAGTACCCCACCCCCGAGGCGCTCACGAACACCGACGGCTTGTGGGGTTGCTTGCCGATGGCCTCCACCAAGGCGCGGGCGGTGTCGACGCGGCTGGCGGCGAGGGTCTTCTTGTAGGCCGGCGTCCAGCGCTTGGCGATGGGGGCGCCGGCGAGGTGCACCACCGCGTCCACCACCGACAGCTCCGCCTCCCAGGGCCCTGGCTTGCCCGGGCTCCACGCGACCACGCGCGCCTCGCGCGGGACGTCGCGGCCGTGTCGGGCGTCGCGCGAGAGCACGGTCACCTGATCCCCACGACGGATCAAGGCGCGAACCAAGGCACGGCCGACGAAGCCCGTGCCACCCGTGACAAGCACTCGGAGCATCGGTGCCGCTTCTAACAAGAACGTGCAAGGGTGACTAACAAGATCGCCTCGCGGAGCCTGGCGAAGGCCCTTGCGCGCCGGAACCGCGCGGGCGAGGTGGGTTCGCTCGGAGCGCTCAGTCGTAGGGGTCGTCGCCTTTGGGGGCCGGCGCGGGGGGCGGCGGCGGCGGCGGCGGGGGCGGCGGGGGCGGCGGCGGCTTGAGCGCGGACGGGAGCTCCGGTGGCCAGGGCAGCGCGCTCGGGAGCGCGGTGGGCCACGTCTTGGGCAGGGCGCTCGGCAGCGTCGGCAGCGACGAAGGCAACATGGGCGGGGGCTCGGGTTGACCTCGCGACGGCGCCGGCGCTGGTCCGTCCGGCGCCGCGCTCGAGGCGCTCGGGGCGGGCTCCGCCGACGGCCCCACGCTCGGCTCGGACGGCGGCGCGGACGGCGGCGCGGTCGCAGCCGGCGTCGCCGGGACGCTCGCGCTCGGCGCTCCGTCGAGCCTCACCGGCGGGGGCAGCGACGACTCGTCGCCGCGGTCGCGGAGCACCCAGAGCGTCACCACACCCACGACCAGCAGCAGCAGCACCCACAAGAGCCCGCGCCCCCCACCCTCCTCGGGCTCGAGGTGGCTCAACGAGCGCGGCGGCGGCTCCTCGTCGGGAGCGCGCGTCCCGCCCGCGGTCGCGCTGGCGGCCGCCGCCTTCACCCGGGTGGGCAGCGCCTCGTCGTCGGCGAGCACGGTCTTGCCCGCGCGCGCCCCGCCGTCGCCTCCTCTCCGGCGCGTCGGTCCGTCGAGATCCACGAACTCGTCGTCGTGCCTCCCGGCGGTCGCCGCCGCGCCGGCGGCCGCCACACGCTTCGCGGTGGGCTCCTCGTCGTCGACGAGCGTCTTGCTCACGGTCGACCTCTGGGGCTCGACGGCGGCCGGGTTCGCGTCCTCCTCCTCCACCGGGGGGATGCGCACGGTCAGGCCGTCCTCGTCGAGCACCGTGTCGCCGTCGACGGAGGGAGGGGCGGCGGTCTCCACCGCGTCCTCGGGATCGTCGCCCTCGCGATCGTCGCCCTCGCGATCGTCGCCCTCGGGATCGTCGCCCTCGCGATCGTCGCCCTCGCGATCGTCGCCCTTGCGATCGTCGCCCTTGCGATCGTCGCCCCTCCGCTCGTCGTCGGCGGCCGCGTCGCCGGGATCCGCCCCGAGCGGGGTGAGCGCCCGGGGGTCGTCGCCGGCCTCGTGGCGCTTGCCCGCGTAGGGCGGCGCCTCGCCCGCAAGCACCGCCCTCACGTCTCGCTGCATCGTCTCCGCGTCCGGGTAGCGCCGCCCCACCACATGGGCGAGTGCCCGATCGATCACGCGCTGCACCGCCACCGGCAGCGCGGGCGCGACCTCTCCGAGCGCGCGCGCCGGTCCCTTCAGAATCCGCCGCGCGAGCTCGTCCTCGCCGTCCACCTCGTGCACCTTCTCCCCGGTGAGGAGCCGAAACAACGTGGCCCCTACCGCGTAGAGATCGGCGCGGGCGTCGATGGCTTCGCCTCGCAGCTGCTCTGGCGGCATGTACGCCACGGTCCCGAGCGCGGTACCCACGTCGGTCACGAGGGTGCCCGGCGGCTTCTGCACGCTCGCCACCCCGAAATCGAGCACCTTCAGCCGACCGTCCGGCTCGATGAACAGGTTCGACGGCTTGATGTCGCGATGCACCACGCCCTCGGCGTGTGCCGCCGCGAGCACGTCGAGCAGGTCGTCGGCGATGCGCAGCGCCTCCTCCCAGGGGAGCGGCCGTCGCCCCGACTTCTTGAGCTTCTGCGCGAGGCTCTGGCCCTCGAGCAGCTCCATCACCAGAAACGGCTCGCCCGCCTCCGTCCGCTCGATGTCGCGGATCTCCACCACGCCCGGGTGCGAGAAGCGGTTCACCGCGTGGGCCTCCCGCTCGAAGCGCGCCACGAGCTCGCGGCTCTTGCTGACCTCCGGGTGGAGGATCTTGATCGCCTCCTTGCGGCCTATCTCGTGGCGGGCCGCATAGACGGCGGCCATGCCTCCGGCCCCGATCAGGCGCTCGAGCGTCCACTTGCCGGCGAGCACTTGCCCCACCCGGCCCTCGAGCTCGCGCAAATCAAAGGGCTCTGGGCTCGCACCGCTCCCGTTCGCTTCGGCCATGCCTGTGAACCGAACCAAACGCGCCCTGGTCGTCGGCGTCAAGCAACGCGACGCGCACCGCCCGATGCGGCGGGTTCGGCTCTCCGAGCAGCAGCTCCGCGAGCTCCGCGACCCGCACCGAGCCCGCACCGGTGAGCGCCACCCCCGCCGCGACGAACACGAGATCCCCCAAGAGCCCTGCCCGCGACGCGAGCGCTCGCCCCTGCTCCGCGTCCATCACCGCGAGCGATCGCAAGAACGGGCGCACGTTCAGCTTGCGATGGATGCCCTTCTTGTTGCGCAGCATGACCACCTCGGTGGCAGCCAACAGCTCCGCGCAGCGCGCCTCGAGCGCCTCGACCCCGAACGGCAACGCCGCCCGGGCGAAGCCGATCGCGTAGCGCGCGGCCACCACGATCTTGCTGATGGGAGGGTCGTCGTCGCCGAGGCGCCGCGCCGCGACGAACCGGAGCCCGGCCGGCGTGCTCCGATCGAGATCCTCGAGGAGCCGCGCCAGAGCTGCCTCGTCGAAGGCGTCGGCGAGCCGCACGTCCACGTACTCGTCGAGGCTCACCGCGCCGAGCGACAGCGCGGGGGAGAACGCCATGATCGGCTTCGGCTTGAAGCCGCCCGACAACACCTGGCAGACGTCGAGCCGCCGGAACGCCCGCGGCAGCTCCCGCACCAGATCCAGGTGGCCGAGGAGCGCCACCGCCCCCAGCTTCTCGAACCGCAGGCGATAGCGGTGTCCGGCCTTTGGGTCTCCCGCGCGCGGCGCCGGCGCGAGCACGGTCGGGCCGAGCTCCACGGATGGCGCCGGCCGCTCGAGCGCGCCGAGTCGACGCAGCGACACCAGCCGCTCCGAGCGCATCGACGACATGTCGCAAGCGACGCCGCAGTCGTAACAGACGAGCTTGCGCCGATCCGTCTCGGCGTCCTCGAGGTTGGTGTGGTGGATGAACGCCCCCGCCACCTTGCCGCACGGAGGGCTGAGCCGATCCTGGAGCGCGCGCCGGTACTCGCGCAGCAGAAACCCCTCCTCGAGGCCGACGTCGATGTGGCTCCATGGCAGGCGCGCGCTGACGGGCAGCGTGCCGAGGTAGCGCCCCTTGTCGATCGCGAAGTGCTCGAACGCCTCCTCCCAGCAGTCGAGGCGGAGCTGATCGTCCCACGAGTCGAAGCGCGCCCCCGCCCGCCAGGCCCGCTCGATGACGTCGGCGAGGCGGCGGTCGCCTCGGGCGATGACCCCCTCGAGCTCGCTCCCGCTCGCGTCGTGGGCCCGCAGCGTGACCATGCGGTGCTGCCGCACCGCGTGCCGCAGGAGCTGGTGTTTGTGCCGGATCACGTCGAGCGGATCCATCGCTGCCCACTGGAAGGGGGTGTGCGGCTTGGGCACGTGGGTCGACACGCTCGCCGTCACGTCCACCCGCCGCCGCGCCACCTTGCGCCCCACGGTCGCGGTGCGCGCCGCGGTGTCCACGATGCCGAGCACGTCTTCCTCCTCTTCGGTGGGCAGCCCGATCATGAAGTAGAGCTTCATGCGCCCCCAGCCCCGCGAGAACACGCGCTCCGCCGTCTCGAGCAGCTGCTCGTCGGTGACGTTCTTGTTCACCACGTCGCGCATGCGCTGGGTGCCCGCCTCCGGCGCGAAGGTGAGGCCACCGGCGCGCAGCCGCTTGAGCTGATCGAGCAGCTCGGGCTCGAGCCCATAAGCGCGGAGCGACGACACCGACAGCGACACCCCCTGCGAGAGGAGCCGCGGCGCGAGGTCTTTGATGAGCGGGTTGATGTAGCTCACGTCGGCGGTAGAGAGCGCGGTGAGCGACACCTCGTCGTTGCCCGAGCTCTTCACCGACGCCAGCACCGCGTCGCGCACCGCGATGGGATCGCGCTCCTGCACGGGGCGATAGATCATGCCCGCCTGACAGAAGCGGCAGCCCTCCGTACAGCCGCGGGTGATCTCGATCGAGGTCCGATCGAAGATGGCCTCCGGGCCGCCGGTGGGCCCGTCCGCGGGGAACGGGTAGTCGTTGATGTTCACCATCGTGCGCTCGATCGGGAACGGCAGCGCCGGATCGGTGGGCGCGACCACCACCAAGAGCCCGGTGTCGGGCTCGCGCTCGGTCGCGTAGAGCGACGGCACGTAGACGCCGCCGAGCGCGGCGAGGGCGCGCAGACGCTCACGCCGCGTGCGCCCCTCCTTCCGCAGGCGGGTCCACGTGAGCGCGAGCTCGGTGAGCTTCGCCTCGCCGTCGCCGATCACGATGGCGTCGAAGAAGGGCGCCATCGGCTCCGGATGGGTGGCGTTCGGCCCCCCTGCCACCACCAGGGGCGCGTCCTCGCCGCGGGCGTCCGCGCGCAGCGGGATCCCCCCGAGGTCGAGCATGGTGAGCACGTTCGTGAAGGTGAGCTCGAACTGGAGGGAGAAGCCCACCACGTCGAAGTCGCGGAGCGGGCGGGAGCTCTCCAGCGAGATCAGCGGCAGGCTCCGGCGCCGCAGCTCGGCTTCCAAATCCACCCACGGGCAGTAGGCGCGCTCGGCCAAGGTGCGCGGATCGTCGTTGAGCACCCCGTAGAGGATCTTGTACCCGAGGTGGCTCATTCCGATGTCGTACACATCCGGAAATGCGAGACAAACCGTCGCTTCTACGGTAGCCCAGTCCTTGTGGACGGCCCCCACCTCCCCCCCCGCGTAGCGGGCCGGCTTCTCGACCCGATCGAGAAATTCGGCGTAAGGATGGGCCGCATGCGGCGTTGGCTGAGTGGTGGCCATTTGCGGACGATTTACCTCAACACCTCACGTTACGGTAGGTGTTCCTTCGAAGACCCTCTGAGGCGCTCGCGCGTAAGGAGCAGCTGATGCGAGGGACGCACCGTCGACGACTCCCGGGGGGCTGGCTCCTGCTCACCCTCACCCTCCTCACCACCGTGGCCACCCCGGCCGCCGCCGGCGACGAGGAAGACATCGGCGCGGGGGTGGCCGTCGCGAGCTTCGCGATGGTCGATCTGAGCTTCTCGATCCGCGCCGCGGTGTTGGCCGCGAACGACGGCGACGCGGTGTTCGGCTACTCGCTCGCGCAGAGCCTCGTGGCGACGCCCCAGGCGCTCGCCTTCAACGGCGCGATCGTGGGCCTCATGCACACGCGCGACGGCGCGGAGGCGTTCGCCGCGCTCCACGTCCCCGCGACCATGACCACCGCCCTCGCCGTCCATGGGCTGTGGTCGCTCGCCACCCCCGACGAGGACGCCGCCCTCATGTTCCTCGCCTCCACGACCATCGGGGTGAACACGATGTGGACGAGCTTCCTCCTCGGCACCGCCACCACCAGCGTCGACAACTTCGGCGACGAGGCCGCCCTCGCCGGCATCTACGAGGTGATCACCACCGTCCCCGGGGTAGCCATCGGCCTGCACCAGGCCCTCGAGACCGATCGCTTTCAGGTGGGGTGGATCGGCATCACTGGCTGGTCGGGCCTGTTGGCGCTGCACGGGGTGCTCTTCTCCACCGGCGTCCTCAACCCCGATCGAAGCGACGACTGGGCGGGGCACGCGGGCGCGGCGCGGGCCGAGAGCGCCGTGTTGAGGGGCCTCCGCGAGCACCACATCGGCCTGGCCCCGGCGAGCCTCGGGGCCCCCATCGAGGGCGCACCCCACACGCCCGGCCTCGTCCTCTCCGGCGTGCTCTGAGCGCGCGCCCCACCGGGGCGGCAGGCTTTCTGTTAGGCTTCTTCGCTCGCATGGGCCGAGTGTTCGAGATGGTGACGGCGTTCACGCCGCAGGGGGATCAACCGCAGGCGATCCACGAGCTTTGCACGGGGCTCGACGAGGGCCAGCGGTTTCAGACCCTCCTCGGCGTGACCGGCAGCGGGAAGACCTTCACCGCGGCGAAGGTGATCGAGCACTACGGCCGCCCCACGCTCGTGCTCGCCCCCAACAAAACCCTCGCCGCCCAGCTCTACGCCGAGTTTCGCGAGCTCTTCCCCAAGAACGCGGTCCAGTACTTCGTCAGCTACTACGACTACTACCAGCCCGAGGCCTACGTCCCGTCGTCGGACACGTACATCGAGAAGGACGCGATCATCAACGACGAGATCGATCGCATGCGCCACGCCGCCACCCACGCCCTGCTCAGCCGCGAGGACGTGATCATCGTGGCCTCGGTGAGCTGCATCTACGGCATCGGCTCCTCGGAGAGCTACCAGGGGATGATCGTGCATCTCGAGAAGGGGCTCGAGATCGCGCGCGACGAGCTGCTGCGGCGCCTGGTCGACATCCAGTACGATCGCAACGACGTCGACTTCCACCGCGGCACCTTCCGTGTGCGCGGCGACGTCATCGAGATCTTCCCCGCCTACGAACAGGACCGCGCCATCCGCGTCGAGATGTGGGGCGACGAGATCGACAGCATCAAGGAGATCGATCCGCTGCGCGGTCGGGTGTTCGGCGAGCTCGGGCGCTACCACATCTATCCTGGCTCCCACTACGTGACCGAGCGCCAGAAGCTCGACCGCGCCATCGCGCAGATCCGCGCCGAGCTCGGCGAGCGACTGGGCTATTTCGACCGCGAGGGGCGCTTCCTCGAGAAGCAGCGCATCGAGGAGCGCACGATGTACGACCTCGAGATGCTCGAGCAGATGGGGTTCTGCAACGGCATCGAGAACTACGCGCGCCACCTCGCGGGGCGCGACCGCGGCCAGCCCCCGCCGACGCTGGTGGACTACTTCCCGGAGGACTTCCTCCTGATCATCGACGAGTCGCACCAGACCGTGCCCCAGCTCGGGGCCATGTACCGCGGCGACCGCGCGCGCAAAGAGACCCTCGTGGAGCACGGCTTCCGCCTCCCCAGCGCCCTCGACAACCGCCCCCTCAAGTTCGAGGAGCTCGAGGGACACATGCGCCACGTGCTGTTCGTGAGCGCGACCCCCGGCGAATACGAGCTCACGAAGAGCGAAGGGGTGGTCGTGGAGCAAATCATCCGCCCGACCGGCCTCATCGATCCCGAGATCGAGGTGCGCCCGGTCGGCGGGCAGGTCGACGACCTGCTCGGCCTCATCCGGGAGCGCGTGAAGAAGGGGCACCGCGTGCTCTGCACCACGCTCACCAAGCGCATGGCCGAAGACCTCACCGAGTACTACGCCGAGCTCGGGGTGAAGGTGCGCTACCTCCACTCCGACATCGACACGATGGAGCGCGTGGAGATCCTCCGCGATCTGCGCAAGGGGGAGTTCGACGTGCTCGTCGGGATCAACCTCCTGCGGGAAGGCCTCGATCTGCCCGAGGTGTCGCTGGTCGCCATCCTCGACGCGGACAAGGAGGGCTTCCTCCGCAGCGCCCGCTCGCTCATCCAGACCATCGGGCGCGCCGCGCGGAACGTGGACGGCAAGGTGGTGATGTTCGCCGACAAGATCACCGACTCGATGCGGCACGCGCTCGACGAGACCAACCGGCGGCGCGAGATCCAGGCGGCCTACAACGAGAAGCACGGGATCACCCCCACGACGGTGCTCAAATCGCTCATGGATCTCTCGCCGGCGTCGGGAAACCGCGACTACTACGCGGTGTCGAAGGCGGCCAACGTCGATCTCTCCATCGAGGGTGGCGTGGCGGCGGCCGACGCCCTCGACGTGGTGGAGCTCGCAGAGGCCCTCCGGCAGCAGATGTTCGCCGCCGCCGAGGCGCTCGAGTTCGAGCGCGCCGCCCGCCTGCGCGATCAGCTCCGGGTGCTCCGCGAAAAGCACGGCGAGCTGGTCGCCTCCCCCCGAGGGGCGACGGCCAAGAAAGCGGCAAAGAAGCGCGCCGGAGCAGGTCGCCGACGCCGGTGACACGGAATGCGAACCCCCCCGCCGCTCATTTCCTCCTCCATGATGCCCTCGTCGCTCGGCCGCGCCCTCCTCTTGGGCCTCGTGCCCCTCTTGGCCGCCTGTGACCCGTCGTCGACGGCGAGCCACGGCTCGGCCTCCGCGCCCACGGTCGCCTCGGCGCCCACCGTCCCCCCGTCCACCGCCGCAGCGAGCGCCCTCCCGGCCCGCACCGCGGCGAGCGTCGTCCCGGCCCGCGACGCGGCTCCTCGCTCCGAGCACGCGCTCTCCGACGCCGAGCTCGTGAAGCTCGTGGGCACGCTCTCCGAGCCGGACGGCGACTTCTTCAGCGACAACTTCATCTCCAACGAGACCTCCTATCTGGACGTCGCTCCGCTGCTCGCCAAGGGGCCGGCGGGCGGCGTCTACCTCGGGGTCGGGCCGGAGCAGAACTTCACCTACATCGGGCTGACGCGACCGGACGTGGCCTTCATCGTCGACATCCGCCGCGACAACCTCGTCTTGCACCTGCTCTACAAGGCGGCCTTCGAGCGCGCGAGCTCACGCGCCCACTTCCTCGCCCTCCTCACCGGGCGCGCGTACCCCAGCCCCGACGAGCGCGACGAGCTCTCGCTCGAGGCGGTGCTCGCGCGCGTGGACGGGCTCACGCCCTCCCCCGAGACCTTCCGCTCCACCCACGCCGAGCTCGTGGGGCACCTCGAGCAGAAGACCGGCCTCACCCTCAGCGCCAAGGATCGGAGCTCGCTCGAGCGCACCCACCGCGCGTTCTTCAAGGATGGCCTCGACCTTCGCTTCTCGCTGAAGGAGCAGTCGTTCCGGAAGTACCCCACCCTCCGCGAGCTCCTCGGAGAGCAGGATCCAGAGGGCAAGCAGACCGGCTTCCTCGCCGACGCGGCGCGCTTCTCTTTTGTGCAGACGATGCAGCGCGACAACCGCATCATCCCGGTGGTGGGCGACTTCGCCGGCGACGGGGCGCTCCCCGCCATCGCCGCCCACATGAAGTCTCGGGGCCTGACGCTGTCGACCTTCTACGTGTCCAACGTGGAGCAGTACCTCCTCGTCGATGGCAAATGGTGGAAGTGGCAACGCAACATCGCTGCGCTCCCCAGCGACGCCAGCAGCCTGTTCATCCGCTGCTACCTCGATCAGGGCACCCCCCACCCGCGGCAGCGAAGCGGCCACCGCACCGCGACCACCCTCCACCGCGTGAGCGACTTCAACGCGCGCGAGACGCCCTACCCCTCGATGCTCGCTCTCGCCACCGATGGCATCGTCACGAGCCGCTGAGCCTGCCTCGCGCGGGCCTCACAGCGAGAAGCCGAACGACAGCCCCAACAAGAGCGCGTGAGTCGTGTCGCCGGTCTGGCCATCGACGAACAGATCGTAGAGGAGCTCGCCGCCCACCGTCGCCGCGCGCGAGAGCCGGTGCTCGAGCGAAGGGCCGGTCTGGAACGCGGCGCCGTGTCGGCCGTCTTCCGCCCCCGCCGCGCCGAGCTCGAGATAGCCCCAACCCACGCGGGTGATGAGCGCCGGCTCCACCGACAGCGCCGCCCCGAAGCGCATGCCGGCGAGGGCCCGTCCGTAGGGTCCGGAGAAGGCGCCGGCGTAGTAGCCGAACGCGCCCGACAGGTGAGGCTCGATGATGAGCGGCTCGTTCTCGGTGTTGTAGCCGAGCGAGAGCGCGATGGCCCCTCCCCCCGCCACCTCGCCGCCGGCGATGACCAAGAGCCCGCTCCCGGTGGGACGGAGCACCGGCTCGGCCTGCGCAGCGCACGGCCAGAGGAGCCCGGCGACGGCGGCCAGAGCGACGAACAGGCGCGTCATGGCAAGCGTGTACCACGCGCCTCCGGTCGCGGCACGAGCAGCGCGCGAGGCGAGCCCGCGACCGGCGGTGGCGCCTGCCGCCGGGCGACGACCATGATACGACTCGCTCGCATGCGCACGTTCTACGTCTCCATGGTGTACGACCTGAGCTCGGACACGCCCGCCGACGCCGCGCAGCTCTTACGCGCGGAGCTCGTGGGCCGACGCTGGCACGACCGCGTCCGCAACCGCCGCATGCCCCGGAGCGCGGTGTGGATCGATCGCAAGGTGGGTGACGAGCTGACGACCGACGACGTGCATCGCCTCGCCGCCGAAGAGCTCCGCGACGCAGCCCGCGCGGTCGCCGCGACCGGGCGCCCCATCCAGGTGCTGCGAGCGTTCATCCAGGTCGCGGGCGGCGGCACCTACGGCCTCGCGCCGGAGGGCTTCTTCGGCGCGTGAGCCAATCGTCGCGGAGAAACCGATGAAGGCACGACCCCTCCCTGGCGACGACGAGGTGCTCCCCACCGCCGACGCTTACGACGCCTGGTCCGAGATCTACGAGTCGGACGGCAACCCGCTCACCCTCCTCGAGGAGCCGCTGGTGGAGGCCCTGCTCGGCCCCGCGCGAGGCCTGCGGGTGGCCGACGTCGGCTGCGGCACCGGTCGATACGCGATCCCCCTCGCCGCCCAAGGCGCCGAGGTCACCGCGCTCGACTTCTCGAGCGGCATGCTCGAACGCGCCGCGCAGAAGCCGGGCGCGGAGCGCGTTCACTTCGTCGCCCACGACCTCGGCCGGCTCCCATGGCCGCTGCCCTCGGCGAGCTTCGATCGCGCCCTCTCGTGCCTCGTGCTCGAGCACATCGAAGACCTCGACGCGTTCTTCGGGGAGCTCAGGCGCATCACCCACCCTCGCGGCACCGCCGTCGTCACCGCCATGCACCCGGCGATGATGTTGATCGGCAAGCAGGCGTCGTTTCGCGACCCCGTCACCGGCGACAAGAAGTTCCCCAAGAGCCACCCTCACCAGGTGTCGGACATCGTGATGGCTGCGGTGCGTAGCGGCTGGCACCTCGAGCACCTCGGGGAGCACGCGATCGACGAAGACTTCGCGGCGCGGGTCCCTCGCGCCGCGAAGTATCGGGGCTGGCTGATGCTGCTCACCATGCGCCTGTCCGCGCGCGCCCCTGGCTGACGCCGGGTGGTCGCCCCTTGCGCGCCCTCCGCCCGCCGCGCCCCGAAGACGGATTCGCATTTACGACGCGTGAGGGACGCGTCATCGTCGACACCTTCATGGCAAAGGCCGGTCGCTTGCGTGTTCCCGTCAAGCTCGAGGCAGCCGGGGACACCCACATCGGAGGGCGCACTCACAACGAGGACGCCATCCTCTTGCGCCCCGATCTCAACCTGTTCCTCGTGGCCGACGGGGCTGGGGGGCAGAACGCGGGCAACGTGGCCGCGAGCCTCGCCATCACGACCATCGCCCACTTCTTCGAGCAGACCCACGAGGCCGCCGACAGCTTGCCCGAGATCGACGGCCTCGGCCTGTACACCGCGGCGCGGCGGCTGGCCGCGGCGGTACAGGAGGCGAACCGCGAGATCCTCGAGATCGCCAAGACGTCCGACAAGCACCGGGGGATGGGCACCACCATCGTGGCCGCGCTGTTCGACGTGGAGCACCGGTCCCTGCACGTGGCCTACGTGGGCGACAGCCGCTGTTACCGCCTGCGCGACGGCCGCCTCGAGCAGCTCACCCACGATCACAGCCTGATCAACGACGTGCTCGAGCTGCGCCCCAACATCAGCGACGAGCGGGTCAAGAAGCTCCCTCAGAACGTGATCACGCGGGCGCTCGGCATGATGGACAACCTCCGCGTTTCGGTGCGGAGCCACGAGGTGTCGCACGACGACCGCTACCTGCTCTGCTCCGACGGCCTCAGCGACAACGTCGACGAAGAGCAGATCCTGGAGTCGCTCGCCCTCGACATCCCCTGCGACGAACAGGTGGAGCTGCTCGTCTCCATGGCGCTCGAAGCGGGCGCGAGCGACAACGTGGCCGCCATCATCGTCGACTGCGCGCTCCCCCAGTCGGCCACCAGCGCGAGGGCCTCGACGCGGCCGATCAAGAAGACCCACCGCAAGAGCTCCCGACCGAAGCTCCCCCGCGTCCTCCTGCGCAACACCGTCACCGAGGAGTCGGTCCCGGAGATTGTGCTCTACGACCGCCCCGAGGCGCGCGACTCGAGCCCGCTCATCCACGTGGTGCCCGCCGCGAGCGGCTCCCCCGACGTGATGGAGGCCTTCCACGTGGTGCTCGCCGAGGACGAGCAGGTCACCAAAGAGTATCGCGCGCCGAGCGTCGAGGTCGCCGATCCCACCGGAGGCGAGCCGCCGATGCGCGGGGCACGGGCAGGGGCAGGGCTCGAGCCGCCGGCCACGCCCCCGTCGGCCGCCGCGGCGACCGGCGCGGTGGAGGCAAGCACCCCGAGCACCGCGGCCAAGAAGACGACGGCGCGCCGCGGTGTGGCCCCGCCGCGCCCCCCCACACCGAAGACGGGGGACATCGCCGACGACCCCACCCTCGAGCCCCCCACCAAGGTCGTCCCACGGGAGGCGGCCGTGGCCGCGGGGCGCGCCGCCACCGCCAACGCGCGAGCGCGCGGAGGGCTCCGACCGCCGCCGCGACCGAAGCCCGGAGACGAGCGACCTCGCACCACCCTCGCCCCCGGCGCGGCCGCGACCCGCGAGCGCCCCGCCGACGCCACCGAGCGTGGCGGCGCGGCGGCGATTCCTCTCTCCGAGCGGGACAAGGCAGTCTCGGCCCCCCGCGTGAACAAGGCCCAGAGCGCCGACGACCTCGTAGAGCCGCGCACGGGTGACACGAAGGCGCCGCCGGGAGCCTCGGAGACCCCTCCCTCCTTCGACTCGACCCCCCCGGATCGGCCCTCCCCCGAGCCGCTCGCCCCGATGCCCCCCGACATCGTCGGCGGTCGCCTCGAGTCCCAGAAGCCCACGCCGGCCGCCGGCTCGAAGGTCGGTCGTCTCCTCCCCGGCGCCGCGAAGCGCCGGCCACTGTCCGACTCGCGCCGCACCCTGCCTGGCCTCCACGACGACAAAGAGCCGGCCACCGAGCATGGGCCCACCGAGCATGGGCCCACCGATCACGACAGCTTGCCGGTCCCCCCGGTGCGCGAGCCCTTCGACACCAGCGACTTCACGAACGACTCGATCCCGTGCCACGTGTGCGGCAGCATCATCATGCGCACCGCCGATCTGTGCATGTACTGCGGCGCGCCGACCGGCTTCGTGATCGCGAAGAAGGACTGAGGCGTCACGCCTCCTTCGCGGCGCCCGCTCGCGCGCGTCAGCCCTTCACGGCGCCGGCGGTGAGCCCCGCCACCAGGTGACGCTGCACGAGGTAGAACAACGCCATCACCGGCGCCGACACCACGAGGGCCCCAGCCGCGAAGGCCGGCCAGTTCGCGTCGTGCTCTCCCACGTAGCGCTGCAGCACCACCGGCAAGGTGAACATCTCCTCGCGCCCGAGCAGCGTCGCGGCGAGGATGAACTCGTTGTAGGCGCTCATGAACGCGAACAGCGCGGTGACGGCGATGGCGGGCTTCGCCGCCGGCAGCACCACCCGCACGAACGCCTGACCACGGGTCGCGCCGTCCACCATCGCCGCCTCCTCGAGATCGATCGGGATCGCCTCGAACGCCGCGCGCAGCTGAAAGATCGCGAACGGCACCGAGGTGGACGCGTAGCAGAGCACCAAGCCCGAGCGCGAGTTCAGCAGGCCCAGCGTGTCGAGCAACAGATAGAGCGGCACCGCGCTCGCCACCGCGGGAAACATCTGGGTCGCGAGCAGCGCCCGCACCGAGCTGTCCTTGCCGACGAAGTCGAAGCGGGCCAGCGCGTAGGCCGCCGGCGTGGCGATGGCCACCCCCACCACCGCCGTCGCCAGCGAGATCACGAGCGAGTTGAGGAGCTGACGTCCGAAGAGCCACGTGCTCCCGCTCGCCGTCTCGCGGGTCACGAGCGCCACCTCCCGCAGATGCGCGAGGGTGGGCTCTTCCGGCACCGGCAGCACCCGTGGCTCCACGCTCTCCCCGCCGGAGAAGGCGGTGGCCACCACCCACAGCACGGGGTAGAGGGCGAAGGCCACCGCCGCGAGCAGCACCGCGTGGCTCACCGCCGACTCGAGCAGGCCGATGCGCTCTCGAGGCTCGTTCACGCAAGCACCTCCACCCCCTCCGCGCCGTCGGCGCCCCCCACCGGGGCCACCCTGGTGGAGCCGCGCGAGCGCCGCTTCGCTCGCCACTCGCCGAGGCGCGTCACCCCGAACAACATCAGGAAGATGAGCACCGCGTAGGCCGCCGCGTAGCCGTACTGGGCCTGGCGGGTGAAGGCCCAGCGGTAGGCCTCCGAGACGAGGATGTCCGTCTGCCCGTCGGGCTCGCCGCCAGACACGAGGAACACCACGTTGAACATGTTGAACGTCCACACCGCCCCGAGCACCGCGGCCGGGATCATCGACGGACGAATGATGGGGAAGGTGACGAGGAAGAAGCGCTGCCAGCGCGTGGCGCCGTCTACCTCGGCGGCCTCGAGCACGTCCTTCGGCACCGACGTGAGCGCGGCGATGGTCACCACCATCATGAACGGGAAGCCGAGCCAGATGTTGGTGGCGGCGTTGGCGGCGAACGCGGTGGAGAACTGAGCGAACCAGTCGATGGGCTCGAGGGTCACCCCGAGGAGCTCTCCAAGCCCCTGGGTGAGCGCCGTCACCGCCCCGAACTGCCGGTGGAACATCCCCTTCCACGCGAGGGCGGTGACGTAGCTCGGCACCGCCCACGGGATGATGAGCAGCACGCGGTACACCGCGCGGAGCTTCAGCGTGGGTCGCGACAGCACCACCCCGAGGGCCATGCCGATGCCGAGGTGGAACGCGAGGTTGACCACCGTCCAGAGCAGCGTCACCCCGAGGACGAAGTAGAACGAGCCGCTCGAGAACAGGGGCCCGCCCCGCGCGGTGAGGATGTCGGTAAAGTTCGCGAGGCCCACGTAGTATTGCGAGCCAGGGGGGCCCGCGAACAGCGAAATGGTGGCCCCCGCGATGAGGGGGATGAACACCAAGACGCCGATGGCGAGCACCGCGTGCAGCACGTAGCGGTAGGCAGGCAGGGACGCCTTCACCCGCGCGCGAAACGACGCCTCGCGCGCGCGGCGCACGAGCTGCCACGCGCCGAGCAGACAGAGCAGACCGACGAGCACGAGCATCGTCGTCGGCTCCTCGCGCGGCGGCAGCGGACGGCGCACGTTGTCGAAGCGCCGCCGCGCCTCGGCGAGCGCCTCTCCGGTGGGCGTGGTGCCCTGCAGCGCCTTGCGCAGCGCCTTGCGCGCCGGCTCCCACACCGCCCGCATCGCCACCGACTTGGGCATGAGCACCGCGCGCTCGGCCTGCTCCGCGCAGGCCCTCACGAAGCCATCCGTCTCGGGTACGATCACGTCCCCCCGCGCAGACACGTTGCGGGCGAGGTGCATGCGGAGCTCGGCCGCCTCGTGGCCCGCGAGCTCGCGGGCGAGCGCGCGCACCTCCTCACGCGCTGCCCCGTGAGGCGACAGCATGATGCTCTCCACGGTGAGGAGGGGCATGAGCGGCCTCCCCGCCACCTCGAGCTCCGGCAGCGGGGCCACCGCGTAGGGCACGCTTTTGTCGAGGTCGCTCGCGAGCCACGGGCCGTCGATGGCGAACGGCACGGCCCCCGCGGTGAAGAGCTTCTTCACCACCGCCCCGTCGGCAGCCTCCGGGATGAGCGCGTCGGCGAGCAACCCGCGCACCAGCTCCACCGAGCGCTCGGCCTCGGGACCGACGAAGCCGAAGCGGTCGTCGTTGGTGAGCAGGCGACCCCCGAACGCGTGGAGGAACGCCGCGTGCTGATACACATCGAGCGCCGCGTAGGCAAACAGCAGCTCCCCCTCCCCACGCGGCCGCTCCAGCACCACCTCCATGTCGGCGAGGCTCGTGGGGGCCCGGCTCACCCGATCGGTGCGGTAGTAGAGCACCAGGCTCTTCTGCGAGAGCGGCACGGCGTAGGCCACGCCGTCCACCGACACCGCCTCGAGCGCCACCTCGCCGAACGCGCCCGGCTCGAGGGCGTCCCCCACCGGGGCGAGGAGGCGGCGCTCGAGGAACGAGCCGATGCGCTCGTGAGCATCGATGAACAGGTGCGGTCCGTCACCGAGGGGGATCGCGGCCTCGAGCTTCGCCGAGAAGCTGTCGTGGGGCAGGGCGAGGGTCTCCACCTCCACCCCTCGCGCCGCCGACCACGCTCGCACCAGCTGCTCGAGCGCCTCCTGCTCCTTGCCGCGATAGGCGTGCCACAAGCGAATCGGCTCCGCGTCGGCCGACCGCGGCGCGAACAGCACCGCGAGCACGGCGGCGACGGCGACGAGGAGCCGCCACACCCTCAGCACCGCAGCGATCTCCCGCTGTCGCTGTCGAACAGGTGGATGCGCTCCGCGACCACCGCCACCTCGTCTCCCGGGCGCACCCGCTCGGTGGGATCGAGCCGCACCACCACCGGCTGGCCCTCGATGGTGCCGTAGGCGTAGGTCTCCCCCCCGAGCTCTTCGGTGAGGCGCACCGCGAGCGTGAGAGGGCCGTCCTCGCGCGGGCACAGATCGTGCGGCCGCACCCCGAGGGTCACCTTCCCGTTCTTGGCCCGAAACTCCTCCCGCTCGATCGCGATCTTCGCGCGACCGAGGCGGAGCGAGTCGTCGGTGGCGCTCGCGTCGAGAAAGTTCATGGCCGGGCTGCCGAGGAACGACGCGACGAACCGCGTCGCGGGCCGCGAGTACACCTCCATCGGAGGCCCCGCCTGCTCCACGCGTCCGCCGTTGAGCACGAACATCACGTCGGCGAGCGTCATGGCCTCCACCTGATCGTGGGTCACGTAGACGCTCGTCGTCTCCAGCTTCTGGTGGAGCCGCCGGATGTCGACGCGCACCTGCGCCCGGAGCGCCGCGTCGAGGTTGGAGAGCGGCTCGTCGAACAGGAACACGGCGGGGCGGCGGACGATGGCCCGACCCATCGCGACCCGCTGCCGCTGCCCACCGCTCAGCTCCCGCGGCATGCGGTCGAGCAGGTGACCGATGCCGAGCATCTCGCTCACCTCACCGAGGCGCTCGTCGATCTCGGCCTGCGCCGTCTTCTTCAGTCGGAGGCCGAAGGCGAGGTTGTCGCGCACGGTGAGGTGCGGATAAAGCGCGTAGCTCTGGAACACCATCGCCACGTCGCGCTCGCGCGGCGGGAGGCGCGTCACGTCGCGGTCCCCCATGCGAATCGTGCCCCGATCGGCGGTCTCGAGCCCTGCGATGAGCCGCAGCAGCGTCGACTTGCCACAACCCGACGGCCCCACGAGCACCGCGAAGCTCCCGTCGGGGACGTGGACGCTCACGTCATCGAGGACCGGCGTGCTGCCGAAGCGCTTGCTGACCCCGCTGATCGACAGCTCCGCCATGCGACCCCACTTCCGGCGGGCTCAAATCCCACCCACGAGCTCCGCCTCCGGCACGAGCAACAGGCCGGTCTGCGGCGACAGCGCGAGCTCGAGCGTGCCCCCGGCGCCCACCGTGAAGCGCTCGCCGGAGAGCGTGTCGACCATCACCGTGCCCTCCCCTTGCCCGAGGGTCATCGTCGTGCCCTCGAACGACGTGCGGCTCTCCTGGGTCTTGCTCGTGTTGAGCACCACCAGCACGTAGCCCCCCGAGTCGCCGCCACCGCGCTCGAAGGCGAAGATCCCGGCGTCCGACTCCGCGTCCTTGTGCTCGGACGACCACACCACCGTCTGATCGCCCCGACGCAGCGCCTCGTAGGCTCCCCGGAGCCGCGCCAGCTTCTTCACCCACTGATAGGTGGGGGCGCTCCGGTCGAAGCCGCTCAACCACATGTCCTCGCGGTTGGCGGGATCGTTGCCCCCCGAGAAGCGCTGCTCGGTGCCGTAGTAGATGCAGGGGATCCCCTGGCTCGTCATGATGTAGAGCAGCGACAGGTGCAGCCCCTCCGGCGTCCCCTCGAACAGGAAGCGCGGCACGTCGTGGTTGTCGATGAAGCTCACCACCGTCTTGAACGGCGGGAGCCCGGTGCCGAGCTCGTTGGGCACGGTACCGAAGGAGGTCTGCTTCTCGGCCCAGAGGTTGGCGATGCGATCCGTCGACTCACCGTTGTGAAACACGTCGCGAATCACCTGGTAGTACTGCGGAAAGTCGAACATCCCGTCGAGCTGATCGCCGGTGAGCTCGCGACCATCGGTGACGCACTCGTTCTCACGCGCGAGCTCGGCCGGCTCCGGGAGATCGTTCTGGGTGAAGACGCCCACCTTCTCCTTGTTGCCGTCGAACGACTCCCCAAACATGAAGAAGCGCTTCTTGCCCCGCTCGGCGAGGCGCTGGCGCACCTTCTGCGTAAAATAGCGCCAAAACTCACGTTCGACGTGCTTGACGGTGTCGATGCGGAACCCATCGAGATCGGTGAGCTCCACCCAGCGCGCGTACACGTCCACCATCGCCCGCTTCACGTCGCAGCGGGTGGTGTCGATGTCCTTGAGACCGCCGGGAAAGTCGCCGTGCAAGAGCTGGTCTTCCACGTCGAAATCGAGCGTGCGGCCGCGGCGGTTGTAGGCGGCCGGGTGCCGGAGCACCTCGGGCCACGGCGCCACGTGGTTCGACTCCGGCGTGTTCTTGAAGATCACCGGCGCCGGCCCCGCCTCCCCGAGGGAGGTCTCGGCCTGGATCCCACGCGGATCGAAATCGGGATCGTGCTCGTTGATGTGAATCACCGGCGACTTCTCACCGCCACCCCGCACCTGATCGTCGGGATGTCCGTTGAGGTTGATGTCGTAGTAGAAGAGCTGTCCGACGTGATTGGTGACCACGTCGAGGATCACGAGCATGTCGCGCTCGTGGGCGGCCCTCGTGAGGCTGCGGAGCGCGGCGACGTCGCCGAAGTGGGGGTTCGGCTCGGTGAAGTCTTGTGGCCAATAGCCGTGGTAGCCGTCGACGTCGGCGTCGGTCTCCACGTTCTTGTACACCGGCGAGATCCAGATGGCCGTGACCCCGAGCTCGTCGAGGTAGTCGAGCTGGCCCTCGAGCCCGGCCCAGTCGCCGCCATGCCAGCGGGCCTGCGCGGTGGTGTCGACGTTGAAGTTGAGCCCGACGTCACCGTCGGCGAACCGATCGATCATCACCTGGTAGATGATCTGGTCGCGCCAGTCGCCCACGTGGGTGTCGAGGTCGATCGGTTCGTCGAGCCCTCCGAAGTCCATGCAGGCGGAGGTGGCGCTCAGGCAACAAGCGGCGGCTAGCCATCGCAATCGCAACATCACTGGCCTCTGAAGTAGCTGGTGGACGAGAACCACCACTCCGCGCCGAAGCCGATGAAGTGATCGATCTCGCGCACCCGGAACACGTCGTCGACAGGGTACAGGGCTCGGGCGCCCGCGTCGCGGAACGACGCCATGTAGTTGATGAAGAACATCGGACGTTTGTACGAGCCGCGGCCGGCGGGGGTGATGAACGGCATCACGCCCACTCGCCCGATACGGGCCAGCTGGGGCTCGGGCGCGACGTCGGTGGTCCCCTCGGCGTCGGGCCGACTGAGCGTGCCCCGCTGTTGCCCTTGGAAGCTCCCCTCCACCGCCAGCCCCACCCAGTCGGCGAACCACACCTGGGGCCGCAAGAGCACGATGCCCTCGTCGAGGTCGCCGAAGTCGAGGTTCTCGCTCGCGTTGCGGAAGCTGCGGAAGTAGGCGCCGAGCATCATCGCGAAGGGGCCGATCTCCCAGTTGCCGCCGGCGGCGGCGAGGAGCTCCCGCGCCCCGCTCGTCGTCTCGTCGGGGCCGAGCCCATCGGGGTGAGCGAAGGCACCGTAGGCGGCGACGCCGGTGGCGTACCGCACGTAGAGGTTCACGTGCGTGTCGCGCTCGCCGGTGTACGCGCTCACCTGCGCGCCGACCAGCCAGCCGTCGTCGTGGGGCACCGCCTCGAACACGTTGTCCCGCGCCGTCTCGCGCTCGCCGGCCGGCACCTGATGCGCCTCACCGTAGGCCACGAGCTTGAGGCCTGCCTTCTCGCCGAGGCCCACGATCTGCTCGGCGCGCAGGCTCCCGATCCACTTCTGGCGATCGAGGATGTCGACGGTGGCTGCCCCGAACTGGTTGAGCGGGGCGGGGCGCAGCACCTCCTGCTTGTAGAAGGGGTTCTGGGGCTGGCTCATGCCCGCGTGAAACTGCACCGAGGTCTTGGTCTCTGCGTCGTACTGGAGCCCGGCGCCGAGAGTGTTGAGGTTGTCGAGCGGCCAGAAGTCGAGCACGTAGATGTCGTCGCCGCGTAGCATGCGCGAGCCGGCCCAGAAGCTGAGGCGCTTCAGCCCGAGGCCCTTCTCTTCGATGAAGAGGTTGCGCACCGCGAGCTGCGCGTCGAACTCGCCGTCGTAGTGGAAGATGGGGTGGCCGAGCGCCACCGTGGCCACCACCCTTGTGTCGGCGTCCACCGGATACCAGTGGTCCTCGCGCCGCAGCTCGAGCTCCACGTAGTTCGAGTGATCGAAGCGTGAGCCCCAGCCCACGATGTCGACGTTGCGTCCCGGTCGACCACGAACGTCGGTGGCCGCCACAACGCGGCCATAGGAGCCGAAGTGAAACGCGCCGTCCACGAGCGGCTGGTCCTTCTTGGCGGCCGCGTCGTCCTTGTCGCCGCCGCCGTCCTTGCCTGTGTCGTTGCGGGTCGCGGTGTCGGCCCCGGTGTCGCCCGACACCTTGGCGGTGGTGCCCTTCGACCCGTTGGGGGCTGGCGGGGCGGGCTCGGGGTCGGCGTCCGCGGCGGCGTCGGGCTCCGGGGCTGGCGTGGGCTTGGGGACGTCGGGCTCGCTCGGCGGGTCGGGCGCGTCCTCTTCTTCGTCGACGTCGGGCTGCGCCCGTGCGAGTCCCGGCAGGCTCGACAGGACACAGCCCAGAGCCAACGCCGAAAGCGTAACTCTGATCTGCGTTACTAGTTGCTTCATCCGGCAAAACCGCGAGTGCGCATCGTACACGAAACGTCAGCAATCGCAATTGCCATTCGGGCACGTTGCCAACGAAGTCACCACGCCCTCGGTGGATCGTGAGGGCCTGCCCCACCCCGCGGCCCCGCCAGCGAGCGACGCGCTGGTCACGCGGGTGAGAACGCAGTATGCGCTGGCGACGCTCGACCCCTCACCTCCGCGCGCCCACCTCGGAGTGGGCCTCCAGGACGGGACACGACGATGGCCTCGCTGACTCGCCTCATATTTGCGCTGCACTTCCACCAGCCCTACGGCAACCTCGACGAGGTCTTCGCCGACGCCATGGACCGCTGCTACCTGCGCACTCTCGAGCTCCTCGAGAGCGCGCCCCACGTTCGCAGCGCCATCCACGTGTCCGGTCCGCTGCTCGACTGGTCGGAGGCCCATCGGCCGGAGATGATCGACAAGCTGCGCACCCTCGTGGCCCGCGGCCAGGTGGAGGTGCTCGGCGGCGGGTATCAGGAGCCGATGCTCGCCATCTTGCCCGACCGCGACGCGGTGGGTCAGCTCGTGGTGATGGCCGACCGTTGCGAGACCCTGCTCGGCAGCCGCCCGAAGGGGATGTGGCTCGCCGAGCGGGTGTGGGAGCCGGATCTCGCGCGTGTGATCGCCCGCGCCGGCTACAAGTACACGCTCCTCGACGACAGCCACCTGCGCGCGGCCGGCATCCGCGACCCGCTCGGCGACTACTACGTGACCGACAAGGCCGGTGACGCGGTGGCGGTCTTTCCCATCGACCGCGGCCTGAGGACGCGCATCCCCTTCGCCGGGCTCGACGAGCTGCTCGCCTACCTCGCGCAGCAGACGGGCCGCGCCCCCACCTACGGGGACGACGTCGAGAAGTTCGGTCTGTGGCCCACCACCGAGCGCCGCGTGTGGGGCGAACGTTGGCTCGAGAAGCTGTTCGAGGCCCTCGCGACGGAGAGGTCATGGCTCGCCACCGCGACCCCCACCGAGGTGCTGGCGACCACCCGCTCGAGCGGCGCGGTGTACCTCCCCACCATTTCCTATCAGGAGATGGGGGCCTGGACGCTGCCCCCGGAGGCGGCGACGCGATTCGTGGACATGGCCGAGCGCATGCACTTCGCGGGGTACCACGACGAGGCCGACTCGTTCCTGCGGGGTGGCATTTGGCAAGCGTTCATCGCCAAGTATCGCGAGAGCAAGCTCATCTACCGCAAGATGCTCCGGGTGTCGGAGGCGGTGCGCCGCGCCACGGAGGCCGGCCACGAGAACGCGGACGAGGCGCGCGAGGCGCTCTATCGCGGACAATGCAACTGCGCCTACTGGCACGGCCTGTTCGGTGGCCTGTACCTGCAGCACCTGCGGGCGGCGCTCATGGGCGCGCTCCTCGAGGCCGAGACCCTGGTCGACGAGCGCGATCACGTGCGCCTCAGCACCGTCGACCACGACGGCGATCTGCTCGACGAGCTCCTGTTCGAGGGCCCGAGCTACGACCTCTACGTGTCTCCCCTGGCCGGGGGCAGCGTGTTCGAGCTCGATCTGCTCGACGCCCACTTCCACCTCACCGGCGTGCTCGGGCGCCGCCGCGAGGCGTACCACGAGGACGTGATCCGCGCGCGGGTGGTCAGCGAGGAGGAGCTCGGCAACGTGTCGGCCCACGATCTCATCCGCGCCACCGAGGAGGGCCTGTCCGAGCACCTCCATTTCGACGCCTATCCTCGGGGCATGTTCGTCGATCATCTCCTGTCCGCGGCGTCCACCCTCGACCAGTTCGATCGCGACTACGCGGCCGTCGCCGACTTCGCCAACGCGGCCTACGGGGTCGCCGAGGTCACCCACGACGGAGACGCGGTGACGGCGCGGCTCGCGGCGACGGTCGACGACAGCCACCTCGAGAAGACCTACGTGGTCGCGCCGCAGGCGGTGACGGTGCGCTATCGCCTCGCCCACGAGCGCGGCGGGAGCTTCGCGTTCGCGGCCCAGCTCGACTTCACGCTGTTGTCTCCCGACGCCGTCGGCGGCCGCCGCGTCGAGATCGACGGCGACGGCGACCTCGAGCCACGCCCGGGAGCCCGCGGCGTCGCCACGAACGTGCGCGCCGTCCGCGTCGTGTGCGACGATCTCGGGATCGACGTGGGCATCACGCCGCTCGCGCCTTGCGAGCTCTGGCGGATCCCCATCGAGACCGTGTCGCAGAGCGAGCGTGGCTTCGAGCGAGCGTACCAGGGGACCGCGCTCGTGTTCGTCTGGCGCAGCGAGGGCACCGCGTTCGAAGGCGGCCTCCGGCTCGAAGTTCGCTGACCGGGTTGGCGGAGCCGCTGCTCACCCGAGACGCTCGAGGGGGCGCGCTCAGTCGTCACGGAGCGCGTCGAAGATGCGCCACATTCCGATGGCGAGGGCGAGTGCCATCACCGACATCGTGTAGTCCATGGGGGACCTCGGTTGGGAGAAGGAAGGGAGCGAGACGCGTGGCGTCTCTCTTGGAACGTACGGCGGCCGCGCCCTCCGTACCCCTCGGGGGCAGCTTTCCGACACGCGCCCGGACGGGAGCGTGGACGCGACCGCCGAGCGACGGCGCCTACCGCTCGAGCGCCGGGAGGAGGGCCTCGTAGCTCGCCACCGCCACCGTCGGCGGGCCGCCGTCGCAGCCCTTGCCCCCGTGGCTCCCCGCGATGAACGTGGCGGCCGGCGGGAGGCCGGCGCGGGCGTAGGCGCAGATGTCGGTGAGGGCGTTGCCGTAGGCCCGCTCCACCACCAGGCCGCGCTCGAGCAAGCGGGTGATGGCGTCTTGCTTGAAGCGCTGCACCCCGTCCTCGGTGGGCATGGCCGCGGCGGCGGTGGTGGTGGTGAGGACCGGCCCCTCCGGGAAGCCGTGCTCTCTCAGCCACGCGCGCGTCATGCCGGCGAGCACGGTGGGACGGCCGGTGAGGTAGACGGGTGTGGCGCCGAGGGCGACGTGACGCTGGGCCACCGCCGCAGCCCCCGCCCGCGGCGGCGGCGATACCCCCGAGATGAGCTGCTCCACGAGGGCCTCGTCGCCTTCGGTGAGGGTGCCGTCCACGTCGAAGATCACGATCCGCTGAGCGGGCGCGACCACCCACACCGCGCCCACGGCCGCGCTCGCGTCCCCCGCCACGGTGAGCACGAACGGGTAGCGCCCAGGAGCCGGTGTCGCCGGCAGCGCGATCCGGACCGCGCCGTCGCCGCTCGTGCGCGCCACCCCACGATGTTTGAAACCGGGGCAGGCCCCAGGCTCGACGGGGTCGAGCGACGCGGACACCTCCACCGGCTCGTGCTCCAGATCTTTGCTGAGAGGTCCGTAGGTGAACTTCGCGTAGATCTCGGCCGACTCGCCCGCGGCCACGATGGGATCGACGGCGCCGTGGTGGGGCTTGCCCAGCGCCACCACGAGGCCGCTCCGGCTGTGCTCGAAGCCCCCCCGAGACGGGCTCGGGAGCTCGCAGGGCGTCACGGCGGCAGCGGCGGCCGAAGCGGCCGGCGCCGGGCGGCCGCCCACGGGCTCGGGCGCGTGGGCGAGCGGTGCGGAGGCGCCCGTGCACGCCGCGGCCACGAGGGGTGCTCCCACCGAGAGAAGCACGGAGCGGCCCAGCCGCGAGCCCCGCGACACCGACGTCGGCATGGGGAGTAGAATGGTCTACCCGTCTCGCCCGAGCAAGACGAGAGGTGGCGAACGTGCCCGAGCTCCCCGACATCGCGATCTACATCGAAGCGCTCGAGGAGCGCTTCACCGGCCAGACCATCGAGGCGGTGCGCGTCGCGAGCCCGTTCCTCGTGCGCTCCTACGATCCGCCGCTCTCGGCGGTGAAGGGCCAGGTGGTGCGGGGCTTCCGGCGTCTCGGCAAGCGCATCGTGTGGGAGCTCGACGACGAGCTGTTCCTGGTGCTCCACCTCATGGTGGCAGGGAGGTTGAAGCTCAGGCCGCGGGGGGCGACCGTGCCCAAGCGGCTCGGCCTGTGCGCGTGGGACTTCCCTCACCAGACGCTGCTCCTCACCGAGGCGTCGAAGAAGAAGCGCGCTTCGCTCCACGTGGTGCGCGGGGAGCGCGGCCTCGCCGATCTCGATCCTGGCGGCATCGACGTCATGACGTGCACGCTCGAGGCGTTCTCGGCCGCGCTCACCGAGGAGAACCACACCCTCAAGCGCACGCTCACCGATCCGCACGTGTTCAGCGGGATCGGAAACGCCTACTCCGACGAGATCCTCCATCGCGCGAAGCTGTCCCCGGTGAAGTGGACCTCGCGGCTGTCGGCGAACGAGATCGCGACCCTCCACACGGCCACCCGCGCGGTGTTGACCGAGTGGGTGGAGCGGCTCCGGGCTGAGCGGAGCGGAGCGTTCCCCGAGAACGTGACGGCCTTCCGCCCCGAGATGGCGGTGCACGGCAAGTTCAAGGCGCCCTGCCCGGTGTGCGGCACGCCCGTGCAGCGCATCGTCCGCGGCGAGAGCGAGGTAAACTACTGCCCCACCTGCCAGACCGACGGCAAGCTGCTCGCGGATCGCGCGCTATCGCGCCTGCTCCACGGAGACTGGCCAAAGACGCTGGAGGAGCTCGATGAGCGCAAGGCCAACGCGCGCCGGGCGGCGCCCGTCCCCGAGCCGACGACCTCGGCGAGCGCGGGCCTGGATGAGCCACGCGCGCGCACGCGTGCTCGACCGCGGAGCCGCCCCGACTCCCATCCGACGCGCGCGAGCGCGGCGGCGAAACCCAAACCGCGTCGGGCACCGAAGGCAACGGGTACCAGGCCGCCGAGGCCTTTGTTGCTCTTCGCCCATGGGGCAGGCGCGGGCTCGAGCTCGTCGTGGATGGTGCGCTGGGCCGAGCGGCTCGGCGCGCTCGGAGAGGTGGTGCGCTTCGACTACGCCTTCATGCGCGAGGGGCGGCGGCGCCCCGATCGCTTCGAGCGGCTGCTGGCCGAGCACGCGGCCGCCCTCGCCGCCCACCGGGCCGGGTGGGACGGGCCAGTGGTGTTGATCGGTAAGTCGATGGGAGGTCGCCTCGGCTGCCACGTGTCGCTCGAGCGCCCGGTGGACGCGCTCGTCTGCCTCGGCTACCCGCTCTTGAGCCCCGGAAAGGCCAAGACGGGCGCGCGCGCGCGACGCGACGAGGTGCTGCTCGCGCTCCGTGCCCCGGTGATGTTCGTCCAAGGCACCCGCGATCCACTCTGTCCACTCGACGAGCTCGACGCGGTGCGGACGTCGATGACCGCGCCCCACGCGCTCCACGTGGTGGAGACGGGCGACCACTCGCTCTGTTGCACCAAGACGTGGCTGAAGCGCCAAGAGACCACGCAGGACGCGGTGGACGCGATCACCGCGAAGGCCATCGCCGCGTTCTTGGCCGAGCACCTGTGAGCCGGCAGGAAGTTCACCCACCGTCCGCAGGTTTGGTAAGCGAGCGACGTGCACAAGGACGCGTTCGTCGAGGCGCTGCTCACGGTGATGGAGCAGAAAGACCACTGGGCGTGGCCGCTGTTCACGAGCGGTCGTGTGGCTGCCGACCGGCTGCACATCCACCTCGAGCAGGAGTACGCCACCTACGTGCGCGACTTCCCGGTGTTGGTCGCCCAAGCCTACGTGCAGTGCCCGATCGCCGCGGTGCGACGCGAGCTCATCGAGAATGTCTACGAAGAGGAGACAGGGGCGCTCGTGGCGGGGCGTCCCCACCCCGAGCTGTTCCTGGAGGTTCCGCGCGGTCTCGGCATGGACCTCGGCCGCTTCGAGGCGGTGACGCTCTTGCCCGAGGCCGCAGCCTACCGCGCGCACCTCGACGACGCGGTGACGCGTCACGGGTGGGACGTGGCAGCGGCGGTGTCGACGCTGTTCCTGGAGGGCACCCGCTACGAGCGCGGCGAGATCGATCCGCGCGCCGAACGTCGCCCGGTGCCCCCACTCGAGCAGCACCCCCTCGTGCTGCACTACGGCCTCCGTCCCGAGCACCTCGCCCTCACCAAGGCCCACCGCACCGTGGAAGGCGAGCACCGGGCCGCGGCTTGGCGGGTCATCCGCGAGCACGTCGAGCCCCACCGTCACGATGTCATCGTGAGCGCGATGCAGCGCACCCTCACCGCCTGGAAGACGTACCGCGACGGGGTCGCCGCCGCCTGCGGCCTCGAGCGCCCGCCCCTCCCGGACGGTTGACCGGGCCCCGGTGCGCCCGCCGGGGGGAGACGGCGCGGTTGACGACGGGGCCCAGATCCGGACAATGGGCCCGTGACGCGCTCCCTCCCCATCGTTGGCCTCTGTGCGCTCGTCGGCTGTACCGCTCCCCCCGAGGATCCCGAGCCGCTCGGCGAGGCGCGCGCGTCGCTCACGGTCGAGGAGGCGGTGACCGCGGGTTGTTCGACGTCGCAGATCGCGGCCCTCAGCGTCCAGATCATCGGCCAGGGCAACTGCATCGAGCCGGGGGCCTTCAGCACCCTCGCCGCCACCCCCAACGTCACGTTCGGGGCCGCGGTGCTGCCCTACCTCGAGGAGCCAGCGCGCGACGCGCTCACGGCCGCGCTGACCGAGAACCCGGGCATGGCGATGCAGGTGAACTCGATGCTCCGCACGGTGGCCCAGCAATACCTCTTGTATCGCTGGTATCAGGCCGGCACCTGCGGGATCGGCCTCGCCGCGTCTCCCGGCAACTCCAACCACGAGACGGGCCTCGCCATCGACATCCAGCAGTACGACGCGTGGCGACCGATCCTCGAGGCCAAGGGCTTCGACTGGCTCGGCCCGAGCGATCCGGTGCACTTCGACTACGAAGGGCCGGGCGCCGTCGATCACCGGGCGCTCGGCGTGCTCGCGTTCCAACAGCTGTGGAACCTCAACCACCCCGACGACCTCATCGACGAGGACGGCATCTACGGTCCACAGACCGAGGCCCGCATCGAGCAGGCGCCCGCCGAAGGGTTCGCCACCGGCCCCAGCTGCGGAACGCCCGGGGAGCCCGACGCGCTGCTGACCGCCCTCGCGTTCGTCGACGCCGACGACACCTTCACCGATGGGCCCTCGGCCGACGTGACGGATCTGCTGGAGGGACGGACCTACACCCTGCAAGCCACCGTGGCGAACCAGGGCGCGACCCTCGCGACGGGGCTCACCCTCACGGTGGTCGCCGACGACACCCTCGCCGCGGAGCCGGCGTCGCTCCCGCTCGACGACCTCGCGCCCGGGGCCACGGTGGACGTGAGCCTCGAGGTCCTCGCCGAGCGCTACAACGTCGACCGCGAGATCCCGCCCGCCATCACCGTGACCCTCGGCACGGCCGGGATGAGCATCCCCGCCGACGTGTACAGCGACGTCCGCTGG